>NZ_JBPIZC010000003.1:0-427649 GCF_051172515.1 Bacillus sp. G402
AACCGTCTTTCATCCTTGAACCATGCGGTTCAAGGAACTATCCGGTATTAGCTCCGGTTTCCCGGAGTTATCCCAGTCTTACAGGCAGGTTACCCACGTGTTACTCACCCGTCCGCCGCTAACATCCGGGAGCAAGCTCCCTTCTGTCCGCTCGACTTGCATGTATTAGGCACGCCGCCAGCGTTCGTCCTGAGCCAGGATCAAACTCTCCGAAAAAGTACAAAACCGAAGTTTTGCTTTTCGCCAGTTTGACTGACTACCTATGATGTATCATAGGATTTTTTTATAAAAACTCGAATTAACAGGTACGTTTTGTCTTGTTTAGTTTTCAAAGATCATCTTTTAAAATGGAGCGGGTGATGAGAATCGAACTCACGACATCAGCTTGGAAGGCTGAGGTTTTACCACTAAACTACACCCGCGTGGTTAAACGTTATTGGCGCGCCCGAGAGGAGTCGAACCCCTAACCTTTTGATCCGTAGTCAAACGCTCTATCCAATTGAGCTACGGGCGCTTAATCAGGCGACTTAATTATCTTAACATATCGTTTTTATTAAGTCAACATCTTTTTGAAGTTTGTTTATCGTATCTGTCTGAGCATCAGTGTTTCAGATGCGTCATCAGCGACGAATAAAAATATACCATGGATCATACAAAAGGGTCAATACATTTTTCTAAAAAAGTTTAATGTTTTTTAAGAAGTGCTCTTTTGTTAGATAAATAGAGTTTCAATCGTCCTATTTTCATTTCTTTCTTCATAATTCTAATGATTCTTAAATAAAATCTTTCTAAATCCAAAGGAGGACAAAACATGGTCACCTAGAATTTTTATTTATTGGAAAATTCTTAATATTTTCCATGCATTTAAAGGAGGTAGGAGATGATGAAAAAGTTTGTCGCTTTTCAAATCATGATCGCTTTGGTGATAGGAGCTCTTATCGGCCACTTCTTCCCTGATTTCGGAATGGCACTGCGGCCCATTGGGGATGGCTTTATCCGATTGATTAAAATGATTGTAGTCCCTATTGTTTTCTCTACGATTGTCATCGGCGCAGCTGGCAGCGGTGGAATGAAGAAAATGGGCAGTCTCGGATTAAAGACAATCATTTGGTTTGAAGTCATTACGACCATCGTTCTTGGAATCGGGCTTTTATTGGCCAACGTGTTAAAGCCAGGCGTTGGACTCGATTTCTCTCAATTAGCTAAGAAAGATATTGGGGAACTTGATGGTTATACTCAAAAGGTCGTCGATTTTAAACAGATGGTTTTAGACATCATTCCAACCAATATCATCGATGTCATGGCTCAGAATGATTTACTAGCAGTGATTTTCTTCGCTATTTTATTCGGTGTAGCCGCAAGCGGCATTGGGAAAGCTTCCGCTCCTGTCCTTACCTTCTTTGAATCAGTAGCACAAATTATGTTTAAGCTCACACAAATGGTCATGGTGACAGCTCCTATTGGAGTTTTAGCATTAATGGCAGCTTCTGTCGGACAATACGGCATTGTTTTACTCATTCCTATGATGAAACTTGTTGGCACTGTCTTCTTAGGATTGTTTATTATTCTATTTGTTTTGTTCCCTCTTGTCGCACTGATCTTCCGTTTTAACTACTTCGAAGTGTTGAAAATGATTTGGGATTTGTTTTTAGTGGCCTTTTCTACTACAAGTACAGAAACTGTTCTTCCACAGCTCATGTCACGGATGGAGAAATACGGCTGTCCGAAAAGAATTGTTTCCTTCGTCATCCCGTCAGGTCTTTCTCTTAATTGTGATGGTTCAAGTTTATATTTATCGGTTTCCTGTGTGTTTCTTGCACAAGCGTTTGGCGTCGATATGAGTTTATCACAGCAGCTCCTCATGATGCTTGTCCTTGTTTTAACAAGTAAAGGCATTGCAGCTGTCCCGTCTGGCTCACTTGTCGTTCTTTTGGCAACAGCTCATGCAGTAGGTCTGCCAGCAGAAGGTGTCGCTATTATCGCCGGGGTTGACCGGATTATGGATATGGCTCGAACAGGCGTGAATGTTCCTGGACATGCGGTTGCCTGTATTGTTGTTTCTAAATGGGAAAAAGTATTCCGAGAGTCTGCATGGGAAGTTCCAAAAGCAGGTGAAGAAACAAAAGGAATGTAATGTTTTTTATGAAGGAAAGGGGTCGCCCTTTCCTTTTTTTATGGCAAAAATGTCTGCTTCAGCACGGCTTTACCTTCTTGCTGCAACTGCACCTCCGCATATGCTCCGTTAATGAGGGTCATTTGAGGCGGTACGTGTCCACAATCAATATCGTAAACAATTGGTATTTGTAATTCCTTATGCAATTCTTCATATAGATCCGTATATTCATATCCTTCCACAGGAGTGTCCACTGCACTCCTGCCAAACATGATGCCAGAGCAATGATCAAACCAGCCTGCTAGTTTTAATTGGACAAGAGACCTCTTCATACTCGCAGCATTTAATTCACAGTTTTCAAAATACCATAGAATGGGTTCACCTTTCAGGTATGTTTCTTGAAAAGCTTTGACATCTCCAAAAGGCGTGCCAGCTAAGTGCCGAATCACATCAATACAGCCACCCATCAGTCTTCCCTTCATCGTCGTCTCTAAGTGATCAACAGTACGCCATGCGGTTGGTTCGGTTAAATGAAAGACATGAATGCTTGGATGGTCATACTGCCATTCCTTTTGATACATATCAGAAGAAAATTGAGTAACGTCCTTTTTCTCTGGAGTGGAAAGTATTTGTTCCCACATAGAAGTCACCTGATCAAGCTCTTCCCCCTGAAGATCCACAAGGTTCGGTCCATGCGCTGTCGCAATGCCTGTGTTTAATGTCAAAGCTAATAGAAGGAGACTTGTATCTGAGTAACCAAGAATCCACTTTTTTTGCATCACTGAGAAATCAAGATGCTCTAACACTTCAATAAGCAGCTGTCCGCCCCATGGCGGGATGATGTGGTCAATCTCATGACAAGTCATCATCCACTGTAACTCATTTGCTCGCTTGATTGCAGGGGCTGATTTCGCTTTTTCCTGCTGCCATACTGTCTCTCCACATATGACTTCATAGCCTCTTTTTTTCATCCGATCGCAAGACAGTTGAAACATCTCATGCAAAGAGGGTTGTACACCTGAGGACGGTGCTGTCACCCCAATCGTTTGTCCTTTTTGCAAAAATGGATACTGGATCATCCTGCTCACCTCCACCTTCTATGAATCTCTCATCGATTCATTGTAAAGAAAATTCCCCTTCTTCAAGGGGAATCTCGTCTTACTCTCTCTGACGCAGGACAGTATATACACCTGCGAAAATACACAAAATCCCAACAAACGAACGTAAGCCCATCTCTTCACCTAGAAGCAGCCATCCAAGGACCGTACCAACGATTGGTTGAAAGAAGAAAAACAGACCACCGCTTGAAGCGTCCATCAGTTGAAGCCCTCTATTCCACAAAAAGAAAGCAAGGGCCGTTGAGATGATACCTAGATACAGAATGCCGCCCCATATTTCCGGTCTTGCCATTTGATGCACATCCAGATGAGGCAAACGAAACAAGACAGGTGGTGTTAATACGATAAAGGCCACAATGATCGCATATGTTGTCGTCACTACTTGAGGATACTTTCCTGGAACTCGTTTCAAAAGAACAGACATGAGTGCCCATGTTAATGCAGCAATAACCAGTGAAAGACCACCAACAAACTCATCCGTTTGAACAGCGACAGGCCCAATCATCGTCAGCACACCTACTGTAGCAAGCAGAATGGAGACACACTTTCTCATTGTGAAAGATTCTTTTAATAGAAAGAAAGCGAAAAGCACCATAAAAGCAGGTGTGGCCGATGTGATGACGGCACCCATTTGTGCAGACGTATACATTGTGCCAATTTCTTGGGTCACGATCGAAAGAAAGTTGCCAATCAATCCAATCGCCACAATCAGCGGGATATCCTTTTTGTCTAACCGAAAAGAGTAGCCCAAACGCCAAATCGTGAACACAAGAACGACTCCAGCTATTGCATATCTCATCCAGACGAGCTCAAGTGGCGGGACCACCGCAACTGTTACTTTGACCACTACATACATACCGCCCCAAATACTAGCAGCTAACGTTAAGTAAAGGGCTCCTATATATTTTTCATTCATTTTTTCCCCTCCGTTACTGGATATATTCACTGCGATATCCACAAACGGAGATCACTCTCCGTTATGGACGGAGGTGATTTGGTACATCATGTTCAAATAAAGGCTTCCATTGCATATCAGTCACCCCAATTGTGTTTATTTTCTGATTACTTTATAACAAAATCTGGTTCACTTCAATCCTTTTTTATCGCCACGTTTCTTCATATAATAGAAGTTCAATAGGATTGACATGATGTATTCGTTTTCTTATAGTAAGTAAAACAATTGATGTTTACACAGAAAAGGAGTAGAGGTATTTGGATGTTGAAGCTAGGAAACACATTCCCACTGCTGGAAACGAACCGTTTCTTGAGGGAATAAAAGATTGTGTGCCAACCTTGCTTGGTTATATGAGCATTGGGTTTGCCTTTGGAATTGTTGGCATTAGTTCGCAGTTAAGTATATGGGAAATCGCGCTGTTATCTATCTTTATATATGCTGGCGCTTCACAGTTTATCATCTGTGCATTACTTGTGACAGGAAGCCCCCTTTCCGCTATTATTTTCACCACGTTCATTGTCAATTTACGGCATTTGTTACTCAGTCTTACGCTTGCCCCTCATTTTACACGCTACTCTGTAAAGCAGAACATCGGATTTGGTCTTCTGCTTACTGATGAATCCTTTGGCGTAGCGATGAATAAATTAGCACAGCAAGGAAAATTGAATAACAGATGGATGCATGGACTGAACATTACAGCTTATTTATGCTGGATTGCTGCGTGTACACTTGGCGGAATATTCGGACACTGGATTTCAAATCCAGAGGCGCTTGGTCTTGATTTTGCCCTATCCGCGATGTTTGCTGCGCTGCTCATTCTTTCTTTACAGACGGTGCCAAAAAATAAGCTCACCCATCGCTTATCACTTGTTTTATATATGTTTGTTGCGATGTTTGTGCTGCTTCATTTTGTTCCTTCACACGTGGCTGTTTTGTTGGCAACTGTGCTTGTTGCCACTATTGGGGTGGTGACAGATAAATGATTAGCAGTTTTATGTTATGGCTCATTCTTGGCTGTATGATTGTGACCATCATCCCAAGAGTCGTTCCATTTTTATTTGTAAGGAGTATACAGATGCCAGAAGTGGTGCTCAAATGGTTATCATTTATCCCCATTTGTATATTTACCGCTTTGATTGCAGAGCATCTATTCATACATACTACAGCAGGCGTCACCATTCACTGGATGTACCTTGCTGTCTTGGTTCCAACTGTGTTAATCGCTGTTTGGACAAAAAGCTTGTCCCTCACCGTTCTAGTAGGCGTCATGCTGATGGGCACAGCTAGATGGTTTTTCTAATAGAAAAAGCTTAACCGGATGCGGTTAAGCTTTTTTCATTTTACGATACCGTATACAAAGCCGTCATAGCCTTTTTCGCCAACAGTTTGAATAGCGGTTGCCTCAATTCTCGACTCTTGTTTGAGTAAATCGAAAAATTCACGCGTTCCCTTCACTCGCTCATCTTGATCAGAGGCATGAAGAACTGCTCCATTTCTGACTACATTGTCTGCAATAATGACTGTTCCCTTTTTTGAGAAGTGTAACGCCCACTTCAGATATTGCGGGTTGTTTGGTTTGTCTGCATCAATGAAAATCAAATCGAACGGGAGCGTATCCTGCTCTTTTAACTGAGATAAAGTATCTAACGCTTTTCCTTGTAAAATGGTGACACGTTCTGCTAGGCCTGCTCTGTCTATGTTTTGCTGTGCTGTTTCTGCATGATGACTGACAGCCTCTAATGTCATGAGTTCTCCACCCGATTCAAGTGCACGGGCAAGCCAAATGGTACTATAACCGCCAAGTGTACCGATTTCTAAAATGCGCTTTGCACCCTTGGTTTTTGCTAACAAATAAAGCAGTTTTCCTTGGGCCGGCGACACATCTATTTCTGGTAACCCGGCTTGCTTATTCTTGATAAGAGTTTGCTCCAATACGTCATCTTTAGCCATCAATTTGTCTTTGATATACTCGTCAACTTTCCCCCATACTTGCTCCAAGTCATCCATCTCCCTTGTTCATGTCTTCTATTTAAAGTCTACATGACGGAAGCGAGAATTTATAATCAATTCTTTTCACACACCTATTGATTTTATTGATGAAAGGAATGTGATGATGGATACATGGGGCGAGTGTAAGTATACGCAAACTACTGATTCAGCTTATTTTTCACCTCACCTTTTTTATCTTGAAGCTTTCCTTTTACTTGATCTTTCTTTCCTTCTGCTTTCAGGTTTTCATGATCTGTCGCTTCGCCAAGTTTTTCTTTCACTTGACCTTTGACTTGATTTGTTTTTCCTTTCGCTTTATCCATATGTCCATTTTGTTCACTCATTTTGTTCCACCTCCACGTTTGATACTGTTTATTTAGCCTTTTTGCACATGACAAAACATCTGAGTGTGCTGTGTGCGCGTTTCAGGTATGATAGACATAATGGAATGAAAGGTTGGTGGTCTGTTCAATGATCATTTCTGAAAGTATGTTCACTGTACGTGGTGTGACCTATCGTATTCGCTCTGCTGCATTAGCAGATGCCAAACAGTTATCAGCTCTCAGACTGAAAATCGATGGCGAAACCGAATATTTAGATCGTGAACCGGGTGAAGCTTTTATTGATGAGAAAGGGTTCGAGGCGTTGATTCAAGAGGATTCCAAGGAATGCCGTCATCTCTTTTTAGTTGCAGATATTGAAGGAGACATTGTCGGTTTTTCAAGATGCGAAGGGCATTCTCTTAAGCGCTCTGCTCACAAAGTAATGTTTGGCGTCGCCGTACAGAAGGCCGCTTGGGGCTATCACATCGGGAAAGAACTTTTAGCTGCATCGATCGACTGGGCAGATCAGCAAGGCATTCAAAAGATGTCACTTCAAGTAATGGAAACCAATCAAAAAGCCATTCGTTTATATGAACACTATGGCTTCGAGATTGAAGGTTTGTTAAAAAAAGATAAACGGCTGGCGGACGGCATGTATTATGATACGGTTGTGATGGGCAGGCAGCGGCCAGTCTCCTGACCGCTTACATGACATAACTCCAGATCATCGAAATCGCACTATACATAAGCAGCAGCCCCATGACGAACTGGAACGGCCGCTGATAAAGAGTCAAAAAACGCTTGAATACAGAGCCAAATAAACTCCAGCTAAATGTGCCTAAAAAACCAATGATGGCGAGAATCAACGTCAACAACATGTATTGCATATTGGACTGTCCATACGGCAGAACAAAAGTGGAAATGACGGTTAACCCATACAAGATGGCTTTCGGATTAATAAATTGCAGCAGCATCCCCGGAATAAAATGATTATAGCGGTCTAGTGTTTCGTCATCTCCGCCTTTACTTCTCATGATTTTGACAGCCAAATAGATCATGTAACCGGCTCCGATGAAGGCCATGACCCAACCGATTTTCGGCATGACTTGATAAAGAATCATATTGAAGAAACCGCTCAAACATAAAATGACCAAAAATCCGATCCCAACCCCTAAACAAAATCGAAATGTTTGCTTGACCCCATATTTATTCGTAAAGACCATCGCCATGATATTATTCGGCCCAGGGGTGAAGCTGGTAACAAAAGCATAAATCAACATGGAAACAATCAAATCGTTCCCTCCTTTTCATACGTTATTTAGACCCAAAAGTCTTTATTGCGTATATTACGTTTCATTGTACTATTCGGTCGTTATAAAGTAAATAAAAGAAAGGAGTTTTTTTGATGGAGGATGTACAATCAATTATTGCTAGAAATGTCAAACTGCTAAGAGAGCAAAAGAAATTAAGCCTAGAAAAGATGGCTGAGGTAACAAGTGTGAGTAAAACGATGATTGGGCAAATCGAAAGAGGAGAATCCACACCGACCATCACCACTCTGTGGAAAATTGCCAATGGGTTGAAGGTGTCTTTTAGTGAACTCATATACGCACCGCAGCCTGAGATTAAGTTTGTGCGAAAAGAAGAAGGACAAGTTTTAACAGAGGACGAGGGAAGGTATCGGGTATATACGACGTTCCCATTTGATGACCTGAGAAAATTTGAAGTCTATCAGGTAGAAATTGATCCTCATGGGTCGTTAAGCGCGGAAGAACATATCGGCGGTACAGAGGAATTGATTACCGTATTTGAGGGAGCACTTGATTTATCGATCGGTGATGAGCAATACACATTACAAGCTGGCGACTCGATTCGGTTTAAAGCTGACCGTGCCCATGAGTATAAACAATCAGGAGAACAGATGGTACGGATGCAAATGATTCTTTATTATCCCCATTAAAAAAAGCTGACAGGCTTGTCCACCTGTCAGCTTTACATTTTATTTAATTAAATCCTGGATCACGTACAACCGTTCCAGTAAAGGTAACTCTATATTTTCCTAAACCTAACTCTTCAATTGACGATTGATAGAGAATACCGACCCACCCATCCTTTGCATATGTAATACTTGATGGGATGTTTGACGTCGTATATGTTCTCGTTTCCGAGACGGTTCGACTTGCTTGTACCGTTACTTCACTGTTTACTTTCCCCTTCGCTTCTACCGGGACAGCGGTGACACCCGCACCCGTTAAAACAATTGCTCCAACCAAAACAGAAGTTATGACCTTTTTCATACAAAAATCCCTCCCTTTTTTTGTTGAACATATTAACCATACCATAATTTAGAACTTTCGTAAGTTATTTTTTCATTTTTTTGAAAATTATGATATGATTGTCTTATGCTGGATAGAGGGTGTTACATACTTCTATGCTTTTGTCCTCATCTCGTTTCTAGTGAAACAATTGATAACGGAGGTGATTTCATGAAAAAATGGCTTATCTGTTTTCAACTTGTTTTCCTCTTCACCTTGACGGCCACACCATTTGCTTCTGCTGCTTCATGCCCTACAGTGAAACCATGTGTTATTGATCCTTAAGCATAAGAAAAAGTCGATCAAGCCTATTCACTTGATCGACTTTTTTGTTATGCTTGTTCGGCTTCCCAGCGGGCAACCTCTTCTCTTACTTTAGGAGCCACTTCTTTTCCAAATAACTCAATAGCTTTCAGCACTTGATCATGCGGCATCGAACCGACCGGTACGTGCAGCATGAAGC
This sequence comes from Bacillus sp. G402, assembly GCF_051172515.1. Taxonomy (NCBI): domain Bacteria; kingdom Bacillati; phylum Bacillota; class Bacilli; order Caryophanales; family Bacillaceae; genus Bacillus; species Bacillus sp. G402. Next base: position 9,277 of record NZ_JBPIZC010000003.1, read on the forward strand.
GCGTAATGCCTACATTTTTTCGCAGATGAATCACTTTCTCTGCTACGGCATCTGGATCTCCTACATACAATGCACCTTCTAATGTTCTTGCTGCATCGAATGTAGAACGGGTATAAGGTCCCCAGCCTCGTTCTCTTGCTAATGTATTCATGACATGCTGTGTAGAAGGGAAGAATTGATCTGCTGCCAATTCTGTTTCCTCCGCAACAAATCCATGTGAATGGGATGCCACCGTTAATTTCTCTGGATCATGCCCAGCGTGAATCGCAGCTTGCTTGTAGAGCTGCACGAGCGGTGCGAACTGTCTAGGGCTGCCGCCAATAATGGCAAGGACAAGTGGTAATCCTAATAATCCAGCACGTACGACAGATTCTCTGTTTCCTCCACTGCCAATCCAGATGGGAAGCGGATCTTGAACAGGTCTTGGGTATACGCCGACATCCTGAATGGAAGGACGGTGCTTACCGCTCCATGTCACACGCTCTGACTGCTGTAATTTCAACAATAAATCTAGTTTTTCTTCAAATAATTCTTCATAATCATCTAAGTCATAGCCAAAAAGCGGGAACGATTCAATAAATGATCCACGGCCAGCCATGATCTCTGCACGCCCGTTAGAAAGGCCATCTAATGTCGCAAAATCTTGAAACACACGAACAGGATCTGCCGATGAAAGAACAGTTACGGCACTTGTCAGACGAATATTCTTTGTTTGCGTTGCCGCAGCTGCTAATACGACTGCTGGATTTGATGCGGCAAAATCTTCACGATGATGCTCTCCTACACCAAAAACGTCCAGACCCACTTGATCTGCTAAAATAATTTCTTCTACTACTTCACGAATGCGCTGTGCGTGGCTGACTGTTTTTCCTGTTTGAAAATCAGGTGTTGTTTCTACAAATGTACTAATTCCTAGTTCCATGAATGGAACCCCCTATCTTATAAATATGTCACAAATTCAGAGACCGGCTTGCGGTAGCCTCTCGCTTGTCTGCTTTCTACTTTTTCTTTTCCGAGCGTGATCATTAATACAGGAACCAAATCTGATTCGATATTTAACACCTTTTTCATTGCTTCGGGGTCAAAGCCAATCATCGGACAAGTATCCCATCCCTTGTTTTTGGCGGCAAGCATAAATAGCATGGCAGATAATGAAGCATTGCGAATCGCCTCTTCTTTCTGAAAGTCTGATCCTCTCTGCACATAAAAACTCATCGTCTCTCTGACCATTTCCTCATATTGTTGCGCATTTAAGATGCCGAGCATTTTTAGGCCTTCATAAATGTTTCCTGCTTGCTCATAAGCTTTCGGATCGCCGAGTACAATGATCGCTGCTGAAGCGGAATGCACCTTATATTGTCCAAATGCAGCATCTCTTACTTGCTCTTTAAGCGCTTCTGATTGGACGACGACATATTGCGTATGCTGTAAATTAAAGGCTGAAGGTGCCAGCTTCACTTCTTCAAAGATACTATTAAGCTCTTCTCTCGAAATCGAGATATTTGGCAAAAAATTTGATGCTGATCGTCTTTCACGTACCAATGTATCAAAGCTGTGTGTCATCTTGTTTCCCCTTTTCGTGAAGTTGTTTTGCACCTAAACCGATTTTTTTCAACCATTCAATGAGCTGCTCTTTTTCCTCCGTTTCGATAAAGGACAGATTTTGTGATATGACATCTGTGTGTTTTGGAAAAATATCGTCAAATAACTGCTTCCCTTTATCTGTCAGTAATACATGGAATACACGTTTATCAGAAGGTGCACATTGTCTTTTGACTAATTCTTGTTTTTCTAATTTGTTGACCACATAGGTGATGCTCCCACTTGGAATGGATAAAATCTCACTAATTTTTTGAACGGGATGTGGTCCCTTACTATACAGTAATTCAAGAATTTGAAAGTTTTCAAATCCGATATCATAACGTTCAATGTCTTTTTGGATATTTGCAAAAAGGGCATGGTAGGCTTTCATCCACACTCGGAAAAGCCTTAAGTCTAATTCCTGATCTTGCTGCACCATGGCAACTACTCCTTTTTCAATAAATCCTAAAACTAGGATAAATTTATCCTAACACTAGGATATTTTCTTGTCAACGTGTTTGTTTGATTAAAAAAAGACCCCTTTGGTTTAGTGGTCTTCTTTTAACACAAAATGCATTTCAGCAATTTGTTTGTATTGATTCACTTGTTGTAATGAAAATCTAGATTCCTGTTCAGTTGGAGGAAAAAGAGGGATTCCTTTTCCAATCATGACAGGTGCGATTTGGAGATACAGCTCATCGACTAATTTTTCTTTTAATAATGCTTGAAGCAGTTCCCCGCCTCCTACTATCCAGATATGCTGCCCTTTTTCATTTTTTAAGTTGTGGATAAATGAGAGAACATCTTCACGAATGATACGGGTTCCTGTATGACTGTCTTGTAAAGTGCGAGAAACGATATAACATGTCTTGTCTTCATAAGGAAACCCATCAGGTGAGAGCTTTAGAACCTGTTCGTATGTGTTCCGTCCCATGATCAGCGTATCGACTGAAGCATAAAATTCCTCATATCTCGTATCCTCTTCGCCCTCTGTTCCTATGAGCCAATCTAAACGGTGATCATCCCTTGCTAAATATCCATCAATGCTCATTGCCCCATAAAATAGTAATTTCCTTTTCAATCTCACCACTCCCCGCCTGAAATAAGAACGTATATTCCCATTTTAACAGAAAGAATAGAAAAATGATATATGATCCATTCGTTTCTACGATTCCTGTTCTACCTTCATAAGAAGCTTGTACAAGACGTGTGCAAGCTGCCCTGCTTCGACTGTCATCCCTTCATGAATCCATTCCTCCAGTACACCAACAACACCAGACACAACAAATGAAGCCTCAATCTGTTCACGTTCCGTAATCTGACGCTGATCAAGTTGCCACTCTTTCATGATTTTTTCTTTAAAAAACGCTTTAAATTGATTCGTCGTTGGGCTATTCGGTTTGACAAATAACGTCATCATGAATTGTTTTTCTTTTAAATACTCAGTTGTTTTGTTTAAAAAGGACAGCATATCAAGCGGGTCCTGGCTTGGAAACGATTCATCGTACAGTCCGCCAAGCTGATGAAATAGTTCCTTCTCAAGCTGTTCATGCAAATCAAATACATCTTGGTAGTGCAAATAAAAGGTCCCTCTACCTAAATCCGCTCTTCTAGATAGCTCTGATACTGTAATTTGCTGAACATCTTTTTCCTTTAAAAGCTCAAGAAAGCTTTCCCGTATCGCCTTTTTGGTTTTGATTGTTCGTCTGTCCTTCATCAAACACCCTCCATTTTTGAACAATCTGGCTATACCTGTCTATTTATGAACAATAGATCATTCATTGCCGATGTTCGGTTTATTTTCCTCTTATTATAATGGACACATGTTCAATAATCTATATCTGTTCAAAAAAGGAGGACCATCATATGTTTCAATTCAGACTTGCTAGAGAGGATGAACTGCCTCAAGTGGCAGCGTTGTTAGATGATTCATTTCAGAACTATTCATTTTTTGATTTATTATGCGAAAAGGTGACCAAGCGTTCTGCTTTCGCCCGTCAGTTGCATTTGATCAATACAAAGGTATATTTTCAGCATCAAATCTGTTTGGTCGGGGTTGAGAACGAGAAAATTGTGTCTGCCGCCCTGTTAAAACATCCCCGTCTTCCTGAACCAGGACTCATGGATTATGTGTTATCTGGTGGGTTAAAGCTACTCTTTACTGGTGGCATATCGGCGATTCAGCATGTGTTCCGTATGTTAAAGGAGGCAAAAAAAGCGTGTTCTTCCTTAAAGAAACCTTACTGGTATTTAGAAGCTCTTGTCGTTGCAAAAGACCAACAAGGAAAAAAACTTGGAAGCCGTATGCTAAAGCAATGTCTTTTCCCCTTTATCGCCCGGCAAGGCGGCGGACTGTTCACACTGATTACACACAACGAGGCCAATCGTCATTTCTATCGAAAAAATGGGTGGACGGAGTTTGATGAGAGAGTACTGCACGGAGAAAACATGTCCCTAGAAAGCTGGAGTTATAAAACCGTGATCAAATAAGGTATCTTCTTCAAGGGATGATATAATAGAAGCAGTTCAAACAATGATCATACTTGGAGGAGAGACTGATGATACGACGACTTGATCATATCGTGTTGACTGTACAACATATGGAGGAAACCATTCGCTTTTATACAAACGTATTAGGAATGAAGGAAGAAACTTTTGGAGAAGGCCGTAAAGCCCTTCGTTTTGGCTTACAAAAGATCAACCTTCATGAAGCGGGTCATGAATTTGAACCAAAAGCTGCTCATCCCCAGCCTGGATCTGCTGACTTGTGTTTTATCACCGATTTAGATATAGACAGTTTATTGCTTCATCTTCGAAAGCAGGTTGTTCCAATTGAAGAAGGTCCGGTCAGACGTTCTGGTGCATTAGGTCCGATTGAATCCATTTATATCCGTGATCCTGATATGAACTTAATTGAAATCTCCCGATATATAGAGGAGGCTGATCCATCATGACTCGATTATTCTTGAGACCGATTGAAGAAAAAGATTATCCTGGTATTCATAGAGGATGCCAGCATGCAGAAACACTTTATATGACTGGCACACGCAAAACGTTCACACTAGAAGAAATTCGTTCAGCCTATACCCGTTTTCTGCAGGATGACAGTAGACGAGACTTTGCTATTTGTCTGCTAGACACGAAAGAAATGATCGGGGATGCGGCGATTGTGGATATTGATCCGATAAACCATACGGCAAGTTTCCGCATTGCGCTACATGGTCCAGAGCATTTTCACAAAGGGTATGGCACTGAGGCTGTTCGGATGGTTCAAACATTTGCCTTTGAGACGTTAGAACTCAATCGGCTTGAGCTTGAAGTTTTTTCCCATAACCCACGAGCCTTTCGTAGCTATGAGAAAGCCGGATTTCAATATGAAGGAAAAAGACGTCAAGCGCTCTATTTCAAGGGTGCTTATTCGGATGTCATCATGATGGGCATCCTTCGTGAGGAATACGATAGAATCAAATCATAAAGATGTCCCAGCCTACGAAGGGTCATCTTTTTTAACAAATGAAGCCCTGTAACGATGATCAAACAAATGATAGAAGAGAGAACGATAGAGACGCTTGATATGCTGAGCGCCATCCCTTCCCATCTGCCAATGAAGAAACTGCCGATCAATAAGAGCAATCCAAACATAGTGATACATATCGGGACAATCAGCCTGGCATGGCGATGCCTACGTCTTTTTCCTGCCCACCACGAGAGACAGAGCACAATGACAGTAAAAATAGCGGTTTGTAGCCAGAACATATCGCATCCACTCCTTTTCTTTTTTATCCTATGACAACGGAGGTTTTTACAATGAATATTAGACCGATTCAAAAGCAGGACAATCCTTTTATCGCGGCCATTATCCGCCAGTCATTAGAATCAGCGAATCTTGCGATTGAAGGTACAGCCTACACAGACCCACACCTTGATCAGCTTTTCGAATACTATCAATCATTGACTCATGCAGCCTATTGGATTGCCGAAGAACATGGTGAAATTGTTGGTGGCGTTGGCATTGCCCCTTTCACAGATGGCATTTGTGAGCTGCAAAAGCTTTATTTAAGCCCAAAAGCACAAGGCAAAGGTGCGGGCAAGAAACTGATGGATACGGCCCTCCAATATGCTGCTACATACTACGATGCTTGTTATTTAGAAACCCGCAGTGAATTAACAGCTGCTACTGGCCTTTATCAACGGTATGACTTTTCTCTTCTTCCTGCACCGATTGAAGGCTCAGAGCATTCTGCCATGGATGCTTGGTATCTCAAAACCTTTTCAGCGTGAGGCATAAAATAAGCGATACGTCTTTGTCCACTGAAAACCTAGCTTCTCTGCCAATTTGGCCGAGGTTGCATGAGGGACATCGCAATCCCAATGCGGTGTCTTCCCTTTTTCAACACAGATGCTGATCATTTGCTGAGCTGCTAACAAAGCCAACCCTTTTCCACGGCAGGCTTCATCTGTCCAAATATCGATCTCCACACGTTTTTCACTTGAAAAAATAGAGATACATTCACTGACCACGTCTTCACCGTTTAAGATGGCAACTCCGACGCCATTAGATAAAAAGTGATCTACTCCTCCCCAATATGCTTCATAATAGCTGGATGGGAATACTTTGCTTGCGGCAATGACTTGTTCATTCGTGCGTTTAATCATTTCGTCTTGATCAGGCACAATCAGATCAGGAGAGGTCAAATCATAAGAATACGCATGTCTTTGCATTTCATTCAGTTTTGAACCGAAGCATTTTTTCATCATCTCATCTGATGCAGGATTTGCTGAAAACAAAGTGAACCGTCTGTTCTCTCTTTTCTGCTTTTTATAAACATCCACAATGAACGTTGAACATAATGAGAGTGCTGCTTCTGTCTTGCCTGCGACATAATAAATGCCGGTTGTTGTCCCTGCAAAATAGACACACGGGTGATCTCGGTGATCCACATATAAATCTCCTTGTATCACCCCATCGAGTATCGCATCTACGAACACTGGATAGGCAGGATCAATCCGCCGAATTTCCTCTTTTACCGCTCCTGTCCTTTGTTGATCTACAAGATACAACATCATTCCTCCATTCACGAACGAGTATCTTTTCATTATAAAGGAAAGCCGTAGACTCGCAGTGAATCTTTGCAACAAAAAGAATTCTTCTGCATCAAAGCAACATTCCATCGCATTCGCTTTCATCTATTGCTATGCTCATTGTGAGAGGAGGTTTATGGATGAAATTTCGTTTGATCTGGAATCAAGAAAAGGATGTGACGGAAGTAGACGTCATCAGCCATCCACATAATCAAGAACGTTTACAAAAGATGGCATCAATGCTGGAGACTAGTACATCTCTAACGGTCAAAGATCCAAAAAATGATCGGCAGTCTCTTTTACCATTAGAACAAATTGAAGCGATCTCTGCGCTTGGACATCTGTCAAAGGTGATCACGACTCAAGGTACGACGTATTTTCTCAGTAAACGGCTGAAGGATCTGAAGTCGTTAGAGCGTGAACATTTCTATCGTATCAACAATGCAGTCATTCTCAATTTAGCGCAAGTCGACAGCTTTGTCGCTGGTACGTACGCTCGCTTAGAGGTCGAAACCATCTCGAAAAACAGCTACACCGTCAGTCGTCATTACGCCAAATATATAAAGGAGCGATTCAAATGATCAAGGAACTAAAACATCAATTTATGCAAACAGCTTTTGTCTCTATCGTATGGCTGACACTCATCCTGTCCATCACTCAATGGTCATCCTCTGTCCCTTTTCATTACGTGTGGCACATCATTGCCATCGGTACTTTGGCAGGCATCGTCTTTGGGGTCATGTATCCTTTACTATGGAACTACTTTACCTTTCCAGCACCCATCAACATTCTCATCTCCACTGTCGTCAATTTAGGGTTTCAAGTAGGAGCCGTCGCTTTATATTCGACTACACTGCTCGAATGGATCATGCCTTATTTTATCGGTATAGCCTTTCTCACATTAGTAGGCCATATCATCGCCTTTCTGTTTTACAAAAAGCAACAAAATCAAAAACTGGCGCAGGCACTGAATCACCTGAAGCCGCAGCCTTAAAAAAAGAGACCTTATTTGAAAGGTCTCTTCAGATTGTTGACAAAGGGCTAAAATGAACTTGATTTTAGCCCTTTGTCTTCTTTTCAGCGTGATAGAAAACCTTTGCAGTCTAGGAAGGACGAGCATCGGCGCGGAGCGAATTTGACATTCGTGAGCACCGAAGCGCAGGACTGACAACGAATGCGAGGGTTTGTCTACACGCTGAAGAGACCTTATTTGAAAGGTCTCTTTTCTATTATTCTGCTACTAACTCATTCTCTCTAAAAATGAATCACCCCTAATTCCACTGCTACTTTAATTGCTTCCGCTCTTGAAGTGACCTCCAGCTTTTGATAAATATTTGTTAAATGAGCTTTGACAGTTCTCTCGGAAATCCCCATATCAAATGCAATTTCCTTACTTCGATATCCTCTAGCCACTGCTTGTAAGACAAGCATCTCTTTTTCAGTCAGCATGTTTATTTCTTTTTTCAAATGGGTCGGAGTCACTTGGTGCTCTGTTGATTCAAATACTTTAGCAGCGACGTTTGCTTGAAGAAGAATATCCCCTCTGATAGCTGCTTCAATTGTATAAAATAAATTTTCTCTGCTGGCATCCTTTAAAAGATAGCCCTTTGCTCCAAGTTGCAGCCCTTCAATCATTAATTTCTCTTCGTTATAGGTAGTGAGAATCAGGACCGGTACTTTTAATTGAAGAGACTGCATCTCTTTTAACATCTCAAGCCCACTCATGTTAGGCATGTTGAGGTCAAGTAGTACAAGGTCTGGAGTCTTCTCTTTCAAGATATCTAAACCCTTTGCTCCATCTTCTGCTTCACCAACAACATCAAATCGTTGATCTGTCTCAAGAATTAATTTTAATCCTTCTCTAACAACAAAATGATCATCGACAATCACAATTTGATAAGACATTGTTTTTACTCCTTTTTCAAAGGTATGGTTACCGTCACTTGTGTACCTTCATTTTTTTCACTTTTCAAGTGTAGCTGTGCATCAAGCAGTCGGGCACGTTCTGACATACCAATTAGACCGTAATGCCCGGAAGTGGATTCTTGTTTTTTCTCATCAAAACCCACTCCATTGTCTGTGATTTGCAAGGAGATGTGATCATCTTGTTGCTTCATCATCAATTCGACCTTACTTGCTTTGGCATGCTTGGCAATATTCGTCAAACATTCACTGACAATGTATACAGTATGTTCGATGAGGAAAGGGGACACTTGATAAGAGACATCCACTTTTGTATGAACTGGAATATTCGTCGCCGTCATAAACCGATTCACTTCATCTTTCACAGAATCAGCTAAGTCATATTGATCCTGGCTGTATGTTCGAAGGTCGTCAATGACCAATCTCGCCTCACCTAACGTCGTCCGCGCATGGCTCATTGAACCTTTAATAATGCTTTGAGCACGCTCAACATTCTCATTCTCTAAATGGGCATGGACCGCTTCTAATTGCATAATAATACCTGCCAGCCCTTGTGCAAGGGTATCATGTAAATCTCTCGCCATTCTTTGACGCTCATTTGCAAGTGTCAGCTCTTCCACTTGTTGATGTGCCAATTCAAGTTCCTTTAAAAATGTTTGTGTACGAATTCTAGCTTTGACTTGTCTAAAAAATAAAATGGAGTATGCGATGACTACAATCAGAATCAAAAACAAAATAGGAATGTATACGGTCAAATCATCTGTATCATTGACCAAAATAAGGGCAAGAAAAAAAAGAACATAAAAACTAAGACCTGTCAAAATCACCTTCAATGTATGATAATATACCCCAATACTTTGCGCTATTAGTACCGGTAACAGACCAATTAAGATCACAGGGGAAGCCGCCTGCATGACTGAAACACAAAGTAGAATCACTATTCCTTGAATCAGAAAATATACCCATGGATTCTGCTGAAACCAGTAAAATGACCACCAATGCAGAATCAGATGTATGGCAATAAGTGCAGAAAAAAACAGGCCAGAAAGTGCTAATGGGGTGGTTATAAACTGAAATATCATTGCTGCAATATAAACAAGAATGACCCATAATAAGGTTGGAATTCGCGAATAGATCATTTCATTAAAAGGGTCTACCCGTCGTTTCGCCATAAATATCACCATCCGAGCCTCATATTCATTCAAAAAATACCGCCCACCCTTTATCGAGGTAATGGCGGTATCATCAATCATACCATGTAAGACTATCAGTGACTAAATCACCTTCTCTTCTTTCTCATCCTTCTGAGAAATAGACTCACCTTCAATGTCTATACGTGGAAGCCAGCTTTCAAACCATTTGGGTAAGTACCAAGCAGCTCGTCCGATCAGCATCATACACGCTGGGATAAAAGTCATTCTTATGACAAATGCATCAAACAGAACACCGAATGCCAACGTTAACCCCATTGTTTTGATAATCAAGTCATCTGCAAAGATAAAACTAGCAAAGACGAAGATCATGATTAAGCCTGCGGCAGTCACTACTCTTCCACTGTGCTTCAAACCTGATACAACGGACTTTTTCGCATCACCTGATAGAAGGAAATCTTCTCTCATTCGACTGACTAAAAAGACCTCATAATCCATTGCAAGACCAAATAATATTCCTGTTACTAGTACAGGCATAAAGTTTAACAATGGGCCATTTGCTGGTATTCCAAACAATGGCGCAAGGTGTCCATCCTGTAAAACAAAGACAGAAAAACCTAGTGTAGCGGTCAATGTCATAAGGAATCCTAAAACCGCTTTTAATGGAACAAGGAAGGATCTAAACACAAGAATCATCAAAATCAAAGCAAATCCAATAATGACTCCTGCAAATTTCGGTAACGCTTCACTGAGTCTATCTGAAATATCTATATTAACTGCCGTAGACCCAGTAACAAGTAATTTCGTATCATACTTTGCAGCAGTCTGACTAGATTCATTTCGTATATCTTTGACTAATTGCTTTGTCGCCTTATCTTCTGGACCACTTTTCGGTAAAATGGTCAGCATGGCGTACTTACCCGATGGATTAGGAACAGGCGGTGCCATTTGTTTGATGCCATCCATCTTCTCTAATACTGTTGTTGTTTTCTCAATAGATTTCATTGCGTTATTTGCATGGGAGGCATCAATGATAACAACCAGTGGCCCATTAAACCCTTTACCAAACCCTTCTGCTAACAGGTCATAGCCCTTACGTTCAGTTGTTTCCTTCCCCTTCATGCCGTTATCAGGAAGACCCAACTCCATATGAAGTGCTGGCCAACTGAGTAGACCAGTCAATACAATGACACCTAGGATGATCTTACCTGGATACTTCTTGATAAACCTTCCCCAAGCTGTGGCTTCTTCTTTTTGTTGAGATTGTAATTTAGAGAACCATTTATTCTTTCTTGAAGGGCTGACTTTATCACCAAGAATCCCTAGTATGGCAGGAACAATTGTGAGAGACACAAGCATAACTGATAGTACCATGAATGCAGCTACAAGACCCATAACGCCTAAAAATGGTATACCGACTAAAACAAGTCCGCATAGTGCAATTACGACGGTAACACCTGCAAACAATACAGCGCTGCCTGCTGTAGCAACAGCTCTAGCAGCTGCTTCTTTCAATTCGTAACCCTCTGCTAATAACTGTCGATAACGAGAAATAATAAATAATGCATAATCAATTCCTACTGCAAGTCCAATCATCACAGCTAATGTAAGACTAAATGCAGACATCTCAACAAAATTTGAGGTAATTAATATGACCATCACGCCGATTATTAACCCAATGACAGCCGTCAAGATCGGTAGTCCTGCAATCAATAGTGAAGCGAAGGTAAAAGCTAAAATAAAGAAGGCCATGACAATACCTATGACTTCCGAAATCCCGCCTACCTCAATTTCTGAGAATGTGACGGAGCCGCCTAATTCTGTTTGGATGCCAGCTTTTCTTGAAATCTTAATACTATCTAATACTTTCTCTTTTGAGGATGTTTTTACCTCATCCGCCTTTACCCGGTATGTAATATCCGCATACCCTATTTTCTTATCCTTACTAATAGCAAATGTCTGATATAAATCCGTCACTTGCTTGACTGCTTTATCCTTTTTGACTTCTTTGATCGTTTCGTTCAATTTGTTTCTTACTTTTTTTGTTTCTAATGTTTCACCCTTAGGTGCTTTAAAGATCAGACGAATCGTCCCGCCATCATCACCTGCTGGGAACTTTTTCTCCAAGAGATCCATTGCCTTTTCTGACTTTGTTCCCGGAATCGACATATCGCCATTAAATGAAATACCTGTCCCTATTGTTGCCGCCACAACAGCTACTAAAACAAGTAACCAACCGATAATCATCCGTTTCGGCTTAGAAAATGCACTTTTTCCTAAATGATATAAAAATTTTGCCATTCACTTACTCCTTTTTCTTCAACTTCGTGAACTTGATCTCTTTATTCTAAGCAATGAGATGGTCGATTGAAATTGTACTTTCGGGCAAGAAGCATTGTACTTTTAGGCAACAAAAAAAGGGCATCTTCTTAAGATCCCCTTTAAAACGTTTATGAAGCGACTGTTTTTCGCCTCGTTCTGTTGATTTTACCGACAAACATATAGCCATATCTATAATGATTTGCTATCCGTGACAATAGGATAGGTCCTGCAATTGCAAGTGCTGATATGATGATTGTCCCTACAAAGAATGGATAATCTTTTAATTGTCCCCATAGTAACACAGAGATACCTAGAAAATACCCGTGAAGCAAATAGATGGTGAATGAATATTGACTAATGACAGCTACGAAAGGTGGAACGCTTTTCACTTTAGAAAACAAGAGAAAACATAAGAAGACAATACTGACTGTATAAAGAACAACGTCTGGTCTCTTAGAAGAAGACTCGAAAAAACCTACATATGAATTACTTAGAAGGGTCGCTGCTGAAATCAAAACAAGTCCATACACGGCATACTTAAAACGATGAAGTCTTGTGATAAACTGCTGATAATTCGCTCCACAATAATAGGCTAAACAAAAATAGAACAACCACCCTGGAAATGGAATCCATTCTAAGCCGAACATTGGATTAGGTAATTGAGGTTGTGGGATTTTGACGAGGTTCATGACACTTAAATAACCAACTGTGATGATAAAGGAGATCGGCAATACCCATTTGGCTGAGGTACGCTTAGCCATTTTGTGGAAAAACATGTGCAAAAAGTAAAATTGAAAAATAATCAGAACAAAATAACCAATATAATTCCCTAATAAGACATTTGCTGAAGCTCTTTTAAAAAAGTCAACTGCCCCTCCATTTAACGATGCCGAATGCAAGAAACCATCGACAATCCCAATAAAAGCAAATGGGAAAAAGATGGCTTTCACCCTCTTCCACATAAATCCTTTAGGGGTACCATTCGGATAAGCATGAGCCAATAAAAACTCAGAAATGAAAATAAAACTCGGGGTACTGAACATGAGTAGTGCTACAAGAATAGATGATGAATGGGGGCTAGATAAAATGGCTATTGCATGAATGAACACAACACTCAAACACGAGATACACCGAATATAAAAAATCTCTTTAATTTGCATTGAACATCCTCCTCCTGCATTTTGGTAAAACATGTATTAGATTAACATGTATAACACCTTATCAACAGGGACCTTGTGATTATTTTTCAATCATCTATCCAAAAGGAACAAAAAAAAGAGCCCTAGTTAGAGCCCCTCATCTAATCAGATTCAACCGTCGCCTTCCCCTTCCAAATAAGGGTTAAGCCCAATCCAAGAAATAAGACAACACCTGCAAACAGGAATGGGAAATGAATATTTTGATCGAATAAAATGCCGCCAAGTGCCGGGCCAAAAATCGTACCAAGGCTTGTGTAGGTAGAGTTCATCCCTGCGACAAATCCTTGCTGATTGCCAGCGATTTTTGATAAGAAGGTCGTGAGGGCAGGGCGCAATAAATCGAACGCAAGGAAAATCACACACGTCACGATCAGCACAACCATAAAGCCTGACACGACTGTGGAAACAAAAGCGAGAACTGCTCCAACAATCAAGCATAGTTGAATAACTCGTTTCTCCCCAAGCGCATTCACCATTTTACCAAACACGAGGACTTGGATGATGACGGCTACAATTGAACTGACGGTAATGATAATCGCAATATCCTTCGGACCAAATCCAAACTTGTGATTTGTAAACAAGCTAAAGACCGTTTCATATGCAGATAGTCCAAACGCCAGCACAAAGACAATGATGAAGGCGATGAGATAGCTTGGATGAATCGATTTTTTCAAGTCTTTAAAGAAGGTCGATTCCTTCACTTGATCCATTTGTTTCTCTCTCTCTTCTTTTGTTAATGGTTCCTTCAGCATAAACATAGACGAAATCACAGCAATAAATGCAATCCCTGCTGCAAAGAAAAACGGCAGGCGAACGCCATATTCTGCAATAAATCCGCCAATTCCCGGGCCGATGATAAATCCGGTACTAATAGCAGCGGATACATACCCCATTGCCTTTGATCTTTCTTGAACAGTCGTGATATCGGCGACATAAGCGGTGACAGCCGGCATGATAAATGCTGCACTAATACCGCCAAGAACCCTTGCAAAATACAGAACATATACGTGTGTTCCTAAGCCAAAAACGAGTTCTGATAACGCAAATAGAAAAAGGCCTGACACAATCATGATCTTTCTTCCGTATCGGTCTACCCATCTTCCCGCAATAGGTGATGCGATAAGCTGTGCAACAGCAAACGCCGCCACAAGATATCCCATCGTACTGCCCGTTAAATGCATGACATTCATAAAGAGCGGCATGACAGGTATAATCAGACCGATACCTAAAAACGCAATAAATATATTACTTAATAAAATAACAAGTACGGCTTTTTGCTCACGAATCGGTTTTTGCATGATGTTTGTTTCCCCTTTACTGACTCACTTGTTACTCATGATGGTTGATTCCGTGAATAAACAATGAGATCGCCTCTTTTTGTAATTCCTTTTTCTGCTGCATCGTGTCATTTTTATATAACACGTCTAATCCATAGAATACAGAAAGTAATATTTTCACTTTTGATTCAACATGCTGAATCGACCAGCTGCCATCTTCGTTTCCTTCAAGCAGGATGTCTCTCATCACATCATCAAAGTCTACATCAATCTTGTTCAGCCGCTCCATGACTTCATCTGATGTAAATGCACTGGCACAGAATTCTTCACTTGCTCTCATTAAAGGATAGTTAATCCCCATTTGACTAAGTAGCTCTGCAAACCCTGCGAGCTTATCAATGGCCCGGTGCAGCGTTTGTTTCTCTTCATGCCACGTCTCCATCATGAATCGATGATCCTCTTCCATAATATGAAGGAACAAAAACTCTTTTCCTTTAAAATGATGATAGAGGTTGCCTTTACTAATCTCAGCCGCCTCTAGAATATCTCGCACTGATGTTTCCGAATATCCTTTTTTCGCAAATAAATCACGTGAAGCGGTGACAATTTTCTGCTTCGTCTTTTCACTTTTTCCAGCCCCGCTCTGTGCACTTGTCATCTATGAACAATCCCTTCTACCTTGCTTTTCTTCACACGGACAAATAAAACCGACCAGTTGGTTTATTTTTTTATTATAAATGGAGATCGCCCATAATTCAATGAAAAAGTCCCGACTTCCAAAGGAGTGAATCTAAGTGAAAACAAACAAAACGATCATTTATGCCATCACCAAACAGGAAGTATTCTTTGTCCATTGTTGATGAAAAGTGGAGATAGAGGTCATTTTCTCATCAAGTCTATTCTCTTTTTATTTAATTTTCCTTAACATTTAACTTCACTTAAATATTAAGATCGCATATAATATAGGAGAAAAGAGGTGATGTCATTGGATGAGGATATCATTCATTACAGCAAAAAAATCATTGAGTACTCAAACGCACTAGGTTCTATCTATGTAGAAGAGTATCAACGATTCTTAAAAAATGAGTATGCAGATTTAACAAGCAAACAAGAACTGACCCTTGAATTGCTGCGGTCGAAGACGAGAACAATCAATGAACTGGCTGATTATTTCTCCATTTCATCTAGTGCCGCTAGCCAGCTCATATCAAAGCTTGAACAGCTTGGATATGTGAAAAGAGAGATTAATCCACATAACCGTAGAGAAATCATTGTTGATTTTGCTCAAAAGGGCCATGACTATCATAAAGATATTGAAAAAATTCAGCTGCATCTTATTCAAAAATACTATGCCCAGCTTTCAAAAGAAGATCTAAAAACATTATTATCGCTTTACGAAAAAATCTATCAAATTGCGAAAGAAACGCCTTAACCCGGCGTTTCATGCATGAATATGTAAGTTAGATAAACGATGAAAGGGATGATCAAATGGACAGGATTCATTTGCAAGATGGACGTCATATTGGTTTGTCTCAATACGGTGATCTTGAAGGATTCCCAGTATTCTTTTTTCATGGGACACCTGGATCGAGAGTGATGTTTTTAGATGATGATCCAATCTCAAAAGAGCTTGGCATTCGTCTTATTTCTTTAGACAGACCTGGTTTTGGTTTATCTGATCCGCAACCTGACCGCACCATTTTAGACTGGGCAAAAGACGTACAGGAAGTGGCCGATCATCTTGATATCTCCCATTTTTCAGTGATTGGTGTCTCTGGAGGCGGGGCATTCGCTGCTGGTTGTGCCTATCAATTGCCAGACCGCATTCTTTCAGCTGCTCTCGTCTCAAGTACCACCCCATTTCAGGATGGTAAACCGCCTAAAAGTATGCTAAAGGAGAACAAGATTGCCTTTTTCCTCAGTAAAAGAATGCCTTGGCTCTTAAAGGCAAGCTATCGCGCTCAGAAAAAACTCATTGAAAAGAAACCAGAGAAATTCAAGAAACTAACGAAAAAAGGGAACAAACATTTACATCCTTCGGATCGGCAATTTCTTCAAACCGATGAGCAACTGGAGCTGATGATGCGGCATTTATACGAAGCTACTCGTCAATCGGTTGATGAATGTATTCATGAACCAGATTTACTCTCACGGTCATGGGCATTCGATATGAAAGATATACAAATCCCTGTGGATGTCTGGCATGGAAAAGAGGATCAGATGGCCCCTTTTGCAGAGATAGAAAGCATTGCTCCCAACATTCCAAACGCCAAAACGCACTATATCGAGCAAGCAGGACATTTTCTGACTGATATAGATGATGTTTGGAGAGACATTTTACTCTCTTTAAAAAAACGGGCTGAACATCAGGTACACATATAAAAAAGACCCAATGATTCGTCGGGTCTTCTTCTTTTTAATACTGCTCGTAATAGGATTGAATTTTATCTGGATCTTTTGTTTTCGTCAGAGCCAGCATGAGTAAAATGCGTGCTTTTTGTGGATTTAATGAATCCGATGAGACAAAATGATGTTCATCATCCATTTTTTCATGTGTGACAATGCCATTTCCTGCACGGCTTGACCTCACGATCACCACGTCTTTCTTCACTGCATCTGTTGCCCCGTTGATCGCTTCTGTTGACATCGTTCCATTTCCTGCGGCGGCAACGACAATGCCTTTCGCTCCTGCTTTAACCGCAGCATCATACACATACTTTTGATCATTTTGATAGCCGTATAAGATATCCACTTGCGGCAGCTCTTTTAGCTTTGAAATATCGAATTCACTGTCAGCTGTATGTTTTCTTGTCGGTTCGTTATAAAAAGAGACAACTTCACCCGCCACTTCTCCAATGTACCCTTGCTCAAGAGATTTGAACGAATCGGTTGTGGTGGTATTTGTCTTCGTAATAAAACGAGCAGAGGCAATTCGGTCATTTAATGTCACCATTACACCTTTGCCTTTGGCTTCTTTTGTCGAAGCAATTTTCACTGCATGATACAAGTTAAGCGGGCCATCCGCACTAATGGCAGATGCTGGCCTCATGGAACCCACGACCACCACTGGCTTATCACTTTTTACAACCAAATGTAAAAAATAGGCCGTTTCTTCTAAAGTATCTGTACCATGTGTCACCACAATGCCATCCACTTGATCATCATTTAAAAGCTGATTGACTCGTTTCGCTAATTTTAAAAGAAGAGCGTTATCCACATTTTCACTGCCGACGTTCGCTACTTGCTCACCCGTGACATTTGCAATATCCTTCAGCTGTGGTACGGAAGCAATGACTTTATCGATTCCAAGTGCACCAGATTTATAGCCAGTCGTATCTGTATTACTATCTGAACTACCGGCAATCGTTCCGCCTGTTGCCAACACCTTAATATTGGATAAAGATTTGTTCCCTGTCTCAACAGCCGTGTTTTTTTCTTTTGTTTCACTAGTAGTGCTTTCTTGATTACTTTGATTATTCTCTTGAGTGCTATCGTTCGCACAAGCTGCGGTCACCAATAGTGAAACAGAAAGAAGGGCAGCACCAAACCATTTTGTTACGTTCATAAGATCATCTCTTTTCTTAAATGTGATGAATAATTATCTGTCTATAGGGTTTACTTTATACCATTCCTTCATTCATCAGCATGAGGTGAAAGTCACAGAACCAAATAAAGGAAAAAGGGCACTATTATCAAAATTTATTTATACCATAATACCTAAATTGACTTCAGAAATTGTTCTCAACCCATTTATGATAAAATATAGGAAATATTACAAAAAAAAGGAGTACATACAGTGCGTTCCGTTCAACCATTTTACAAAATCCTACTCACACTATTCTTCAGTTCCATTTTACTCAGCTTGTTCGTATGTTTGTATCCACCGATTCAGGGCGAGCCTGCGTTTATGATGTTTTACACTCCCATCTTTTTTGTTTATTATTTCATCTTTGCGGTACCTTTACAGTTGTTGTTTTCTTTACAGCCCAAGGCTTTTGATCCTCTTTATTTAGCGGCTTACTTACTGATAGCAATGATTGTCATGCTTTTTGTTATGGATGGAATTGAGAGCTCCACATCCCTTCCGATCATGATTGTCAGCAGTCTCATCTACTGGACCTGCGATTCTTTCATTCATCAAAGAAGTATAAAAAAAACACCTAATGTATAGGTGTTTTTATCTATTCTAGTATGTGTTGACAGTGCTCCACATTATCCAAGACATCTTTCGGCTCGGTATCCTGCTGATCGCTAAGAGAATCTATCTCAGTGATTGGAACTTTTTATTTCATGCTTGTGCCAGCGTGTGAAAAAATGGGGTCCTTCAATTCAAAATCAAATGTCTTCCCATCAACGATACCAACTGTTTTTGAACTGTCGTAAAGCTCAAGCAAGCACGCTGCCATTTCTTTTGATGTGTGATATTTCTTGATAGTGCCTTCATATTCGAATTGATCGACATCTAATGAACGCTTTGCAAATTCCGATTCTGTCGCAGCAGGCGCTAATACTTTTGCCTGTAATTTGGCTCCTTTTTCTTTCAATTCTAGGGCCAGCCCTTCAGTAAAGGCGCTCACATAAAATTTCGTGGCTGAATAAGTGACAGCATTTCCGACGACGGTATAACCCGCTCTTGAAGAGATATTGATTAGCTGCGTCCCCTCTTTTTGCTCATAATCACGGACAAACAGAGTGGATAAAATTGTTAACGCTTCAATATTGAGATGAAGCATGTCCCCAATTTTTTTCACATCCTGCTCTCCTATTGAACCAAAATGGCCAAACCCAGCATTATTAATGAACGTATCCAGCTCATCACCAGCTAATGACTCATAGAAAGAATACACTTGCTCTCTGTCTGTTAAATCAACAGACTGGACTTTCACTTGAATATCGGGATATGTTTCTAGAATCTTTTCTTTCAGTTCTTGGAGTTTATCAAGCCGGCGTGCAGCTAAGATCAGATTTTTTCCTCTTGCTGCAAAGGCCAAAGCCGTTTCATATCCAATACCTGAACTTGCCCCTGTAATGACTGTATAGCCCATTGTATATCCCCCTATTCGTATCTTCTAGCTGTTTAAAGTATAGCGAGAGCATGTGACTCTAGTCAATTTTGAAGAGATTCAAAGAGACATGAACAACTGAACGTTCAGCATTTAATCGGTTTCTTTTGAATTATGTTGGAGGATAGCCTGCTGAGCTTTTTTTGTTAATTTGTGAAAAACCAGTTGATAGGAATGTTCAATTAGCTCTTCGACAAATGAAGATGGAATATCTGCATCAAGATAAATAGAATTCCAATGCGTCTTATTCATGTAATAGCCGGGAATAATTCCTTCATGCATTTCTCTTAATTCTTCAGCACGTTGCGGATCACATTTTAAAGTGATAACTGGCTTGCGATCGACGTCTCCCCCCATCATGGCGAACATCTTTCCACCTATATGATAACGATCTGCCTGCCACTCAGGTTGATAGTCGTGGGTTGCTCCTTGTAAAGAAAGACAAAATGCCTGTAGTGTCTCTTTTTTCATTCTATTAGCTCCTTTTTAGATGTCTTCTATCTTACTATTATATCGACTGCTGCGATTGTTGTATCTACACTTCTTTTCAAGACGTCAGCAAGAACACAAAAAAAGCACAGAAAAAAAGTCTGTGCTTTTTACTGATATCCGAATATTTCTTATTCAAACGCCTTCTTAAGCTGATCGCTCATCAGATGCCAAGCCTCTTCAGCTATCTTTAAATCTCCGGCATGAGTGAACGCATGAGGGACTCCTTTAAATTGTTTGTATGTGACATCTACCCCTGCTTCTTTTAACTTGTCCGCATAATGCTCAGCTTCTTCAGCTAGTGAATCCTTCTCAGCTGTGATAACAAGAGCTGGAGGCATTTGTGCTAACACTTCTCTCTCTGCAAAGACCGGAGAAACGAGCGGATTGTGCGGATCTTGACCTTGCAGGTAGAAGGCATTAAACAGTCTCGCCATTTCAACTGGAATTGCTTCTTCAAACGCTGGCTTTTGTGCTGGATCAGTAGCTAAATCAAGCGGCGGATAGTCAAGCACTTGATAGACAATCGGAAGTTTGTTCCCTTTTTGGATATCAAGCAAACAAACCGCTGTTGCCAAATTCCCACCTGCACTATGTCCACCAATGGCTAATCGATTTGGGTCTATTTGTAGTTCATCAGGATGTTCATATAACCATTTCATCACATCGTAGCATTCATGAAGAGCGGCCGGAAAAGGGTGTTCCGGTGCCAGCTGATATTCCACATTGACAACGATACACTCCGCACGATCTGCTATGACCGGACACCAATGATTATCCATTTCAGCACTTCCAAGGATAAAACCGCCCCCATGCAAATTCACAAAAACAGGTAGGGGTTGTTTCAATGTTTTCACAGGTTTAAATACCCACACCTTTGTTTCACCAGCACCTGTTGGGATATCATATTCCATTTTGTTCACTTCAGGAGGGTGGACTGGCTTTAGTTCTGATTGACCAGCTAATGAATCTTCAGCTGGTTGACGTAATGACTCAGCCATTTTGATTTGTTCGTCTAAGTTCATGATCTCAGCTCCTATCTTATTCTTTTATCTCTATCCATTCGTTACGAATTTCGCCTTTTCCTTCAATGTCGTCAGAGAGTCGTTGCTTTTTATCTATCTCCCCATTTTCAGCTCCTTTGAAACAAACATTCACCCCTATGAGTAAATAAAAAAAGCACTGCGGCGCTAAGTCCTCAGTGCTTTTCATATATTATGATACTTGTTGTTCTACTTTCACTCGTTTAATAAAGAAAGCAATCACCAAGCCAATCACTGTCATAATGACAGCAAAGATAAAGGCATGCTGGACGCCATTTGTAAAGGCGAGCAGCTGATTGACTGGATTTGCGGGATCAGCCACATTTTCCATAAAGCTGCGAGCTCCTGATGAAAGGATCGAGATACCAACTGCAGTCCCAATCGCTCCTGATACTTGCTGCAATGTATTCATAATCGCTGTTCCGTGCGGATATAGCTCTGGCGGCAGCTGATTCAATCCATTTGTTTGGGCAGGCATCATGATCATCGCAATTCCTATCATTAACGTAATATGAAGCGTCACGATATAACCGATGGACGTATTCACACTTAAGTTCGTGAAGCCAAACATGGTCGCTGCAACGATGACAAGGCCTGGGATGACAAGCCACTTCGGCCCAAATTTATCAAAAAGCCCACCCATGATTGGCGATAGCAGTCCATTGATAATTCCACCTGGTAATAGCATTAAACCTGCTGTAAATGTAGAAAGTGCCAAGGACGTTTGCAGATATAATGGCAAAATCATCATAGCAGACAGCATCACCATCATACACACTAAGATCAGAAGTAACCCGATCACAAACATTGGATATTTAAATGGGCTTAAATTCAACATCGGTTCTTTCATGTTTAACTGTCTTAGGGAGAACACAAGAATGCCAATGACACCTACAACAATCGCCACAATCACATGCATACTGCTCCAGCCGCCGCCTTCACCAGCACTGCTAAAGCCATACACAATTCCACCGAAACCGATGGTTGATAGCACAATCGATAAAATGTCGATTTTCGGTCTTGTGGGTTCCGTAATATTTTGCATAAAAATATACCCAAATACGAGTGCAGCAACCAATAACGGAAGCGAAATCCAAAAAATCCAATGCCATGTTAACGATTTAAGAATAAGACCAGAGACCGTTGGACCAACTGCTGGGGCAAACATAATGACAAGACCGATAATCCCCATTGATCTACCTCTTTTATGAGGCGGAATGATGACCAAAATCGTATTAAACATCAATGGAAGGAGCAAGGCTGTTCCTACTGCCTGCACCACACGTGCCACCATTAAAATACTGAAGACTGGTGCAACGGCCGCAATAAATGTACCGATGATCGAAAAGACCAGTGAGGTGATGAAAAGCTGTCTTGTTGTAAACCATTGAAGAATGAGGCCAGAAATCGGAACGAGAATCCCCAGTGTTAATAAATAGCCGGTGGTCAGCCACTGAGCAGTCGTTGCTTCAATACCAAAGTCTAATGTTAAACTTCTCAGCGCCATGTTTAATGCCGTTTCACTGAACAGTCCAATAAATCCAGCTGTGATAAATGAAATAATAATGGGCAGCGTTCGAATGTCGGAAGCTGCTGTTTGCTGTTTGTTCATATTAAGTTGGCTCCTTTTCTTTTTCAATTTTGATGAACCATAAGTAGTTAGGCAGGACAGAAATGAGCCACTTCAATGTCTAGGAAAAGACAGACAAAACCTGTCTTTCTGCAGCGAATTGTGCAATTTTTTCGATTGAGTAGCCGGATTCATGAATATAAAACATGAGTTCAGGCGTCATTGGAGAGGACATACATAATGTCGTCAACTCAATGTCTTGTATGTTCGCTTCTCCTTTTTCTTTTGCTTCCTCGAGCAAATTACGAATGATTTGTTTGAGTGATTGACTGTAATGAGAATCATACACCTTACTTGTCTGCTCTAAATTCCCAGAAATCGTCAGCATCCGAATCCAGTCTAAGTGATGACCAACGATGAGATGGATCTCCTCGAGAACATATTGCAAACGATCTTGAACCGGCTGATCACTTATTTTATTTAAGTAAAGATGCAAAGCAGGGATCAGCTGTTCAAATCTCTCACCAAGAATAGAGAGACACAAATCACTTTTATTTGCATAGCGGCGGTAAAGGGTCCCTTGACCAACACCAGCTGTTTTTGCGATTTTATGCATACTGACATTCTCTACACCAAACTCTTGAAACAAAGAGAAAGCGACCTCTTCAATTTCCTTTCCAATATCCTTTTCCATGATGCTTCACCTTCATCCACCTTGCATATATCTCTATGTGTAAATCAAATTTCTTTCATTTTCATTAGGACAATTGTACCGGTATTATCTTACGGACAACTGTCCGCTTTGTCAATCATTATTTTTTACCTATCAATTTTCTTTTCATTCTATTAAAAAAACACACTGTTTATCATTATTTAGACCGATTTTCCATTTTGAGAGAATCATGTATGATCAAAAAGAAAACGCTTTCAAAAAAGAGAGGGGAATGCCTACATGTCTTACCGTGTAAAACGAATGTTGATGCTGCTTGTCACTGGATTATTCTTAAGTTTGTCCACATTTGCTGCAAGTGCCTCGGCACAAACGGGCGGGTCGTTTTATGAACCGTTCAACAACTATAATACGGGGTTATGGCAAAAAGCCGATGGGTACTCGAACGGAAATATGTTTAACTGTACGTGGCGCGCAAACAATGTCTCCATGACGTCGTTAGGGGAAATGCGATTATCGCTCACTAGTCCTTCGTATAATAAGTTTGACTGTGGAGAAAACCGCTCCGTTCAAACATATGGCTATGGACTTTATGAAGTCAGCATGAAACCAGCCAAAAATGTTGGGATCGTGTCTTCGTTCTTTACTTATACGGGACCGACTGATGGTACGCCTTGGGATGAAATTGACATCGAATTTCTAGGAAAAGATACGACAAAGGTTCAGTTTAACTATTATACCAATGGTGTCGGAAATCATGAAAAAATCGTCAACCTTGGTTTTGATGCAGCAAACTCTTATCACACATATGCGTTCGACTGGCAGCCTAACTCGATTAAATGGTATGTGGACGGTCAATTAAAACATACGGCTACTACTCAAATCCCTCAAACACCTGGAAAGATTATGATGAACTTATGGAATGGTGCAGGTGTCGATGAATGGCTCGGCTCCTACAACGGTGTTACTCCACTTTACGCTCATTACAATTGGGTGCGTTACACAAAAAGATAACCACATCACAAAACCTGTGACAAGTCACAGGTTTTTCTTCATTTAAATAGAGTTCGTTTTTAATTGATGAACTAGTTTTTGTTCATAACTGTGGATAATATCTTCATAACTTTCAATCTTGTAATCTAACCGTTTAATCGTTTCTTCGATTTCCTTTTGTTTGTCTACAAGTCTTTCTCTCTCATTGACCAAAATACGCTTCCTTGAGGACAATGTACGATCCTCTCCCTCGATAAATAAAGCCGTATATTCTCTAAGAGCATCAATTGACAGACCCGCATTTCTCATACATTTAATAAATTCTATCCACTGAATATCTTCTTCTGTATAATCACGAACACCATTTTCATCACGCCTGATCGGTCTAATTAAACCTATATTCTCATAATACCTGAGCGTAGCAGTAGATAAATCGAGCTGCTTGGCGGCTTGTGCTATTTTCATTGTTTTCACCCTTCTCTTCTTTCTCTTACTTGACGATCTCCCTTTTCCCATCATCTCCATTTTTATCGAGAAGACAAGATACTTTTGGCTCAAATCTTGATTCAAGGTTGATGCTAAAGCCTGAATTGAGGCGATCACAGAGTTCTATGTTGACTTAAAGTTCACTTTAAGACGTACAGTATAGAGGAAGGACCGAATCTTACTTTTGAAAGGATGATCCAGAATGTGTCAGACGCACCAATCAAATGTTTTAAGTGTTTCCCATGCAAAAGCAAACTTTGAACGGACAACCATTGAACGAAGAGCACTTCGTCCACATGATATTTTAATTGATATTCAGTTTAGCGGGATCTGTCATTCAGATATCCACAGTGCCTTTGATGAATGGGGCGGCGGTATTTTCCCAATGGTTCCGGGTCATGAGATTACTGGAGTTGTTTCAGCTGTTGGGGATGCTGTCACGAAATTCAACATTGGTGATCGTGTAGGCGTCGGTTGTTTTGTCGATTCTTGCGGTACATGTGAATATTGCCAAAATGGAGATGAACAATATTGCAAGAAAGGAGTCGTTCAAACTTATAATAACCTGGATTATGATGGAGAACCAACTTACGGCGGCTACAGTCAGAAAATTGTTGTGACAGAACGATTTGTTGTCAATATTCCTGACCAGCTCTCCCTCGATGTCGCCAGCCCTCTTCTCTGTGCCGGCATCACAACGTATTCTCCGTTAAAACACTGGAAGGCTGGACCTGGCAAAAAAGTGGCGATCGTCGGAATGGGCGGTCTAGGTCATGTCGCCATTCAATTTGCACGCGCACTTGGCGCAGAAGTGACTGTATTAAGCCGCTCTATGAATAAAAAAGAAGAGGCGCTGTCATTTGGTGCAAAAGACTATTTTGCTACAAGTGACCCTGATACGTTTAAGACACTAGCCGGTCAATATGATCTCATTCTCAATACCGTCTCTGCCAATATCAACGTGGATGCCTATTTGTCCTTACTTCGTGTTGATGGAACATTAGTAAACGTCGGTGCACCACCAAAGCCAGACAACTTCCATGTGTTTTCATTAATTACGGGACGTCGCAGCATCGCCGGCTCACTCGTTGGCGGCATCCAAGAAACACAAGAAATGCTCGATTTCGCAGCTGCCCACAAGATCGCACCACAAATTGAAGTGATCAACGCAAATCAAGTCGATGAAGCATATGAACGTGTGCTCAAAAGTGATGTGCGTTATCGGTTTGTGATTGATATTTCGACATTATGATCGAATTCTATTTGGAAAGACCAGCTCAATGGCTGGTCTTTTTTAATGGTCGATATCCTGTTTTTCTTGTAGCGAGGATCCTTGAGGATATACTCAAAAATCATCCGAAATTTCCAAAAAAATCTCTCTTTTTTAGAACAAAATTTATTGACAAAAAATAAATAAACATGTTATTATTAAAAATTTGATTATTTTACCTCTAAGTGTGGTACCCTTAAAGTAGATACATGATATGGAGGCGGATGATATGTTTCAAATTGGTGATAACATTGTTTATCCAATGCACGGAGCAGGTATAATTGAAGCCATAGAAGAAAAAGAATTCTCTGATGAAAAACAACAGTATTATGTGATTAAGATGGCCGTTAGCCATATGAAAGTGATGATTCCTACAAGGAAGATATCAAGGTCAAGAATAAGACCAGTTACAGATATACTTGCCTTAAAGAACATCATACACACTTTCCAAAATGGAACATCAGATAAGTTATTGCCATGGAAAGAGAGATATAAAATCAACACAGACAAAATAAAAACGGGCCACATACTAGAAGGCGCTGAGGTGGTACGTGATCTCATGCGAATGAAGAAAGAAAAAAAACTGAATGCAAGCGAAAAGAAAATGCTTGACGATGCTCATGGTTATTTGCTTAGTGAGCTAGAAGTCATCAAAGGAATCACTGAAAAACAAATCAAGAGTTTCTGCTAATATTGTCTACCTGCTTCCCCATTTTTTGAATACATTTTCTCTACGAACAAATCCCTCTATCTTCGACCAGTAAAGAAAAAAGAATTTATTTAGGCAAATTCCGCATATTGTAAATCCAATATGCTATACTGTTGATAAACCTTTGAAGCATGAATTTTTTTACGATTACCTTGTAACATCTCCCTACTTGTACGTTGAGTAGGGTTTTTTATTGCAGAAATAAATGAAAGCACAAAAAAACAGGCTCTCTACAGAGAACCCGTTTTGATAGAATGAAGATTAAGCAATTTTTTGAACGTTAGCAGCTTGAGCTCCACGAGAACCTTGCTCTACGTCAAATGATACTTTTTGACCTTCGTCTAAAGATTTGAATCCGTCACCTTGGATAGCTGAGAAATGTACGAATACATCGTCGCCTTCTTCACGTTCGATAAATCCAAAACCTTTTTCTGCGTTAAACCATTTTACTGTACCTTGTTCCATGTTTGTTGCCTCCTCGTGCGTTTACCACACAATGTATTATACTATCCTTGCCCAAAGTATCCTCAAGACGAAAAGTCTTTCTTCATGCTATCCTTTACGCCGAACAAAAATAATTATTCTTATTGTAACATGAAGCGGAAATTATTGCAATTTCATCTTATAGATGAATTCTAAAATTTTTACTTCAAAGAATAAATTCAACTACAATCTCACTAGGACTCATATAGAACTAATGACTCAATACTCATATTCAAATTTATGATTTAATTGGAAAGTAATGATAATTCAAAGGAGATATAAAAATGAAAAGGTTTATTCTATTCACCCTTATTTTATCACTAATAATTTCTATTACTCCTAATTCGGTAGCTAGCGCTACGAATTATAATTATGCTCCAAAGGAGAAAAAAGAAGTTAATACTAGGGTAGATACCAATTCAAATAATAAAATTTTTGATGCTGAAGATGTGATGGCTTTAGAAAAATATATCAAAGTATTCAATGGGAAATTTTCCTTTAACAAAGAAGAAGCTTATTCTGATGGAGTTGACTTAACTCTGATTGAAGGCCAAATAACATTTTTAAATCAACTAAACTCAGAAATAGAGGCAGGTATATTAAAAGTTGAAGATGATTTGAGTATCATTCGTTTAAAGGATAAAGAACAAGTGTCACCTGATATGCAGACACTTGCTTGTAAAGGAAAAACAACTAAATCTAAAGATTATTGGTGGGGCTTTACACAGAAGTTGAATAGCTGTGATACGAATAAATTCGCAGCTGATTTGGGTAGTGCGGGTACTATTGCTGGTGGTGGCGCACTCCTTCTTACATGGTTTGGTTTTTGGCCAGCCTTACCTGCAGGTTTAGGTAGCGCTTATTTTCATTTAATGGGCTCTCGCGCTAGTGCTAACAATAACGGAAAAGGAATAAATATGAAAATATGGTGGACTTTAGCTTATAAATTTTCACCACAGTAATTTTAACTATACAATTGGAGTGATATTATGTGGAAAAATATAACTACATTTTCATTTCCCCTAGTTGTTCTCATTATTTTAGGAGTTACTTTTTTTCGAACTTATAAAGATAAAAGACCCGCAAACAAATTAAAGTTTATAAAACAAATATCTATTACTCTCGTTTGCACCTATGTATTAATAGTCGTCTTCACTTATTTAATAACCCACAACTATGGATAATGATTAATTATGTAACTCGTCCCTCTCAAAAAAAAGTCCACTTACTTAAAAGGTGAGTGGATTTTTTAGAAACTATAAAAAATAAAAATACCAAAGGTCTATAAAGATTAATTTCATGGATACAGGCAAGACAACTTGAATCTCCACAGGTTATTCACTTACTAGGATCTCAACATAGTGAATTAATATCATTAGTTATGAATTCTTCTTTTCTTTACTATCATGCTTCATAATTACTGTTACAGGACTCCCACTTGCTCAAATTTGCACAGCATCTTATCTGTTTTCCAATAGTACACATCTCTAATTCAGCGGAAATCACAAAAATCGCAACAGTTAACCCTATTTATAAACAGTTATACCACCGACTCAAGTCTATTTAACCAGTTATGGACTAATGAATGAAACACATCGGGTTGTTCAATCTGCAGGTTATGACCAGCCATATCAAGCACTGCAAAAGTGGCCCTTGGATAGTCTTCGATCAGCCGCCACGCATCGTGATATCCGACGACATGGTCTTGATGTCCTGTGATAATGAGCGTAGGATACTGAAATTCAGAAGAAATATCGAAGGTAAAGCCATATCCATTTTGAAGAATGTTATTGATGAATTCATGATTTGTTTGTTTAGAAGGAAGGTAAATTTCATCGCGGAATCTTTCCCATTCCATCTTTCCTTGCACAACGGCCATGGAGCAAAATTCATCCGCCTCTTCTGAAGACAGTTGTGAAATTAAGTGACTGTCACTTTTTAGAACGGTCTTCTCTGGCACGACTCTTTTATCGAATACAGGTATAGTCATTGGGGCCACAAGCAGTAATCCACGAACGGTTTCCCGGCGTGAATGAACAATACCTCTAGCTATGTACCCTCCATACGAATAACCACAAACAATAAACTGTTCATCAGGGATCAGCTCATCCAAAAGACGCAATACCGCTTCTAACATATCATCAGAGTTCTGAATAGATGGATGCGCCTCGGAACGTCCCATCCCCGGTAAGTCTATGTATATTCTCTTCCAACCGCTTTGTTTTTCAAATACCGGTTCCAATGCATGGAACATCACTTGATGGTCAAGTGTCCAACCATGCAATATTACGATCGGAAATCCTTCTCCAATGACTTTATGGTAAATTGACATGTGTTTGCATCCCCTTTTCTAGCGCTTCCCTAGTAATCTCAAGATTTTTTGTTGTTTTGCTTCAACATAGGTTAAAGTGAATAAAGTCTTTGTTAGGAAACCATGTTAGGATCCCTCAAAAACGTTCTAACAAGATAAAATAATATGAATAATTTTATATTCTTTCAATTCATTATAACAAATACCAATGTTCATTCGAGACATAACAATTAAGTAAACCGTCCTAATTGATTCGGTTATACACAATGTGTCTCTAATTGCTCTTTCATAAATAGAATGAGTGATTTTTTCATAATTCGGCTCATTTTCATCCCCCACAAGGAACTTTACAGGCTTATTCATTAATACTTTTCAAAACTTCCCTCACCTCAAAATCTCGCTTTCTATTTGCCTTTTCTTTTCAAGGAAAATAAAAAAGAGTGCTACATCTGTAACATCCTTTTTATGTGCAAATAATATAGAGAATAACTTATGGAGTAAGAACATACGTTATTAAATCGTAAGGGTTATATTTATTATGTTTAGTGAAAAGTCTAATATTTAAAGTCTCCTGATCAACTTCTACAGTAACTGATGTATACCTTAACTTAAAAGATTCATTATAACTTGTGTGAGTTTTGTCTGGAAAGTTATTCTTTAATATATTATTATATTTAGGTTTAAAAAAATTTATCAAGGCAGCTTCAGTAATATTAATCACTTGATTCATAGCTATCGGATTCTTTAATAAGAGTACAGATTCTAAGTTAAAGCTATCTTCCGAAGGATTTGCCATATCTATGAATTCACCAATCAACTTTGCATTGATTTCAAATAAAGCTATAGCAATATCCCCAATAACTTCTTCATAAGTATGATCTGCAAGAATTCTTTGAAGAGATTCATGTGATTTTAATCTATCAAACGCTGTTCTATTTCCATTTTTCCCATAAGCTCTTCCGATATAAAGCACTTCAGCGGGAATAGCTTTTGAAAATTTCCCTTGTAGAAATAATGCCCTAAAAGTAACTTCATCTGTACCATCTTTGATTTTTAAAGTCTTCCCTAATTTATCAATCTCATAATTGAACATAGTATGATCACGATCACAAGAAAATTGACATTTTATCGTTTCATTAAAGGTACCAAAATCTGTTTTAAATTTCAAAACTAATTCTATATGACTTCTAAATACTTTTAAGGAGTTTGAATCTATTGTTATCTTAGGTATACGGATGATCATATATATTTGAAACTTGGCAGCATTTAAGCCAGCAGCCTTTTTCAGATCTTTTGGATAACAAATAAAACTAAAGGAAGTGAAAGTATTTAAAACAAGATTTGACATTGCAACCTCCAACTAAAAAAGGAATTTAAAGTTATTTTAACATATATATTTCTCCTTTTTTAGATAAAAAGTAAAAAGAATGCTACAAGATGTAACACCCTTTTTTGCGGCGTTTCTCCGTATACACTTGTTCTTGGTGTCATTCGGCAGTGCCTCGTTTTATAAAAGGTATATCTGTACTCAGAAAAAACCCTGACCCTTTCACCTTCCACAACAATAGTTTAATGTAGGCATTCCAGCACTGTTTTTGTATGAAATCTAAGCAGTTCAAAGAATTTATTAGTCCCATCAGAAGAGAGTTATATGTTTCAATTCAAAGATAGATCCCCCACCAAAGATATTTTCAACAGAAAAATAAAACAGATGTTTCGATGAAGACATGTGGAGCTAGCCGTTTCCATGACTTGAGGAATTCACATGTAGCTTTGCTTATCCATCAAGGGGAAGATTATTTAATAATAAAAGAACGATCAGGACATTGTTCCGTGTCTTCACAATAAGTTCTTACGGACACCTTTTTCCTAAGAAACTGCCGACCGGTTGAATGAATTACTTTAATTAACTGGTGGTTTTTGGTAATAAAGTCTTCTCGCATAGCTGTATTTACGCATAAAAATAATACCAAAGGTGATTAAACCCTTGGGATTATTTTTTATGCGGCCGAGAGAACTTTAACCTCCACGGGTTATTCAACGCTAGGCCCTCAACCTATAAAGTTTATGTTATCACTTACGAAAAGCTGATTTCATTACACTCTTTTTCTCTATGTTATCTATTATATAGGGAATTGCGTTTTTCAAGAACATTTAGGTTATATCTCTATATTAAAATATTAATATATTTTTCTAGATTATGCTTCGGCGGTCTTAAGAAAACACAAAAAATCTGTTACAATCCCATATCACTGATCTCTGAGATTATTAACAGATTGTTAAATACAATATCGTCCCCAAAATTATTAATATTTCCAAAAGCCAAGTTATAGTAAATAACCAAATTTTCTTTTTTAAGAATAAGAGGTCCTCATTATAAGCACTATCAGAGTCGAAAATCTCATTAATTTCTGTATCACTTAGAATATCACTATACATCTTTTTAAGACGGTTATATTGCACTTTATATCTACTACGTTCCATCCATGCATACCACTTTGAAGATAATAAAAAGAAAAAAGATATAATTAAAATTGCATATGAAACCACAGTGATATCTTTAGTAAAAATCTCTTCAATTTTATTTTCTGAAATTGCATTGAGTATAACTATAGAAGTGAAAAAAGTAACGATTAAAAGTTGGTTACTTTTTAAAGACGAAGCTAGCCCACTTACTATTTGACTAGTTTGTTGTGTTAAAGAAATAAGCATATCAGATAGAGTGTCTTTAACTCTTATATATTCTTCTATATTTTCTTTTTGAAATAGCTGGTAACTTGATTTTAATGAATTAAAACAATCTTTACGAAGAATAATTCTCCCGTCACCTTTTATAATACATTCTTTTGTTATTGTATTTCTAGCTAATCCTAACTTATCATATGGATGTAAACCTTCATAAACCCATTGATATATTGAGGTTATAACATCATTATCGAAATTCAAATTCTTATAATCTACAGTGAAATTTAAATCTCTATGTCCTAAAAATTCAAAGTCAACAATATTATTATCATCACTGAACATAACAACTTTATTAGAAAGAAAAGCAAATGAGAATATGTTATTCAAGTTATTAAAAATTTTTTCTAAGCTTCCTAAACTGTTAGCATCTATCAATTTAAAATCTTGAGGTATTAGATCTAATGCGAAATTTTCAACAAAGTTACTAACTCTATTTCTTATTGAAATAACTCTTTGTCTTTCAAATGGCGGTTCGTTTGGAAAATTTTTGGTTGACGAGAAATAAAAACTTCTAGTTCCACCTTCAATCCCTTCATGTTGAACTTCAAATTTTAGTCTGTTTTCTCTTTTGATTAAATTATTGAACTTAACCAATATTGTTTTTAAACTCATATTCATGAAATAGTCTTGAAAAGAAGAGAAATCATAAAGAGTTAATGAATTATCAATACACCCTTTCATGATATTTACAATCAAAAACAAGTCTGATTCATTATTCAGTTCGATTGCAACATCAATCTCTTCAATAAAAACATTTACATCCTCCGCAGTTCTCACAGTGGTCTCTAAGATATCATCTATTTTAAAATCAATATTCACCCTATCTCTTTTATGTATCCAAGAAAAAACCTCAATTAAAAATTCAAAGTCTTCTGCTGTTGAACCTTTATTAATTTGCATAAAAATTTCACATCTATCTAAATCTTCAATGATTTTAATAATTTTAAGATTTAAATGCTCTTTCAGGAACCTTATCACATCCAAGATTTCACCTTCTTAATCAATTAAATTTTAAAAGTCTAAATGTCTCGTTATATTTCTCTTCGTCATCAACTTTAACGATAATAACTCTATTTTGTGCTTCATCTTTTTTAGCATATATTTTATCTCGAAGATCTTCAATATGCCCATTAATTCTAATTTCAACTTTTTCACTGACTTTGTATGTCGTTCTCATTCTTTTCTTAATTGCAGTTTTCTCTATTGTGAACTTAGTATCAAATTTTCCTTTTTTCATTTCATTTTGAAATTTTTCAATTAGTTTATCGGTCTTAATTTTTGCTGGATTTTCAGGAATATATTCTTCTAAAACTTCCTTTACAACCCCTGTAACAGCAAAATTTTGATGATTTCTAAAATAACCAAGAAGACTATTATATAACTGAGTATAGTCAGCCTCCGATTGTTTTAATACATCTTTCTTAAGAATTTTATCAAATGCCATAAACGCCTTTAAAGTATTCTTTCCATCTGTATTCAATTCTTTTAATTCAAGAAATTCTCTGTACCAATAAGCTGCGATTGTTGTATTTGTATCAGTTACTATAATATCTGTTATTCCATCGTCAAATTTAATTAAACAAGATTTTAAACTCCTTGTCTTCTTATTATAAGGAACACCAACAATTTCTCTGAAATTATCTGAATCCAAAAAGTTTTCATGCTCTACTTTTGTAATCAGAAAATACAACTCTGATTCATACTCAATTAGTGATTGAATCAAACTTCCCTCTTGTATGTTTATCATACTATGCTTCTCCTGAGCATTGATATGTTTTTCAAGAGCTCTATTAGCAATAGTATTACAAACATCTTTGAGAAAATCAGTATCTAACGAACCTTGGGTTATATCTTGTTCAAACACTCCAGATATTAGTGTGTTTATTTCGACTGTTTCAGAATTAAAAATATAATAACGCTTATCTTCTTTTGATAAAATATCATACATAAGATCTTGTAAAAATCTATCTAATGATGGATGATTATTGGCCTTTCCAGTGATTTTTTTCAGCTTAATATCCATGTGGTGAATACTATCAAAGATTCTTCTTACATTCGTCATTTATTTATTTCCTCCCAAAAAATATTTGGAAAGAGAAATTAAAACACATGATGACTTAGCATATTCTTAAAAGCTCTAAATAATTTCTCTCTCTATAAAAGTTGATTACCATTTGTTGTGAAGCAATTAAAAACTTCCATAGAAATATTATCGGTTATTTAGATTGGGCTTTTAAGTTTAGGAAAAATAAAATGCACTTTATTACAAAGTAAGGTGCATTCAATATTTAGTGGCAAAAGTAAGACAATTCAAGTGTGTATTAAAGATATCTAAATTCTCGAAATTTATTTTAAATTCCTACTCTTTCAGCTAATATTTTAAAATTCTCCTTTAACGGCTTCTCAAAATAAGCATTTTCACTTTTTGTTAATTCACCCGAGATAGCTATGCTCCCGACTATCATCAAAACCAAGATAATCACTTTTATTTTCATATATGATTTCTCCTTTATTAATTTCTGTTCTAGCTAGATTGACAATATGATAATAGTCACTAGCCATTTCAAATCTTCCAGCTCTTCTAAAGTATTCAGCTGCTTCTAACGCAAAGTCTTCAATATCACCATACATTTGCCTACTTTTAAAGAATACAAAACTTGGATTGTAACTTTACTCCACATTTCAGAATCGGTCCCTACTAAACCAATGTGATCAAATATTGAGTAATAGCCTGTGACAACAAAGTTATAGAAGAAACCAACATCATTAGAGCTAGGAAAGTAATTATAAAGTTTCTCTTCTTCATTTCAACCTCCTAATTTCCTAATAAAAAAAGCCGCTCATTTATGAACGACTACATTTTTAAAGCTTTTCTTTTATACAATCAAATTCATTTTTTGTGGCTATTAATTTCCCTTTCCCTTTAATCATTGCATTTTGTTAAACAAAATTGTAGTGATAAAAAGAAAAACATGGTTGCTAATCTAGCAGTCACGTTTTTTGGGTTTCAACTAAAGTCAAAAAGATGTACAATAAAAAAGAATACACGCTATCGCAAGTAGCATGTATTCCCAATAGTCCCTCGAAAGCGAGGTGAACTTAATGCTTGCTATTGAGCTGATTTCCAATTGTTTTAGTATAGCCGCATCGTCTATGACGATTTGTTTATTACTAAAACAGAAGCAAGCGTGACAGATGGACCCGATTTTCGGGTCTTTCTTTATTTCCTCCGTCTACTCAAAGCAGACATCATCAGAAAGTAAGAGTTTTTTAATTATTTGTTGCGCTTAAGTTTTAAAAAAAGAGTCACTCATTAGCTACACTTCAATTGCAATTCTTTTGTTTAATGACAAGTTCATTATAGCATCAATAAAATACAAATAACATATATTCGCATAAATAAAACAACAAATTACATATAAAACAGTGTAATCATTTATAACCCTCATGGTATTTATAAATACATCTTTTCAGCATATACCACTTCACTTTTATTGAGGGTCTCGAAAGCACCCATCCACTCTTCAAACAAGCATTCAATTGAGATTTTAGAGGTACGCCCATAAATATCTTTAAACAAGTATTGGCCTTGAAACATTGATCCAAGCATCTTTTGATTTTCTTCACTTAGTTCAAGATTCACCCATTTCAAGACATCTTCCCTTTCACCCGGTTC
This sequence comes from Bacillus sp. G402, assembly GCF_051172515.1. Lineage (NCBI taxonomy): Bacteria > Bacillati > Bacillota > Bacilli > Caryophanales > Bacillaceae > Bacillus > Bacillus sp. G402. The sequence continues at coordinate 45,320 of NZ_JBPIZC010000003.1, forward strand.
GTCAAATGTAAAAACGACACCAAAGTTTCCTTTCTCATCATCATGTAAAGCATCCATTATTGATTGTGAGATGGAGAACTTAGCATTAATGTAAAAACGCACCTAATACGCCCTCATTCATTTGATACTCTATTTTTTGCTTTTGGTGAAGCTTGAACTATCCTGCCAGCTACATTTAGATAATACAAAAAACCAAAGGTTGTAGACCTTTGGTTTCTTAGATGCGGCCGAGAGGACTTGAACCTCCACGGGTTATTCACCCACTAGGCCCTCAACCTAGCGCGTCTGCCATTCCGCCACGACCGCGTGTATGATGTGCTCATATATTCATAAGTGCACTGTTTAAAAAACAATGCGGGTGAAGGGACTTGAACCCCCACGTCATAAAGACACTAGATCCTAAGTCTAGCGCGTCTGCCAATTCCGCCACACCCGCGTGACAATGGTGAGCCATGAAGGACTCGAACCTTCGACCCTCTGATTAAAAGTCAGATGCTCTACCAACTGAGCTAATGGCTCATCTGCTATGCAGAAAAACATATATAAAAAAATGGCTGGGCTAGCTGGATTCGAACCAACGCATGACGGAGTCAAAGTCCGTTGCCTTACCGCTTGGCTATAGCCCAACGAATCAAAATAACAAAACATGACCCGTACGGGATTCGAACCCGTGTTACCGCCGTGAAAGGGCGGTGTCTTAACCGCTTGACCAACGGGCCATATCATAATGGCGGAGAAGGAGGGATTTGAACCCTCGCGCCGCTCGCGCGACCTACACCCTTAGCAGGGGCGCCTCTTCAGCCACTTGAGTACTTCTCCATTATGGCTCCGCAGGTAGGACTCGAACCTACGACCGATCGGTTAACAGCCGATAGCTCTACCACTGAGCTACTGCGGAATAATAAGACATGTTTCATTATATCTATGCCAGAAAAATGTGTCAAGAATTTTTAAACGTTTCATTCCTGCTCCATTTGCGACGGCTTTTATAATTTAACATATACTAATATAACAGTCAAGCCTTTTCCCCTTCCTTTTTTAACTTACCATGACAAATCCCGCAGACATATCGCGTTGTGTCAAATCGGCGCTTCCTCGTATAATGTCTTCCACAACCTGTGCACACATAGTAATGAAGCGTCACCGCTCTTTTTTTCTTTTGAACGGTCTTCAGCGGGGTACAAAAGCGCGGGGCTCCTACTTGCTGCAAGAGTTCACGAAAATCCCTGTCCCGATGCTGATAGCCCTTCCCTTCAAGGTGCAGGTGATAATGACATAGTTCATGCTTAATGATACCGATCAATTCGTCTCTGCCATGCTCCTCAAGATATCGGCGATTTAGCTCAATATGGTGTGTTCCAAGTAAATATCGCCCGCCTGTCGTTTTAAGACGGTCATTAAAAACAGCCTGATGGCGAAACGCCTTACCAAAGAACTGCTCTGAAATGTCTTCTGTTAACTGCTGTAACTCTCTTTCGTTCAATCAAGATCGTTCCTTTCTATAAAAACCTCGAACAGGACAATTTCCTCTTTGCATACATTGAAGGTACACCCACTGTTTTGATCAAAGGAGGAATGGGCGATGCCCAACTGGCTGAAAAATCAGATGCAGAAAGCATTTTATGAGAAAAATCATTATCAAATCAAATTGCTCAATCAATGCTGGTACTTCTATAGAAAAAAACATTCAGTCACATCAAGGCACACCCCATCCTAAGGTGCGCCTCGTTTTTTGTTTACTCTGGTTTTAGCATCGATAGAGCTACCCGGCCTTTTGCCTGGTCAACGGAGTCTACCCAAACAGTCACAATATCACCGACTGACACGACGTCAAGCGGATGCTTCACAAAGCGGTTGCTCAGCTTCGAAATGTGGACAAGTCCATCCTGCTTGACGCCAATATCAACGAATGCGCCGAAGTCTACGACGTTTCTCACCGTTCCTTGTAGCTCCATCCCTTGCTTCAAGTCTTCTAATTTCAATACATCTGTTTTTAAAAGCGGCTTTGGTACTTCATCGCGCGGATCACGCTCAGGTCTTGTGAGCTGATCAATGATATCTTGAAGGGTGATTGAACCAATTTCAAGCTGTTCTGCTGCTTCGTCTAGCTTCACCCCTGCAATTTTCTCTTTTAACTGTTCTGTTCCAAGATCGTCTGGCGTCATGTTGATCATGCGTAAAAACTGTTTTGTTTCTTTATAGCTTTCAGGGTGAATACCTGTGCGGTCAAGTGGATCTTGTCCATCTGTGATGCGCAGGAAGCCGATACACTGCTCATAAGTCTTTGCACCAAGCCTCGGGATATCCTTCAGCTCTTTTCTGCTTGTGAATCTCCCAATCTCTTCACGGCGCTTGACGATGTTTCCTGCGACGGCTTTTGAAAGACCTGACACATATTGCAGCAGCGCCTGTGAGGCTGTATTAACGTTCACACCGACTTGGTTAACAACCGTTTCTACCACAAAGGTTAACGAGCTGTTTAATTGCTTTTGACTCACATCGTGCTGGTATTGTCCTACACCGACAGATTTTGGATCTATTTTTACGAGCTCTGCTAATGGATCTTGTAATCTTCGAGCAATGGATATAGCGCTTCGTTCTTCCACTTGCAAGTCTGGAAACTCTTCTCTTGCCAGCGCAGATGCAGAGTATACACTTGCCCCTGCTTCATTCACGATCAAATATGAAACTGGCTGGTCCAGCTCTTGGATCAAGTCTGCGATGAATTGTTCGGTCTCTCTTGAGGCTGTTCCGTTTCCGATCGCAATGACTTCAATGTTGGATGATTGAATGATTTCTTTCACTTTTTGTTTGGCTTCCGCTTTTTTCTGCACAGGCGGGTGCGGATAAATGACGCCAATATGATGGACTTTTCCTGTATCATCCACGACGGCTAATTTACAGCCTGTACGAAATGCAGGGTCCACCCCAAGTACACGTTTCCCTTTCATCGGCGGTTGAAGCAGGAGCTTTCTTAAGTTTTCAGCGAAAATATGAATGGCTTGTTCCTCTGCTTTTTCTGTCAGCTCTTTTCGTATTTCCCGTTCAATTGAAGGCTGAATCAAGCGCTTGTATGCATCATCAATGGCCGCTTCAATGTAAGGCCTCGCCGTCGTTTGCTTGCCTTTTAAGACTTGTTTATCGAGGTAGAAACGAATATTTTCAGCAGGTGGTTCGATGGCTGCTTTCAAAATCCCTTCTTTCTCACCTCGGTTGACCGCGAGTACACGATGAGGCACAATTTTTTTAATCGGCTCTTGATAGTCGTAATACATTTCATAGACGTTTTTCTCGTCGTTTTCAACGTCTTTTCCTGATGTGACAAGACTTCCCTTTTGGTACGTCTCACTGCGAATCCATTTCCGCATATCAGGATCATCCGCAAGCTGTTCAGCAATGATGTGCTGGGCGCCCTCTAGTGCTTCTTCTGCGGTTGTGACTTCTTTTTCTTCATTAATAAAAGCCGATGCTTTCTTTTTGATCTCATCGTTTGGCAGCTGCAGTAAATACTCCGCCAGCGGCTCAAGTCCTTTTGCTTTGGCTACATTTGCCTTCGTTTTTCGTTTTTGTTTAAATGGACGGTATAAATCTTCGACCTCTTGCAGCTTATGCGCCTGTTCGATCTTCTGTTTTAATTCATCTGTTAATTTGTCTTGTTCAGCGATTAAGCGAATCACTTCTTCTTTTCGATTCGTCACATTTTGGATATATGTATAGCGTTCAGAAATGGTTTGAATTTGCACCTCGTCTAGTGAGCCTGTCTGCTCTTTCCGGTAACGTGCAATAAACGGGACGGTGTTGCCATCCTCTAATAGCTGGATCACACTTCCAATTTGTTTTGTTGAAAGCTTTAATTCTGTCGCAATTTGTTTCAATAAAAAGTCAGATGTCTTCATACTTTGCATCCTCTCACTGTGTCTTCTCTTTTAGTGTATCAAAAAAACCGGCAAAACAGAAAAAAGGTCAGCTATTTCATGTAAGCTGACCAAGTACATAGGTGAGATCGTCTTTCTTGTCTTGTGTGTATGTTTCAAGTTGTTTGGCGATGTCTGCAACTGAATGGCTATGCTTTAAACACATTCGCATGTTTGGCACATTCAGTCCGTCTGAATACATAATGAATGTCGATCCTTTTTCGTAGGAATAGGTGTATGTTTTGTATTTTCTAGGTTTACCTGATAGATATCCTGATGTCGGAAGTGGATAAATATAGTCGCCAGAAGGTGCATTCAAGATAAAACGAATGTTACCAACCGAACAATAGGTAAACTGCTGCTGGGAAAAATTCACCTTTAATATGGCCACAGTGGCCCCGCGTTTATTTTTCATGGCCTGATTGCATCTATCAATGAGGGTTGTTACATCCTCATGTCCATATTCTTCGACAATTTCGCTGACTAAAGAAGATGATTCATTGGCGAACTGGCCGCTGCCTAATCCGTCTGCGACAGCACAAATTAGTTCTTCATCATCTGCTTTAATAAAAAAACTGTCCCCGCAGCATGATTTTCCTTCTTTGTTCGATTGATAGATAATGGCGTTTACATGCTCATGCTGTTCGATCTGCTTCATTACCCTAGCTCCATAGACGCATCTTCTGACAATGCATCTCGTAGCTTTTTAACTGCCTTCCGCTGCAGCCTTGATACATGCATTTGAGATATGCCGAGTAAATCGCCTGTTTCTTTCTGGCTTTTATTTTGCAAATACGTGAGATTGATAATTTCTTTTTCTCTATCTGTCAGAACGTGAAGCACACTTTCAAGCATCATTTTTTGGTTTACACGTTCGTACCCTTCTTCTTGTGAGCCGACGACGTCTAAAATCGTCACAGTGCTTCCTTCAGAATCTGCCTCTACGCCTTGGTCAACAGACAGCGCTTGATAGCTTTTGCCCATCTCCATTGTTTCAAGAACTTCTTCTTCTGTTACATCTAGATATTCTGCAATTTCTTGTACTTTAGGTGATTTTTGCGTTTCCGTTGTCAGGTGATCAACTGCCATCTTGATTCTTGGTCCAAGCTCTTTAATTCGTCTTGGTACATGGACACTCCATGTTTTATCACGTAAAAAGCGTTTGATTTCCCCGATAATGGTTGGAATGGCAAATGCCTCAAATGACTTACCGACAAGTGGATCATAACGCTTAATTGCGCCGAGTAGACCAATCATTCCAACTTGTCTTAAATCCTCATGAAAGCTTTTTCCTTTGGAGTATTTCTTCGCGAGCATATCCACAAGGTTTGTATAACACTCAACTAGTGTCAGCTGCGCCTGCTCGTCTTGGTTGGATTGATAGCTTTGAATGAGGCGATCCACTTCATCTTTAGTTAGTTTCATAGTTTTGGATGGTTGTGTCATGGTCAACTCGCTCCCTGTTTAAAAACTTTGTCATCGCCACGGTAACTCCGGAGTTTGCTTGCACCTCGACTTCATCCATCAATGTTTGCATTAAGTATAAACCAAGACCTCCTTCTGCCAATTGATCCACCGTATGAGCAGATGTGTACGGCCCTAGGTCTTCCTGCTTTTGCTTAAAGTCAAAGCTACCGCCTTTATCAGCGACAATGATTTCTAGACGATCTTCATAGACAAGAAAGCGAACCGCTACCTCTCCATCTTCGCCATCTGCGCCTTTATAGGCATGCTGAACTGCATTTGTACAAGCCTCACTGACGGCAATTTTTAAGTCTTCAATCTCTTCGTAGACATAGCCCATTCGGCTCGCTACGCCTGAAAGAGTCAGACGAATGATGCCTACATATTCTGGTTTTGCCGGTATTTTCATCTCGATTAGATCTACTGTTTCGTTCATTGTACCCCACCCTCTGACTTTGCAGAAATGTCAATGATGTCCTTTAGTCCAGTGATTTCAAACAACCTTACAAGCCGCTCTGATAAGTTCTCAAGCTTTAGTGTTCCACCTGCTTTTTGAGCTGCTTTAAACAACCCAACAAATACACCTAATCCTGTACTATCCATATACGTAACATCCTTCAAACAGATCTCTAGATGCTCTCCCGCCTCGGCTTTAGGCATGAGTGTTTCTCTTAGCTGAGGAGCAGAGTACACATCGATTTCTCCACTAACACTAATTTTTGTTTTTTGATCTATTTGATGCTCTTTTACAGACATATTCATTATGCATTCACCTCGAAATTCTTGTTTCCTTGAATTTTATATACCCGTCTATGCACTTTCTAAACCTTCCTTTTGAGGACAAGTAACGTAAAATCATCATGCAGCTGAAATTCTTGCAGCTTGAGTAAGCTGTCATAGATGGAATCCACCATTTCCTGAGCTGAATAGGATAGGTTCTCAGATATCAGGGCTTTGATATCCTCACGCTCTAGGAAGCCATCCTCCGATTTGGATTCTGTGACACCATCAGAGAATAAGATCACCATATCCCCTACGTCCAAATGCTTCTCATACTGCTTATAATCAAAATCTGGTGCAATTCCAAGGACCAGACCTTTTGCATCTAAATCGTAAAATTGATTCTCTTTTTTGCAATAGAAAAAGCCCGGCTCATGTCCAGCCGATGCGTACTTAAATTCATGTGTTTCTTTATTATAGCTGCCATAAAACATGGTGATAAACATGCTTGGGTCTACGTTTTGCTCGACCACACGATTAAGGGTTTTGAGCACTTTCGTTGGGCCGCTGCCTGACTCTGGCAAGGAATCCATCGCATACTTAATCATCGACATACAGAGCGCAGCTGGAATGCCTTTCCCAATGACGTCTGCAATCGCGATATTGATTGTATCGTGATCTGTTACGAAATGGTAATAATCCCCACTCATCTGTTTTGCCGGCACACTGATGGCTCCGATATCAAATGTGTCTCCTTCTGGAATTTTCGTTTCCAGAAGGGTTTGCTGAACATTTGCAGCAATTTCAATTTCCGACTTAATTTCTTGCTGGATGCCTCTTAGTGTTAAATGCTCCTGGTAGGCAAGTCCGTATCCAATCATGACTTCAATTAAGAAGTCTAGTGAATGAAAGACATCTTCCGGCAAATCAGGGTAAAGCTCCTGAATCACTTTTCGGTGAACACTCACTATTTCTTCAGGAGGTATTTGATGCTCAATAGTTTTACGGCTAAATTTTTGAGCTTGATAAAGCGATGTTTCAGTTAAATCACTGATATAACGACTGAGCAGCTGATGGTACCGCTGCTCCATTACCTCCTTAAAATCCATGGTTTCCCTCCTAGCGAAGCCACTTGACAGCTTGTATCTCAGTTCCTTGTTCTGGTGCGGAATCTAATTTAAATTCATCCATCAGTCTTCTGACGCCCGGCAAGCCTGCTCCGAGTCCGCCTGATGTAGAAAATCCGTCTTCCATTACTTTACGTATATCCATGATGCCAGGCCCCTCATCGGCTGCGATGACTTTGAGTCCACGCTTTCCGCGCTCCATCACTTCTTCTATACAAATCTGACCTTTACCAGCGTATAAATAGATGTTACGAGCTAATTCTGAAATGGCCGTCGTAATTCTTGCTTGGTCAACTGTTCCAAAACCAAGTTCTTTTGCAACATTCCGCCCCAATTGTCTTGCTGCGACTATGTCCCATTCCGTCAATATTTTTACACAGGATTGGTCTTTCATATCTATTCCCCCAATTCCCGCTTCAGTGTCTCAAGCCCTTGTTCAAGATCTAGTGCTGTCTGAATTTCTTCCAGTGAAATGCCAAGTTCAATAAGCGTCACAGCGACTGCCGGCTGTATTCCTGTTAATACAACTTTTGCCCCCATGAGCTTGGACATGGTGATCACATCGCCTAATACCTTTGCGATAAATGAATCAATCATATCGACGGATGTTAAGTCAATGACCACACCGTTTGCTCCTGTTTCATGAATTTTATTCAGTAAGTCTTCTTGAAAGTGAAGAGCTGTTTGATCATCAAGCTCCCACTGTATTGAAATCAGAAGACAATTATATAATTTTAAGATTGGAATCTTCGGGTGATTTCTCAATTGGTTATCCCTCCAATGAAACAATTTTTCGATTTGTCATTTCCAAAGCAGTTTGAATTCCTTTTTGAAGGGTATTCTTTGTTGTAACCTGAGATAAATCAATTCCAAGGTTAACGATCGTTTGGGCTATTTCTGGGCGAATACCGACAAGTAAACACTTCGCTCCTACTAATCTCACAGCCTCTGACGCTTGAATAATATGGTGTGCCACCATTGTGTCTACGACAGGTACACCCGTGATATCAATCAGGACGACCTGTGAGCGATGTTTGACGACACCATTAAGCAGGTTCTCCATAATTTTTTTCGCACGATCTGTATCAATTGTGCCAACAAGTGGCATGACGGTGATGTGCTCAAACACAGGGATTAGCGGGGCAGAAAGTTCCTGCAGCGCAATTTTTTGAAGGCTGACGGTTTTTTCCCATGAGATGGAATACTGGTTTAAGATCTCATTATGGATGGGTGTGATGAATCGATCGATTTGCCAGATGAGGTCATGACTTTCTTGTGTTGTATCTTTGTCATCGTTCATTTTTTCATATAAATGTGTACGGATTTCCGTTAGACCGTTTGCCAGTAACTTAAGTGATATACCCATTTGAACGATTTTCAAAGCAAAATTTTGCACTTTTTCTTCAAAATCTTCATTATCCCCCTCTGAAAGAGATGTAATGATGAGTTGAACATATTCCGAACAGATGGTTTCATACATTTTGTCGTTCAGCATCATGTCCGTTTCTTTTTCTCCGAGTCGTTTTAAAATGTCCGTCCACTCTGTTTCTAATTCCTTTTGGTGCTTTCTTGCAAAAGCTAACACGATATGATTCGACATGTTTTACCCCCTACTTACATTTAAAGCTCTTCTTTAGTCTTTCTTCATTATAACGTTAAAAAAAATTGAACACAAAAAAAGTTGCTCCCAATAGAGCAACCAAGTATCACCATATTAAAAATCAATAAGAGCCAAACTAACTTGTAAGGCTTCATCAACCTTCTCCATCATCTCATCATCAAGATGTGTGATTTTATCTGTCAATCTTTGTTTATCGATCGTACGAATCTGTTCCAAAAGAATGACAGAATCTCGTTCAAAGCCGTAGCGCTTTGCATTAATTTCGACGTGAGTCGGTAATTTCGCTTTTTGTATTTGGGCTGTTATGGCTGCAACGATAGCAGTCGGGCTGAAGCGATTTCCAATGTCATTTTGAATCACCAATACCGGGCGAACCCCGCCCTGCTCGGAGCCAACAACAGGAGATAAATCAGCAAAGTAAACATCACCGCGTTTAACAATCAAATGTTTAACCCCCGCTGACTAATCGCTCAACTGTATTCTCAGCCTCAAATTCTGCGTATTGTGCCTCTGAAGAGATATTCAGATTAATTTTCGCCATCTCCATGTAGCCGCGTCTCATCGATTCACGATTTTGTCGAATATTACGTTCACGAATATACGTTTTTGTCGCTCGGTAGATCAATTCATTTCTTGTTACCTTATCCTGCTCTGCTACTCGTTCGATCTCAGACATTAAAGCCTCCGGCAGTCGAATCTTCATTTCATTTGTTGCGCTGGATTCAGACAAAAAACATACACCTCCACAAAACTTACGGATACCGTTTCGATCCATTCCAAGACTAATCATACCATTATTCAATGCACAAGCAAAGCTGTTTTTTCATGATTTCTTATTAGAACATGAAGCGGCTCGCCACCCGTAAATCAAGATGATAATGGAGTTCCTCTTTCCCATTATACGCTTTTTTCCGAAAATCATACGGTATTTCCAAAATCTCTAAAAAAGGGAGAATGTTTATGATGCCTTTGTAGAATAAAAGAGAACGATGTCAGTTTGAACATCGTTCCCGTGGATGCTGTTTATAAAAAGCTTGGCCCGCCTTGAAGCAGCGGATTTCGTACATGAACCCTTTCGCCGTCCTCTATATAGACTCTTGGGACGCGGTAACCAACAGAACATGTGACTTCGTAGTTAATGGTTTCAAGCCGTTTGGCTATTTCATCGACAGATATCCTGTCTTCGCCTTGTGTGCCGATGAGCACGACTGGCTCCCCTGCCGGAATATCCTTTTTCAAATCAACCATGAATTGATCCATACACACCCGTCCAGCAATTTTTCGGCGTTTTCCGCCAACGAGCACTTCTGTTCCGGCAAGCTTCCTGATCCAGCCGTCTGCATACCCGATTGGAATCGTACCAATCCATGTATCTTGATTCGCTGTATAAGTTGCACCATAGCTCACGCTCTCACCCTTTTGAATGGGCTTTACATGTGCAAGTTTTGTATGAAGAGATAATGCTTCTTCCAGTTGAAACGGCAATTCATCTTTGATTTCTTCCGACGGCGACAGCCCGTACATACTGATGCCAAAACGAACCATATTAAATAAAGTGTCTTTAAACCTTAGACCTGCTGCACTGTTGGCGCAATGAATGAGCAGTTTGTCCGTATGAAGCGGTTGAAGCAATGCTTTAAACGTATCAACCTGCATACCGAAGTAGTTTTCATCTTTTTCATCCGCTGTGGCAAAGTGAGTAAATACTCCTTCCAGCTGTAAAAAAGAATGAGCGTGGACAAGCTCTTTTACTTCGCTCACCTGCTCGATTGTTTTCACACCTAACCGATTCATGCCGCTGTCGATTTTCAAGTGGAAACGAATGGGTTGTCCCATCTGCCCTTTCATCACTTTGACGACTTCTCTCAGCCACTGGATAGAGTAAGCAGTCATGATAACGTTGTATCTAACGGCGACTTTGACATACTCTGACGGTACTGCGCCGAGCACAAGAATAGGTGCTTTTACACCTTTATTTCTTAAAGAAATGGCTTCATCTAAAAAAGCGACGGCTAATAGGTCTGCTCCTGCTTCGAGGGCAGCTTTTGCCACTTCTATATCTCCATGTCCATATGCATTGGCTTTCACAACAGCCATTAGTTGGACGCTTTGACCAATATGGTCTTTCATATGTGAAACATTATGCTTGATTGCTGTTAAATCAATTTCTGCCCATGTGTCTCTATAAAAGGCATTTGTGTCCATTCATCACACTTCCCTATTGAATGATTCAATACTTCATTATGATACTAAAAATCCAGAATAATGTGAAACAACTCAAAGAAAATCAGCCCCTGTACAGGGCTGATTTGTTGTTATGTTAAGCATCTCGCCTATTTCGCTGACTGTCCTTCTACACTTTTGGCGACCATTAAGAGTTCTTCTTTCGATAAATCACTTGAAGAAATTAAGTAGTCAACTCCATCAGATGTCCAAGAAAGAGATTTGTCTGTCAGAACACCCACTGTCATGCCAAGATCGACTGGCTCGCCGTTCATCGTCACAGGCGTAGACGCTTCTGCTACCCGTGCTTTTTCCTGAATGAGCGTGAAGGATTTCTTTCCGCCATACGTCATCACATACCGCTTTCCAGCATCTGTTGTCATTTCTTTCTCTTCCATTTTCTTCACGCCCTCTGGCATATCCACAGGCGTTTTCACAGCAAAGCTGTCAGATGGATCTGCACTTGTGGCAACATCCATTTGAGAAAGTGTCATATTTTTCTTCTCATCAAAGGCGTCTTTGTCAAAGGATTTGTTGAATTCAAAGTGAGAGAATTCTACTTTCACCATTGGCTTTTTATCGCTATCCAGTACTTTCACACTAGCAGGCGCCATTGTTTTTTTATGAAAGGTAATCTCTTGGGTCGGCAGCATTTGGTTGTGCTGATAGTTGGTTTTTGTTTCAAAAACGTACTTCGACTCTTTTGCTTTGAACTGAGCTGCACTGTCATTTTTAATGTCTTTCACAAGTGATTCAAATAAATACACCTGACTGCTGTTGTTCGGCCAATCACTATGGAAGCGGAAGCTTTTGTTTAATGAAGGTGTCAGCACAAATACACCATTGCCATTTCTTAAAATGACTTGACTCTGATCCTTCTTCGGATTTTCTAAGTAGACACGGTAAAGCTCCGGCTTCTTGTACCAAATTTCCACATGGTATTCCTGCGGATCATTTCCTGTCTCAATGGTCATTTTTGCTTTGGCTTTGTATGATGTCATTTCCTCTGCCTTTTTGTTTAAATCTCCAACGATATCCTGTTGAGATTTTTGACCGCATGCGGAGAGAATCAGTACAAAAAGGATCCCCGTTACAAGCAAAACAAAGCTTTTTCTCACCCTTTTCAACCCCTTCGTTAATTGTGTTAAAAGGAAGAAACCGCTTGTTTGACTTTAACAGTACGCCTCAAGAGTTAACTGCGTACCGCGAACCATCAAAGCCTGTTAGCAACTCGCCCTTCCTTATCGCACTACCCAATATATGAAGGGGGGACAAACAATATGCAGACTAGCTTGACAACCTTTCAATTAAAACTTGTGCTGCAGCATATTCCTTTGTATGGGTAATGGACACATGAACGTAGTCTTCTTTTGTTTTCTCACTTTTGATGAGAGGTTTTCCGTTTGCATCTTTTTGTATCTCGATGTCGTGAAAGCTTACATACTGACCAATTCCCGTACCGTATGCTTTTGCGAATGCTTCTTTCGCCGCAAAACGCCCTGCCAGAAACTCCAGCTGTCTCTTTTCACTTAGTGTGTAAAAGACTTCCTGTTCACGTAAAGTCAAAATTCGTTCTGGTAAACGGGGCTGCCTGCTAAGAACTCGTGACAGCCGGCCGATCTCTACAATATCCATACCGATTCCTTTAATCATGAGGTACCTCCTATGATACTCGTACTAATTTGGATGTTCGCTTCATAAACGTGTTACTATAAACTTACCATTATCTAGTCAAAAGGGGTTTGTTATGTTTATTCGAACGGAGAGCTTTCAACAATTTATTAGATCGTATCCAATCGTAACAGCGATCCTTGCTTTGCAAATCGGCCTATGGCTTTTATTTGCGATCCCTATTCCAATGATCCAGCTTGGGCAGGACCATCTCGTTGGTTTTAATTATGGTGTTGCAGCAGGAGAATGGTGGCGGCTTTTAACGCCTATTTTTCTTCACGGAAGTCTGACACATATTCTGTTCAATTCCATGTCGCTCTTCCTATTCGCTCCAGCGCTTGAATATTTGCTTGGGAAGATTCGATTTCTTGTGATTTATCTGGGTGCTGGATTCATTGGCAATCTCGGAACCTATTGGGTGGAGCCTTTAGAGTACGTACATGTCGGGGCTTCTGGTGCGATATTTGGTTTATTTGGCGTCTATCTTTATCTTGTCCTATTTAAACCGCATATGATGGACCGTGGTAATTCTCAGGTGATCTTAACGATTCTCGGCGTCTCTGTTATTATGACGTTCGTCAACTCGAACATCAACATCATGGCCCACTTATTTGGATTGATAGGCGGCATGATCCTAGCACCGATCACCCTATTCTTCCATTCAAAAAAACGACGCTATTAAGCTCATAAAAAATGTCGATCACTCCGTTTAACGGGAGCTGATCGACATTTTTTGGTTTAAGATGATTGATTCGTTTCATAGGAATACCAATCGCATACACGTGCAGCATCTTCCTCTTCAAGGTGATGCACACCAAAAGAATCAAGCAAGGCAGAGGACTTCACAAAGGTGTGAATACTTGCCACCCGCCCTTTCTTTTGAAAATAGGATTGGGTCATCGTATAGTTTTGCATTCGTTTTCTTAAAACAATTCCGGTGGTCTTGCCGATACCTCTTGTCGTTAATTGAATCAGTTGATCTTTGATCACATATCCTGATTGTTTATAGGCTAAATACCCAAAGAACAAGGCAAGTGGTAATGGAATCAGCGCCAAATATCCCCATGGTGGAAAACGTACAGAAAGGATTATACCTACAAGTAATGGAACAAATCCGTAAGATATCAGATAACGTTTCAGTGAACGCTTCGGCACTTTTTTCAATTCACTTTCTGGTGCCAGCTGATATTGATCTGTAAATTGAGTTAACAATTCATTGATTTTTTTCTTCCGTATGAGTGGAAATAAGACAGAAGAGGTCTCTTTTTCTGTAATTGAACCTCCTGCGCTGACAAGCATGACCGTCGCAAAACCAAATGGTTCACGCAGAATATTTTCTTTGATTTTCACTGCTTGAATTCTCGCAAGCGGAATGGTCATTTGATGCCTTTCGATGAGGCCTCTTGTGATGATGATGTCTTTCCCTTTTCGTTTTGCGGTAAAATTCGCATATTGAAGGGCTGTTACCCCAACACTAAGAATCCACGCAATCAATACGGCAATAAATATGAGAATCGCATAAATCTCAACACTCGCATGACTTAAAAAAGAGAATTGCTTGACGAAGCCGTCCAAAGGCAGAATTTCATCTATTTGTGTGTAGATGGCGAGACACCCAGAAATAATGACGCCGATTCCGCTTGAAGTGGTCGCAGCCAAAAGTAACTCAGGTATACCCATTCGGTAGGAAACACTGATTTCTTTTTCTACTGGCTGTTGCGCTGTCAGAGGATCAGGGAGATCTAAATTTTCGTCATTCATTTCTTCTTGTTGCAAGCTTTTCTTCCGGTTGAAAATCGATTGCTTTAATTGTTCAGCTTCTGCTTTTGTAATGGCCGTCAGGCTCACTTCAGGTCCATCCGTCCCGCCTGCCGTTTCGATTTGCACCCGAACCAAACCAAAGATCCGCTGGAAGATACCTTCACTTGTATTCACCGTTTGAATTCTTTCTAACGAGATATACTTTTTCTTTTTGGTGATGACACCTGATTCTACTCGAAATTCATCGTCTTCCATTCGGTAGGTGAATCGTCTCCATGCTAAAACGGTTGAAACAGCTTTCCATAAAAGAAGCACACCAAGAATGATGAACGCATAAAAACGAATACTTGAATTCGAGTTCACAAAAATAAGCACGAAAAAAGGGATAATGAAGTTTTTGATCATGGATACGGCATCTGATATAAAATCAATGAACATCGAAATTGGATGTACACGTTTTGGTTCAGACATCATCTTCCGTCACCCTTGCTAATCGAGATATGTAATCGCGAAGCTCATCTGCCTCTTCTAATTCCAGTGCCGGAATATCATGCACTGTCGCAGCCGTAGAAATTTGAACAGATGCCAACCGGTAGCGCCTTAAAAGCGGCCCTTGAGATGTATCCACATGCTGAACACGTACCATTGGCACAATGACACGTGTGACACGAATCAATCCGTGCTGTATTTCAATTTCGTTCTCAAATACTTCATAGCGCCAGATGTGATGACGGATTTTCGGTATGAGCCAGATTCCGAAGATGACCTGTAAAATCCACAAACCGATGAGGATGGCTCCAATCCAATATGGCCATTGAAAATAATAACTAGCTACAAATACCCCAATGATGATGAATAAGAAAATCAATGAGATAATTCCATTTTGAAGACGCCATACTTTTAATCCATTTAAGCTGATTTGACGTTGCGGCTGTTTTCTCACATTCTTCCCCCATTCTCTTACTTTTCTATCAATATATTACGAAAGAAAGCCTAAAAAGTTTCATTAGGCCTGTTAAAAAAAGCGAACCCTGCAAAGGATTCGCTTTTGAATTAGTTGTTATAAGATTTCTTTTGACGACGATCGTTAGAAGAACGATTGCGGTCATTTGAAGAACGCTTTTTATCACCGTAAGATGAACGGCTTTTTCCGCGATAGCCGCCACCACCGCCGCCGTCTCTGCGTTTAGAAGAGCTGCGGTTGTTACGATTGCGTTTTGAAATCATTGGTGCTTCATCTGTCAAACGAACAGGCGTTGCATCCGGCTCTTTTGTCATCATTTTGATGGCAGCCGCAACCACTGTAACAGAATCATGATCTTCTAACAATTCAGCAGCTGCTGTCATGTAGAAGTTCAAGTTGTTTTCACTAATGATTGTGCGTAGACGGTCAACTGTGACTTGTTGTTGTCCTTCAATTGCCTCGTCTAGAGTTGGTTCTTTCATACGATCCATTTTACGCTTAGTCGTTTGCTCAATCGCACGAAGCATATCTTTTTCACGTGGTGTGATGAATGTCATCGCCATACCTGTACGTCCAGCACGGCCTGTACGTCCAATACGGTGTACATAGCTTTCTGGATCTTGTGGTACGTCGAAGTTATACACATGTGTAACACCTGAGATATCAAGTCCACGTGCTGCAACGTCTGTTGCGACAAGCACATCGATTGAACCTTCTTTAAATTTACGAAGCGCAACCATACGTTTCGCCTGAGTCAAGTCACCATGAATTCCTTCAGCTGTATAACCTCTAAGGTTTAATGCTTCAGTCAATTCGTCAACGCGGCGCTTTGTACGGCCGAAAACAATTGAAAGCTCTGGTGATTGAATGTCAAGAAGACGAGTCAATGTATCAAACTTCTTACGCTCGTGAATATCCAAGTAGAACTGCTGGATGTTAGATACAGTCATTTCTTTCGCTTTTACTTTTACATGTTCTGGGTTTGTCATGAAACGCTCTGCAATGCGCTTAATTGGTGCAGGCATTGTCGCAGAGAATAAAAGTGTTTGGTGTTCACTTGGTACATTTGAAAGGATCGATTCAATGTCTTCGATGAAGCCCATGTTAAGCATTTCGTCTGCTTCATCAAGCACGACTGTTTCAACATTTTGAAGACGCATTGTGCGACGATTAATGTGATCGAGTAAACGTCCTGGAGTCCCTACGATGATATGAGGATTTTTCTTGAGCGAACGGATTTGGCGACCGATATCTTGTCCACCGTAAATCGGAAGTACACGCGCACGCTTGTCTTGGCCAATTTTGTATAGCTCTTCAGATACTTGAATCGCTAATTCTCTTGTTGGCGCAATGATAATCGCTTGGATATTTGGAGACGCTGGGTCGATTTTTTCTACAAGAGGAATACCAAACGCTGCAGTTTTTCCTGTTCCTGTTTGTGCTTGTCCAATGACATCTTTATTCTGAAGACCGAGAGGAATTGTTTCCGCTTGAATCGGTGTTGCTTCTTCAAATCCCATGCGGTTAATAGCTTTCATGAGACTTTCGCTTAATTGAAAATCTTGAAACGTTATAGTCAAATTATTCAAACTCCTTCTAATTGCTGTTTCAGTAATCTCGTGAATGATCATTAAAAACTGCCCTTTGTATGAAAGGACAGGTCCATTATATACAAAGCCCGAATTACCCTACCTTATATCTTACCATTACACTATTTGTTTTTCAACAAGACAGAAATGGATATATCTACTGCTCGACAATGACAGATTCACCTTCACTTTGATCTCCGTCCATCCATTTCCACTTTTCAAACAGTTGAATTTTTCCGTTATCCAGCTGCTTAGGAGTGGAATGACATGAACCGCTTCTCATGCTGCCATCCTTGCTTACATGGTGATATCTAAAATGAAGTGCTCCGTCTTTATACACAGTTCCTACAAGTACGCCAGATTGAATACTGCCGCCTTGATATGTGCCCGTTAAAATATTCCCGTCCTGACGATATTGAAAAATGGTTCCTTCCGATACTTCCCCATTGCTCGAATTAGACTGCGGGACAAAGGTTTTTCCGTCATATTGAAACAACCGAATCGACCACCTTTTCTTACCTATTGTAACATAGGCCTGTCACTCATTCGACAAAAATGATGCAAATTTTAACAAGTGGGATTCAATTTATATTAGTTTAGCCACATTTTAGCTTTTCTATAGATTAAATTGTTTTTTTTAGAAATTGTTCGACTTTCTCAAACAATTTCTGTGCACAAGGCTCATGACAAACGTGATGTTTACAATCAGGTAAATAGAACATTTCTTTCTGACGGGAAGGGATTTTATGATAAATGAATTCTGCACTAGAAGCGGGGACGATCCCATCACTTTCACCTTGAACGATTAACACAGGTAGATGGAGCTTTTCAAGAGAGCCCTTTGTTTGCTTCACCAATTTCATAAATTCTACAGCAGCTGATAACGGTGTACTCGTCAGCTTATGACGATATCGATCATACAATGGGTTCGTATCAATCAAACCAGACAAGGATTCCTTCACCATCTGCCTTGTGTCTTGAATCATTTGTTTTGGGTTAACATATTTAGCAGCAGCACTTAACAGAACAAGACGGGACACTGGATACTTCGCTGCTAAATATGAGGCAATCATCCCGCCCATAGAAAAGCCGACCAAATAAATGGTGTCACATGTTCGGTAAAGGGATAAGAGTTCTAGTTCAGCGGTGGCAATCCACTCCTGATAGAGAATGCCTTTGAGCTGAAGTTCCTCCCCATGCCCCGGAAGCGTGACAGATTGTACCGTCCAATCTGTCGTCTGCTTTAAATATTCTGCAAGTGGCTCTACTTCATACGGGGCACCAGTAAAACCGTGTATACATAGACAGCCAATCACCCTGTCACCTTCTTTGCCGATCTGATTTATAGTGCAGTAATCACGTCTTCCAATCTCATGCCACGGGAAGCTTTGACCAGAACGACATCGTCAGGTCCTGCCACATCCGCTAGTTTTTTCTTCAGTTCTTCTTTGTCCATATAAGAAGACACGCGGTCGTCTCCAAATGCTTTCTTCGCTCCTTCAGCAATGAATGCGCCAAGACGGCCAAACGTTAAAACATGATCAATAAACTCAGGCTTAATGTATTCCCCTACTTCAAAATGATAGGTCTCTTCTTCACTGCCCATCTCCAGCATATCTCCGAGAACGAGTATGCGGTTAGCAAAGCCATCCATATCTCCTACAAGATCAATCGCTGCTTTCATCGACGTAGGACTCGCATTATACGCATCGTTGATAACCGTGATGCCCTTATCTGTTTTAAACAGTTCTAAACGCATGCCTGTCAATTTCGTTTGCATCAGCCCTTGGGCAATTTGTCTTTCATTCAGACCGAAATGCTGGCCGATTGCAATAGCTGCAAGAGCATTCTTTACATTATGTTTCCCTAATACAGGAATGAGAAACCCTTGAGCGTATCCCTCCACTTGAAATTCAGTGCCTTCAGCGAGTTGGTGGATGTGAATCACCTTGATATCACAGTCCTCTGATTCCCCAAATGTTTTTACGCTACGTGCCAGGGCATTTGCTCTTTGGCGGAGTAAAGGCTCGTCTCCTAAATAATAAAAAGTCCCATGCTCTTTTAACCCTTTTGTGATCTCACATTTTGCATCTGCAATGGCTTCTCTTGATCCTAGATCCTGCATATGAGATTCTCCAATATTGGTGATGACAGCTGCATCAGGTTCAGCGAGATTAGATAAAAATTCGATTTCTCCTTTTGCACTCATGCCCATCTCTAATACAGCAATCTCTGTTTTTTCTGGCATTGCAAGGATGGTCAGTGGAAGTCCAATATGATTATTAAAGTTGCCATCTGTTTTATGGACTCTGTATGTCGTTTGTAGGACAGAATGGATCATGTCTTTCGTCGTTGTTTTGCCATTACTTCCAGTAATACCGACAACTTGAGGGTTTTCCTCTTTTAAGTATGATTTCGCAAGCTGTTGGAGTGCTGTCAAAGTATCCTCTACAAGAATGACAGGTACACCGGATGGTGGGTTCGCTTCTGTTTCATTCCAAAGAACCGCTGCCGCTCCAAGCTCCACTGCTTTTGAAGCAAAAGTGTGACCGTTAAAATGTTCCCCGATAAGCGGGATAAATAGTGCGCCTTTTGATACTTTTCGTGTATCTGTTGTCACTCCGTGTATCTGTTCTTCGCCAAAAGCTTCATTCGATAATGTGCCACCAGCCATTTGGGCGACTTGTTTCACTGTACGTTTGATCATGTTTTTTCGCCTCTCTTTCTCATTTCACGTTTGAAGGAAAAGAGACACTACCTGTAGGATAGTGTCTGCTTGCTTCTTACATTAAAAAGTGGTTTTAATGGTTTGTTTTTCTTGATGGCGTTCAATTGCAAGTGACACCAGCTTCTCAATCAGCTCAGGATACTCTACACCAGTATGTTTCCAAAGAAGCGGGAACATACTAAAAGGTGTGAATCCTGGCATAGTATTCACTTCATTGATCAGCACTTCGCCTTCTTCTGTTAGGAAGAAATCTGCACGTACGAGGCCAGATCCATCAATGGCTTTAAATGCCTTGATCGCCATATCGTGAATCGTCTTGTACTCTTCCTCTGACACACTCGCAGGAATGATCAAATCTGTATCGCCATCTTCATATTTTGCTTTATAGTCATAAAAATCTGTTTTAGGTGCAATCTCACCAACGACTGAGCATTTCGGCTCGTCATTTCCTAATACACCAATTTCGATTTCTCGTCCTACAACGCCTTCTTCCACAACAACACGACGATCATATTGGAAAGCCAATTCAAATGCTGTTTGAAGCTCTTCTTTGCTGCGGCATTTACTAATTCCGACACTTGATCCCATGTTGGCAGGTTTCACAAAACAAGGATACCCGAGTACTGCTTCTACCTGTTCTAGGCTGTCTGATATGGCTTTCTCATAATCCTTTTTATTGAAGGAAAGATGCTTTGCCTGCGCAAGCCCAGCTTGAGCAAACACATCTTTCATCATGACTTTATCCATACCCGCAGCAGACGCAAGAACGCCGTTACCGACATACGGGATGTTCAATAGTTCAAGTAACCCTTGCATGGTCCCATCTTCACCATTTGGCCCATGCAGCAATGGAAAGACAACATCAATCTTTTCATCAGCTGATGCAGGCTGTGGAAACATGCTTTCATTTAAAGAAGTTGGTAAAAACGTCTTTGCATTTTGTTCAAATTGAAGCATTTTGACGTTTGATACTGGTTCAGTGAGTTTTTCTCCTCTTAGCCATTCGCCCTCTTCTGTAATATAAATTGGATGTATATCGAACTTCTCAGTGTTAAGTGCTTTTGTAACTGCAAGGGCTGTTTGCAGTGATACATTATGTTCGGCTGACTTTCCGCCGTAAACCAATCCTAAACTTATTTTCAATGGATACTCCCCCCACTAAAATTCATCTTTACTATCTTATCACTTTCAAGCAAAAATGCTCTAATTAATTTTTGTTGTTACGGAATTGAAATGATTTGTAAAGGTTGTAAGCGCCCCCCGAGCATTTGTATGTCATTCGCCTTTATTTTATATTAAAATGACATTGAAAAGGAGTTGTGACAAATTGAAAAAAATTACAAGCACTGAACAATTCAACGAAATCATTCAATCAGACAAAGAGGTCATCGTTAAATTCTTTGCGACATGGTGCCCTGATTGCACTAGAATGGACATGTTCATTCCAGACATTTTAGAGGCTTATGCTCAGAATGAATGGTTTGAAATAAACAAAGACGACTTTCCTGAGTTAGCGGAAACGTATCAGGTCATGGGAATTCCTAGCCTGTTAATTTTCAAAAATGGCGAAAAAACAGGTCATTTACACAGTGCCAACGCTAAATCACCTGAAGAAGTAACGGAGTTTCTTCAAGAACACGTTTCATAACTCATTTGAATGGAGACATCAGCCAACTCATGCTGGTGTCTTTTTTTATATCCTTTTAAATCAAATCTCTTCATAAGACGAGATGTGCGGCTAAAATGTTTCAACATCGGCAGGAATGTTTGATCTGATTTCATGACAAGGTTTGACAGCGGATTATTTCCTGGGAAAGAATTCATCGTCGATATGGATGGGAATATGTCGGTTACGTGAATTTTCTGAATTGAATCTTTACTTATGACATTCTGCTTTGTATAATGGAGTTGCTAATTGAAAATGATTATCAATTTCATCTGTGTGAAATCTTATAGAGTCCATTCTACCAAAGGAGCGTTGAGTTACATGTCTAAGAAGAAAATCAAAACGTATCAGCAATTGATTGAAGAAAACAAGGAAGCGATCATGCAAGACCCTAAAATGATGGAAAGTATATACGAAACCATCGATAAAAAGCACCAAAAGCAGCTTGCCGCTGCTGGACGTGAATCATAAACACAAGAAGAGCAGTCAAATAGATGGCTGCTTTTTTATTTGCCTGAAGAAAAGAAAAAGCCGATAAAATCTATTCTTCGATTTTATCGGCTTTTGTTTTAATGTGATTTCGCTACACGGTCTTGTTTCATTCCTAAATAGATGAGCATATATGTTAGATAACCCATTGTCATCGTTAAACCACCGAAGAAGAATTGTGAAAACACGGGTTCTTCAAATGTCGTAACGGCAGCAAGAACGATCCAGCTCGCATATAAATAGACCATGAACCATTTCATGTTTCTTTTAAGTGTATACAGAAAGAAAAGACCCGCTAATGAAAAGATCCCTAGCGCTAGTCTGAAATAAACAAGATGATCAAACTGGAAGGCAAAAGACACAAACGAAAACGACAACAGCAACAAAATAGGTAAAGCCGTAATAAAATTTTTCACGATAGTGCCACCTCCATGACTCTGTCTTATTATAAGACAAAATCAGCCGGTTATCGTGAAATACAGACTCGTTTTCACAAAGATGTCACGAATTTTTCTTGTTATTTGACACAATTTTTACACATTTACATCACGCTTCCAAAAAAGGAGCCAAGCAGCACCAACAAAGAAAACGAAATGCGCCCCTACAATGAATAGCGAAAACAGAGGGCTCATGCCCTGAAAGAGCGGCGGACCTTGAAAACTGTATTGTGTGAAGTCCGTATTAGCGAAAAGTAGAATCTTCCCCCACTGATTTTCTAACAGAGACATGATCGACACTAATGATTTCGCCGCGTATAAGACGAAAAATGAAGTCACAAGTGCAATCAGACTGTTTCTAAACAAACTTGAGCACAGAAAAGCAAAGCTTGCCATCATGACTACTTCCACCCACTGTGATCCAATCACAGCAAATGTGTGCAGAAATAATCGCCCAGTGCTTTCATCAAAATCAGTACCAAAGAAAATAAGGCCAAAAAGAAAAGCGAACACATAATAAAAAACAAACAGGTAAAGGACCATCAGCACAAGAGTGATGTATTTTGACAAGAAAATATGAAGCCTTGTCTTTGGCCGAATCAACAAGAACTTGATGGTTCTTTTTTGAAACTCTGTTGAGATCAATGTGGCGCCAATCACGACAGCGAACACTTGTAAAATAAACACAACATTCGTGGAATAAGCAAAATAGTTCGCGACTGTATCTTGCCCGCCAAGCCCGGAAATGACTCGTTTCAATGCTAGCGCCATCGTCAATTGAAAGACAACAATCAGTCCAAGTGCAATGAATGTGATCTTTTGTCTCGTGATTTTTTTATGTTCATTCTTGATGAGTTGAAGCATCTGCCGTCCCGCCTTCCGTCCATTTCATAAAGGCCTCTTCAATTGATTGTTTTTGAGGCGTCATTTCAAGTACATCAAATTCTGCTAAGACAAGCTGTTTATTCAGCTCTGGCACACGGTCTTTATTCAGTTGAACCAGCACATGCTGATCCCTTTGTTCATATGTATATCCTTGCGTATCTAGCCATGAAACTGCCTTTTCTACTGGCTGAATATTCATCAGTACCTGCTCTTTCCCTTCCATGTCGCGAAGGTTTGTATTGGCTTTGATCTCTCCTTTTTGGATGATGATCATGCGGTCACAAAGCTCTTCTACTTCATGCAAAAGATGTGTAGCAAATAACACAGAGACACCTTCTTCTTGTACAAGCAGTTGCAAGTGCTCTCGAAACTCCTTCATTCCTGCGGGATCAAGCCCATTTGTTGGTTCATCTAAAATGAGCAGATTGGGCTTATGCAAAATGGCTTGTGCAATCCCGAGCCTTTGTTTCATCCCTAGTGAATACGTTTTGACCTTCTGATGAATGGCGTGCTCCAGACGAACTCTTTTTACCACTTCAAGAATGCGCTCTTCTGAAACTCCATCATGCATAGATGCATACAACTCAAGGTTTTCAAAACCTGTTAAATATGAATAAAATTCCGGATTTTCTATGATCGCTCCAACAGATGACATCGCCTTTAGATGATCATCATCTTGAGAATATCCATTTATGATGATCCGGCCGTTGTTTTTTTTCATCAAGCCAACGATCAATCGAATCAAGGTCGTTTTTCCAGACCCATTTGGTCCAAGTAAACCGACAATTTCCCCTTGCCTAATGTCTATCGAAATATGTTGCAAAATTTGATGCCGACCAATTTGTTTATCGACGTTCTCTATGTGTAAAACAGCAGACTGCAAAGTGGTTCCTCCTTCTAATGTAAAACCTATGGCGGCAGTTACGGCTGCTCATCCTGTAAAAAGTATATCACGCTAGACAAGCCGTTCCACGAAAAAAAGGGCTGATCCAGTCAGCCCTTTCAGATTGTTGACAAAGGGCTAAAATGAACTTTATTTTAGCCCTTTGTCTTCTATTCAGCGTGATAGAAAGCCCTTGAAGTCTAGGAAGGACGAGCACTGGCACGGAGCGAATTTGACATTCGTGAGTACCAGCGCGCAGGACTGACAAAGAATGCGAGGGTTTGTCTACACGCTGAGGGCTGATCCAGTCAGCCCTTTTAAACATTACATTGATACATGAGGTGATGATGCATCTTTCTCATGTTTTTTCTCAGTTTCTGCGACAATCACTGCACACGCTGCGTCACCTGTAATATTGACAACCGTTCTTGCCATGTCTAATAAACGGTCTATCCCAAGGATCAGCGCAATGCCTTCAACAGGAAGACCGACAGAATTCAGTACCATGGCTAGCATAATTAAGCCAACTCCCGGTACGCCAGCAGTCCCGATACTGGCTAATACAGCGGTTAATACAACGGTGAGCATTTGCATGAGCGTTAGCTCCACACCAAACACTTGTGCAATAAAAATAGTTGCAACCCCTTGCATAATCGCTGTCCCATCCATATTGATCGTCGCGCCTAACGGCTGCACGAAACTAGAGATCGGCTCAGGTACTTTCAATTTCTTTTGAGCGGTTTCCATTGATACGGGAAGAACAGCATTACTGCTTGATGTACTAAATGCCACGACCATTGCAGGTGAAAAGTCTTTAAAGAATGTAAAAGGATTCCGTTTTGCAAATATCGCCAATGTGGAACCATAGGTGAGAAAGAAATGAACAAGCAGCGCTACTAGAACGACTGTAAAGTACAGCCCCATGGCTTTAATGGCAGCAAGACCTTGGCTTCCAATAGCCGTCACAATTAAGCCAAATGTTCCGTATGGAGCAAATTTCATGACCACGCCCACAAGGTACATCATGAGTTCATTGCCTTGTTCTAATATTTTGAGTAATCCTTCTGTTTTTTTACCTAGCACTGCAATTCCTAGTCCTAAGAAAACACAGAATACAATGATTTGTAGCATATTGCCTTCGACTAAAGATTGAACTGGATTTGATGGAATGATGTTTAATAATGTTTCAGCTGTAGATGGCGCTTCTTGAGGTTTGTATTCTGCCCCTTTTGTATCGAATGAACCAAAAGAACCTGGTTTAATCAATAAGGCTAAAGCCATTGCAATGATAATAGCGAATGTTGTTGTCAGTAGAAAATAAGAGATGCTTTTTGCGCCGATTCTGCCAAGTTTTTTCGGATCGCCAAGGCCTGCTACACCAAGTGTGATCGAAAAGAAGACAATCGGCACAACTAACATTTTAATCAGGTTTAAGAAGATTTGACCTAGAGGTGTAAATAGATAAGGGTCTAACACTTTGAATACATTTGGAGCAAAAATGTTGAGTAGTAGTCCTGTGATTGCACCTACAATTAAAGCAATAATAATTTTCGTCGCAAGCTTCAATAAAATCTCCCCTTCCTCGTCAAAAAGGCCCACGAGAGAGTCTTCTCGTGGGCCTGCGTGTCCATACGTGTACCACTGTCTACTCTCTTCACGCTGATGAGGTTAGCTGACGGGTTAGGACGAAGAGATGTCCTTTTTTCTTAAAATAAGAAAAATTCACCCCAAAAACTTGGGTCCCCCATTCCTTTAGAAGGATTAAGCGTGTGGTAATATGATATTTTCATACTATTTATACCTTATTTTTAGAAAATTGTAAACAGGTTCATATGAACTTTTTAATTACTTTCTTCCTTATTCGTGACCTCCAAGATATCTAAGATAAACACAAAGATTGGGATGCCGATAATCAGTCCCCAAATGCCAATATAGTGTTCAGAGAAGATCAGGACAATAAACGTGAAGAAAATAGGGAGCTCTGTTTTAGCTGACATGAGCTTCGGATTTAAGAAGTAGGCTTCAATGGCATGGATGATCACGATCACCAGCACAATATATAGGACGTACATTCCGCCTCCAAGTGTATACGCAATGATGCTGAGTGGAACGAGGGAGATGACCACACCCGCTACCGGAATTAAACCTAACAAGAAGACCATGACCGCTAATCCAAATAATTGCGGGAAGCCCATAATGCCAAGCGCAATTGTCGTTAAGACACAGTTAACTGTTGCAATGATGAACTGTGCTTCAAGTACCTTACCAAATGTTCTGGAAAACTTACGTCCAAAGAAGGCAATTTCATGATAGAACACGGAGATTTTACTCGTTTTGAACTTATTCATGAATTGAATGAGGCGTTCCTTTTCGAACAGGAAGAACATGCTTAATATTAAGGACATAATGACCTGGATACTGAACGTGCTGAAATCTGTTAAGTATGTATAGAGGAAATTAAACCCTTTCTCGAAGAAAGAAGATATTTTGAAATCTCCGAACACATTGGTGACGACGTCAAAGAAGGGTAAATCTTGTGGATGATCTGCAATCTTTTTCCCTAAATGAAATAACTGTTCCACCTGTTTCGCAATGATGGGCACAAACACAAAGCCGCCAAACGTCAATCCACCAGCTAGAAGGATGTACAAAATGGTGATGACTGATTTCTGTCCTATTTTCAGGAAGCGATTTAAAAAGCCTCTTATGACCTCTTCTAACCGGTTCATTAAAAAGGTGAAAATGAAGGTCAGGAGAATTAAATTCATCATTCCTCTTAATAGATATAATGCTGTGGCTAATACTACAAATACTGAAAACCTCTTGACACCAGGTTTTTCGAACAATTTAAAAAATGCCGCCATACGTTACACACCTGCCAGGACTAAAGTCTATTTTTCGTTGGATCTCCTATTCATTATATCGGATCTTTCTGTAAATTATATAACAAAAGGTCAATGAGGTCTTACGATTCGTCCTAAATTAATCAAGCTTTTATGTTTTTTCTTTTTTTACACAAGAAAAAACCGAACCCCATGTAGACATAAGGTTTCGGTTTTTGGTTGTTTTTATACTAAACAGCCTGCTTGATATTTCGCATTTCCTGTAGCGCTGTTTTACTCTTCGCTTCGTCAAATTCCCCTTCACTTTTCGCTACAACAATTGTAGCAATTCCATTTCCAATCAGGTTCGTAATCGCTCTTCCTTCACTCATGAAACGGTCTACCCCTAATAGCAGTGCAAGACCTTCTAGCGGGATAACCTGAAGTGCAGCAAGTGTAGAAGCTAGCACGATAAATCCGCTTCCTGTGACTCCAGCTGCTCCTTTTGATGTGAGCATCAGAACAAGGATAATCGTGATTTGCTGTCCGATGGATAGGTCCACCCCAAACACTTGCGCTAAGAAGACCACGGCCATGGACAAGTAGATTGAAGTACCATCTAAGTTAAAGGAATAGCCTGTCGGAATGACAAGTCCAACAACCGACTTAGAGCACCCGTAGCGTTCCATTTTATCCATCATTCTTGGCAAGACAGATTCTGAAGAACTTGTGCCAAGAACAATTAAAATTTCATCTTTGATAAAACGGAGATAACCGAACAGGCTGAAGCCATACATTTTACAAATGATGTTCAGCACGACGAAAATAAACAAGAACATCGTCATATAAACGGAAAGCATCAGACTAGCTAGTGGTTTAATTGAAGCTAAACCGAAGTGTCCGATTGTATAAGCCATTGCTCCAAATGCCCCTAATGGCGCGGCACGCATGATGTAACCAATGATTTTAAAGAAGACAAGCGACAGCTTATCAAGCCATTCGATGATGCCTTTCCCCTTCTCGCCAAGTGCAGCGAGCGCAACACCGAATAAAATAGAGAAGAATAAGACCTGTAAAATATCTCCCTTTGCAAAGGCATCTACCATGTTAGATGGCACAATGTGTGTGACAAACTCCATCCAGTCGATACCCTGTCCCCCATTTTGGGTATATTGCGAGACATCCCCTTTTTCAAGCTTACTATAGTCAAGACCCGCTCCCGGCTTCATGATATTGACCACAAACAGTCCGATGACAAGCGCAAGCGTCGTCACAACTTCAAAATAGATAAAAGCTTTTCCCCCAACTTTTCCAACCTTTTTCATATCCCCCATCTTGGCAATTCCAAGAACAATGGTTAAGAAAATAATGGGTGCAATGACCATTTTCACTGCATTAATAAATGTGTCACCAAGCGGCTTCATTTCTTTCCCGACGTTTGGCCAAACCATCCCAACAATAATCCCGATAATGACAGCTGCAATGACCTGAAATGTCAGGTTCTTCAATAGCCTCTTCATAAAAAATCAACTCCCTCACCCTTTGATGTAAACGCTTAACTGTTATCTGTAGATAAATGATAGCGATTTCATCAAAGGCTGTGAAGCTTATGGACATATCGTACATTTTGGTCTTTTTGGTCTCTTAGTCAGAATGTACGATATATTTGTTCACAGGGCGTCCGACCCCGCCATATTGCATATCTAATTTCAGCTCGCCTTCTTTCACCAGGAAGTCTAAATAACGGCGTGCCGTGACACGTGCAATCCCAAGTGCATTGGCAACTTCCTCTGCAGACTGCGCTCCTTCTTGCAGACGCATATAGGCTTTAATTTCATTCATCGTATGCACATTCAGTCCCTTAGGAAGCCACGTCTCTTCAAGCTTAACAGCAGGCTTTCGTATGATATCATCGAGCATCTCTTGAGAAAATTCTGCTGCGGTACGAATTTTTGATTTGAACGCTTTATAGCTTTCAAGAGATTCTTTCATCCGTTCAAACTTAAATGGCTTAATGATATAATCTCGGGCACCATTTTGAAGCATGGTGCCGATCGTCTCTTTGTCCTTTGCTGCCGAAATCACAATCACATCCACCTGCATCTTTTGCTTTCTGATGTCTTGCAGTGTTTTGACGCCATCTTTTTTAGGCATATACACATCGAGCACCACAAGATCTGGGCGAATGTCTTTGATCAGCTGGATGCCCTGCTCGCCATTTCCTGCTACAGCCGCAACTTGAAAGCCAGGGACACTCTTAATGAACTCTTTATTGACTTCTTGCACCATCGGGTCATCTTCAATTAATAGCACCTTAATCTGAGTCATCTGTCTCTCTCCTCTATTGTCATTGGGAATTCGATTGAGAAGGTGGTACCAATGCCGATGCTTGATGTGACTTCTACATTTCCCATTCCTTTGTCGATAATCGTTTTTACAATATACAGCCCGTAGCCTGTTCCGCCTTCTTTACCGTGAGTAAAGCCTTTGTCGAAAATATGAGGAATCATGTCCTCTTCTATTCCAGATCCATAATCTTCAATTAAGATCGCGAGGACATCCTCTGTTTGATCAATACTAATGGAAATAAGTTTTGTGTCTCTTTCTACAGTATCATACGCGGCAAAGGCGTTCTCGATCAGGTTGCCAAGCAGCTTCGTCATATCATGCTGATCCAGCCGCTCTGGGAAATCGCGCAGACTGCTATTTTCATCTACTTCAACCTTTATGCCTAACTCCTTGCCCCTTCTTATCTTGCTCATCAACAAACCTGCAACTGCATCATGCTGTATCACACGGTGGAGAAAGTCCGTGACATGCTCCTGTTCTTCGGTCGTTTGGAACGCTAAATCGAGTGCTTGATCGGCTTTCCCCAGCTGAATTAATCCCGCAATTGTATGAAGCTTATTCATATGTTCATGATTTTGCACCCGCAGGCCATCAACGAAGTTCTTCACCCCGGTTAATTCCTCCGCCAATTTGGCCGCCTCTGTCCGGTCCTGAAAAATCGCAACCGCTCCGATGATTTTCTTTTTCATCACAATTGGAATTCGGCTGCTCATGATCCGCTTTCCGCTCATATGAATTTCTTCATTGTAGACGGGTTCTGCGCGGTCAATGATTTCTGGAAGCCTTGTATCTGACAGCACATCCCAAATATTTCGACCCACTACATCACCTGTCACGCTGAAAATTTGCTTTGCTTTTTCATTAAAAATGGTGATCATGTGCTGGTTATCAATGGCAATGACCCCTTCATTAATGGAATGAAAGGTAGCTGTGCGTTCCTCTAGCATTCTGACAATCTCATGCGGCTCCAGCTTAAACATTTGCTGTTTAATATGACGGGCGAGCAAAAATGAACCGACAAGCCCGAAGCTGAGTGTGAGCAGAAGGATCATGAGGATATCCTGCTTCATTTCTCCTAATATATCTGCCATACTCGGCAATGTTCTTCCGACTAGTACAACCCCTGTTTGGTTAAATTTTTCATCCTTTACTGGATAAAAAGCTCTAATGGCTGTGCCAAGCTCTCCCTGTGCTTCTGAGAAATAGATATGCTCTGCAAAGGCAGGTTCTTCATCTGTCCCCTCAGAGCGCTGGCCAATCCTCGTTTTTACTGGATGTGTCAATCGCACGTGATCCATATCCATGACAACAATGTAGTCAGCATCTTGGATAATCCGAATCTCTTCAATGGCATGCTGTAACCGCGCACGCTCCTTTGTCTGATCATCCAATGCCTGCTTTACCTCATTCATCTCAGCTACTGTTCTTGCCGTGTTCATGAGCCTTTTTCGAAGTTCTCGTTCCTCTGTTTGCTGAATTCCCCCGACCAGAACAATTCCTCCGATTAAAAGGGCAAAAATGACAACGAAATATGTGAGGATGGTGAGCTTCCACCTAATAGATAATTGTTGTAATTTCAGTCGATTTCTCATCATTTTTTCACCTGTATCTTTACGAATTCTTCCTCTGTCAAGTATCCTTGACATAAGGGGGATCTGACGCATGAAGAATTTACTCGCCTATACGCTATTGCTCATCATCGGTTTTGTAACCGCTTTATACTTTGGTTTTTATCATATGATGCCTAAATCAGCGACGACCTTCGACGATGAACAGACTGGGCTGAAGGATCAGCTTGTGTTCAAATTCAGCCATGTTGTCGCAGATAATACCCCAAAAGGGCTGGCTGCAAAGAAATTTGCTGAGCTTGTTCATGAAAAATCCGACGGCAGGATCAGCATTCAAATCTTTTCAAACGGGAGTCTTTATTCTGATATCGAAGAAATTAATGCACTAAAAGAGAATCAAGTTCAATTTATTGCTCCGTCTACGTCAAAGCTCGGCATGCTGTCCCCTGAATGGCTGGCACTTGATCTGCCCTTTGCCTTTTCTAACTACGATGCTGTCCAAGAAGGGTTACATGGTGCGATTGGACAGAGACTGTTCGGCACACTGCAAAAAGACGGACTAAAGGGAATGGCCTACTGGACAAATGGCTTTAAGCAAATCACTTCGAATAAAGGCCCTATCAAGCAGCCAGGCGATTTAAAAAACCAATCTCTCCGTATTATGCAAAGTGACATGATTGAAAAACAATTCAAGCTTCTTGGCGCAAAACCCTATCAGGAATCGTTTAATTCAACATTTCAGCTGCTAGAAACAAAAAAAGTAGACGGTGAAGAAAATACAATTTCAAATATTTATTCAAAAAAATTCTATCATATACAAGACTATATGACGATCAGTAATCACGGGTATTTAGGGTATGTCGTCTTAACAGATCAATCCTTTTTTGATCGTCAAACACCTGAGACGAAACGAATTTTACTCGAAGCGATGGAAGAAACAACCGCATGGAATGAAAAACATGCCGAACAGATGAACAAGGATCAGCTGGAGGATATTAAACGCGAATCTCCAATTGCGATACACGAATTAACACCAGCAGAGCGGCAAAAATGGATGAAGGCGCTCGATCCTTTGTATGATGAAGCAGAAAGGATCATCGGTTCCACCTTGATCAAACAAATCCGCGAGCTCCGGGCACGCTATGAATATTCTCCGATTCAAGCGTTTGATGAAGATGCTGAGACCAAATAAAAAATCCCTTTGAGAAAGGGATTTTTTATGCGCCGGAGTCACGCTGTTCTTGCTGAGCGATCTCCTCTAATCTTGATAATATTCTGCGCTTTCGATATTGCATGATGCCTGTTTCAGCTATTCCTTTTAACTGTGAGCGGTTGGACGCTGCACCAAACAAAATCCCCGCAATTGGAACAAGTTGAAACAGCTTCTTCCAACCAAACGAATCACGGTAGTTATATACGACCTCACGCCATCCTTGAATTTGAGAGATCATGTTTTCATGCTTCCCTTCTGATGCATGATAGCTCTTCAGCTCTTTTAATATTGATTTTTTCCCAACAACGTCAGCAGAATTCAGCTGTAAACATTTAATGATAAAGACTCGTTCTTCTTTATTTTTCGGATCATAGCCATAGGTGACGGCGATATCCTGTAATGTTTTTAAAGAGAGACCGAGGACAGCCGGAATATCTGCCGCTAATGTAAACATACCTCCGACACCTGTTGTCGCACCTTGCACAGTGGCGAGGTTAGTTCGGTTTTTCCCCATCTGATCACTAATGGCATCCATGACCTCGATCGGAGCCGCCTCAATATCTTCAATACGCTGAATCGATTCATCGGCACATTTCTTTTGAAATTGATGAATAATGCCTTTCTCTGACGTCAAATAGACACCGCCTGATTGAATGTAGTGCCCCATCTCATCTAATAACACACCGATTTTCTTTTGAATAAAGGCAGGGGTCAGCTTGTCCAGCATTTGAAATGGAAGCCGGCTGAGTTTCTCCCAAAACCATACCTTTTGCTGGTCTTTCTCCCACTTTTCAATCTCTTTTAATTGTGCTTTTAGCCACTCTCTTTCCTCCATGCCATTTGCCTCCTTAGATGCCGTTCAAGTATATGTCTGTTATTATACACAATCCTTGTCCATCATACGTATCGAACATTGAAGCGGTTCCGAAAGGTTTTAATCTCTTTTAAAACGGTTATTGCTTAGTAAACAAACAAAAGAGGAGTGATCAACATGTTAGGATTTCTGATTTCATTAGTTGTGGCGATTGTCATTGGTCTCATTGGGAGTGCACTCGCTGGAGGCAGTGTACCAGGAGGCTGGATCGGTTCAATGATTGCCGGGCTTGCAGGTGCTTGGATTGGTCATGGATTACTTGGAACGTGGGGTCCTAGTCTGGCAGGATTTGCGATCATTCCAGCGATCTTAGGAGCAGCCATTTTTGTCATTATTTTAAGCCTGATCTTCCGCAGCGTTGGATCAAGGGTTTCTTAAAAAACGATAGAAAAGAAGAGGAAGCAGAGGATGCACCGCCTAAGATCAGAGGCGGTGTTTTTTATGTTTTGATTGACAAGGTATCTATTTTTTTCACTTACATATGATAAACAAACCT
The DNA here is from genome assembly GCF_051172515.1 of Bacillus sp. G402. Taxonomy (NCBI): domain Bacteria; kingdom Bacillati; phylum Bacillota; class Bacilli; order Caryophanales; family Bacillaceae; genus Bacillus; species Bacillus sp. G402. The sequence continues at coordinate 78,784 of NZ_JBPIZC010000003.1, forward strand.
ATTAGTTCAGATAGTTGACTTTTCATGAAGATGGGCATATGATGATTAAAAATTGCATCGAGGAAACTTTTTGTGCCAAAGCAAAACTTTGTAGAATCTAGGTGATGACATATGACAAACAAATACATCGAGGCACAAGCCCACATGTCAGTGGCAGCGGAGCGTGCACTTGAAGGAAAGGTGAAGGGTTTTAGAAGGCTCCTTCCTTTTCTCGGGCCTGCTTTTATCGCAGCCATTGCCTATATTGATCCAGGAAACTTTGCGACCAACATTGCGGCTGGCTCGAAATATGGCTATCTTCTGTTATGGGTCATTCTCATATCCAATCTCATGGCCTTACTCATCCAGTCTTTGTCTGCAAAGCTTGGAATCGCAACAGGGAAAAATTTACCTGAAATTGCGCGAGAAGAGTTTCCAAAACCAGTCTCGATTGGTTTATGGATTCAGGGCGAGCTCGTCATTATCGCCACAGATTTAGCCGAATTTATCGGGGCTGCCCTTGGTTTATACTTACTCTTTCGTATCCCGCTGCTTGAAGCATCGATTATTGCAGCGATCGGTTCTTTTGCCATTTTAGAGCTCCAAAGGCGAGGTTATCGAGCGTTAGAAGCAGGAATTACCGGCATGCTGTTTGTTGTCGTGATTGCTTTCGCTGTACAAACCTTTGTCGCCAAACCTGATCTTGCAAGTGTCGCCGGTGGACTGTTCATTCCAAGGTTTGAAGGGACAGACAGCGTACTGCTTGCCGCTGGTATTTTAGGCGCTACGGTGATGCCGCATGCGATCTATCTCCATTCAGCCTTAACGCAAAGAAGAGTCGTCGGCAGAACGGAAAAAGAGAAAAAGCTGATTTTTCGTTTTGAGTTTTTAGACATCCTCATTGCGATGGTAGTTGCTGGCGCCATCAATGCCAGCATGTTGATTGTAGCAGCTGCTTTATTTTTTAAAAATGGTCTTTTTGTTGAGGATTTAGATGTAGCATTTCAGCATTTTGGAACTCTCGCAGGTCCTGTATCAGCGATCTTATTTGGTGTAGGTCTGCTTGTAGCCGGACTTTCCAGTTCTTCTGTCGGTACACTGTCAGGCGATATTATCATGCAAGGTTTTATTCAGTACCGCATTCCGCTGTATGTCCGCCGGCTGATTACCATCATTCCCCCTATTGCGATCATTGCATCTGGGGTCAATCCGACATCTGCGCTTGTGATGAGTCAAGTGGTCTTATCCTTTGGAATTGCGTTTGCTTTAATTCCGCTCATTTTGTTTACAAGTAAAAAACGAATTATGGGCGATTTGACGAATGCTCGCTGGGTGACCGGAATATCTTGGGTGATAGCAGCTCTTGTTGTCGCACTTAATCTGTTTTTAATTGTGGATACGTTTATGTAAAAGACAGTGATCAGGCTGTCTTTTATATCGGGTTGTGGTAGAATTTCCCTTGAGAGGATGTGATCACATGTTTTTTTATCAGGATCAAGATCTATCCATGCGGCTGCTTGAACCAAGAGACGCGAGAAGTCTGTATCTGCTCATCCAACGCTCAAGAGAGCACTTACGTGAATGGATGCTATGGGTCGATTCGACGCAGACAGAAGAAGATAGCATGGCGTTTATTCAAGGTGCCATGCAGCAAGCTTTGCAAAACAATGGTTTTCAGGCTGGAATCTGGTCACATGGAGAACTCGTTGGTATCATTGGCACCCACCAAATTCATTGGATTAATCGGACGGTTTCCATTGGCTATTGGCTCGGGGAAGGCTATCAAGGAAAAGGCATCATGACAAAAGCATGCAAAGCGGTCATTCACTATTTATTTGAAGAGTGCGGTCTGCATCGCATTGAAATAAGAGCCGCTGTTGATAATCAAAAAAGCAGACGCATCGCAGAGCGTTTATCTTTTTCACTTGAAGGCATATTAAGACAATGTGAATGGCTGGGCGACCACTTTGCCGATCACTGTGTGTACGCACTTTTACAGCCTGAATATATGAAACAAAAAACGAATTCAATCAATCAGCCCACTTAATTGTGTCGATTGCATGAACTATTTTACAAAGTGAAGCTTTGTAGTATCCGTTGTGATTGGCATCTGATAAAATAGAAGGAAAAAATCGAGGTATGATGTATGTCTCTTATTATTTTATTTTACTTATGGATTGTCCCTTTATTATTTGGCATTTTCTTCTCATTCCTAACAAAGAAAGCCACATACAAACGCCGCTTTGTCCCATCATATAGCATGGCAGGACTCAGCATCGTATTTCTTATTCTGGCACTCGTCTTTTCAGCCAGTCATTTCCTATTCATTTGCGGTATGTTCCTATTCGCCACTACACTTGTCGGCACAGGCATCCCGTTATTTTTAGCCTTTACCAAAACACCCTCATAAACAAAACCACCTTTTCGCTATGGAAAGGTGGTTTCTTTTTTACTGCTGAGGCATTCGGTATGTAATAGATGCACCTTGATTTTCTTCAACCGTCTTCACAATGTCTTGCAGAATCTCTGCTGCTCGATCGCTTGAGTCATACTTGCCGAGAGTTTTTGTCCAAGAATCATTTCCCATGATCCCTTCAATTTTTTTACCCTGTACTGTGACTTCATTGACGTGGACCAGACTTTGCTGGTTTTGTGTGAAAATCCATAACATGGCTGATTCTCCTTTTATGTGGTGATTGGATTAGATTAACATATTATTATTAGTTAAATAGATCATAAAATTTAATCTTCAATATAGCTTTCTGCTAGATCAATATCTTGTTTCATCTCTAATTCAGGATATTTTTTATCCAACCTACGCAAACATTTAATTAATTCCTTACTTTGTAAAACTTCTGATATGTCTTCAAACACTTCACTTATCCAATATAAATCTTCTTTACTGCAACGTTCTAAATATTCCAACGTTCTCTCTTCGTTTTCTCCGAGAATTTCTATTATTTCATCCCAACTCTTCTGTATACCGTAATCATCATTTAAATCTAATTTTTTTCTTTTATCTAATACTCTATTTAATGTATTTTCAATGTCCATGTTGATCCTCCACATTAAGGTTGTTTTGTAGCATCCGGAAAAATAGTTCCTACTTCTCCATTGGTTTTAATAACTCCAACTCTTACTCCTTTATATTCACCAAAGATAGCCACTCCATTTTCCACTTTAGAAAAATCAGGTGACTCAACAATTTTGGCACCCGCTGCCGCAATATCAGATTCTGTCCAGTTTTCTGGGAACCAAGATTGGTTAGAACCTGTTCGTTTTGCTTTCACCTTATGACCAGGCACATTCCCTATCCTAACACCGTTCTCATATACTTTATTTATATTATATTCTATATTATTTTCTTGTAAGAATTTTATATTGTGTTGTCCGTGTCCTCCACCCTTCATTTTTGAAATATCCCCTGTTTTAGGGTTTGTTGTGAAATCTCCTTTATTAGAATGTTTAATGCTATTTTCAGGTATTTTACTTAAACCACTTGTTTTTTTAATCCCCATCTTCCCATGAAACCCTTTCGCCCCAAACGGCAAAAGCATCCCCAGAGCCGCATTCATACTCGCTTCCTGCTGTTCTTTCGAGACTTTATTTCCAAACATGTCACGACCCGTAATCGCTTCGCTGAAGCCGTTGGTCGCAGTAAGACCGTATAAGCCTTTTTGCGATGTTTTTAAAGCATCAAAGGACTTTTGTGACGTCTTATAGATGTCGACTGCTCTGACTGCGGCTGACGTGGCTTGAGTCGTTTTACAAACGGCTTTACCGCCTTTGAAAATGCGTCCTGCCCAGCCGACAATCGGGATGTAGCCTGCTGCTGCCATGCCGCCTGCGGCGACTCGTTGGCCTGCGGTGAGTTCTTCTCCTGTGATCGGATCGACACCTGTTGCGGCACGTTTTGCATCGTTCACGCCTGTCAGCTCATTAACGATATTCCCACCGTAATTAAGAGCTTTTTCATACCAAGGACGGTTGGCTAGTGCTTCTTGTTCCTTTGCGATCTCGCGGGCTTCTTCTTGATCTTTTTTGATTTTTAGATATTCAGAAGTTTGCTTCTCAATATCGCTTTTTGCCTTGTAGATTTCGCTATTTTGATACGCTTTCTTGTCAAAATTCATAGGCGAAATGGATTTTCCGTCATTTGTCGCATTCATCATTTCTGCGTACAATGCCATTGTAGCCTGCTCCTCAGTCTCTGACAAAGCATATTCATCTTTTAGATTTTGATCAAGTTCTATTAAATCTTTAACCGTTTTCTTGCGTTCATCTTCCGCATCTGCAATCTTTTCGTCAAAGGTTTTACTATCAAATACCTCCAGAGAAATGAGGTCATCAATATCTTGAAAAATCGTTTTGAATGCTTTTTTTTGATCCTTTACAATGCTTTTGGCGTTTTTGATGCCCATATGTACAGCGTTATCTAAAAAGTGTTCTTCTACAAAGGTATCGCCGCCAAAGTTTGTATCATCAAGCGTTCCAGAAACACCTTCATGAAAGGCTTTTTGCTTATCAATAAAGCTGATGAACATGTCCACATTTCCGGCGAGTTCTTTATAGAAGCTTTTAATGTTATCGGCACCTTTTCCAGTAAAGTCGTCACCGAGATTGGCAACACCTTGTAATGCCTTTTTTAAATCTATCATTTGTTCGCGGAGTTCCTGATAGTGTTTTGCCCTTGTATCCATGGCACTGGTTAGTGCTTTTGCATCAAGTATCTTGCCCAGAAGAAGCCACTCCCTCCATTATTGATCATAAAGTCTATTTTACCTTTCTCATCGAATTGGAAAAATAGGCTTTAAGTTACAAAAATCCAGTCTGGATATTTTTATACAAAAGAAAACAAGTGACAATTGAAATGTTTTTCCTTGTTCAACAAAAAAGTCAGTCCCCTTAATTGGAGGACCGACTACCTGCTGTTTAGAAAAAGCGTTTGAGGCTTTTCTTGAGTGGAGGGATATCCAGCTCACCTTTTTCAAAGAATTTTTTCAATAAATATTTACTAAAGCCTGCTGCTTGTGTGTATGTGATTTTACCAGGTAACGGTGGTTCATTGGTCACCGCAACATCAATGATCACAGGTTTATCAGCTTGAAGTGCTTGATCAAAGGCTGGTGCTAGTTCTTCATGTGATGACACCGAGATTCCTTTACCGCCGCATGCCTCTGCAAATTTTGCAAAATCAATATCTTCCAGCTCTATACCATAGTTGATGTTGCCTTTTACCTGTTGTTCATATTCAATCATACCAAGGTTGTTGTTGTTTAAGATCACAACGACAATTGGCAGTTTATATTTTACCGCCGTCACAAAATCTTGCATCACCATTGTGAAGCCTCCATCACCACAGACAGCAATGGCTTGGCGGTTTGGTTCGTTTAATTTAGCTGATATTGCGCCAGGTAAACCACAGCCCATTGTGGCAAGCCAGCTGGAAATAATGAAATCCTGCTGTTTCATTTCGAAATGACGTGCCATCCATACCGTCACATTACCGACATCAACTGAAAGAATGGCATCATCATCTACCGCTTCTTCTAATCTAGCGATGACTTGCTGCGGTTTAAGCGGTGATGTGGCAATAGATTTTTCCTTATCCATTTCTTCTCGCCACTTCATCATATGCTCTGTACAAGCTTCAAGGAAACCGCGCTGCTCTTTATATTCAATATAAGAGGTTAGTTCATGAAGACCATTTTTACTGTCACTTACAATCCCCACTTCTACTGGATATCTTTTACCGATCTGATCCGGTTTGATATCCAATTGAATGGCAGGTGTGTCTTCCGGTAAGTAATCCCTATATGGGAAGGAGGTTCCAAGCATGATTAATAAATCGCACTCTTCCATCGCTTCATATGCAGGCTTCGTCCCGATCTGACCTAGGTTCCCTAAAAAGTATGGATGCCTGTCTGGAACAACACCTTTTGCAGGAAGTGTAATGACGATCGGTGCAGCTGCCTTTTCTGCAAACGAAAGAAGCTCTTCTTTTGCATTTCTTAATCCTTTTCCTGCTAAGATGACTGGCTTCTTCGCATTGTTAATGAGTTGAGCAGCCTTTAGCAGTTGATCTTTCTTGGGCCGCACGTCTCCCTCTACGTAAAGAGGAGATGTATAAACGGGACTCCGCTTAATTTTCTGAGAAAATAAATCATCTGAGACAGTGAGAACCGCCACCCCTTTATGGGTATAAGCAGCTTTGATGGCTTGATTCAATAAGTCAGGCAGAGCTTCTGCTGTTTGTACTTGCTGATTAAAGACAGCAACATCGTCAAACATCCGCTCTAATTTGATTTCTTGAAATGCATCTCTGCCTACTTCAGTTGAGGCAACCTGCCCTGCAATCGCTAATACAGGTGCACCATCCGCTTTTGCATCGTATAGTCCATTTAATAAGTGGACAGCACCTGGCCCAGCAATTGATAAACAAACACCAAGTTTGCCTGTTAGTTTCGCATCAGCTGCTGCTGAAAGTGCTGCCACTTCTTCATGTCTTGTTTGTATAAATTGAATTTTGCTTGATTCATGCCTTAGTTCTTCGATTAATTCGTTAATACTGTCGCCGGGCATTCCATAAATATGTTTCACGCCCCACTCTTCCAGTAGCGCTGTTACTTCTTTTCCTGCGGTTCTTTGCGGCATGTGAGAAAACTCCTTTTTTCTTACTCCATACCACCGCACCCTTTTGATCAAACGTTTCAACTTGCTCTTGCTACTTTTTAAAGTGATATGGAAGAGTGGCGACAACAATATCCCGTTTCCATAATAAACGGAATCTTAATAAGAAAGCAGATTGATTATGCAAAATGGTGTGCCATCTTTTTTTCGGAATAAATTGAGGGACGAGCACCATCACTCTATATTGATGTGCATTTGCTTTCGCTTCAATCGTTTCAAGAAATTTATCAAGCGGGTGAATGAGACTTCGATAAGACGAATGTAAAATCACAAGACGCACATCACTATTCAGCTTTTCCCAATCAGCTTCAATTTTCTTGTCTTTCTCTTTATCAAACGATACATGAACCGCTATGACCTGGTCTGATAAGGATTTTGCATATTGCACAGATTGTTCGACGACACGTGTGACACCTGCTATTGGGACGATGACCACATTTCCTTTGATTTCGACAGGCTCGGTTTCATTCAATAAACGCAATTGTTCTCCAACAGACAGATAATGTTTCTTAATAGAATGAAAAATAAATAGAACAATTGGCATGAAAACAAATACTGGCCATACAAGGTGAAACTTGGTCAAAATGAGAATCATGAAAACCGTAAATGAAATAAGTGCTCCCACGATATTGATAGGCATTTTCACTTTCCATCCCTGTGGTTTTTCACGAATCCACTTTACACACATACCTGTCTGAGACAAGGTAAATGGAATAAACACACCGACAGCATAAAGTGGAATGAGGTGTTCCGTTTTCCCATCAAATAGCCAAATGAGCAGCATAGAAGCTACACCTAAAAAGATAATACCATTGGAATAACCAAGCCGATCTCCTCTCACTGTAAACATGCGCGGCATATATTTATCTTTTGCTAAGTTGACAGCCAATAATGGAAAAGCTGAAAAGCCTGTGTTTGCCGCTAATATTAAAATTAAAGCTGTGACAGCCTGAATGACATAGTAGAAAAATGTCCGTCCAAATGTGTCTGATGCAATTTGTGACACAACCGTTTCTTCTGGCTTTGGCGAGATGCCAAAACCAAACGCAAGCAATGTCACTCCTACAAATAGAACGGCCAGTAATCCCCCCATCATCAATAAAGTTCTCGCTGCATTTTGTGCAGCTGGTTTTTTAAAGGATGGAATTGTATTAGAAATCGCTTCAACACCAGTTAAAGCAGAACAGCCAGACGAAAATGCCTTTAATAAAAGAAATAACGTGATGCCTGATACATGTGTGCCAAATGCTGTATGTTCAGGTGCTGGCGGCACTTGCCCAGTTAATAGTTTAAATCCGCCCACCCCAATTAAAATGAGCAATGAAAAGACAAATAGGTACACAGGATAAGCCAAAATAGATGCCGACTCTGTCAGTCCACGAAGGTTTAACACCATAATCAATAGGACTAATACGATTGAGATCATGACATGATATGGATATAGAGCTGGAAAAGCCGATGTGATCGCATCGGTCCCAGCAGAAATGCTCACTGCTACGGTTAAAATGTAATCGACGAGTAATGATCCACCAGCAACCAGCCCTGGTTTTTCACCTAAGTTTCTGCTGGAGACGACATACGCCCCGCCGCCTTCTGGATAAGCATAAATAATCTGGCGGTAAGATAGAATTAACGCCATTAAAAGAATTAATACACAACCTGCAATCGGGAGTGAGTACCAAAACGCTGCCGCACTGACAACTGATAGAACAATCAAAATTTGTTCTGTACCGTATGCGACTGACGACAATGCGTCTGATGACAATAATGCCAAAGCTTTGATTTTTGATAGTTTTTGTTCTCCTGCTGCCTGTGATTTTAATGGTTTACCAATTAAAATACGCTTCATCAAACTGTACATGTGTTGCCCGCTCCTTTAGTGTCAAACGATTTGAGTTACAAAATTTTGGATCGCCAAAAAGACACAGAGGCAATAGAATGCCCCTGTGCCTATTGTTTAGATCACAGGTTGGTCTTTGCTCTCTTTAACGCTTACGAGGTTAGCTGACGGATTCGGGCGCATGAGATTTTGCCCTACCTTAAAAGGATTCACCCCACGTGGTGTTTTATACCACCACAATTGGTTCCCCCGCTCATCGAAATGATTCAGCGATTGGTCTTTTATAAAAGAGATCATACTCCCGTTTGACACCAAAGTAAAGAGATTTTTTCAAGGTCTTTTGATCGTTTAGAACTCAGTCTTTTTACGGTTTTTTCGTACGAAATAGACAATCATCACAAGCACAAAAAGGATGAGTGCAGCGATACACGCAAAGTAAATCCAAGACTCGCTGCTGCTTTGTTTTTCACTTGTTTTCAGACTGCTCGATGTGCTGCTGACGGATTGATGATTAGAAAACACGCCTTTGTTTTTACTCTCTATTGCAACTGTTGCTTTTTCTGTATTTGTTTGAAGAAATTGCATCACTTCATTTGACACGTTAGCTTCAGCTGCAGTCATTCCTGAAAAGACTGTCATTGTCTGTTCTTTATTCCAAACAGATGGCTGCGTCCATACAATTCGGGCCGTTGTTTCGTTGATCATTCCGAAAGAAGATACATCATACTGATCCTTTTTCACCGGAACAACGAGATCGGCTGCATTTTCTTTCAGAAGAGAGAATGTTTGAATGCCTCCGATGAAAATGAGAGGGTGATTTTTCAATTGTTCATTTGTCACTTGAGATGCTTTCATTAAATGATATTGAGCTACTTCTGGCTGACTAAAAGATTCCGTCAACATGGTCATTTGATTGATTGTTTCACGTTTGATTTGATCTGGTATGATGATCAATGTATTTTTCGAACTGAACGGGAGCGGCCATGCGGCTAAATCTGGCTTTTCACTCATTGTTCCTTCTGGTATTTGAAGAGAACTATTTTTGTCAATGAATATCCAGCCTTCTTCATCCGTATGTCTGCAGGATTCCATGTTTTTAAAACCACTTGTGACAAATTGCAAATCAATATATTCATTTTTTTGAAGTATCTTTGAATCTACTGGAATCGAGACATGATAGAATCCATTCGTATCTTTGTTGCCTAGTTTTGTTAAGGGTACGTCGTGCGGTTCGTCATTGATCATAACAGTTAACCGTTCTGTTTTGCTTGCTGCTGTATCAGATTTTTTGAATGAAAGATTGAGCTTTGCACCAGATTTTTGGTTAGCCAGTAGCGCTTTCGGATAATAGTAGTGGTCGGATGCCGTCTTGTTGGTCCCAACCGTGACATCATCTCCGCCAAAATCTTTCAAACGAATCTTGTGAGATGGTTTAGACGTTTGGGCTGCAGTCTTTTGAATCAGTAAGTCCGTTCCAGTCAGTTGACCCGTTAATTCTGACTGAGTCAGAACATTGATTTTTTCAGCAATTGTCACAGGTTTTTCCGCTGTCACAAATAAAATGGGCTGTTCTGTTTTCTTTGCTGTCAAAGTTCTCATCGCTAACGTAAGATGACTGCTTTTTGTTTTAATTCCTGCAGCTTGTTCAATCGTTTTCAATCGTCCATCCCAGCTTCCTTTAGCTCCCACAGCAATCGTTGGGTGCGTCACTTGCTTGATGTCTTTTTCTTGGATAAGTTTGATCTCTTTTTGGCGATCTTTGTTTTTCAACGTACGGTATACTTTGATGGCTGCTTCTAATTCAGCTGCATCCGGTGAATTAGGAATGACAATGTCTGTCTGTTCTTTCTGATCACCCGTTTGAATAAAAGGTGATGGAAAGTTGTCTAATGCGAGGTCTTTCTTTTGAATTCCTTTGAATACAAGTTCACTTTCAGGATACACTTTTAGCCAATTAGCAGGTGTCTCTTGGTTGATACACACGCCTTCTTTTAAGACACCATAAAATGTGACCTGAATGCGGTGAGTACCTTTTTTCAATTGTGATTTGTTCAACTTGATTTGAATCGACTTCTTCTGGTTTTTCCCTGATACAGGGATGGTCTTTTCGATCTCTCCGTCAATCATAACAGTGAATGAAGAAGGTGAAATCAATAATGGTGAAGCCTCTATATTTAACGTCAATGTGCTTGACTCTGTTTTTTCCTGATCCACTTGATAGGTAAATTCAGTGCGGTCTTCTTGTCCATATAAGGTCACTACGTCTTCTGATAGATGCTGCGTTTTTGTTTTGCTTTCTTTTGAAGGTTGAACCCAATCATCTTGGACTTGAACTCGGTTGGATTGCGCCATTGCTTGACCTGCCATGAAAAAAGGCTGGATCGCTAAGGATAATCCTAATATATAAATCAACCATTTTAACGATTTCAATATGTCACCCGCTTTTCTTTTGTTGTTGATTGTAACGCTCGGTTTTGTACCATTTCACTTCTTGTTTCAATAATCGGCTTTTCGCCTCTACACATAAGGAGTACACAACAAGCGCAATCCATACTTGGGAATAGGTAAAGTACATGAGAGTCACAATGAGAATGTTTTGTTTGGTCAGCTCTGTTTTCTCTATGCTTAACGTAATCATCACTTCTGTTAAAAAGAGGAAGAAGGCTAAACCCCATAGAATGAGTGCCACAGCTCCCACAGATAAGTGAAGATCAACGAATAAGTTTACGATAAAAATGCCATTGGAGAGCAGTACACCAAAGAAAAATAAGAAATACGTAAAGAAAAAATAAAATAAATCGAAAATCATTCGTTTTCGTTTTAATTTCATAAACTGTCTTAAAAATTTGAGCACAACATATTGGTTGCCTCTAGCCCAGCGTGTTCTCTGCCGCCACCAGACTTTCCATGTTTCAGGCTCTTGTTCCCATGTAATCGCAGCAGGAAAGAACCGAATCACATAGCCCAGATTATACACACGAATCGTTAATTCAGTGTCTTCAGCTAGTGCATGGACATCCCAGCCGCCAAGCTCTTCTAAAATGTGCCGGCGGATCGCAAAGTTGGTGCCTGGTATCGTCGCAATGCCAAACCATTTCCATCTCCCGCCTTGCGCCATCCACTGGAAGCAGATCGTTTCTATGTTAATGAATTTTGTCAGGAGGTTTTTGGCTGCATTGATGACCCTGAATTTCCCGACAACAGCACCTGCTTTAGGATCATTCAATAATCCAAGAACCAAATGGTAGACGGCTTTCTTTTCAGGCATATTATCTGCATCGTATACACAAATAACGTCTCCTGTCGAAGCCTTCAAGCCTTCATTCAGTGCAGTAGATTTCCCCTTCCCTGCAAATGGCGGTTTTGTTTCAATCATATGAACATGATCGTATTGCTCACTAAATGATTGCACAATCTCCCCTGTACAATCAGAGGAATTGTCATTAATCACAATGATTTCAAGAAGGTGTTTGGGATAGGATAACTGGACCATGGCTTTTAGCGTCTGCCGAATGACCACTTCTTCATTATGTGCTGGAATGAGAATGCTGACGGTCGGCAGATCTTTCCCTTGTTTCGTCCATTTAGGCAGCACTTTTTCGTAAGTTAAATAGTGCTGAAAGCCTCCCTGCATCAGAAACATATGATATAGGAGCATGATCCAAATCAGTATTAATGATAGGTAAAATAAGATATCAGCCACCTGATTTTCTCTCCTTAAAGATCCGTTTTTTCATGGTCAGCCTTAAATACAATGTGTAAAAAGCAAATGCCACAATAAAGAGCAGCACCACCATTGTGAGTATTCGAAGCATATTTTCCATCCCGCTTCGTTTGTGTGTTTTTGGTTCAGCTATATTGGATTGCTCTATTTGAATATGACCATTTCCTGCTGTTTTGATCTGGACATTCTGAGTTTGAACAGTCTGTTTTGTTTTCTTTAAATCTAGCCATTCACTAGAAGGGATCGCATCCATTTGTGTGATTACATCTTGCAGCCCATCTATCCCCGCTTCCACATCATAGGACAGCCCAATGGCGGCGGATTGGATATGTTGCATGGATTGAATTGTCTGCTCAGTCAGTATGTTTGCACCTTCTTGGTCAGACGCTGTATCTATAGACTGTTCAGGATATAAAGTCATGCCATGAAGCATGGCGGGTGTCGTCAAAAACGGTGATGCACTTCTTGTTTTCCATGTACGGTCTGAGAGCTGCACCTGTCCAAATAGACTGGACACATGGCGGGAAATCACTTCATAGCCTTGCAGGGAAATGGCGTCATTTGGCACTTCAAATGCAATCGGATATAATCCCTGCTGCGCGAGCAGTTCAATGCCTTTTGTCAGCTTTTCTTCTGTATAGATGGCTTCTTGATATTGATTGGATGTGATATACGCATTAAAATCTTTTTCATTTGGAAAAAAGCTTTTGTTCAGCTGCTGATCAGCTTTCTCTGGTTCATTTGACGTAACGGGCTGATTGTACTTTACATCCCAGAATTCAAAACCTTTACCCGACTCCTCCGTTCGATACGTACGGCTAAACCCATGAAGAACGACACTAGCTCCATTGCTTTGCAATTGTGTTAACACGTGGACAAGTTTAGGCCGGTCACTCAGCGTCACTTCATCCCCTGTTGCTGGATCAATCCATATAGGGGTCACCGCCAGCAGAAAAGGGATATGGCGAGCTGTTACGTATCGTCCAAGTTCAAGTAACTTCTTCTCATCCGTGACGGGGTTAATCTTCCCAATCTGTAAGTACTTTGTCGTCGTTTGATTAGAAGCCGGCAGGAGACTTTCCAGCACCTCTGCAAGCAGCTTGTCGTGCTGAAGGATATTTAGCATTCCGACATATGCCGCACCTTCTTTTGTTTGAATCACAAATGGCTGTTCAGCTTGATTTTTCTTCAATAAGAATTTACGTTGCAGATCTGTCCCTTGAACCGCCTGAGCTGTGATTCCTCTCTCTAGCTGACGGTATTCTTGATCATCAGTATCTTTGATTTGACTGATGTGATCTTGTTTGTGAAAAGTAAGCTTGGAGAATGGGCGAAGCTGTTCCGCATTGTATCCTATTGCAATTAAGCGTTTTGATTCGTTTATGTGACGAATGGTTTGTGCTTTCAACGTTCTCTTTTCTTCACCTATATAGATAACTAGCTGAGAGTCATTGAGGTTCTTTTCAGTGATTTGTTCATCAGATAAAATGGTCGTTCGTGTGGAAAAATGCCCCACAAGTACATCAAGCATATGAACAGTTGGCGTTGTCTCACCTGATTGTGTGGAATAGATAATAAGGGTACTTGGCTCTTTCTCAAGTGCACCGGCTGATGTACTATCTTTGATCGAAAGCATAGAAAAAAGAACGATTAACAAACAACATTTCGTCAAAACATTAAAGTTCATTCATCATCATCTCGTTTTCTAGTTCTTCTAAAAATTGCTCTGGTGTCCGATAGTCCGAGCTGCTTGTTAAATGACAGACATGAAAAGTTAAGGTCACTTCACGACCATTTAGCAGGACATGCGTTTGCAGTTTATCCTTTAGCTTTTCAAGAACGATCGAGACGTTTTCTGCAGGTGTGTGAGTGAGCAGCAGCCCGATTCGTTCTTCGGATAATCGAAATTTCTTATCGGTTTCTCTCACACTTTCGCGAATCTTCATACTGAGTTGCTGGAAAAGATGCTGCATTTCTTTTTCTCCATATAATGTTTTGAATTCCGCTGAGTAGTGCATATGAAGAAGGATAAAGACGAATGGCTGTTTGTATCGTTCTGCTCGTTTCATTTCCTCAGATAACTCGAGCCTCATCCGCTCTGCATTGTCAAAGCCTGTGGTTGAGTCAATCGCTACAAATTGTTTGATGGCCCTCTTTTGTTGGTCAATGGTGTGACGCATCGTTTTTATTCGCTCATGCACGTTTCCAGCAGAAATAGCAAAAAAGAGAAGCGCCACGCCCCATATCACGACATCTTGCAACGTTTGATGAGAAAAGAGTGAATTTGTGTGACCGAGCTCTGTAAAGAACATCCCGCTTCCTATAAAGAACAAAATCAACAAAGTAAAAACCAATGCTGGCAAAATACCAAATAAAATACCGCATCCTATCACGACAAATGTGAGTGTGATGATCATGACACTCTCCGCATCACGTCCATTCAAGTAGCCCATAAATAAAATGAGTCCCGCAAACGTGAGGAGCAGCGTATAATACGTGCGATAGGTGTTACTGAATAACCTTTTCATTTAGAAGCTCCCTTTCTGCAATTAGAGGCAATAAATTATCAAATGAGTGTGTATCTTTTTCGTTCATATAGCCTCCGTAATAAGGCTTGAGAGGATCTTGGATTTGCAGCTCTTTCATTCGGTGATAGACGTCTTTTGCAAAATCATCTTCTCCTTGTTTGAGTGCATATAAGATCACCAATGCATAGACTGAAGGCGATTCATACGTCACTGCTGGCTGTAATGTGCTCAGTTTATATCGTCCATACAGTTTTCCTTCCTTTTGGAAGTTGGTTTTCAGCCATTTCATGATGACTGATGTATCAACCTGTGCACGTTCGGCATGAAGAGCCGTATAAAGCTGATCGATCAAGTTGATTTCCTGATCAAATGAGTAGACTTTCTTCGCTATGTCATAGGATTTTGGAAAAAAACCTTTTTGTCTCGGTGCATTTTGTAGAATGGCCAATTGGTTGTTCATCATTTGTTCTGTGAATAGGTGGAGGGATACTAGTTCTTTGATTGCTTTTGGGTCAAGATATGAAAGTGTGATTGTATGTGAAGTTTGCTTTGTCGATGCATCATAATAGTCGGTCAACATACCCTTGAACATGTTTTTGTCTTTTAACGCTTTTGCGATTTTTTTGGCTGTGGTTTGATACACTGACTTCTGCCACAATTGATCTGCTTTTTGAAGCGCTGTTACTACACGTAAGTCATCAACTAAAGCATTGACTTTGCTTTTTTGATGAGATTCGATTTGCCAGCTAAGAAGATCATGTTCCAGTAAGAATTGAGTGCGCAGGACGTCTACTTGTTGATCAAAAGATGTTTGATCTTTTTTTCTAACAAGATAATCCATCCAAAGTCCGAGCGATTCTGATAAGTAAGTAGGCTGTTCCGCAAGCGAGGTTCGAATCATACCTTGGTCTGTCATTAAGTGGTGAGTCATAAAGTACTCTCCTGACAATACTGGCTTTGCAGGTTCTGGTTGAGTTGAATGTTGCTGCTGTTTCCAGGTACATCCGCCTAGTAGAATGACAATGAGTATAGCGATAGCTGTACGATATATGGGTGTATCCATTCGTGTCCCCTTTCAATCCTTGTTCTCTCTAAGCATCTAACGATTTATTATAGAGCGTTTCTGTTTAAATGAAAATAAATATTTTATGCCAAATTACGAGTCTTTTCGCTTACATATTCCCATTTACAGAAAAACAACATGTCAAAATACTCTAAAAAACAAAAAACCCATGCGAATTCACATGGGTTTTTACACAACTATTGATCTAATTTTAGTTTCTTCAATTGTTCTGCAAGTGCGTTATTGATTGGTTCTTCCACTTTCTTTTGTTTCTTCATATATTTGGACACATCGTGCTTACTGGCTCGTTTTTGATTGGATTGTGATTTGCGTTTTTCGAAAACAGACAGTTTCTCTCTATGACCACAAACACAGGCAAATATTTTACCATCGCCTTCTCCGCGCAGCTCAAGCTTTTTATGACAGTTCGGGCAGCGTGCATTTGTTTTCTTTGCCACATTTTTTCGATGTCCGCATTCTCTATCCTGACAAACAAGCATGGTGCCGTTTTTCCCGTTCACTTTTAACATGAGTTTTCCACAGTCAGGACAATGTGTGCCTGTCATGTTGTCATGCTTAAAGGTTTGGTTCGTTTGTTTGATTTCAGATACGGCTTGTTTTGCATATGACTTCATTTCACTCATGAATTGAGAAGCTTTCAATTGGCCTTTCGCAATTTTAGAAAGCTTTTGTTCCCATTCCGCTGTTAACGCAGGTGACTTTAAATCTTCAGGTACTAAAGAAAGAAGCTGCTTCCCTTTCGATGTGATGAAGATGTCTTTGCCTTTTTTCTCAATTAAGAAGCTGTTAAACAGTTTCTCAATGATATCAGCTCTTGTGGCCACTGTCCCCAATCCACCCGTTTCGCCAAGGGTTTTCACTAAGTCTTTTTCCTTGTTCTCCATAAATGCAGACGGGTTCTCCATGGCAGATAAAAGGGTCGCTTCGTTAAAACGAGCAGGAGGTTTCGTTTCGCCTTTTGTCTCTTTTAATTGGCGTACGTCAAGTGACTGCCCCTCTGTTAATGCCGGCAAGTGCTGATCTGCTTCGGCTGATTCCTCGTCTTCATAGGAATCATCGTACACGGCTTTCCAACCGGCTGATTGCACAATTTTCCCTTTCGCTGTGAATGTCTCACTGCCGATCTTGGCGATCACTGTTGTTTCCTCATATTCAAAGGGGGTCATCAGTACAGCGAGGAATCGCTTGGCAATCAGGTCATATAATTTACGCTCTTTATCGCTTAATGCACCTGGATACAGCTCTTCCTCGGTTGGAATGATCGCATGGTGATCTGACACTTTGGCGTCGTTGACAAAACCTTTATGCGCTTTAATGCCTGATTGTAAAATGCGATTCACATGCTGCGCGTAAGGTCTAACGTTCATTCCTTTGAGTCGATCTTTTAATGTAGGCACGATATCTGCCGAAATGAAACGTGAATCCGTACGCGGGTATGTGACGAGCTTATGCTGCTCATACAGACGCTGAAGTGTAGACAGTGTTTCTTTTGCTGAAAAACCGTAGCGTTTATGGGCATCACGCTGCAGCTCTGTCAAGTCATACAATCCTGGAGCAAAGGCTTTTTTCGCTGTTTTTTTCAGTGCATCAATTACTGCAGGTTTTCCTTTACAGGCTGCCAAGCGCTCCTTCACTACATCCTCTTGGAATGTACGGTTTTGTTTTGTCTTTGCATCCTGCCAAGTCAGCGTCAGTCCGTCTACTTGTGCAGTCAGACCAAAGAACGGCTTCGGCTGGAATTGCTGAATGTCTTCTTCTCGTTTGGCGATCATGGCGACCGTTGGTGTTTGCACCCGTCCGCAGGAAAGCTGTGCATTGAACTTCGTTGTCAGCGCTCTTGTTGCGTTGATGCCGACAATCCAGTCTGCCTCTGCACGCGCAACCGCCGAGCGATACAAGTTATCATACTCTCTGCCGTCTTTTAATCGTTTGAACCCTTCTTGAATAGCTTTGTCTGTAACAGACGAAATCCATAAACGTTTTAGAGGCTTTTTCACATGCGCTTTTTCAAGAATCCACCTTGCCACAAGCTCCCCTTCACGTCCAGCATCTGTTGCGATGACAATGTCTTTTACATCTTTTCTCGCCAGCTGCGCTTTGACCGCTTGGAACTGCTTCCCTGTCTTTTTCATCACGACAAGCTTGAGTGGTTCTGGAATAATGGGTAAATCCTCTAGGCGCCAGGATTGAAATTCTTTCCCGTAGCCTTCTGGATCAGCCAGTGTCACCAAATGGCCAAGCGCCCACGTGACAATGTATTGATCTCCTTCTAAAAAACCATTTCCTTTTTTATGACACTTCAGCACACGCGCTAAGTCACGTCCTACTGAAGGTTTCTCTGCTAATACAACTGTTTTTGACACGAAATTTCACATCTCTTTCTTCTATCCATCCTTTTATTATAGCAGACGTGGAGATGCGGTTCTAATGACGGATTATTTCTTCAATCGTTTGATGATTTCGTTTTAGATTGTCCTATATAGTTATTGGTACACACCTTCACAAATGTTATTATTAGTATAAAAAGAAAAAATTAAGGAGAACGAATGCAAACTGTTTGGACCTATATCACTAAAGTTAGTATAAAACAAGGTTTGAATTTATCTTTAGTCTATTATATTTTGATAAGTTTACTTAGTTCCATACATATTATGATATTTAAACTATCATTTTTTCTCATCCCATTATTTTGGATTTTAAAAACCATATCTCTCTATATATCAACAGTTAAACTTAAGCACCTAGATATTACTGATGAGAACTTTAAAGTAGACCGTCAAATCCGAGGTCAAATTATAATGTTAATATCTATAATTTTTATTTTAGTAGAAATAACCATTGGTTTGAATTTCAATATATTCTATCATTTTTGGAATAGTATCCATGGAATTTCTTTGCTTTCTTTTAGTTTTTGCTTAATTCTAATCGGTTTATCAATATATCACAATAATTTTTATATTAGATTTTTAGGGATTATTAGCACTACATTTTTCGGATTTTTCGGTTTGATTTTTTTAATCCTTTCAGTTTTAACGTTTGTTATAACTCTTTTTTCATTTTCCACAAACAATAATGCATATAATCACCTTATGAAATTCATATCAACTTTCAAAAATGAAAACCTTATTATTGTTTCTTATATTCTTAATGAGAAATATATTTTTGTTTTTATTATAATAACTATATATTCTGTAATATTTCTTTTAATAATTATTATATTTCACCCACCATATCAACTGGATCAATTAAGCAATGTACTTAAATTAAGTAATATTGTCATTTCATTAGTAACTATATCTATTTTTTTCCATGTGAGTATTAGTTTCTCTGGGCCTTCATTATTAGAACAAAAACAAGTTGCATTGAAATTAGTAGAAAAAGAAAAAATATACTTCGATGAGATAAATATATATATAAAGAATTTTTCAAAAGCTAATCTTATTAATCTCGCTACAATTTTATTTACACCTTACATCGTTTCACTTTTAGTTACAAATTTCTTTTTGGATTTGAAGAAAAATCTAGCTAAGAAAAAATCCTCGAAAATTTTAAGTGAATGTATTCACTTAGGTATTTGTTATAAAAATGAAGATATACAAAGCAAAAAATATTTTTTCTATGCAGGAGATAAAAACGCTTGGTTACTATATAACACTCTATATAACACACTTTCAAAAAAATAAAATCAAAAGGCGAATTATAGATACTACTTGCCTATATTTATAATTAATACGTTATTTCTTCAATCGTTTGATGATTTCATTCGTGACTTCTTGCGTTTGATAGGCGCCGCCGATGTCTGCTGTTAAAAAGCCATCTGCTGTGACTAATTCGATGGTTTCGAGCAGATGGGTGCCCAGTTCTTCCTCTCCGAAATGATCCAGCATCAATTTAGCGGTCCAGATTTGACCGATCGGATTGGCAATTCCTTTTCCAGCAATGTCTGGAGCTGAGCCGTGTACTGGTTCAAACATGGATGGGTATTTGCCATTTACATTGATGTTGGCGGCAGGCGCTACGCCAATACTTCCCATAATGGCTGCCCCAAGGTCTGTCAAAATATCACCAAACAAGTTACTGGCAACAACTACATCAAATTTCTCAGGTCTAGTTACAAAGAAGGCTGAGAGTGCATCAATGTGCTGTGAGTCTGCTGTCACCTCTGGATAATCCTTTGCTACGTCTTGAAACACTTCATCCCAAAAAGGCATGGTATGAACGATCCCATTCGATTTCGTTGCACTCGTCACATGCTTTCGCCTTTTTTCTGCTAATTGAAAGGCAAAACGCATCGCACGCTCTGTCCCTTTTCTTGAGAACACTGCATTTTGAACAGCAAGCTGATCTTCTCCTTGATAAATACGGCCTCCAATTTCACTATATTCACCTTCACCGTTTTCTCTGACAACTAGAAGGTCGAAATCCTTTGGCTGAGCAAGCGGTGAGCGAATGCCGCTCAGCTGTTTTGCAGGTCTGACGTTTATCACTTGCTCAAATTCACGTCTAATTTTAATGAGCAATCCCCAAAGTGATACATGATCCGGCACTAAATTGGCATCTCCGACTGCTCCTAAGAAAATGCTGTCAAAGGCTTTTAGTTGTTCCAATCCATCCTTTGGCATCATTTCGCCATGCTCTAAATAATACTCACAGCTCCACGGAAAGTCCTGAAAGGTGAAAGACAGACCGCCATGCACATCTGATACCGCTTTCAAAACTCGAATAGCTTCAGGCACAACTTCCTTTCCAACCCCGTCACCTGGTATCGCTGCAATTGAAACATGCTTCATTGATTTTTCCCCCTTTGTTATCGGTCGACCGTCGACCGTTTCATTTGAGTTTACTAAATAGTGCGTGTTCTTACAATGGACAAAAGACGCTTTTTTTGATCAAAGCGCCTTTTTATCCTGCATCAGCACATGGGGCTTCTGTTTCTTTCTTCCCGCACTTTTTTTATCTGAAAGCAGCAAACCTCCTAAGGTCAGTGCTGTTCCAAGCCCAGACATGAAGGTCAAGCTCTCGTGAAGAACGATCATTGAAATGATCATCGTGATAATAGGCACTCCATAAATATACACACTTGATTTCACCACTCCGATCGTCTTCACGGAAAAGCTCCATGTCAGAAAACAAATAGCAGATGCAAAGACGCCTAAAAACAGCAAGTGGAAGGCAAACGATGGATTGGTCAACCGCTCCCAGTCTAAACGAACCTTAAAATGCCAGATCAGTGGAATCATCCATAGCAGTCCGTAAAAGAAGACACGCCTTGTTACCTGAATGATATGGTAGCCATATTGGTTGATCATCTTCGATAAAATGGAATAGAATGCCCAGACGATGGTTGCTGTTAATGCTAAGGCATCACCGAGTGGATTCAATTGAAACGTCGTCATTCCATTCATGCTAATCAGCACGATTCCCGTCATCGCGATGAAAAAGCCTATGAAAAACCGGCTGTGCAGCGGCTCATCTTTTAATAAAAAATAAGCCAATAAAAAAGAGAAGCATGGGACAACGGAGCTGATGACACCTGCATTCGAAGCGAACGTATAAGTAAGTGCGACATTTTCTAAAAAGTAATATAAGACCACACCGCATAAACCTGCCAGCGCAAACATCCCTTCATGCTTTTTGCTTTGCACCTTCATCGTAAACGGATAGATGATCATCAGAGCCAAGTACCCTATAAAAAAACGGAAAAATAAAATCTCTGTTGGAGAAAAAGCCGTTAATAATATTTTGGTAGAGATAAAGGTAGATCCCCATAAAAAAATGGTGAACATGGCCGCTAAATGACCGAGCAGCTGTTTATTTATCATCAGCTGTTACCTGCTTTACAAAAATTTGCTGATACTGCCCTGGCGTGAGCCCAATAAATTCTGAAAAGAAATGACTCAAATGACTTTGATCAGAAAATCCAGCGGAGGCAGCCGCATCTACAGGCTTCACTCCTTGGGCGAGAAGTTCCTTCGCATAGTTCACCCTGATTGTCTGTAAATAACGATACGGCGTAATTCCTCTGAACTTTGTAAAAGCACGCAGCAATGAATATTTGTTCATGGACACAAGCTCACCTAAGTCATCTAACGATATATTTTCCGTGAGATGTGTTTCAATATATTGCTGTACGTCTCGGACTTTTTGTTCGTTGGCACGTGTGGCTGATGCTTTTTCCTCTGAGGTATCAGCATAGGCTTCAATCAATTGTTTCATAAAGAAATAGAAGGTTTCCTGTTTATTCAAAGCAGGAGCTTCTTCTGTGATCATTTGATGTAGATCATATAATGGCTTTGTTAGTTCACTTTGTGAAAACACAGGGGTTTTAAAATGCGGTTTGTGCTGAAAGACCTTCTCTAGCACACCTGCTTCAATATTTAAGCAACGATAATCAAGTGTCCTGTGATCAATTTGTTCACATGCGTGATTATCATACGGATTAAAAAGAAGGATATCACCTTTTTCAATGATGTATTCTTGATTTTGGCAGACCAAACGTCTTTGACCGTCTTCAATAAACCCAATCACATAATATGTATGAAAATGATTCGGGAACTTTTGCATGATGCCATGAAAGCGATATGCCTCTATTTGTAAGTCTTGATCAAAATGTACAGTTCGTTCCTCTTGTGTGTTCATGTCGATCCCTCTTTTCGCTGAACTGATCATAAGTGTAGCACACCCCTTTTCTCTTGGATTGTACGATATTGACTTTTCGATGCAGGCTTGCCTAGAGGGAAGAACTTGGATAACATGAGACAAAAGATGATGTACAAAAGAGGGAATGATGGGATGAATTCATTCGAGATGGAAAGACCAGCACCGTATCACATGCAATTTTATGAACAGCTGAAGCAAATGATTTTTGATGGCCAGTTTCAGCCAGGAGAGCGCATCAATGAAACGCAGCTTGCCAAACAATTTGGCGTAAGCCGCTCACCAGTGAGAGAAGCCATGCGGCTTTTAGAAAAGGACGAACTTTTAATCGCTGATCCTAAATCAGGCTATTCTGTCTATACGTTAACAGAGCGGGATGTCGAGGAACTCTATCAAGTCCGAATGGCTTTAGAAACGCTTGCCGTTAAGCTTGCCTGCAAAGAAGCCACAGATAGAGAGATAGATGACATTGAACAGGTGCTCACGAAGGCAGACGAAGCAATCAAACAGCAGCTGCCATCTCAGGATATCGTTCAGTTAAACGAAGCGTTTCATCAAACAATCATACAAGCCAGTCACAATCACCGTTTATCTAAACAATTAAATCACGTGAATGCGCTCATTCATTATTGCCGCATCTTTCATTTTAGCGGCGGGCCTCGGGCTGAGACGATTCAAAAAGAGCATACGGCCATTTTCACTCAAATAAAAGAACGCCGGGCTGCGGCAGCCGTTCAGGCGATGACAGACCACCTAATACATGATGTGGCGCATTTAAAGCAAGTACTCTATGAAACAACCGAAAAGTAACGCGTGTCATTTCCCATTTTTTAAGCATTCGTTGAACATATTTTGAATTTTTCGTAGATTATCGCATGTTCAGGCGATCTTTCGTTTATATTAGAAGATGAGAAACTAGCTTTTATACAGGAGGATTTGTATATGCATACAAGTATCAGCCGTCTGAGACAGGCGGGTTTTATTGAGGGTATGTCTCTTTTAACCCTTCTTTTAATTGCCATGCCTCTAAAATATTTTGCGGATATTCCGATGGCGGTCACCATTGTGGGCTCTCTTCATGGCGCATTGTTTGTGATCTATATGCTCATTTTGGCATATGTGACATTTAAAGTTCGCTGGCATTTGAAATGGTCCATCGCCGGATTCTTTGCGGCATTCATTCCTTTCGGCAACTTCGCCTACGATAAGGTGCTCCGTCAGTATGATACAAAAGCTTAATCAAAAGGGCTAAAACGAATGTCGTATTAGCCCTTTGTCTTTATGTTGAAGCGTTCTGATAATGGAACGCTTTTTTATATCGATGCATATTTCACAATGGCTGCTTGACGTGTCATGTCGTTAAACGCTATCCATAATTCATCATCAGGCAATACGCTAGTAATTGGATCAATTGGCTGCTTGATCTCATACTGCACACCATTTCTTTCGACTTGAATGATCGCTAACGGAAGATTGCCGATGACCCCGACAAACGACACTTCGGTCACTTTTGCACTTCCTTGTTTCTCTTGCATGAGTCCCATTTCTCTATTCAACTCTTCTTTTTTTGTCTGCATCGTGATTTGTGTCCCTGGCGCGACCTCCATATGGTCAGGTATGAATTGACTGACCGTTTTTGTGATGGATTGATCTCCGCTAGAAACCGTCACATCCAGCATAATAGGCTTCTGATCATGAATTGTGACTGGATATTGCTTCACCCGTTGGATCGTTCCTGTTAACGTCACATCTTTCCCCGATCGATTCCGCACTTCATGCCCATAGGCTGCCATTTTGAGCTGGCCGTTGATGTCAACGAGATCGGCTTTTTCTCCTGTTCTAAACTCAAAACCAGCGGCTTGAATCATCGGAATGGTATACCTTTTCTGATCTGCTTCAAATGTAAGTGATAAGACGGTGCCTCGTCCTACGGTTCCATATGATTCTATGTTTCTTAAAATAGCGCCTTTGATGAATTTTGGCTCGCTTGGCTGCGAGAAGTCACCTTCTTTTAAGAGCATCGCTTTTTTCTTTTTCGGATTGTAGAGAATGGCGATACGCTGACCCGGTTGCGGTATCTGAGTATAGGATACAACCGTTTTAACCGCCTTTTCGATATTTTTCCCATCATATTGAAATTGAAGCTGCATGTTGACCAGCGGCTGTTCGTTGATGTAGGTACCCGTTTCTTTGACTGATACAATATTGGCTTCTAATGTGACACTGTCTTTTATCTTGTTCTTTCTCACAAGCCTCAAAATCGGTGGCAGGAAGATCGCTAGCACAAATAACAACAGTGGGATAAAGAGCCATATCGCCCAGTTGAGAATAAGTGGTCCGCCCTTCATGACATATTGCATAAAGGTGTCAACAGACGTTTGGTGGGCTGGACTGGCATTTTCGATTGAGATGACCTTTTGCAAAGGGAATTCCTTTAGCTGTTTGCTTTTCGTCTCAAAGGCCCCCGTTAATTGGTTGCCAAGTGAATAATAGAGCCAATCGCTCTTCACATTTTTATGAAAAGAGAGATCTTCTTTTTGTAAAGATTCATATGACAACGACTGAAAAAGCTTGCTGGCAGACGTCGCCTTATTCGTGCGATGATTATAAATATAACCAGTCAGCTTGCCTTGTGCTTCGTCCTTTGCTGTAGAGCCTAAAAGAAGAACTTCTTCTTCATTCAGCTGGTAGATAAAGGTTTGGTACATCGGTTTTGGTGTTGGGACGACTTCCCCAAGCCTTCCCTCTGCATCCACTTTCCTTGGTCTTTTTGGATAGTTGGATTCGACAGCGACAGCAACGTTTTGTGATGATCCGATCGTTTTTTTCAGTTGCTGCACGACTTTTTCTTCAATGAGGCTAAACGGTTCAGCACTTTTGGAGACATAGACCCCAAGCTGATGCTTCTCGTTTGAGATTCCGCTGACATACGCCTTCTGGTCATTTTTCAAAGTCAATTCAAACATAGGGAATGGGGTCTGCCCTCTAAAAGAATTCATGACGACATCGATGGAAACAGGTCTTGCTGGTAGCTTCAGCTCGCTGAGATTGTGGACATGAAACTGACCATTCTTTAGCTCACCGAGGACCGCAGCAGCGCCTTCCATTTCTCCTGTAAACACGAGACGTCCATTCCATTGATATGTATTCGTTTTTAAAAATGAGGGAATCTGTAAGTTTTGCTTGACGAGTTCTTTCTTTGCTCCGCTTGGAGACAGTTTTTCGATCAACAGCTGATCGTCTTTATTTTTTAAAGCAACTAAGAGATGGTTCCCTTGAATGGATGGCAGCATTTCATTAAACGTATCGCTTTCCGTGGTCCATTCACTGATTCTTTTTCCTGATTGAGGATCATACATTGCAAAATGGAGCTGCTGGTTTTTTGATACAGCACTCACCACTCGTTTTCCTTCATCGAATGTAAATATTTGTTTGACGTCATATTGCGTCGCTTTCCCTGCTGACAAATCATCTTGGTAATGGTTCCACACCAAGACACTAAGAATGATTGCTGGAATAAAGAAGACAATATACCTGAGGAAAATCACTGGTATTCTTTTCACTTGATCGCTTCCTTTCATGGAGTTCCTTTTTCTTATACGTCAGTGCAGCGAGAATGTTTCATGCTAGAAGAATACCATTCCAACTTTCTAAATCCATATTTTACATATTTGATTGTTTACGATAAAATCCAATCAGATTCAAAAAAAGGATGTTATCTCAATGGATAAGCTATCATCGATCATTCTAGCGGCTTGGCTGCGTGTTCCCCGTTGGTTCAAGCAAGGGGTGCTCGTATCTATTACCATTTTCTTTTTTTATATGTGCTTTGTAAAGGGGCTGACTGGCTGGTACACCTTGCCGCCTGTCACTTTGCTCGCATGCGCCATTTGTTCCTTTTTCATCTGGATGGTGTGGCTAAACAGTCAAAAAAACAAGTAAAAAGGAGAATTTCATGAAAGAATCCATCTTTTATTTTGCTATCTCTTTTGTTCTTCAATGGGTTTGGTTTGGGGTTGTGCATCCAGATAGAGGCGTGACACTGCTGGACATGTTGATCTTCTCTATTTTGTTTACGGTGATGTTCTTTTTTATTGGCCGGATTTGGAGGTATCAGAAGAAAGGGCGAAGTGAGTGATGATGAAGCATTTCCTCTTTCTGTCGATGAGTGTTCGTTGTTCTATTGTTGACGGCGAATCTTTTTGAAGGGGATGTCATGCGGATGGTGTCCGCTTTTAACCTAAAAAGGCTGCCAAATAGATGGCAGCCCGTTTCTTACTCTTTTCATGCAAATAAATAATCAATGTTTAATCTCCGTCACGGAGTGTATGAATTAAGATTCAATCATATCAGTGTGTCATATGTGTTCCGAGTGAACCTACGTTTGAAAGTAAACGCCATGGAAGTTCTGGATAACAAGACAACGAAAGCCCTACCTCTCATTCGTCCTTACGGCTCCGAAGCCGTGCCAGTGTGAATTGTAAATCAAAACGTCTTTTTTCCATTCTTCCGCTTTTATAGGGGGCGGTTGCAGAAGGAAAAGAATAAGTTTGTTCGCTTTGACAGCGTCTCGTTCTTATCAAGTAGAAGCTCTATTGCTTCTCATTATGTCATAGAAAAAAGAAAGTTTACTTTCTTTATTTATTTGCTATTTCAACACTTAATATAAAACTATAACACGTTCCCCCAACTTACGCAAGTGTTAAAGTGATAATTCTGCTGGTGTCCGGTTTCCTTCGTTCATATAACGAATGGAGGTTGGGTCAATCTTAAGGATCACTAGGTTTGGATCATCTTTTCCTTTAAACCATTTCTCCATCTCATCAGACCAAAGGCGGTCGATCAGTTCTGGATCATCAGTTAATGTGGCTTTACCTGCAATTTCTGCATATGTGTCCCCAAATCCTTCACCTGAATAACCAATGAGAATATGAACATTCGGATTTTTTTCAATCTCATCCGCTTTATGTGTTTCTTTGCTTGTTGGTGTATATAATGTCAGCCCTTCATGAAAAAAAGTCATATAGCGGGTATGCGGCTTATCTTGTTCAACAGTCGCCAATGTTCCAACTTTTTGTTCGTCTAATAAGTTCATTACCTTTTGCTTTAACTCTTCTTGTGACATGTATCTTCACTCCTTCAAAATGTCATCCGTACTCTTAGGTTTCCACGACAATCCATTCATTAAACAAAGAAATGTGTTTTTCATAAAAAGACATCTTCTAGCTGATGCTATAAAAAACGGACACATTGAAAGGGGAAGTTGAACATGCATCATGAAACGATGTTCCATTTGAGTTCACTTGTTATTGCAGCGGTTGTTGTGGGCATTATCATATGGTCTGTCTCATCTGTACAGAAGAATCGGAAGAAATACTAAATACACCGCCCAATCAAAGCTGGGCGGCGTGCTATTGATCATGTATTCATAAAGGAACCACCGTTGACGTGAAGTGTCTGTCCCGTCATATAAGACGATTCGTCCGAAGCAAGCAGTACATAGCAGCCTACATGCTCCACAGGCTGTCCTGGTCTTCCCATTGGGGTCTCGGCCCCGAAGTTTTCGACACTGTCTTCATCAAATGTAGATGGAATGAGCGGCGTCCAAATTGGACCGGGTGCTACACCGTTGACCCGAATTCCATCTTTCACAAGCGACTGTGCCATAGAACGAGTAAAGCCGTTGATGGCCCCTTTTGTCGCCGTATAATCAATGAGCACTTTGTTGCCTCGATACGGGTTAATAGATGTTGTATTAATAATGGAACTTCCCGGTTTTAAGTAATCGAGTGCCTTCTTCGTAAAATAAAAATAAGAATAGAAATTGGTTCTAAAGGTTTGGTGAAGCTGTTCACTAGAAATATCTTGAATACGTTCTTTCGGATGCTGTTCGGCCGCATTATTGACTAATACGTCCAGCTTCCCAAAGGCTTCAACTGTCTTTTCTACCGCTTTCTCGCAAAAGGCTTTGTCCCCGACATCCCCTGCAATCGTTAAACATTTAACGCCTTCTTGTTCTACACGTTTTTGCGTATCTTCTGCATCCTCATGTTCATTTAAGTATACGATCGCGACATGAGCTCCTTCTTTGGCATACGCGACAGAAACGGCACGTCCAATTCCGCTGTCTCCACCTGTAATCAGCGCTACTTTTCCTTTTAGCTTACCAGACCCTTTATACGATTCATCCTCATAGATCGGCGCAGGATTCATTTCTCTTTCACTGCCCGGCTGCTGATCCTGCGTTTGGCGCGGAATGCCATTTGTTAAGTATTCACGTAAATCCATGTGTAAGCTCCTCCTTGATTTGTTGATGTATCCTTTCATTACCACTTCATTTTTTTACTCAAACATCCCTATGAGTCATCAATGCGTTTTGAAAATTGACAGGTTTCAGGATGGGAAAAATCGGTTACATAAACATAAAAAAGGAGCGTTCTCACATGCTGTCAACCATTTCTAAAACCTTTAGCAGACCAAAAGGCTGGCTAGGAAGCATCGCAGGTTTTATTATGGCAAATGAAAATAAGGCACTGAATCAATGGGCGATCCAGCATTTAGATTTATCAGATGGTGAAAACATATTGGAAATAGGCTATGGCCCCGGCTATAGCATCAAACATATGCTCAAGCATTATGACGATCTTCACATTGATGGACTAGATGCTTCTTCAACTATGAAGGAACAGGCGCATTCGCGTATAAAGAAACGATCCAAAGAGAAGCAGGTCCGGCTGTATGTTGGTAAAATTGAAAAAACGCGCCTGCCGGCAGATCAGTATGACAAAGTACTTTCTGTTAACAATTATACGATTTGGGATGACCCAAAGTCTGGCGCACTCAACCTTTATCACACCTTGAAACCGGGCGGAACACTCGTCATTGTGATGCAACCAAGAGAAAAAGGAGCAGACGCCAATCGGACAAAAGAAATGAGCGAAAGCATCCTCAATGATTTAGAATTTGCTGGATTTGATCAGTTTTCTGTTGAATATGAAGAGATTCGTCCCACCCTCGCTGTCTGTGTCACAGCAAAAAAGCCGAGAAGCGAATAAGCTCTCGGCTTTTTTCTTACCATTTTGCCTCTTTGACAAATTGATAAAAAAGTTGATGTAATTTCTGTTCAATCTCTTCCTTTGTTCCTTGTCCATAAAGTGCCATGCTTTCTTCGCTTTCAATGATGGATGAACTGATTAGGCTAAACATTTCAGACCCTTCTTTGCCAAGCTCTAGCGGCGCCAGCATGAGGAGCATTCTGGACATGAGCTGCTGCCCGCCATCCATGCTTTTGATCTCGTATGCCTCATCAAGATCATAGATATGAAAGACCGGTTTCTTAATGAGATCATGCTTTAAGTGAAAAAGAGCAAACTCGGTTCCTGGAATGCCTAAACCACCTTGCTGCTCACGCTCAAGCAAACCGGCTGTCACTTCGTCTGCACGTTCTAAATAGCCTTGACTTTCAACCTGACGCATCAGCGCTCTCATTGTTGACTCATGCTGCTCTGTCGTCTTCTTTTTTTCGATTGTAAAATGGGACAAGATGCTGCGAATCACTGACATATAATTCGTGATTTGCTCTGCCATTCCTATCATATCAACCGTTTCCTCCACCGATTCTTTTGCAGATTCCTGCGCTCTTTTTTTCTCAATCAGATAAGGAATTTTTCGTTTAATATGAGACTTGACCCGCACCGCGTCATCCTCGTTTAAGAGCGGGCTGACCATAATGTAATCAATATGCTCGTAGGGGATCGGCACGGTTGATACGATCATGTCATAGCTCGCAGCGTCGATTTCCTTTAACTCCATTAAGGAAGATAGATCGAATTTGGCGATCTCAGGCAATTCTTTTTTCAATCGTGATGCGAGCATTTTGGACGAACCAATACCGCTTGAGCAAACGACCAATGCATGAATCTTGGTTTCTTCTTTTTTAATTTCAAGCACCGAACCAAAATGAAGCACGATAAAGGCAATTTCATCCTCTGGAAATTCGATCTCAGGAAAGAAACGCTCCACACCTTCTTCAATCGCCATGAACAGCAAGAAGTAGTCTTTTTTTATTTGTTGTGTGAGCGGATTATAAATCCGCATCTTTTCTTTTAATCGGTTCATAGCTGGTTCAAGATGAGACACGAGTCCCTCATACAATGAATCGTTTTCATTTAAATGGTAACCTGTTTTATGAGAAATAAAGTCAATGAGTTTCTTCGTTCTCAGCGCAATATCTAACTCAATCTCATCAATGCGGTATTCTGCCGTAAAGCTTCGATTTGCACTGCGCAAATGGATGGTCATGTATCCAACCTCAGCTTCAGGAATCTCTACATTAAACATGCGTTCTAATGCTCGTGCGATTCTGAGTGAAGATTCAAATTCCTTCGTCCGCTTTAATTCAAGCAATTCTTCCTCTTCCATCCGAATGGTTTCACCGATTTGAATGCGTTCAATGGCATAGGTTAAGTGAACGACAAGTGCAATATAGGCACTATCTGACAACGAGAGAGAGAGTCTGCTTTTCAAATGAAAGAGCAGCCTTTCTACCTTGAGCAGCTGTCCTCGACTGACTACCCCAAATACCTTTTCAGTCGCTTTCGTTCGATGTTTAATATTCATCTCAATCGTTTCGAGAAATAATTGAATGTCGAGACGGTCAACGATCAGGTTCCCGACAATTTTTCGTTTGGCTTCCTCCGGTCCTTTTAATTCAATACCGTACCCACGCTTGCGGATAAGCAGTAAACCGTAAGGAGCGATCCAGTCCGTCAGTTCATCTAAGTCGTAACTGATGGTCGCATTTGTGACCTGCAAGTCGGCTGCAAGTGTATATAATTTCACCGGTTCTTTTGCTTCAAGTAGGGCACACAGGATTAAGAGCTTCCGTTCATCAGAACTATATTCAATTTGGTCTTCATTTGAAATATGAGACAGAAGCCGCTGTTTGTCTTCCTGTTCACCGACCGCCTTCAAGCCCTTCCCCGGCTGTTTATCAAGTGATAGGTTGTAATTCTTTAAAATAGGTTTAATGGATTTAAGTTCTCTATGAATGGTTCTTGTACTTACTTGAACAGAATCGGCGATCTCACGAATGGTGACATAACGATTTTGCTGAATCATATATTTAATCACTTTCTGTTCTCGTGCCGTTATGTACATGAAATGCCTCCTTCTGCTTAAATAGGTCTATTGTCACGCTTTAATATAAAACGCTTTCACTGATCGATGCAACCTGAAGTTGATCTAAATTTGGCACACTGGCTGTGACAAAATGAAAGACTCAAACGTTTCTCCAAAATGAAGGTCCATAATCCTTTTGATGAAATTGAATCGTTTGTTCATGAAATGGCAGTGTGCCCCCGACCTTTAATGAATAGGTAGGGTTATAGACGGGAGAGCCAAAGCAATACTCCATCGTCCCTTCCTCCGGCCGAAACATGACGGTTCGCATCGTCCCAAACAGCTCTTCATAATTGTGCACAGTCAGACCAGCAGGGTATTCTGCCTGAAATAGTTCCGTAAGAGACTCGCTTGACGGCTGTTCTTCTAAAACTTGAATTAACATGTCGTACCTGACAACAGAATGATGTTTCGTCAACCCTTTTGCCGTGTGATCAGCAAGCGGATGGTTCGTAGCCGCAATAAATCCACGCTCCGGCCTTCTCACCTTTTTTTGCCCATCAATCATTTCAATCACAGCCGCCTCTCCCTTCCGGTCAGCAAGCATTAGATGAACATTAGACGCGACGGGCATTTCCTGTACCAAACGGACGGCATCCTCCACCGTTTTACAGGACTCTAGCACAGCACGAATAACATGATATACTTGCAAGCCAGCAACAGCCGGCGGCTTTAAGCCTGGTTCGTTGCCAATAGGCGGACCGCATGCAGAAAATGTCACCGATAGACCATGTTCATTCATCCCATCCGATCGACCAAATAAGATTAATGATGAGCCTGTATGGACTGCTGTGCCCTTCACATGTGTAGATACAAGACGCATATCATCAAACAGCGGAGAAAAATCATAGTTGCGCAGCATCACCGTCTGTTGATTGGCAGCCTCATTCCCCTGCATCACACAATGGGAACAGCCTGGCTGAAGATGCGAAGAATAGAAAAAGGTCAAATCGCTTTCATCTATTTGCATTTCATCACAAAATCCCGAGAGCTCTTCTTCTAACTGAGGAAGAAACGGTCGAATTAGCTGCTTTGTTTCCTTCACAGCCTCTTTTGATAACGGTTCTGATTGAATGTATTGTTTCTTAAGCAAAGGGCGCTCCTTCAGCCAAATAGCCTGCTGCTTTCCTACCTCATAAGCTGTTCCTTTCAATTCATGAAAATACGCACTCATCTCCTGCATGCATCCACCTCTATTGTCTTGTTTCTTTTATCATATCGAAACAGCCCTTCATTTAAAAGAATGAAAAAACTGCAATCCCGAGGGATCACAGTTGCTTAGCGGATTGTTGAAACAGCGCTTCTGCCATTGCTTCATATCCTTTGTGGTTTGGATGAAATTGATCAATCGATAAGTATGCGCTTTGATGTCCTTCAAATACACCGTAAATATCCACCACTTCTACATGTGGATTCGCAGCAAGCTGGCGAAGGTGATGGTTGTATTGCTTCAGCCATCTCTCGGCGATCGGAATCTCAGGAAAAGGATTATATAAATTCAATAAATATACGCAGTATGGATGATGCTGCCCTCTTTTTATCAGAGCGATTTCTTGAACCATTTTGCTAAAATTCGCCTGACAATGCATAGACGCTTGCAGCAGTGTCTTTTCATCTTCCCCTTTTTCATACTGCAGAACAGCTTGAACAAGATCATTCCCGCAGCCTGTGATGGTGATGATGTCAGCATGAGCAATCGCCCGTCTTACATCAGACCGCTGAAAAAGCTGCAAGATCTCTTCCGTTGTTAACCCTGATTTCGCAAATACGGACAGTTTCACCGGTATATGCAGCTTCTTTTCAAGCTTCGCCGCATATCGCTCCGTAAAACCGCCGCCAAATAAACGTGCCCCCACCCCAACCGTTAAGGAATCTCCAATCGCAACATAGGATCGTCCCACTCTTATCCCTCACTCTCTCCTGCCTTCTCTTATATATACGAAAAAGAAGAACAAATGCTTGTAGCAGATGGCTTAAAGGCATCCACCTTTTTTTCAAAAACGCAGGATGGGCGCATTTACAAACACTTTACTTGCGATATCGATCCATTTTTTGTTCAATGGGAGTAGGGTTTTTTTGCTTAAATCGCAGCTTTGAAGCGTTTCAGAAAAATTTACAAACTTTTTATCTTGATTTCAAGACTTTATACCTTGACTTCAAACTATATAGTGATTACAATGAAAATATCAGTTTTTATGTAACTGTGCTTGTTACATCTTTTTCATAGCATTCCAATATGATTAAAGATGCCACATATTCAGTGTATCTTTGGGGTACGCTAAAAAAATCATTGAAACAGGAAGGATTGAATAAACATGGCAAAAGTTTTATACATCACTGCACATCCGCATGATGAAACAGTTTCTTACAGTATGGCTACTGCTAAAGCATTTATCGAATCTTATAAGGAAGCAAATCCAAGTGACGAGGTTGTACATATCGATTTGTACAAAGAAAACATTCCTCACATTGATGCAGATGTATTCGCTGGATGGGGCAAGCTTCAATCTGGTGCTGGCTTCGATACACTTTCAGCTGAAGAGCAAGCGAAAGTTGCTCGCCTAAACGAATTAAGCGATCAATTCGTTTCTGCTGACAAATACGTATTTGTTTCACCACTTTGGAACTTCTCATTCCCACCAGTTCTTAAAGCATACATCGACTCTGTTGCTGTAGCTGGTAAAACATTCAAATACACTGAGCAAGGTCCTGTTGGATTACTAACAGACAAAAAAGCGCTACACATCCAAGCACGTGGCGGATACTACACTGAAGGTCCTGCTGCTGAACTAGAAGCAGGTCACCGTTACCTTGGAACAATTGCAAACTTCTTCGGTATTCCTTCTTTCGAAGGTCTTATTGTTGAAGGTCACAATGCTGAGCCTGCAAAAGCAGAACAAATTAAAGCAGATGCGATCGAACGTGCAAAAGCTTTAGGTAAAACTTTCTAATCATGAACACGCAAAAAGCCAATGATCTTAACGGTCATTGGCTTTTTATTTGTTCAGATGCAAAACCTAATTCTTTTGAAATGCCGCTGGCCGCTTTTTTGACCTGCTCAATTAAATAAGGAAGCCGTTCCTTTTGATAGCCGGCCTCAAACCCTGCAATACTAATGCCTGCTGCCACTTCTCCGTGATGATTGAAAATGGGCGCTCCAATAGCCGCAGTATAGTTTTCAAGCTCTGAATAGCTTAACGTATATCCGCGTCTGTTTGATTCTTCAATCATGTTTCGCAGGACATCTTTATCGGTAATGGTTCCGATCCCGATTTTCCCGAGCGCTACCGAATCAATATAGGCAAGTCTCTCTTCCTCTGGCAAAAAGGAAAGAATACTTCTCGCACAAGCTCCCGCATATAATGGGGATCTTCTTCCGACAGCGGTATAGAGCCGGACAGGCTGCGTTCCTTCCATTTTCTCCACATAAATCGCTTCATCTCCTTCACGAATAATGAGCTGAACAGCCTCACCTACCTCATCACGCAAGTTTTCCATAAAGGGCCTTGCAATTCTACGGATATCGAGGCGGTCGGCGACAAGCTGACCATATTCAAGGAACATCAAGCCTAATCGGTAAACACCTGAAGGATGCTTTTCTAATAACCCCATATCGGCTAACGAGTTGGCCATTCGGTGTACAGATGTTTTGGGCATGCTCGAGAGCTCAATCATGTCATTTAACGTTAATTGTTCGTGTGTGATAAAAAGCCGTAATATCTCCATTGATTTCACAACGGTTTTATTTGTGTTCTGCATGTTTCTCACCTTTTCTAAAACGAAAATGCTTCGAGTTTTAATCTTGCCGTCAGGTCCTTCATCTCTGCTTCTTGTGTGAATAAGGCTTGCTCTGCTTCTTGGCGGCCAATTTGTTGAAACGTGAGATTCGCTCCAGGCATCGCCTGCGCAATGAGCGGCAAATCGACTGTTGCCACCTCACCAATTCGGGGATATCCACCTGTCGTCTGGCGATCAGCGAGCAAAATAATCGGCTGGCCGTCAGGAGGAATTTGAATAGAGCCAAAAGCAACCGCTTCTGAAATCAATTCAAGTTTTTGCTTTAAACGTATCGGTTCCCCTTTCAATCTGCATCCCATACGATCAGATTGGGGAGTGACCTGATAAGACCGTTCGAAAAAAGCTTGCTGCGATTCTTCCTGAAAATGAGATAGATGTCTGCCTGCCAGCACCCGAATGACTGGTGATTTCCCGAGAGGCAAAAAATGAGCATGATTGACTGTCCATTCTGGCGCACGTTCCCCTTTGCTTTTTAACATGTGAACGAGGCTCTTCGCCAATGATGACGGTTCTCCAATCGGCAGGACGTCTCCTTTTTCTAGCGGACGCCCTTCAACCCCGCCTATCTTCGCTCTGACGTACGTACTTTTACTTTTCATCACCGGCTCAACATCAAATCCACCGGCTACAGCGAGGTAGGAGCGGCATCCCCTCTTACAAGGGCCAAAGGTGATCGTGCTTCCTGCTCGAATGAAGAGCGGTTTCCATAGAGGCACTTGTTCCCCGTCAATCTCAACCTCCACATCAGCACCGGTCACGGCGATCAGCTGATCCTTCTGACATGTCAACACTGGACCGGGCCCCATTAATGTGATTTCCAGCACCGCTTCGTTTTCTTGATTCCCGGTGAGGATGTTGGCGATTCGGAGCGAGAGCGGGTCCATGCCGCCGCTCGTTAACACACCGTACTTCTGATAGCCTATTCTCCCTTTATCTTGAATGGTGGTGAACATTCCTGGCTTGATGACATGCATACTCAACGATCTTCCTCCTTCATGCTGAAAAATTCCTTTTCAGACAGTTGAACAAATCGAACCTCGTCCCCTGCCTTTAGTAGACTAGGTCTCTCAGCATTCGGCCGAAATAAGGACAAAGGGGTTTGTCCAATGAGCTGCCAGCCTCCGGGTGTAGATATCGGATAAACCCCTGTCTGCTTCCCCGCAATACCCACAGATCCTTTTGGAATCGACATTCTTGGTGTTTCTCTACGCGGAGCTGCAATTTTTTCAGAAAGTCCGCCTAAAAACGGGAACCCAGGAGCAAACCCAATCATATAGACAAGATACGTCCCAGATGTGTGAATGCGTACAACTTCTTCAGGCGTCAAATCATTGATACGGGCGACTTCTTCTAAGTCAGGACCGAGCTCTCCTCCATAACATACAGGAATGTCGACGATCCGGCGCTTTGCCTGATTCCCCTCCTGCCAGTTGTCTTCAAGGAGGTTTTCAATATAGTCTTTGACCCATTCATACGGAGAGATTGCACGTTGCTTAAGCTGAGCAGATTGATAGACCGTATAGGGCTCATAAAAGACGGTCACGTTTGTAAAAGCTTGAACAGCTTCCACATATCCTTCAAATGGATGCTGTTCAACACATGAAAACAGTTGCTTCACACGCTCATGAATGTCTTCACTTATGTCAGTCCCGGCTTGGATGACAATGGCTGCGTCTCCTAGCGGGTGGAACGTGATCGTATCTTTTATCGTTGAAAATGCCACTTTTATGACACCTCTCTTTCTACAGGACACCGAGCTTTTGATCTCTTACATCTGTGATAAACATATGACCGGGTGCATGGGTGATCGCAATGTCTGGCTTAGTGTGCATGACGATGGCTTGCGGCGTCACACCACATGCCCAAAACACCGGAACTTCCCCTTCTTTGAACACAGATGGTTCTCCAAAGTCTGGTTGATCTACATGTTCAATGCCAATCACAGCTGGATCACCTATATGGATAGGACCGCCATGTACCGATGGGAATCTAGATGTCACCTGAACACTTCTTATGACTTGATGCGCTGGGATCGGCCTCATACTGACAACCATCGGACCATGGAATACACCTGCCCTTTCACATGGAATGTTCGTTTGATACATTGGGACATTATGACCGTCTTCAATATGGCGGACAGGAATGTCATTCAGCATCAGTGCATGCTCAAACGTAAAGCTGCATCCGATGAGAAAGCCCACCATATCATCCTCCCAATAGGAAGAAATATCTGTTACCTCTTCTTGAAGAACCCCTTTTTTGTAAACACGATATTTAGGGAAATCCGTTCGAATATCCGCATCAGGTGCTGAACGCCTTGGCACTGGATCACCTGGGTCGAGCACATCAAGCAAAGGGCACGAAGCCGGATTCCGCTGACAAAATAAAAGAAAATCGAAGGCCAGCTCTTTTTTGACGATCATTAAGTTGGCTTGCGCAAATCCCTCAGCAAAGCCAGCCGTTGGTCCTGTGATCTTCTGCTTACGAATCAATTCCCTTATTTGTGACGGCTTATAGGTTTGATATGCTTTCATATGATCAGCTCCATAGTTTTGGAATTTCATTCATGATGGTATATCCGCCCATGATTGCCATGATGACAACAACAAACGCACCTGTTGCTGTCAAAAAGAATGGATGGCGATAATCACCGACAATTTCTTTTTTATAGGCAGCAATCAGCAATGTTCCGAGTGCAAGCGGCAAGATCAATGCATTGATGGCCCCAACCAAAATCAATATGTTCACAGGTCTTCCAATCGTGATAAAACAAATGGTCGAGAGCGCAATGAATCCAACAATAATGCCTCGTTGATTTTTCTCGATTTTTGGTGAGAAGGTTTTAAAGAAGGAAACGGAGGTGTATGCTGCTCCAATGACTGAGGTAATGGCGGCAGCCCACATAATAATCCCGAACATTTTATATCCAACATTTCCAGATGCTAATTGAAAAACAGACGCAGGCGGGTTCGACGGATCAATCTGTAATCCTTTTGAGACAACTCCTAGAACGGCTAAAAATAAAGCCACACGCATTACGGATGTGATCAAAATACCGAAAATGGAACTTTTCGTCACTTGGGGCAATGCTTCCTTCCCCTTAATGCCAGCATCCAGCAGACGATGACCACCAGCAAAAACGATATAGCCACCAACTGTCCCGCCGACAAGTGTCACAATCGATAACATGTCAATTTTCTCTGGCACGAAAGTTCTCATGACAGCTTCTCCAACTGGCGGTGCTGTGGAAATAGCCACATACAGCATCAGACCAATCATGACAAAACCAGCGATTTGTGTGAATCGGTCCATCGCTTTTCCTGCCTCTTTGATGACAAAAATGAGAATGGCAATGACTGCACTGACCCCAGCCCCTATGCGGGGATCGACGCCGAATATGACCTGAAAACCGAGACCCGCACCGGCGATATTTCCAATATTAAAGGCAAGACCCCCAATGACAATCAAACAGGCTAACACATATCCAAGACCCGGCAGAACCATATTGGCAATGTCCTGTCCTCTTTTTTCCGAGACGGCAATGATACGCCATACATTTGTTTGCGCAAAAATGTCTAGCAAAATGGAAATCAAAATGACAAACCCAAAGCTAGCTGCGAGCTGCTGTGTGAACACCGTTGTTTGTGTTAAAAATCCCGGTCCAATGGCGGACGTTGCCATTAAAAAGGCTGCGCCCATCAGCATAGAACGGTTCCCTTTTGGAGCTTTCATCTGTTTGGCTTTCTCTCTTTTCATGCTGTTTCCCCCTTTGATGACGATTTATCGAAAGGCCTTGAGTTGAATAGTGGCTTCTTTTAGCTTCGCTGTAATGGTTTTTGCAAATTGAAGCGCGTGACTGCCATCCCCGTGGATGCACACCGTATCTGCTTTGAGCTGAACATCTTCCCCTTGCACTGTCCGCACTTTCCCCTCTCTTACCATACGGATGACCTGCTGAACTGCCCTTTCATCCTCTTCAATAAGTGCATGAGGTTCACGGCGGGATGTCAGTGTCCCGTCTGGTTGATACGTCCGATCAGAAAAAACTTCATGTGCCACTTGAAGACCGATTCTTTCCCCTGCTGACGCAAGTTCACTGCCTGACAGCGCAAATAACACAAGGTTAGGATCAATATCATACACAGCCTTCGCAATTGATTCAGATAATTCAGTATTTTTAGCCGCCATGTTGTAAAGGGCGCCGTGTGGTTTGACGTGCTGCATCGTACCGCCTTCTGCTTTCAGAAAGGCTGATAGTGCACCAATTTGATAGATCACAAGATCATAGGCTTCCTCTGCTGAGATCGCGATTGGACGTCTGCCAAAACCGACTAAATCTTGCAG
This sequence comes from Bacillus sp. G402, assembly GCF_051172515.1. Lineage (NCBI taxonomy): Bacteria > Bacillati > Bacillota > Bacilli > Caryophanales > Bacillaceae > Bacillus > Bacillus sp. G402. The sequence continues at coordinate 118,608 of NZ_JBPIZC010000003.1, forward strand.
ACCTGGATGTGCACCAATTTGGACCCCTTTATCCAGTGCCATTTTAACCGTCTTTCTCATCACAGTTGGATCTCCCGCATGAAAACCGCATGCAATATTGGCTGAGGTAACATATTCAAGAATTTGTTCATCTGAACCGATGGTGTATTGACCAAAACTTTCTCCCAAATCACAGTTAATATCCACTTGATACATAGAACTCCTCCTTGTCGTTCCGAATTGCGGAATATAAAGTCCGAATATTCGAATTTATATTGATTATACCAACTTTGGATAGACTGCACATGAAATTGTCAGAAAATATAACAATAGAACTAGTAGAAAACAAAAAAAGTGAGAGGTCATATCCTCTCACTTTTTCTACTCATTTATTTAGACAGCACCCAATGCTGGATGGCTTTTGCTACCCCGTGCTCTGTATTAGGAGCCGTAATCCAATCAGCGGCTTCTTTCACAACTTCTTGTGCATTGCCCATTGCAATGCCTAATCCGGCTTCTTGAATCATCGCCATATCATTCAGACTGTCGCCAAGTGACATGACGTTGTCCATTGTGCAGCCAATGCGTTCTGCTACTTTTGCAAGAGCTGCCGCTTTGTTAATGCCTGCTGCATTGACTTCAATATTGGTTGGACTGGAATTCGTGATTTCTAGCTGTCCATTTGTTTTCAATGTATGGAGGACTTCCTCACGAACAGCATCGTCATGAATATCAAAACCAAATTTCAACCATTCGTGGTCATGAATGCGTTCTGGGAATTCTCCCCTCCACACCTTATCCACAGTAGATGCCCAGTAATCGGTTTCGTATCTGTTTTTTAGATCCCACATCATCTGAACGTGATCGGGATGCAGCAGTTCCCGTTCGATCAACTGGAAGTTTGAATCCCAAATTTCACTTCCGTTCGCTGTGACAAGATAAGAAGAGAGTTTCAGCGGCTCGACCAGCTCTTTGCATGTCATCAGCGTACGTCCTGTGCTAATCACCACATGGACCCCTTTGGCTTCTGCTTCTTTAATGGCTTGTTTATTTTCCTCAGGAATGACGTGCTCACTGTTTAACAGCGTGCCATCCATATCAATGGCAATCAATCGGATGTCTTTCTTATCAGCTTGTGTTGACAAATTGAGTACCCCACTTTGTATCATTTTTTGAATCTATCTTTATTTTAATATAAAGATGAAGATGGCACAAAGGGACGAGTTTGATCCCATAGAAAAAAGACCTTGTGACAGGTCTTTTTACTTCTTCTTAACGTTCACATGCGATGCCGTCTTTATCACGGTCAAGGTGTTTATTTTTTAAGTAAAGTGCTTTTGATACATAAGGCTTGTACTTCGTTTTTCCACCTTTGTTTTTCGTATTTTTGCTTTTTGCTACGCCGCCTTTATACACTTTGTTGAGTGCTTTGCAGTTTTTGTACTTGACTGTTTTTGCATCCGCTGTGTGAGTGTCAACTTGTGTAAAGCTAAGTAAAAGACCGAAAGACAAGACAGCGACCATGATTTTTTTTAACATGTAAGTCCCCCCTATTATTTCTCATTTTACATTTTTATCATATGTCACCACATTTTGTTTTTCAAGACGACTGAGGTGAAAATATTGGTTTTTTTGGAATTTAATAATTCTTATGACCTATATGTTAAAATGAGTGGGAAACCTTTCCGGTTTTGACACGTATATGAAGAGAGGAGCTTTCCATATGAAAATGAAATATACCATTCTATATGTAAACGATGTTGAAGCAAGTATTCAGTTCTACCATCATATCCTCGGTTTCCCGATTAAATTGAGAGTTGAATCCTATGTTGAGTTTGATACAGGAGAAGTGACCTTATCGATTAATTCACGCCAAGATGTGAAAGAGGCACTTGGTCTGCCTGTTCCAGAGGCAGTTAGCTCGTCACAAACGTTTGAGATTGGCTTTGTTGTGGATGATGTGAATGAAACCATTGCGGCCTTGAAGGAAAAAGGAGTACCTGTCATCAAGGAACCTGCCAAGAAGCCGTGGGGACAAACGGTTAGTTACGTGTCTGATCCTGATGGACATTTCATTGAAATATGTGATGCGGTCTCCTAATAGCTGTCCGAAGGAGTGAAGCGTAATGAGAAAGAAACATGCTTTTTTTGTTGGTGTTTGCTCCATGCTGGTGATTTGCAGTGCGGCGCTCATATTACAGCACCATGAATGGATTGGATTCGTCAGTGGTGGAATCTCTATTATTGCGTTCGTTGCATCTGGATTTCTTATGGGTGCATGGACCAACGGGGAAGAGGCACGAGCGGCCTATCACTCTGAAACAAAAGAACACCGGATGTTTCGTCTTGATACGGCTTTTCTTTTCATCATCTTTGCTCTTCCGCATATGGGTGCAGCACTGTTATATGTTTTTATGTAAATAGTTGATTTGGTTCAAAGGAGTAATTAACATGGCTGTTTTTGTCTTATTCGTTGTATTTGGTTTACCCATGATCTCTGTGCTGATTGGTATTTTCGGTACATTGTTTTTAAAGAACATTTGGTTTCCCACCTTGATTGTGCTGGTAGCGAGTGTGATTCTGATGTTCACCTTTATTGGTGGAAATGAATCTTTTCTCATTTGGGTCATCGTCTACACAGTCTGTGCATTTCTCGGTGCATTCATTACAAAGCGATTCAAAGCTGTTTCATAAATACTCATCAAAAAAAGAACAGTTTGCACTGTTCTTACAGATTGTTGACAAAGGGCTAAAATGATTCTTTATTTTAGCCCTTTGTCTTCTTTTCAGCGTGACAGAAAACCTTTGCAGCCCTAGGAAGGACGAGTACTGGCGCGGAGCGAATTTGACATTCGTGAGCACCAGCACGCAGGACTGACAAAGAATGCGAGGGTTTGGCTACACGCTGAAAGAACAGTTTGCACTGTTCTTTTTTTGATTAAATATCGGCACACCATAGCTCTATTTCGATTTTCAGCTCTGGCCACCCTAATGCAGTCACATAGGCAACGGTCATTGATGGATATGCCGTTTTGAAGATTGCATCCCACTGTGGATATAGATGATCCCAATCAATTTCTTCTGTTGCCCAAATATTGACTTTGATGACGTGTTCTTCATTCAATCCTTCTGATGCAAGGATTCTCTTTATATTTTCAAACGTATTGGTGACTTGGTCGTTTAAGCTTGATGGGATCTGTCCATCCGCTCCTGTCCCTACTTGACCTGATGTCACAAATAACCCCGCACCCTTTGGCACCCTTGTGATATGACTGTAGTTGCCAACGGGTTTCGGCATACTTTCTGGGTTTTTTCTCGTGATTTTTTCCATGTACATCCCTCACTCACTATGATTTTTCTGCGTATTTTTCCTCCTGTAGACAGACTTCACCAATTTTTGTCTATCCTAAAAGAAAACAGCAGTGGAGTATCCGTAGCCACAAGGTAAGAACATCAATATTTTCTTTTTCATGGCCGAAACACCCCTTTTTGATTGCGTGAGCAAGGTTTAGATTTATTTCATCCTACCTGATAAATGAACCACAGTCAAAAATAAATGATAAATGATAACGTGCAATATTTTGATTCTTCATACCCATTATCTAAAATCGTTCTTTTCTTGTTCATGGTTTGTTCAAATTTCTTCTATATAGTAGATCGTAATAGGAGGTAGGATACATCATGGCAAAAATAAATAAGAAAATGATTAGTCTTTGCACCGCAGCCATTAGCAGCTTATACATCACTGGTTATGCAACTACCCATCACGCTCAAGCCGTTCAAACAGCACAATCAAATACACAAGCAGACGCTTCTAATAATACATCTCTCACATCAGATACTACCGCCACTCAAACAGAAGATACCACTTCAGAAACTGAACTCAAGGATGGTACTTTCTCTGGTACTGGATCAAATGAGATTGGCTCTATCAGTGTATCTGTTACCATCAAACAAGGAAATATCACTTCTGTCGAGATTACGAGTGATAACACTAGATACGGGCAAAGCTCCATTTCATCATTACCTAATGAAGTGGTTATCAGACAAAGTGCTGATGTAGATACGGTGAGCGGTGCAACATTAAGTACTCAGGATTTTGAAACAGCCGTTGCTCAGGCTTTAGAGCAGGCAAAGGCATAGAGAGGAGACACTATGATGAAATGGTTAGGACAACAAAAACTGATGACTTATCAAAAATCCATGCTGGCTATGGGAACTGTTATCAATATTCAAGTGGTTGCCTATGAAGAAGATCGACGAGCTGTTTTAGAAGACATCAATCGCGCTTTTTCCATTTTTTACGATATCGAACATCGGTTTAGCCGTTTTCGTTCTGATTCGGAAGTCATGAAGTTAGCCAATCGCTCAAATCAAGAGGTATTAGTCAGTGAAATGCTTTTCGATTTAACAGCCTATGCGTTAGAGTTAGCTGAATTAACAAATGGAAAGTATGATCCAACCATCGGGAAAGTCATGGAACAAAAAGGATTCAATCGGTTATACACGACAGGACAGACTTTTTCATCAGATGACGTTCCACACACAGCCGTTCATTACCGTGACGTCCAGTTAAACGAGACGAATCGGACGATTTATTTGAACAAACCGCTTATTTTGGATTTCGGTTCTATTGCAAAGGGATTTGCGTGCGATCTTGCCGCAAAAGAGCTTGAAGCATGGGAAGGCTTTATGATGAATGCTGGTGGGGATGTGTTGGTATCTGGATTTAACGAACAACAAGAAGAGTGGACAATTGGGATTCGGCATCCCATTCACAAACAGACCAACATCTCGGTCATTCAAACGACTAATTGTGCGATTTGTACATCTGGAAGCTATGAACGGATCAGCCGTAATGATCCTCATACGCACCATTTGATTCTCCCTCAAACGAAACAGTCTGAACAAAGTTTGTTAAGCTGTACCGTCATTGCACCACTCGGTATGCTCGCCGATAGTCTCTCTACAGCTGCTTTTTTATTAGGTAGAGAAGGAGGTTATTCTTTTTTAGCCGAACATGAAATACCTGCCGTGATGGTGGATCAAGATGCTGATATGACCCTAACACCGGAGATGAAGGAGGTTCCATCATGGAATTACAGCCAGCACCAACCACAGACCAAACATTTTTGAAATCATCGCCTTCACTAAAAACCTACATTCGGACGCCGAAACGGTATGTCATTGCCATTCTTTTGGTTCTTCTAGCCGCCGGCAGTCTGCACACTGGATTTCTTAGTGGTCTCACTACAGTTGCCACCAGCATCGGGACAGCACTAATTCTTGACACTTTTATTACAAGAGTGATTCGGAAACGTCATAAACACACATTCCCTGATGGAGCTCTGCTCACAGGGCTGATTATTGGCATTGTTCTCAGTCCAGCCACTTCTTTTGCTGTTTCTGTTTTCACAGCCGCAGCAGCCATTTTATCTAAGCATGTCATCACTTATCAAAAGAAACCGATTTTGAATCCAGCTGCGTTTGGTTTATGGCTCTCAGTCATTTTATTTTCTTCCAATCAAAGCTGGTGGGGCGGTATGTCTCTTCTACCTTGGTGGACCCTATTCCTAGTGGTGGTCGGCGGTTATTTGGTGACAAGCCGCGTACAAAAGTTCCCGCAAGTTTTCGCCTTTCTAGCCGCATACGGCCTGATCCACCTCATATTGGGATTCATCGGCCTAACGGATGCTTCATCTGCTTTTATGACGCCCTACTTAAATGCCGTCTTGTTCCTTGCATTCTTTATGTTGACTGATCCACCTACTTCACCAGCAAAGAATCGTGATCAAATCATCTTTGGTATCCTCTGTGCTGTCGTTTCGTGTGTGGACTTCTATTTATTTAATAGCTTATCTTACTTACTCACAGGGCTTTTATGTGCCAATGCTTGGAAAGCCTATCGAACGTACCAAACAAATCAAAAGCGACGGGCAAAAAGGACGAAAGTCGTCTAAATAAAAAAACGGACATCGACTTTTCGACGTCCGTTTGGCCATACCTTATAAACGATAACGTGCAATATCTTGATTTAATCGCATGCTTAGCTCATTGAGCCTTTCTGCTGCCTTCGCCACATTGGAGATGGCGGTGACTTGTTCGTCAGTAGATGCAGTGATTTCTTCAATCGCAGCGGCATTTTCTTGAGAAATATGCGCTGCACCATGCATCGCTTTTGTGATGAGGTCGTTTTGTTCCAGTAATGTGTTCAGCTCTTTTGCCATCGCATTCGTTTCAACGATGGTTTGTGAAATCGATGTAGAGATGGAATTGAATTCTTGTTCTGTTGCATGAACCGCTTCATCAAGCTCGGCAAAACGATCCATTGTTTTGGACATCATGCCAGCTGTAGCCGTCGTTTCTTCTTTAATGCCTTGAATCATCTGCTGTATTTGAACAGCTGATTGCTTTGTCTGTTCAGCTAAATTCCGCACTTCACTCGCCACAACCGAGAATCCTTTGCCATGCTCTCCTGCACGAGCTGCTTCAATGCTCGCATTCAGGGCCAGTAAGTTCGTTTCATTTGAAATGCTTTCAATGGTATCTGTGATTTGAGAAATATCTTGTACTTTTGTACTTAACTGCTCAATCCCTGATCGAATGCCCTGAGATGCCTGAATAGATTGCTCATTTGATTGTTTTAATTGCTGGACAATTTGCTGACCCTGCTGGGAAGATTGGTTCGACTGGTCTGAAATTCGTTTGATCTGGTCGCTTTGTTCTTTGACGTTTTCAATGGATTGATTGAACTGAGTCATTTGTTGATTGGCTACCTCAAGGTCTGATGCCTGATGAAGAGTCCCAGTTGAGATATCTCCAATCGCTCGGCCAATTTCTTCACTGCTGGCGGATGTTTCTTCAGAGATGGCGGATAGATCTGTCGCAGATTCGACGAGCTGGCTGCTCGTTTCCTGCAAACCGCTCACAAGTGCTCTAAGCTCTCCTGACATATGATTAAAGCCTTTTGCCAACTGCCCAATTTCATCCGAGGTTTCTTTTAAGCTGGTGCGTTCAAGATTGCCCGCCGCAATTTCTTTTGAAGCAGCCGTGACTTGCTTAAGCAATCTCACTTTTCCTCGGGCTGCCAAATAAAAGACACCCATACTTAAAAGAGCGACACCTGCTGTAATGAGAATAATATAGAGCTTCATCTGCTCTAGTTCTTTATAAAATTCATCCTGAAATACGGCGATTCCTATACTCCAATTCCACGGTGTAAACTGGTTCATATAAGCGAGTTTTTGCTTTTCTTCCCCTGTGGCATCGTCTTTATCCATATAGGTGATATAGTGTGCATCCTCGCCTTTTGCTGTGGCGCCAGCGACCATTTTTTGACGATTTGTCGTGTTATCTGGGATGACGCCGATGTCGTTAACCGGATGAACCTGTGATGAATAATCGGCTCCATATGCGACAAGGTAGCCTTTATTTTTATAGATGAAATCTGATTTTTGAAATTGATACCCTTTGCCGTTGTCATTCTTCGGCCCGCTCAAGTATATACGTGCTTGTTCCTGCGCCTGTTCAAGCGTCAGTTCTTTTTTCTCCACACGGTCGTTCAATTGTTCAAGAGTGGCCATCGCTCCATTTACGATGTGTTTTAAATCTGCTTTCCCTGCATCAATTAAGACATTTTTCGCTAAAAAATACCCCGTTGTTCCTACAAGTCCGCCTGTTAAAATTGTAATAACGATAATGGCTGACATCAATTGAAAAAAGACACTCCTTGAAGCAAACGCTTTCTTTTTCATGTTCTAATTCCCCCTTACTACATATATCGTCATGCAGGGGAAAGTATTAAAAAAGTCATAGAAAAATCCCTTTCACGTTAGAGAAAGGGATCTCAGATTGTTGACAAAGGGCTAAAATTGATTTTAGCCCTTTGTCTTCATTTCAGTGTGATAGAAAACCTTTGCAGTCTAGGAAGGACGAGTATCGGAGCGGAGCGAATGAGAGATTCGTGAGCACCGACACACAGGACTGACACCGAATGCGGGGGTTTGTCTATACGCTGAAAATCCCTTTCACGTTAGAAAGGGATTTTTTGATTAAAGCTCGATTTCTTTGAGGATGTCTTGATAGAGATCGTCTTCAGGTTTGAGTCCACATACCTCTTGAAGCACACCTTCAATGCCTTTTTCTTTCCTTAATGCCTGCAAGCGGACCGCTTCTTCGTCTTCTGCAAAGTCGTAAGCCAAGGCAGCAGCGATCCCTTTGATTAAGTACACTGGCTGCTTGATCTTTTTCGCTGGACCGATTAAACGGTCATCTGCTCCCAGCTTTCTAAGAGGAGAGCGTGCGACACGAGTCACTTCATCGGAGATAAAAGCATTCTCAAATCGCTTGATAATTTTTTGAATGTACGCATCATGTTCTTCTTTTCGGAAGCCATATGCGTCAATTAAATAACTGCCCGTTTCATGAAGGGCACCTTCGACAACTTGACGAATGTCTGGTGTATCAACAGCTTCTTTAATGGTTTTTACGCCTTGCTGATACCCGACATAAGCCGCTAGTGCATGTCCTGTATTGACGGTGAAAAGCTTCCGTTCAATATACGGCGTCAAATCTCGGACAAAGGTCGCTCCGTCAATTTGCGGAACATCTCCAATAAAGCCCGTCTCATCAATGACCCACTCGAAAAATGGTTCAACCGACACTTTGAGAATGTCCTCATGGTGCTGAATCGGAACAATGCGGTCAACCGCAGCGTTTGGAAAGCCAACGGTTTGTGATATCACTGCTTGCTCATCTGCTGTTAAATGAGAGAACACCGCTTCTTTTAAATGAGCACTTCCCCCAATCATATTTTCACATGCCACGATGTTGATGATATGGTCTGGCTTTTTTCGTTTTAATCCTTCAGCAATCGATGAGGCAATGATCTTCAATACGGCTGGTCCAACAGCTGTTGTAATCAAATTGGCTGTGGCAATCGCCTCTGTTAATGCTGCTGGATTTTGTGAAGAATTGATCGCTGATACGGGCCCGACGATTTCTTGCTTCTGCCCTGGTGCTGCGAGTTCAACCGTGTATTCTCCTCTTTCATTCAGCTCATTGATGACCGCTTCATTCACATCGGTAAAGACAAGCTCAAAGCCCGATGTCTTTAACAAAGATCCGATAAACCCTCTGCCGATATTCCCTGCTCCAAAATGAAGTGCCTTCATGTTAGTTCACCTCGTTAAAGATGGCGATCAGTTCATCCTGATCCTTTGCATGAATGATCCGTTCTACATTTTCTTCTTCTGAACAGACAATCGCAATTTGAGACAGAATATCAAGATGCTCGTTGTTTTTCCCAGCGATCCCAAAGACGACTTTCGCCACATTTCCTTCACCATATTCAACACCATCTGGAATTTGGATAATCGAAATCCCTGAATGAAGGACAGCCGCTTTCGCATCCTCTGTTCCATGAGGGATTGCAATGCCGTTCCCCATAAATGTAGAAGAAATCTCTTCTCTTTCAAACATTTTGTCGACATAATCACTTGTGACGTAGCCGTTTGCTACGAGGACTTCGCCTGCTTTTTTGATGGCTTCTTCTTTAGAACCTGCCTGTTCGTTTAGAAAAATATTGTCTTTAGAAAGTACTTGTTTCATACATGATCACACACCTTTTTTAGAATAAAAATCAGGAAAACAACCAAAACGGGGAGTTCAATTAGGAAAAATTGGACTCAACCCGTTTCGTCATGTTATTTTTTCAATTTCTCAATCAGCTCATCATATTTCGGGCTGTTTAAGAAATTATCCACTGAGATATGCACAGCGCCTGGCAGCTTTGCCTTTGCTCTGTCTGTTAAATCTTTATGAGTAAAGACCACATCCGCATCGTCTGGGATGTTGCTGATCGATGTGTTTGTCACATCGATATCAAGCTCTGCCTTTTTCACTTTGTTTTTCAGAATGGACGCACCCATTGCACTTGAACCCATCCCTGCATCGCAGGCAAAGATGATTTTGTTCACGTCATCTGGATTGACGTCACTTGGAGATGCTGCTTGCTCATTAGCTTCAGCATTTTCATTTTGTGCTGTAAGAGCAGCGGCTGCTGCACTTTTCTTGCCTTTCATGTCCTGCATCTTTTCTGTTGCTGCTGTTAAATCTTCGTCAACTTCTTTAGATGCTTTCAAAATGACCGATGCGACAAGGAACGATACGATAGCTGCTACGACAACACCTGCTAAAACGGCAAGGTGACCGCCTTTTGGAGACATCAGCATAAGCGCAATAATACTTCCTGGTGACGGCACAGCTTTTAATCCTGCATTTAATAATGTGAACGTCAGGACACCACTTGCTCCCCCTGCAATGACAGCCAAAATAAGTTTTGGTTTCATTAAGATGTACGGGAAGTAAATTTCATGGATTCCTCCTAAGAACTGAATGACAATGGCACCTGGTGCAGACTGTTTCGCATTTCCTCTTCCAAAGAACATATACGCAAGAAGAACACCTAAGCCTGGCCCTGGGTTTGTTTCAAGCAAGAACAGAACAGACTGCCCTGTCTTCGCTGCTTGCTCGACCCCTAACGGCCCTAAAATACCTTGGTTAATCGCGTTGTTTAAGAATAATACTTTTGCAGGTTCAATGAAGATACTTGCCAGCGGTAGTAAATGAGCATTGACAATGATATCTACACCTGCCGCAAGGGCTTTATTCAGACCTAGTACCACTGGGCCGATAGCATAGAATGCAATGGCAACAAGAATGGCACCGAGGATACCTGCCGTAAAGTTATTCACAAGCATTTCAAAGCCAGATTTGATTCGGTCTTTGAACAGCTGGTCGATTTTCTTAATAAGATAACCGCCCAGCGGCCCCATGATCATGGCACCTAAAAACATTGGAATGTCTGAGCCAACAATGACCCCAATCGTAGCCGTAGCACCGAGCACTCCGCCTCGATGGTCATAGACGAGTTTACCGCCTGTGTAACCAATTAAGAGCGGCAGTAAGTAGTTAATCATCGGTCCAACGAGTGTAGCTAATTGCTCATTCGGAAGATAACCACTTGGAATGAACAAAGCTGTAATGAGTCCCCATGCAATAAATGCACCAATATTCGGCATAATCATACCGCTTAAATAGCTTCCAAAGCGCTGTACTTTCACGCGGAATCCGCTTTTTTCCTGCATCTGTGAAAACCCCTTTCTTCTCTCCCTTTATTTCGGGCTTTATAGGTCAAAAGATATAAGAACAAGAGTCAGTGAAGCCCTTATACCTATCGTAAAACGCTTTCACTTTCCCTTCAATTGAAACTAAATGTCACTTTGTCACTTAGTGTGTGACAAAATTGAAAAATGATGTGACACTTCTCGGCATACCATAGATGATAGCGGGGTAAAAGTTGAATCTACTGTTGTTTTGGCGCAAAATTCATTGGAATTTCACAACTTTCAAATGGTCACTTCTTGTTTCCTCTACTTAAATCGAATAGGCTTATATTGATCAAACATTCAAGAAACGTCTGCGCAGACAAGACATGACACAGAAAAAGTGAACCATCTTGCTATTTGTTTCGTTTACCTTTTAGAGTGGGCGGTACAATAGAAAGAGCGGTTTTTCTGTGACTCACAGTTTACTGCCGCTTTCTTTCTGATACATGAGACATTTTCATAGGTAGAAAGGCGGTTATTCACATTGTTGAAATATCGGAAGTGGCTTCTGCTGCTCATCTTCATGTTCTCATTTTTCATGCCAAAAGAAGCATTTGCTCATGCATATGTGGTGAGCTCAAATCCAGTAGCAAATGAAGAGCTGGATCAGCAGCCTCCTGCAGTCTCGATCACCTTTAGTGAAGGGATCGAAAGTGGATTTCATGCCATTAAGGTGTTCAATGCAAAAGGGGATCGTGTGGATCAAGGAGATACGGTCATCAAAGAGCAAAAGATCATGGAAGCAGCTTTAAAAAAGAATTTACCAAAAGGCATTTACACCATTCAGTGGAATGCGGTATCAGCCGATGGGCACTCTGTGTCTGGCATGATTCCGTTTAGTATCGGAAAAGCGGATGGAGGATTTGATCAATTAGATCAAGGACAATCAAGTGAATCCATCGATATGGCTTCAACCATTGACAAAGCCTTTCTGTATACGTCATTTAGCTTATTTCTTGGAACCATTTTATTTGGGCTTCTATGGTTTAAAGCGGCCATAACCGACGTTTTAGCCCGGCGAATGAAGCGACTCTTAACTGTTTCACTGATCATGATGGGCGGAGCACTCTTGTTCCAGCTGCCGATTCAAACTAAATCAGCGGCAGACGTGTCCTTTTTAGGGGCATTTCAACCATCGCTTTTACAAGAAACCATTGCGTCGACTTCGGGCGGGAGTCTGTGGATGATGCTAATGGCGTCATTTGTTCTACTGACGATCTGGACGATTGTGGCGATGAAAAAAGGAAACTTCACTTCCTTCCGGGTATGGCTGTTTCCACTGCTCATTTTCATCGTGCTCCTTTGGCTGAAAGCACAAATCGGTCATCCAGCCGCTACAGATAATAAAATACTGACAACGTCACTTGACTTCATTCATCTCGTTTCTGCATCCATTTGGGTCGGCGGCTTAACAGCCATTGTCCTTCTTTTGATGAAGAAACTGCCGAATGAAGATCAGCCGCTCATACGCAGCACCCTGACAGCTTTTCATCCGTGGGCACTGCTCTCAGTTGGACTGATTGTGTTTTCTGGGTTTGTGAATGCGATTTTTATTCTGCAATCATTTGATGCCCTTTTCCAATCAGCTTATGGACGCACCTTCTTAATCAAACTTGGTTTATTTATCATCATGGGTCTTCTTGGGCTCGTCCATTATTTGATGCTGAGATGGGAAAAGAAGCAGAAACGAAACGTATCTTTACGAGCAGAGTGGATCATTGGAATCGCTATTTTACTATTAACAGCCGTATTCACCAATATCCCAAGTCCTCCGCCGCCTGCACCAGAGCCATTCTTTGGAGCCAATCAGGTGGAGCATCGTGACCTTGTGTCTTTGAGCATTACCCCGAATGCTCCTGGTAAAAACACGTTCGAGGTGGCATTTACGAAGAAGGATGGACAAACGATCACAGACATTCAATCAGTGACAGCTAAAATCCACAAAGTCTCCTTGTTCGGTGATGAAACGCCAAACGAGTTTCAGCTGAAGCGATTAAAGAATGGACATTTCTCGGCTGAAAACCTCTTACTAAATGAAAAAGGCACTTGGAAAATTGAGATTCATGCATTAACTGGTTCTTTTGACAACATCGATACGACATTCATTAGAAGAAACTAAAAGGAGTTCATATCATATGAAAAAATACGTTAAAGCTTTATTACCAATGCTTCTCGCTTCATTTTTACTGGCGATTCCTGTGAGTGCACACGTGACAGTCAAACCCGATACATCTGCGACAAATGCTTGGGAAACCTATACGTTAAAAGTACCTTCTGAAAGCGACAGTCCGACAACAAAGGTTGTCATCACGATGCCTAAAGGCGTAGAATTCCAGCAATACGAGCCAGTGCCTGGCTGGAAAACAACAACTGAAGAGAAAAACGGAAAAGTCACAAGAGTCACTTGGGAAGCAACTGGCGATGGTGTCCTTGCTGGCCAGTTCCAGCAATTCGTGTTTGTCGCAAAAAACCCTGAAAAAGCCGGCGAAGCGGCATGGGATGCCTATCAATATTACAAGGATGGAACAGTAGTTGAATGGACTGGCGACAAGGACGCTGATAAGCCTCATTCGATCACAAACATTGTTGCGTCTAATACCGTAACGGATTCACATGGTCAAGAAAAACCAAAAGAAGAAAAGGCATCTGAAACAGCCTCTTCTTCTTCTTCACCACTTGTTCTTGGTCTGTCCATTGCAGCCTTAGTTGTGGCATTAATTGCACTTGGACTTGCTTTTAGAAAGAAATAAGCCTTACATGAGCGATCGTTTTTTCAAGCGGTCGCTTTTTATTTTCCCAACCTATCATTTCCAATATAGGATTGAATAGGATACTCGTGCATGCCATAATGAGACACATGACCACCTAGGAGGCTATGAGATGAACCATCTAATCATATTTGCTCATCCCCAGCAAAGCTTAAATCAAACCCTATTAGATCTTGTTGTAAGCACTCTTTTGAACAATGGTCATGATGTGACGGTTCGTGATGTGTATAGCATTGGCTTTCCGCCAGAGCTGACAACAGCAGAAAAGGTTGCCATGAGAAACGGACATGTGCCGGTACCGGTTCAAAGAGAGCAGAAGCTGATTCAACAAGCTGATGTCCTCACGTTTATCTTTCCAATATGGTGGACAGGCTTGCCGGCGATGCTAAAGGGTTATGTGGAGCGCGTTTTTTCAGAGGGGTTTGCGTATGAGATCAATGAAAACGGAGTGGTGAAAAATCTGCTTCGAGACAAAAAAGGGGTCATTATTAATACGCATGATGCACCGAGGACCTTTCTTGATTCAAATATGATCATCACCCCCAGCCATCACATGACGACAGATACAGCCGCCTTCGATCTGATCGGCGTTCAGCCAGTCGAACGGCTCTTATTCAGCAGCATGGAACAAGCATCTGCAGACGACATCCACGAGATTCTCAAAGAAACAAAAGAAACGGTGGATCAACTTTTCCCACCGGCTGTTTAACATAAAAAAACTGCCGAGGCTTCTCGGACAGTCACAGATTGTTGACAAAGGGCTAAAATGAACTTGATTTTAGCCCTTTGTCTTCCTTTTCAGCGTGATAGAAAACCTTTGCAGCCCTAGGAAGGACGAGTACTGGTGCGAAGCGAATTTCACATTCGTGAGCACCAGCACGCAGGACTGACAAAGAATGCGAGGGTTTGCCTACACGCTGAGACTGCCGAGACTTCTCGGACAGTCTTTTTCACATGTTATTCGTCTAAACCAATTGACACATACTTCGTTTCTAAATAAGGCTCGATGCCTTCGATGCCGCCTTCACGACCAATACCGCTCTCTTTCATACCGCCGAAAGGTGCCTGCACAGCGGATGGTCCCCCGTCATTCCAGCCAATAATCCCGTAATCTAGATTCTCAGATATATAGAGACCATTGCGGTAATTCTCTGTAAAGAAATAAGCCGCAAGTCCAAAAGGTGTATCATTTGCTAATTCAATGGCTTCATCTAATGTGCTAAATGTCGTAATGGGTGCAACTGGACCAAACGTCTCTTCATGCATAATGTTCATTGAAGGGTCGACATGAGTTAGCACCGTCGGCTGAACAAAATAATACGACTTCTCATCGTCAAAATGTGTATCGCCGCCGACAAGAACTTTCGCCCCTTTATCCACGGCATCTTGAATTTGGTCGACAATTTTATCGAAGCCTCGCTTATTGATAATCGGTCCGATGGACGTGCCTTCCTCAAACCCATTTCCTACTTTCAGCTTTTCCACTTCTTTGCTGAAGCTTTGCGCAAATGCTTCATGAATTTCTTCATGGACGATTAAGCGATTGGCACAAACACACGTCTGGCCTGCATTACGGAATTTAGATGCCACTGCTTGTTTCACAGCCAATTCAAGGTTGGCGTCCTTATCTACGATCAGCGGGGCATGACCGCCAAGTTCCATAGAAACGTGTTTCACTGTGCTCGCACTGTTTTTGATGAGATGTTTTCCAACTGGTGTAGAGCCAGTAAATGTGATCTTGCGGATCAATGGACTATCTGTGAAGATTTCCCCCACTTCTTTTCCATCTCCAATCACCCATTGCAAGGCATCCTCTGGAATTCCGGCTTCATGGCCTAATTTGACAAGCTCAATGGCCGTAAGCGGCGTGTCTTCAGCGGGTTTCACGATAAACGTACAGCCCGCCGCAAGCGCTGGTGCAGCCTTCCTTGTAATCATCGCCGCAGGGAAATTCCATGGTGTAATCGCCGCAACAGGACCGACTGGCTGTTTTGTGACAAATAGGCGTTTGTTTGTCGTATGAGACGGGATCGTTCTGCCGTAAATCCGCTTTGCTTCCTCTGCGTACCATTCAATATATCCAGCGGCATAGACGATTTCCCCTAATGCTTCTTGATACGGCTTCCCGTTTTCTTCTGTGATGATTTTTGCAAGTCTTTCTTTATGCTCGATCATGAGATCAAACCATTTGCGAATGATATTTGCACGTTCATGGGCTGACGTTTTTGCCCATGTTTTGAATGCTTTGTGTGAGCGAGTGATCGCATCTTCAATCTGTTCTTTTGTATGCTGAGCAACTGAGGCAATTTCTTCTCCGGTTGCAGGATTATACACTTTGAGTTCGTTTGTCATGCTCTACCTTCTCCTTCGTTCTTGGATTCATTACATATAGTATATACCCAATGAGTGCCCAACCTAAAAGCAAAATCCATTCAGCTGGCCATGATAAGGAGGCCGGCATCCCTGGAAAATAAAATGAAAGAAAAAGGAAACTAAGTCCAATGGCTAAAACGCCGGTCGTCCGCCAATATTTAATGCGGTATGGTCGCTCAAGCTCAGGTTCTGTCTTGCGAAGTCTCATAAAGGCAATGGACACAATCAAATACCCAACGATGATGCCCACACCGCCTGCATTAACAATCCACACGAGGGCAGGTCGGCCTAGTAATGGTGCAAAAAATGCAAGTGCACCTAAGAACAAAATGGCATTTGTCGGTGTTTTATACTTCGGATGAATATACGCAAACCATTTGGAAATCATGCCTCTTTCCGCCATTGCATAGAGGATACGGCTTGCACCAATGATAAATGCATTCCAGCTCGTCACAATGCCTGCTACACCACCAATGACAAGCACAGTCCCAAACGCCTGATGACCAAGAAGCTGTACCATGGCATCTGCTGTTGCCAGTGATGAAGCCTCAAGCTGACCTTTTGACAATCCTGCCGCTACTCCAAAGACAATGAGCAGATAAAATACAACCGCACTCACAATGGAGATAATCAAAATTCTCCCGATGATCTTCTTAGGTGCGTTAATCTCCGCCGCTACCTGCGGGATGACATCAAACCCAACGAATAAAAAGGGAATCATCACTAACACAGCCATCAGACCGCCAACCCCGCCCTGAAACATCGGCTCAAGGTTTGCAAAATCTCCATTAAATGTAGCTCCACCTAATAGAAGAAAACCTGTCAGAATAATGGCCACTGTGAACACCGATTGAAAAATGGCAGCAGGCTTTGCGCCAATGTAGTTCAGAGCTGTTAAAAACAGTGCACCGCCAGATCCAATCAATACCCATGTAAAGTAAACATCCCATCCTCCTATATTCCATAGGAAACCAACATGCTGTGTTGGAATGACATAGTCAATGACTGTCGGAAGTGCGACAGCTTCAAACGTAATCACGGACACATAACCGAACAATACGCCCCATGCGGAGACAAACGCTGATTTGATCCCAAATGCCCGCTGGACAAAGACGAGTCCTCCGCCTGTTTCTGGAATCGCAGAGGAAAGCTCTGCATACGTTAGTCCAATAAAGATGACGAGAATGCCCCCTATGACAAAGGCAATCACACTTCCTAAAAATCCAGCTGTTAAAATCCAATCTCCCGAAAGTACAACCCAGCCCCAGCCAAGCATTGCACCAATGGATAAAAACAGTACGTCTGACTGCGACATGGTTTTAGCCATTTGTTGTTTTTGCATACAACCATCCCCCTTTGTTGTTTAGCGTGCTGTGAAGGCGTCTTCGATAATCCCTAGTCCTTCTTGCAGCAGCTCATCTGTGATGACAAGTGGTGTTAAAAAGCGAATAATATTCCCATTGATCCCTGCCGTTAATAAGAGTAGTCCGTGCTTGTTTGCATAGGCTGCAATCGCTGCGGCTGTCTTCTTATCTGGTGTACGCGTTGTTTGATCTTCCACAATTTCAATGGCCGCCATTGCCCCTAATCGCCGGACTTCCCCGATGAATGAGTACTTACTTCTCCACTCATTCGCTTTGTCCTCAATGACTTGTCCAATGTGTTCAGATCGTTCATTCAGTTGTTCTGTTTCAATAATATCAAGTACAGCCAAAGCTGCCACACAGCCTAATGGACTGCCAGCATACGTTCCTCCTAGCTCCCCTGGGTCCGCTGCATCAAGTAATTCTTTTCTGCCAACAACACCGCTCAGCGGCAGGCCAGCTGCAAGTGATTTTGACACAGTGATTAAGTCTGGCACCACATCGTAGTGTTCAATCGCAAAGTATTTCCCTGTTCTTGCGAATCCTGTTTGGATCTCATCTGCCACGAATACGATTCCATGTTGCTGACAGAATGAAGCGACATGCTGGACAAAACGCTTCGATGGTACAATGAATCCGCCCTCCCCTTGGACTGGCTCCATCACCACACAAGCGACTGTTTCTGGTGCAACGGTTGCGACAAAGAATTGATTGAACTGATCGATGATGTATTCGTCGTAGGCAGCATCGCTTAATCCTTCAGGTTTTTGATAGTAATAAGGATACGGCGCTTGATAAACCTCTGACGCAAATGGTCCGAATCCAAATTTATAAGGCTTGACCTTGCTTGTCATGCTCATCGTCATATTCGTTCTTCCGTGGAAGCCTCTTGTAAATGAGACAACCGCTTGTCTTTTCGTATATTTACGGGCAATTTTCACTGCGTTTTCAACCGCTTCGGCACCTGAATTTAAGAAAATGGCTTTTTTGTCGTGGTCGCCTGGTGTGAGGTGGCATAGCTTTTCTGCCAATTCGATATAGGATTCGTACATCATGACATTAAATCCTGGGTGAATCAGGCTGTCTGCCTGCGCTTTGACTGCTTCCACAACCTTTGGATGGGAGTGTCCTACATTTAATGTACCGATGGCGCCTGCAAAATCGATAAAACGATTGCCATCAATATCGAAAAGCTCGGCTCCCTTCCCTTTCGCTGCAAGATGACGGTTGCCATTACTTACGCCTCTTGCGACGTATTGATCTCTTTTCCCCTGCCATTCCTCTGTTGAAAAACGGTTTGTTGTCGTTTGACTCATTGTCATCCATCCCCTTTATGTCTTTTTTATTATTCTGAATATTTTTTGGTATGATAGAAAGTACCAATATCATTTTTTTCATGGTACCAGAGAGGATGGAATGACGAGATGCTGACAATTCAACTAGATCAAACAAGGGAAAACGGATTTATTTATCATCAAATTTATACAAAAATTAAAGAGGAAATTTTAAACCGTAACCTGCAACCACACGATCAATTACCATCTAAACGAGAGTTAGCAGATACTTTAAACGTCAGCGTCAATTCAGTGAATGGCGCCTATCAGCAGCTGCTTGCCGAGGGATATTTATATTCAGTTGAACGGAAAGGCTTTTTTGTGGAATCACTGGAAACATTTCATGAATCAGGTCAACTGAAACCCTCTTCCCTTCCAGCAGATTTAAAGGAAAATCCGATTGAGCGAGATGACTGGTATTCCTTTTCACATATTTCTGTTGATACAGCCAATTTTCCTTTTAAAAGTTGGCTGAAAAGTGAGCAAAAAGCGATTCATCTCCACCAAGAAGCCTTTGGTGAGCTGCCGCACCCACAAGGCGTCTATGAGCTGCGGGAAACAATTGCCCGGCTGATTGGACTTGCACGAGGGGTCAAATGCTACCCTGAACAGCTCATTTTAAGTGCAGGTACACAGTCGCTCATTCATTCGTTATCTAGCATCCTTCCAGCTGATCAAATATATGGATTAGAAAACCCCGGCTACCGCAGACTGTATCAAATGCTGAAAAACAATCATCACCGGATTGAAACGATTGGCATTGATCAAAAAGGGGTGCGGATGAGCGATATTCAGAAGAAAGAGCCAAATGTCTTGATCATTACGCCTTCTCATCAGTTCCCAACAGGGGTGATCATGCCGATTTCTAGGCGGATACAGCTATTAAACTGGGCAGCTGATCAGCCAGATCGCTATATCATTGAGGACGATTATGACAGTGAATTTAAGTACGGCACAGACAGCATACCGGCGCTGCAGAGCCTTGACCGCTATGACAAAGTCATTTATATGGGGACCTTTTCGAAATCATTGCTGCCCGGCTTGAGGATCAGCTACATGGTGCTACCGCAACATTTATTAAGACGCTATAAGGAAGAACAGCACTTTTTCATCCAAACAGCCAATCTTTTTACACAATACACCCTTCTTTATTTTATAAAAGATGGCGCCTATCAGCGGCATATTAAAAGAATGAATGGGCTATATGAGGAAAAACGAAAACAGCTCATTGGAGAACTCGACACTGTCTTTCGTGACAATGTACGGATTATCGGGGAAAATGCAGGGCTGCATTTTATCGCAGAATTCCGCTCAGATCGGACGCAGCATGAGATTTTACAACGCGCCAAAGACCGAAAGCTGAAAATGTACGGGATGGACCGTTTTACCCTTGATGAGCATGTGCCTGGTCACAAAGAAGGCTTTGTCCCGCTCGTCCTCGGCTTTTCGCACATGCGGCCAGAGGATATTAAGCCAGCGGTGAAACGCCTGTATGACTCGATTTATGGGAAATGAAACAGCTCATGTAGATGAATCGTGGCGCTCCTTTGACGGGACTAAACCGACAGAGGAGTGTTACGATCACATTCTTTCATAAACGTAATAGTTGATGTGAATATTTTTTTCTAGCAATTTCACGAGTGTTTGAAGGCTTTTTAAGTTGGTTGGCAGTAACGCAATACCATCTCCCTGTTCAACGATTTTGATCATTCCTTCAAACGAATCTAACTCAAATAGGGTTCGATCACCCAGCATACGTCTGGCCTCATGTCTTAATGGGCAAAGCTGATCACGATTCACGACCAATGAGATATCATCATCGTATATTTCTTTAGATTTTCCATATACGTTCAATGCCAAGCTCTTTACCTCTTTTAATTGATATTCCGGTTTTTCCATTTGATTAAAAGAAATAATTTGATCATACACATCCTCTGTTAACTTTTTGTTGATCGTACTTGATGAAGCAATGATAAAATCAGTGGCTTGAATATCCTCTAAAACTCGTTGCTCGTATAAAACGTTAAATAGAAGTTCAGAGCATAAAACGGTCTTTTTCTGTGAAGTCAATTTTTGTTGAATGTCCTTCGTTTCTTTTACGATTTTTTGAGCGTATTGATAAAATAAATCCCCCTGTCCTGTTGAACTGATTCCATGATGATGCCGGATAAAAAATGTTGCATCATATAAAGTTTCAAGCGCTTTGATTCTTTGAGAAATATTGGATTGCGCATACCCTAAAGCTTTAGCCGCTTGATTAATCGATTCTTTTTGATACACCTCTATAAAAATAATCAAATCATTTATATTCATCATGATCACCTATCACTTTTTGTGATAACAATAACACAAATATGTATTATTCAACTGGTTTGAAGTCGATTATGATGGCTATTGAAAGGGAGTGTTTCTATGCATGCCATGCAATATCATGTGGATCTGCCTGCGGATTATGATATGAATATCATTAGAAAAAGAGTACGAAACAATGGATGGAAAACAGATGGATATCAGGATTTATTATTTAAAGCTTATTTGATCACTGAAAAAGACAAACATAGGAGTTTACACAACAGCTATTGCCCATTGTATATTTGGAAACAATCTGAGGGCATGACGAATTTTGTGTTTAAGGGGTCATTTGATCATATTTTACGTTCTTTTGGCTGGAAACAAATCAATATTGGCATCACGTATTCCGTTCATTTAACAGATGATTTTCATCGTAGCACATTCGTTCTTGAAGAGTATGTGACGATTCATCCTACTGATTGCCTGGAAAATCTAGATATCGCCCATCTCTTTTCCCATTTTAACGACAATAAGGGTGAAGTCATCGTATATAACCCCGATAAATGGAAATGCGTCAAATATTCTTTTCTGGACTCATTACCAGAGAATATAGAGCAGCAGATTCACATTTATGACATTGTCCATCTGTCTATGGATCATTCAATGGCCTAATTCCGTTTTACACGAGACGCATCACAAATCCCCAAGGTCACAATGCCTTGGGGATTTGTCATTTGTTGATGTAAGATTCTCTTACCACCGCTCCTTGTCTACAGCTAATACGGATGACAAGAGGCCTGGAAAAGCGGTATCAATGTCACCCTTTCTGAGAGAGTAGTAACGGTGCTTCCCGTCAATTCTCACTTTCACGATGCCTGCTTCTCTTAGTACTTTAAAGTGATGCGACAGCGTGGACTTGGCAATGTTCATATGATACGTACCGCATGTTCTCTCACCCGCTTCTGCTAAGCAGCGGACAATCTCCAGCCGAACAGGGTCAGCCAATGCTTGCAGCACAGAAATGAGTCTCATGTTTTCTTGGGTTGGATGATTTGGATTATTCATACGATAAATGTATCGTATTTTGTTCTAACATACAATCTCGTTACTCGCCTATGACAAAAAAGACAAAGGGCTAAAATCAAGTTCATTTTAGCCCTTTGTCAACAAACAGATACATGTCATTGAGACATGTATTTTTTTAAGTTCATTTTCTTGTCATGTGTCATTGGTTTTGTTATCATAGCAAAAGTGACCACTCGGTTTCCATTGTGACCATATGGTTTTGCCGATTCGGAAAGGACTTATGAAGATGAACGAAAAGCAAGAAGAGATTTTGCGGGTATCGAAGAAATTATTTTCTCAAAAAGGCTATATGAGTGTCTCCATGCAGTCAATTGCTGATGCCTGTAAAATATCAAAAGCGTCAATTTATAAACTGTTTGATTCAAAGGAAGCTCTTCTATTGGAACTGATTAAATACAATCAGCGCAAAATGAGAGAGATTTCTCAGATCATTCATTCC
The DNA here is from genome assembly GCF_051172515.1 of Bacillus sp. G402. Taxonomy (NCBI): domain Bacteria; kingdom Bacillati; phylum Bacillota; class Bacilli; order Caryophanales; family Bacillaceae; genus Bacillus; species Bacillus sp. G402. The sequence continues at coordinate 141,411 of NZ_JBPIZC010000003.1, forward strand.
GAAACGACGCTGTCCAAAAAGGAAAAATTCACAAAAAAGATTAAGCTTGAGCTTGAAGAGTTTAAAGAGAATCATAAATTTTTGAATATGCTGTCCTTTGAAGCTTTTTCACAGCATTCGCCCATCGTCATTAAGCATTTACGTGAGACACGCTCCATTATCATGCAGCGGCACAGAGACATGATTTTAAGCACATATGGTGAAACTGTTGCGCCTTATGTGTGGGATCTTGTGATTGTCCTCAACGGATTAATGAGAGAATTCATCTTGATGTTGGCGATTGAGCACAAGAACATCCAATTAGAAAATGCCGCCGAAATGATCATCGGTGTGATGGACCGTGTATCAATAAAGCCTTGCTCCATTGAGCCTGTGCTAACAGATCAGCTGATGGACTCTTATTTGCTTTCCACACAGGAAGAATATGATGAAGAAAAGCTTGTCATCTCGTACTTAACAAAGATGAAACAAGAGCTTCACACACTAGCAAACGGAGAAGAAAAGGACGATCTCCTCTCTGCGTTTGAGCTGCTGAGTCAAGAACTGTCAAAGGACCAACCGAGAACCTTTTTAATCAGCTCATTGCTTGATTATTTAGGCAAACACAGCGTTTTATCACAAAACGTGTCACAGCTGAAAAGCATTATTTTATAGATAAAGAAGGGATAATATGAACCAATCAACAACATCGTATAACCGGTCTGTGATTGTTGGGATTTTCCTCGTTGGGGCGTTCGTTGCAATCTTAAACCAAACGCTTCTCATTCCAGCGATCCCACATATCATGGAAGAGTTCAATATTGATGTCAGTAAAGGTCAATGGCTGACCACAGCCTTTATGCTGACAAACGGGATTCTCATCCCAATTACGGCCTTTTTAATTGAGAAATTTTCAAGCCGTTCCTTAGTCTTAACGGCTCTTAGCATTTTTACAGCAGGTACCATTCTTGCTTCGTTCGCCACGAATTTCCCAGTGTTACTTGCAGCACGTATCGTGCAGGCAGCTGGCGCAGGGATTTTGATGCCGCTCATGCAAACGATCTTCTTAACCATTTTCCCAAAAGAAAAACGCGGGCAAGCCATGGGTATGGTCGGACTAGTGATTTCATTCGCACCGGCGCTTGGACCAACACTTGGCGGCTGGATTGTCGATTCCTTTAGCTGGAAGTTCTTATTCTATATTGTTCTTCCAATCGGTATTATTGATCTCATTCTTGCTTTCTTCTTAATGAAAAATGTCACACAGCAAAGAGACACTCGTATCGATGTCTTATCGGTGATCCTGTCTTCCTTCGGATTTGGCGGACTGCTGTACGGATTTTCAAGTGTCGGAACGTATGGTTGGACGAGTGCGACCGTTCTGATTTCACTCATTGTCGGCGCTGTGAGCTTGTTCTTCTTTATCCTGCGTCAGTCGAATTTGAAAAGACCGATGCTTGAGTTTGGCGTCTTTAAGTTTGCGATCTTTAGCTTAACGACCTTCCTCGGTATGCTCGTCTTTGCCTTACTGATTGGAACAGAGACGATTCTGCCGCTCTATACGCAGAATGTCAGAGGGTTATCAGCCCTTGATACAGGGCTGATCTTATTGCCAGGGGCTCTCTTTATGGGATTCCTATCGCCGATTATCGGACGAATTTTTGACAAAGTAGGCGGTAAAGGGCTGGCTCTAGGCGGATTTACGATATTAGCTGTCACTTCCCTGCCATTTATGATGCTCAGCCTTGATTCATCGATTACCCTCATTACAGTGGCCTACACACTTCGCTTAATCGGGGTTGGAATGATCATGATGCCGCTGACAACAGCCGGTATTAACTCGTTACCACCGCATTTGATTCCGCACGGGACAGCAATGAATAATACGATGAGACAAATGGGCGGCTCTATCGGGACGGCTGTGCTTGTCTCCATTATGAGCAGCTCTGCTGCCAATGCAGCATTATCCGATCCAATGAAGTCAGCCGTTCATGGCATGAATACGTCATTTATCGTGTCTGGTGCTATTGCGGTGATTGGACTTGTCCTCTCATTCTTCTTAAAAGAAAAACGTGAAAACAAAGTGATGAAGCAGGAGTTATCTTCTTCGTCCTCTTCTTCATAAAGACAAAGAGCTCGGCATATCGCCGGCTCTTTTTTCATCTATGCACACATAACGTCTTCCCCAAAAATACATTTGTTCATTCAGAGAAGAAAAACCTTGATAATTTGAAGAAAAGAGTTGATAATAGAAACTATTCAATTTGTGAGAAAATTTTTACTATAGGAGATGTATGCATTGAAGGTCGTTAAATTTGGTGGCAGTTCTCTTGCTTCTGGCAAGCAACTGCAAAAGGTATTTGACATTGTCACAGCAGATCCAGCTCGAAAAGCAGTCGTTGTTTCCGCACCAGGAAAACGGCATTCAACGGATACGAAGGTCACCGATCTATTAATTAGCTGCGGTGAACAATATTTACGTTTAGGTGAAGCACACGATTTACAAGAAGCTGTCATCGAGCGATATGCCTCGATTGCGGATGAGCTGGGGTTAGGTCATGACATTATTGACACCATCCGGCAAGATGTAAACACGTTATTACAGGCTGATTCTTCTCATCCTGAGCGTTATCTTGATGCGATTAAAGCAAGCGGTGAAGATAATAACGCAAAGCTGATTGCAGCCTACTTTCAGCATCAAGGCGTCGAAGCGCACTATGTGAATCCAAAAGAAGCCGGTCTATTTGTCAGCGACGAGCCTGGTCAAGCGCAAGTCCTTCCAGAATCGTATGATCATTTGTACAAATTAAGAGAACGCTCTGGCATCATTGTGTTCCCTGGCTTTTTCGGTTTTAGTCTAGCGGGTGATATCGTCACTTTTTCCCGCAGTGGATCAGACATTACCGGTTCCATTTTGGCAAATGGACTGAAGGCAGATGTGTATGAAAACTTTACGGATGTGGATGCAGTCTACGCCGTCAATCCAACGATCGTTCATGAACCAAAGGAAATCACAGAGCTGACATATCGTGAAATGCGTGAATTGTCCTATGCGGGTTTTTCTGTATTTCATGATGAGGCACTTATTCCAGCCTTTCGGGCAGGCATTCCTGTTCAGATTAAGAACACCAATAATCCAACGGCCAAAGGTACGAAAATTGTAAATCAACGGGATCATACGAATGGCCCTGTGGTGGGAATCGCATCAGACAATGGATTTTGCAGTATTTATATCTCCAAGTATTTGATGAACCGAGAAGTGGGCTTTGGACGTAAAGTGTTGCAAACGTTAGAGGAATATGGACTTACGTATGAACACGTGCCTTCTGGCATTGATGATATGACCATTATTTTAAGACAGGATCAGCTGGAGGAGCAGCAGATTGAACAAGAGCTTTTAGACCGATTAAAGCTTGTGCTTGATGCAGATGAAGTGGTTCTAGAACGGAACCTCTCGCTTATTATGGTCGTAGGAGAAGCGATGCGTCATAATGTTGGTACAACAGCAAGAGCGGCAAAAGCGCTGTCAAAAGCCAAAGTGAATATTGAAATGATCAACCAAGGCTCTTCAGAGGTGAGCATGATGTTTGGCGTCAAAGCGGCTCAAGAAAAAGAAGCCGTTCAAGCCTTATATGAGGAATTTTTCTCTATGTCCACGGTGCCTGTCTCCATTTAATCAGCAGACTGTCAGATCTCCGGATCGGCAGTCTTTTTGATCTCGCACGATTTGCGCATTAAAGTATATCTATTTCTCGTTTGATTTTGTATGATAGAGACAAATCAACTATTGTTCCGGCCATTGATCGGAGCTACAAGGAGTCCTAATCCATGCCTCGTCAACAACTATTAAAACAGTTTCGCAATTTTCATGATGCTTCTACAAGTATTTTAAACATGATGAGTCAATTCATTCATATGAATACACTGTTTATTGCTAAAAATGATCAAAACACCAATCAGATTGTGAAGGTGCTAAATCATGACGAGCAGCTTCTTGAAGAAGGGGAAGAAAATCCTTACGAGAAGACATTTTGCAAGCTGGCGGTCGATCATCGCGATACGCTGTTGATCCCTGATATCCGCTTGGACGAGCGTTCAAAAAACTTAGACGTCACGAAACAGCTGCAAGGCGGCTCATTTATTGGGGTTCCCATCGATTTTACTGATGGTACGAACTATGGAACCATTTGTGGACTTGATCTAAGGCCGCAGCAATTTACAGAAGAGCATGTTCATATGTTTGAAACGATGGCATCTTTATTGAGTTACGTCTTAGAACTCGACCAGGCCAATCGGCAGATTCAGCAATTATCTGTACCGATCGTACCTGTTGTTGACGGTGTCGCCGTGCTCCCTCTTCTTGGTGATATCGAAGAGACACGTGCGCAGCATATTTTAGAAACCATTTTACAGGAAAGCTACAGGCTGTCGCTCTCTCATTTGGTCATTGATGTTTCAGGGACAAAACGACTCAATGAACAAAGCATTCAATACTTGGTCAGCTATGCGCAAACGTTAAGACTTTTAGGCATTTCAGCTGTTTTAACAGGAATAAAGCAAGACCTTGCGCTGAGTGCGATTCAATCGAATATTTCATTTAAAGACATCACCATTCGTAAGGATTTACCGCAGGCACTTGCTCATATCGGCTTAACGTTCTCCAAAACAGAATAAGTGATGATACACCAAAAAGGGCTAAACCGAGTTTAGCCCTTTTTCTTCTTTTCAGCGTGATAGAAAACCTTTGCAGCCCTAGGAAAGACGAGTACCGGCGCGGAGCGAATTTCACATTCGTGAGCACCGGCACGCAGGACTGACACCGAATGCGAGGGTTTTTCTACACGCTGAGGCTAAACGGAGTTTAGCCCTTTTCTTGTGGTAGCGGTAAACGAATGATAAATGTTGTTCCTTTATGTTTTTCGCTTTTTAAATCAATCTGTCCGTCATGCAAGTCCACAAGCTGTTTGACAATTGACAGGCCAAGTCCGTATTCTCCGTATGGTGTATTCGTTCTCGAAATATCCGCTTTATAAAAACGTTCCCAAATGTGTTTGACTTCTTCAGGTGCGATGCCGATTCCCGTGTCTTCTACTTCAATGATCGTTTCCCCATTCTCTTCTTTCCCTCTCAAAGAAATACGGCCGCCTTCTGTAAATTGAATGGCGTTCTTTGTGATGTTGACGAGAATTTGAATGAGCCGGTCATAATCTGCGTATACCTTTTGTTCAGGGTGAACCTCTACCATGAGCTGATTGTTTTTCTCTTCAGCCATTCGGCTCAGCTGCTCCTTAATCACTTCAAACGTATCAATGAGTGGATAGTGAAATTTTTGAAGAGTGATTTGATTCGACCTGATTTTCTCATAATCCATATTTTCATTGACGAGACGCAACATTCGTTTTGTTTCATCAGTGATGAGCGCATAGCATTTCTCTTTCTCTTCTGCCGGCACATCCGCAGTATTCAGCCATTCGACCAATCCTCGAATGGTCGTCAGCGGTGTTTTCAATTCGTGAGACACATCCGCAATGAATTGTCGCCTACGCTTTTCGAGCCGGTCAATTTCCTCTCTTGACCGTTGAAGACGATTCGCCATCATATTAAAATCCTCACCTAGTGTGCCAATTTCATCAAGGTGTTTGTTTTCAAGATGAATGTTGTAGTCACCATGCGCAATTTTCTCAGTTGCCTCTCTCAGTTTTTTGATACGATTCACATGGAACTTCGACAGAAACAGACTGAGAATAAAGGTAATCGTCAATGCCACAAACACGATGATATATAAATACCGATTCATTTGAGCAATCAGCTCTTCTGCTCCTTGAATAGGAGCTATGAGCACCACCCCGCCCTTCAGCTTTCCGTCTTCCATGACAGGAAGTGCCACAAGTGATGCTTCTTGATCAAGCCGGCGTGAATCACTTCGCTTGACAATAATTTCTTCTCCTTTTGCGAGCTTGGCCCACAAATCTTTTGTGAGTAACGCTTCATGCGGCGGCATCTCTTGCTGCTGAGATAGCACAGTCCCTTTTTCATCAAAGACGAAAAAACGGATTTGTCTCGTCGAAAGAATGTCTTCAAATGGACGCAAACGGAAGTTCATCTCGGCTTTCGACAATTGTTTAAAATTCTCCAAAATTTCATTCCCATACGAACTCATTTCGTCTACCCTATTTTGATAAGCAATATCTTTCACAAAATGAGACATCAAGGTGCTGATAATAATGATGGCAATGAGCAATAACCCAAGGTGACTAATCAGCAACTGGTAAAAATATTTAATCTTCATCGAACTTATACCCTACGCCCCATACCGTATACAGAAAGGGCTTAGACCCGTCTCCGATTTTTTGGCGCAATCGTTTAATATGAACATCAACCGTTCGTTCATCACCATAAAATTGGTATCCCCAAATTTGCTCAAGCAATTGTTCTCGTGAAAATACTTGCCGAGGATGCTGTATAAAAAAGCACAGCAAATCGTATTCCTTTGGTGTTAAATTTTCGATCCGTTTCCCCTCTAGAAACACTTCTCTCGTTTTTTTATCTAACTGAAAATGTTCGGTCTCTAGCCGTTCACCCTCTTTCGCTCCTTCTTGAGTAGATGTTGTTTGAGCAAAACGTCGTTTCACTGCTTTGATTCTTGCCATTAAGGTGAGCGGACTAAAGGGTTTTGTCACATAATCATCAGCCCCAAGATCGAAGCCCAGCACCTGATCAGATTCCGTTTCCTTTGCTGTCAGCATAATAATCGGAACATCACTAATCTGGCGTACTTTTTGACAAATGGTCAGTCCATCCATTGAAGGAAGCATGACATCTAAGATGAGCAGATCCCAATCCTCCTCTTGCTTAAATCGATTCAATCCTTCTAATCCATCATGGACGAATTCCGCTTGAAATCCTTCTCGTTGAAAAAACATATCCGTCATTGTACAAACACTCTGGTTATCTTCAATCATTAATATTTTCATCATCAGCCTCCGCTGTTGCCTTTGTTTTTCTTTATGTAGCTTTATTTTACATGTTCCTTCTCAAATCTCAATTGGATTGATACGATTTCATGAACTTATCATGCTTTGGTCATCTTTTATTCATACTTTTTGATGGAGCTGAAATTTTGGAGAATCACATTGTTCTTTTTAATATAGTAGAATGGAAAAATGAAGGGATTGCAGAGGATAGTCTAGATGAGGACAGTGTCATTTACACTCTTTCAGATGAAGAAGTCTCCCCTGTAGTAAAAGAATGAAATGACACGCTTCCTGATCGTTATAAATGGTCTATATAAAACAGTTTGGAACTGGACATGCATATCGAGGGCGGTGTGCCCTAACGAAGTTAATTGTGATTTTCTATAAGGCACCCCATTTCGATGCGAATTTCCTTTTTCTTTATATCTTCATTTGAATAAGAGTTGACATTTAATCCAATCAGTTGAAAGCCATTTTTCAAATAAAACTGGATAGCTGGAAAATTGGATGATTGGGTTTCTAATACAATCATTCTAACTCCCAATTCACGAGCTCGTTTTTGTGCCATTTTAATGAAAGTGCTGCCAATACCTTTTCTTTTAAATTGTTTATCCACATATAAATCATGAATGAGTAATGTATTATTCCATTTCATGTGTTGAATGACTATAATTCCAGTTTCTTCACAATTCATCTCTGACACGTAAACCTCTGAACCCTCTTTATATGGATCGAAAATCTCCTCTTTTAGATTTTTTTTAACTGGCGCTTCAAATACTTCTTCTGTAAGGGAGATGTTCCAACCATTGTGACTGGTTTCCATATGAATTTCATAGTATTTTTCAGATGTATATTGATAATATACTTGTTTTCCTTTAGGATAATTTTTTTGATAGATACGACGAATAGTTAACATTTCATACTCCCTTCATTTCAATGATTTAAATCTTTGAACGTACTACTAAATTCGTCGATTTGCGATTTGATACCTTTAAAAATAAACCTAAAAGATAAAACTCGTTTTGCCTCTGTCATAGAATAGGGTCGTTTTTAAATGTGATTGTTGTAGATCAAGATCAATTGTTCACCTGACGAAGGAATATCTTCTTTGACGTCATAGAGTATATTCACTCTTATAAAAATAAGGACATTTAAAAAGCTCATCTCCAAAGATGAGCTTTTTTCATATCACACGAGCAACTTCAGATAAGCAGCGTCATTCCCCTCTTCAACCGCCTGTAAAAGCTGCTTTGCCTGTGATGTGCTGGTGACGCTGCTTAACTTTTGTATGATGTCTTCTGTCGATAATGCACAGCCTGGTGCTCCCCGGGGGATATCGACTCGTTTGCTGATGGTGGACCCGTCAGATAAGGTGAGCTTTACAATCGTAAATCGCCCTTTTGGTACTGCGTCTGGATGGGGTTTTATCGTTTGATCATATACTCTATTTACCCGCTTCATCCATGTACGCAGCTCCGGTGAAATGGCTTTTTTCGTAAAAGCATCCAGTGATAAAGGTTGTCCAAACACCGCTAGTGCGATGACATACTCGACACTAAATCGTCCCTCTTCTCCTGTCAAAGGTGCCCGCTCCGTTAGTGCGGCATCTCCGCCAGGCGGAAACATGACGTCGACCTGTTCGATCTTCCCCTGTAAGGAAGAGTGTTCTTGTACTAATGACTCAATCGCATCGGCTGCATGATGCGCCGCTGAACAGAACGGATACACTTTAAACCATAGACCTGGCGACACGATACGCCATGCAGTGCCATAGTCCTCTAGCAGACGTCTTTCCGCCAGTTTCTGATCCCCATAGAGAGAAAAGAAGCCCAGCTCCCCATCTAGAAGCGATTCACTCCCGCCAAAACCTGAGCAAGCTAAATCCATGGACCATACGGCGGTTTGAGCGGCGAGGCCAGCTTGTAATGGTTTCATATCAGCCCCAAACTGCTTTCGCATTCCAGCTGATTGCGCACCTGCAAAGCCGATCGCTTTCGCCAGCTCTTTCTGTGAAACTTGTTTCAAATAACCAATCGCACAGACCGCTGCAATGGCTCCGAGAGTTCCGGTATTATGCCAGCCCCTCTCATAATGCGACTTGCCGATGGATTCACCTAGCCTTGCCATCACTTCGACGCCAGTAATGTAGGCTGCTAGAAATCGATCACCGTACGCCTCCCCGTTGGTCAGCTGGGAAAGCAAGGCCGGAATGATCACCGCACTTGGGTGTCCTCTCACATCAGAATGCACATCATCATAATCAAGGGCGTGAATCAGGTAGCCATTTAGCATGGCTGCGGATTGACGGCTGACCTTCTTCCCTTGTCCAATGACGGGAATTTGAGCCGCGCCGCCTTCTTGTTCCACGAGCGTCATGAGCTTCTGAATCCCTTCATCCTCTTTTGCAGCAAGCGCTGCTGCCGCAGCGTCTAACAGACCATTTCGAGCCATTTGAACGGCCTGTTGATCTTGCAGCGGATCAGCAGATAGCACTGCCTCTGCGAGCTGTTTCGTTAGTTCCATGTTCTTGACTCCAACGCCCGAACCGCAAGCTCGGAGAAGAAAGCAGCGGCAACAGGAAGTGCCTCTTCATTTAACGTAAAGGCAGGGTGATGCCATTCCTCGGTACCGCTTGTCCCCATCCAGACGAAAAAGCCTGGAATGCGTTCTTGGTAAAGGGCAAAGTCTTCTCCGCCTGGTGACTGCTCTGCCTCTACTACTGCGAGATCAAGCGCTCCTGCCGTTTCTTCCACAACCTTTGTCAAACGCTCGTCATTCATCACAGAAGGCAAATACGGATGCCATTTCACATCTGCCTTTGCGCCAAACCCTTCTGCGATACCGCTCACGATTTGTTTCATGAGATCTGGAATCATCGCTCTCACTTCAGGTTCAAACGTCCGAACGGTCCCTTCCATCTCGACGCGATCAGGTATCACATTCCATGATGTGCCGCCTTGAATACGTGTGATGCTGACAACCGCATGATGCAAAGAACTAATGCGACGGCTGACAATTTGCTGTAGGGCGCTTGTGATCTGACCGCTGATGGCAATCGGATCAATTGTGTGATTTGGAATTCCAGCATGACCACCCGTTCCTTGAATGTCAATTTCAAAGCGATCGACGCTCGCCATTAATGCTTTTTCTCTTATCCCGATGGTGCCAACTGGCAGGTTAGGTTTATTGTGCATACCAAATATCGCATCCACTCCATTTAAGACGCCTGCCTCTATGACGTGTTTCGCTCCTTGCGCCACTTCCTCAGCCGGCTGGAACAAAATGCGCACTGTTCCCTTGAGCCCATGTTTCCGTTCGTTTAATAGGACGGCCGCACCAAAAATCGAAGCGGTATGGAAATCATGGCCGCATGCGTGCATTTTCCCTTGTATCTTTGAAGAAAATGGTTCGCCAGATGCTTCTTCAATTGGAAGTGCGTCAATATCGGCTCTCAGAGCAATCGTTGGTCCCTCTTGTTCTCCTTTGATTTCACAAACGACCCCTGTTTGAAGATCTGGGAAATCGAGCACTGTGATGCCTTCCTCTTCTAACCAGCCTCGTAGTTTTTTTGTCGTTTCATACTCTTCAAATGCCAGCTCTGGATGCTCATGAAGCGCTCGGCGTATGTTAATTAAACGTTTGTTTAAAGCTTCATTTCCTAATGATTTCACTGATACTCACCCCTCTAAAGAGTAAAAAGCAGCTTATGCTTCTTCAGCCGCTGCTTCTTTTTGGATAAATCGTTTTGTTCGTTCATTCTTCGTTTCGTCAAATAGTTCGGTTGGCGTTCCCTGCTCAATGATATGACCATCTGCCATAAAAATCACATGATCTGCTACTTCTCTTGCAAACGCCATTTCATGTGTCACGATGATCATCGTCGTTTCTTGAATGGCAATGGATTTAATCACTTGAAGCACACCTGAAACAAGCTCTGGATCTAGTGCTGACGTTGGTTCATCCAGCAGAATCGCATGTGGATCAACCGCTAAGGCTCGGGCAATCCCGATTCGCTGCTGCTGACCGCCGGATAGTGTGACCGGGTAGCTGTCAGCTTTTTGTTCTAGCCCTACTTGTTTCAATAGCTTCATACCGATCTCATTTGCCTGCTGTTTTGTCATTTTTTTCGTCACAAGCAGTGACTCTGTAATGTTTTGCAAGGCTGTTTTGTTTTTGAATAAATTATAGTTTTGAAACACCATGGCCGTTTGCTGACGCAGGTGATGGGCTTCTTTACGTGTATATTTAGACGCATTCAGCTTCGCATCGCCAATTTCAATCGTACCTTCATCTGGCGTTTCTAATAGATTTAGACAGCGCAGCAATGTTGATTTACCGGAGCCAGAAGGTCCGATAATGGCCACAACCTGCCCTTTTTGCACGTCAAGATTAATTCCGTCTAAGACGACAAGGTCGCCGAATGATTTTTTCAAATTGGTGAGCTTGATCATGTCCACACCTCCTTAATTCCGGTAAGGTTTGCTGATTTTTCGTTCAAATAGGTCTTGCAGGAAACTATAAATGATGGTGAGCACCCAATACACAATGCCAACCGCTAAATACGTTTCAAAGTACTTATAGTTGGCCGATGCAATCATTTTCCCTTGCGCAAACATTTCTGCCACCCCAATGGTAAAGGCAAGCGATGTTTCTTTTAAAAGTCCAATAAAGGTATTCCCCGTCGCTGGAATGGCATTTCTGACGGCCTGCGGGAAAATAATTCTGACGTAAGACTGCCATCTTGTCATGCCGACAGATAAGCAGGCCTCAAGCTGCCCTTCATCCACTGAATTAAGAGCCGCTCTAAAAATTTCTGCTAAGTACGCTGAGTTTTTAATACTTAAACCGATAATGACCGCTGTTAAGGCATCCATTGAGGTCATCGCAGGGAATAGCTGCGGAAGACCAAAATAAATGAGAAAGAGCTGAACCAAAGTTGGAACCGCTCTGAAAAAAGAAGTATACAGCTTGGCAAATTGGTATAAGACAGGTATCCGGTTTTTCGTTATAAGCGCGAATACCACACCAATGATAATGGCAAATACCATGGAGACAATCGCCATGAAGATCGTTATCGGCAAGTATTGAATCAAGGTTGGAAAAACCGTCACCATATACTGCCAATCAATGTGATTCATGTCTGCTTTTCACCGCCGCTGTTGTTATTTTTTAATTGGAACTGTGACATCATCTTTGAAATATTTCTCAGACAATTTCTTCAGTGTTCCGTCTTCTCTTAATTCTTTGATCGCTTTATTGAATTCTTCTCTTAGCTTGTCGTGCTTTTCATCTTTGGCAAATGGGTAGCCGACTTCTTCATATACGATTGGGTTGCCGACGATTTTGAGTGGAAGTCCTGTTTTTTCAATTTGAGCTAACAAGACACTGCGTCCGTTGACGTAAGCATCTACACGGCCATTTGCCACTTCATTTAAGACACCGTCTTGTGTTTCATATGTTTTGATGTTGATTTTCTTGTCTGGGTCTTTGCTCTCTAGGTTTTTGGCATGGTTTGAGCCAAGAACAGCCGCCACCGTTTTTCCTTTTAAGTCGTCAAGTCCTTTAATGTCCTTGTTGTCCTTCTTGACAATGATTTGTGTTCCTGCGTATGCATACGTATCTGTAAAGTTGAACGTTTGTTTACGCTCATCTGTAATCGCAACTTGGTTTGATACGGTATCCAGCTTACCAGATGTCAGCTGGCCCATCAGTCCGCTGAATTCACTCAGCTGCCAGTCTAGTTTGTAGCCTAGCTTTTTCGCAATGGCTTCTGTGACCTCGACATCAAATCCTACTAGTTTGCCGTTTTCTTTATAAGCAAATGGATAGCTTTGGCCTGTAGCGCCCACTTTAAGCACTTTCTCGTCTTTGCCTTCACTCTGATTACCCCCGCCGCATGCTGCTAACACCGCAAGCATTGCCGCAAATAAAACAACTAGCCACTTTTTGTTTTTCATGTTCGTACACCCTTCTTTCCTCTTATGGTTGTGTAATATCTGATCGTAATTGTTTTTTAAAATAAATGGTGATATGGCCTTTGCCTAGATCCTTTTCACCTGCTCTGACATAGCCTTTACGCTCATACATGTCCATGAGCCACGGATGCTTATCAGCTGTCCCAAGAGAGACAAACGGTACCTTTAGTGTGTCCCTTAACACTTCAGTTTCAACCCACTCAAGCAAGGCTGAGCCTGTGCCTTTTTTTGCCGCTGGTTCTGAAGCAAACCACCAAATATGCGGAACGCCGAATGGTCCTGGCTGTTCTCCCCAAGGCATACGGAGTGATAAGGTGGAGAGAAGCTCTCCGTTTTCTTCCATTACATAGCAAAGGTTCTTTTGTACATTTTTCTGAACGAGGGCGACATCTGCATGTGCTGCTTGGAACTGGATGCCGAGCTCACGAATCGGTTCATAGGCTCTTGTTGTCAGTTCAAGCAGCGCTTCTATATCATCCTCAGTTGCCAGACGAAACGTATATCCCAACGTTAGTCACCTCACCTTTATGTCGTGTAGCGATTTTTTGGCTGTTTTAAGCCGAGATTTTCTCGTAAAGTTTTTCCTGTGTATTCTGTTTTGAACAGGCCTCTTTCCTGAAGGATCGGAACGACGCGGTCTACGAAGGCATCAAGTCCTTCTGGCAATAATGGCGGCATCACGTTAAAACCGTCGGCTGCTTCCTCAACGAGCCATGTCTCCATCACATCTGCTAGCTGCTCTGGTGTTCCAATGAAGATATGGTGCCCACGGGACCCTGCAACAGATTGGTAGAGCTGGCGAATGGTCAGGTTGTCCTTTCTCGCCATATTCATCACAAGGTCAAAGCGGCTTTTCACGGCATTTGACGCGCTTGGATCAATCTCTGGAAGTGGTCCGTCTAGTGGATACTGCGAAAGATCAATACCCCCTAAGTAGTTTTGTAAAATGCTAAGGCCGATCTCTGGAACAATCAGCTCTTGTAATTCTTCATACTTCGCTTTTGCCTCTTCTACTGTATCGGCAATGATTGGGAAGATGCCCGGCATGATGCTGACATCCTCTCTAGCTCGTCCAGCAGCCTCTACTTTTCCCTTCAAACTTTGGTAAAATTCCTTCGCTTTGTCGAGATCGTTTTGCGCCGTAAAAATAAGCTCAGCCGTTTTAGCCGCAAGCTTTTGACCATCTTCAGAAGACCCTGCTTGAATGATCACTGGCTGTCCTTGAGGGGTGCGTGATACGTTAAGCGGTCCCCGTACGGAGAAGAATTCACCTTTGTGCTGCAGCTCATGAAGCTTACTAGACTCAAAGAATTCTCCTGTTTCTTGGTTTCTTACAAGTGCGTCCTCTTCCCAAGAATCCCACAGACCTTTGACGACATCGACGAATTCTTCAGCTCGTTCGTATCGTTTGTGGTGCGCTAAATGCTCTTCTCCGCTAAAATTTTTCGCTGTTTCTTCAATAGAAGATGTGACCACATTCCATGCTGCTCGTCCGCCTGATAAATGATCGAGTGAGGCAAACTGTCTCGCAATATGGAATGGCTCACTATATGTAGTTGATGCTGTTGCTGCTAAACCAATTGTTGAGGTAGACTCTGCAATCGAAGAAAGCAGGGTGAGCGGTTCAAATCTCGTTAATACATTTGGATGAGATGTATGATTAATTGATAAGCTATCGGCTAAAAAGAGCAAATCCAGCTTCCCTTCCTCGGCCTTTTTCGCTAATTGTTTAAAGTAATCAAGATTCATGGCTGCGTCTGGTACTGCTTTCGGATGTCTCCAAGAGGCGACATGATGTCCAGTTCCCGCGATGAACACGCCTAGCTTGAGCTTCCGTTTCGGCTGTGACACTTGTTCTTCATCCTTTCTATATCTTCCTTGTATCAAGTGATTATTTTACAAGATACATTTTTCTGATTGAATTAATCGGTTTTATCCATAAAAAAAAGGGCAAATGTTGCGAAAAATGAAAAATAATTATTACTATATGCCCTTTTTACATGATTGTCAACCGCCTTCTGAACCTCCAAAAAAAGGGATTTACAGGCGTTTACGGTAGATCAATTTCAATATTTCCGATGAGCCGGTCCGTGGAGTGTGTCATCAATTGACTGCGCTCTAGTACGTTATGGGCAATCACCGAATGAGTGGAGGATATGGTGCGGACGGCAATCGCTTTTTGAGGAGAGAGATTAATGATGTTATTCCGCAGCACACGTGCTGAGACAACCTCATCAAGAAAAACGGCTGTCGGCTGTCCGATTGAACGATTTAAATAAAAGCGGTTATCACCAATTTGGGGTGAGCCATTTTTAATATACATCACCACATATAAGGACGTTTCTTCAAAGGAATTGTCTTTAATCTCTAAAGGAGCGGTCGTATTGCTATAGACGGCATAGTTTTGATAGTGCTTAAAACGATTCTGCCATATGAAAGCCTTTGCATTTCCTGTCACGCTGATCGTATACGAAGATGCGAGCTGTGAATGTCCTTCTTGAATAAAGTGATTGCCGTTGATCCCCGCTTCTCCCTCCTGCACCCATATCCCTCGGCTGAATTCCTTGAATTGATTATGCTGAATGAGAATATTCGTTCCTCTGACCATCGCCGCATCGATGACAGAGTAGACGGTATTGTTTGAAAAGACAATGCTGTCTGATTGATAAATACGCAGCGATGTACTTCTAAGCCGTGTGTTTGTCCCTGACTCAATATGATTTCCTTCTATTAAAATACGATTGGCCATATAGACAGACACAGCCGCATCTTCAAAAAGACTGATTTTATTACCTGTGATGTGCACGCTGTCTCCCCTCACATCAATCCCCTTTTCAAATCCTTCAATCATATTGCCAATAATGATCACATTGTTTTCCGATTGATCAAGCGGCACGCCTAAGCTCGTAATCCCTGCTTTTGTCACGCCCCCACCCACTGCACGAATCAAATTATTCGCAATGATCATTTCAGTGGCGAAGCCATAGGAGATACTGCTGTCCGTTTGATTACCTTCAATGATCACACCATAGCCATTGAAATTATAGATAGAGCTGGCTGCGCCGCCTCTGACTATGTTGTTTCGAATTTGAATATTCAGCGGTTCCTCCAAGTTGACCGCATTTTCTCCGTATCCTTCAATATCAATGCCCATTTTTGGCTCGACCCCATTTACCCCTGCCCTTTCAAGCAAACAGTCTTCCACAATGACACCATCGCAGCCTGTAATAGACATATTGTTTCGCCTTGAGTCAGTGATGGTGCAGCCAGAAATATGAATAGACGAAGCAGGCGAGTACGATTCGATATGGGTCAATAAACCGTGCGGACTGACAATGATGCCGTCTCCCGTACAATTGTTGATTTGAACACGATCGATATTCACATGGGAAGCACCTTCAATACACACCCCGAAGCCCCATTCATGTGTTTTTCTTTCTGGCGGGAGTGCCTTGTACACATGCTCATCACGGTCGCCTTCAATCCGCCCGCCCCGAATGGTCACATGCTCTACCTCTCCTATATAAAAGGCTGCATATCCCCACGAATCATTTGGTTTCACTTTGATAACGGCATCTGATGCCATCTCAATACAAATATGACTTGGCACTCGTATGCCGGCATTACGAAAAGGAAAAAATTGATCCCCCCTGTACACCGCATCTATTAGATACGTTCCACTCGGCAGCCAGACGTGGGAGTAGCCCTGTGCTTTTGTCCATTCCAGGCATTCGTTCAGTTTCGCTGTACAGTCCGTTTTCCCGTCAGCAATCACGCCAAAGTCTAATACATTGACAATGGGTTTCTTCAGATCAGATTCATTTACATCCCCCAATGAAAACCCCTCCTTTTTACACATGTCCTCTTGTCATCCTATGCATGTGGAAAAGGTTTGCTTGTACGATATTTCAAATTTTATATAAATTCTTCTGGAATAACTTTCCGATGATTTTCACTTGAGCGAATTTTTCATTTTTTTGAGTCTTTACGCCTATTGAACTAACATTTTCCTGTTTTAGAATAGTTTTATATTGACACAAGAACTATACAAGAATATCATTTTTCTCATATCTCTTTTTTTAAGAAAGGATCTATGCCATGTCTACAATTGACCACGATAAAATTGTTAAAAGTGTTCCTCAAAAAGGGTTTTTTGGACATCCTAAAGGACTTTACACACTGTTTTTCACTGAATTTTGGGAGCGTTTTTCTTATTATGGCATGCGTGCACTGCTTATTTATTATATGTACACAGAGGTGACAAAAGGCGGTCTTGGCTTCGACCAGACAACCGCTAATTCGATCATGTCTGTCTATGGTGCGCTTGTCTATATGTCAGGCATTATTGGCGGATGGCTTGCCGACCGAGTATTTGGTTCGTCCAGTACGGTCTTTTATGGCGGGGTATTCATTATGCTTGGTCATGTCATTTTGGCACTACCTAGCGGTGCAACAGCGCTCTTTATTAGTATGGGGCTGATTATTATTGGGACAGGTCTCCTAAAGCCGAACGTATCAAACATAGTCGGCGACCTGTATACAAAAACAGACCCTCGCAGGGATTCGGGATTCAGTATTTTCTATATGGGGATCAACATGGGTGGTTTTATCGCCCCATTAATTGTCGGAACACTCGGTCAAAAAGTGAATTTCCACCTTGGTTTCTCACTCGCTGCCGTTGGTATGCTTGTTGGACTGATTACGTTTGTCATCACGAAAAAGCCGAATCTTGGACTTGCCGGCACTTATGTCACAAATCCACTATCAGCTACTGAACGCAAGAACTTCAAAATTTTCGGTACATTGATCGTGATTGTACTTGCTGTTTTTGCTGTCATCGGCATTCAAACAGGAGCGCTCACGATTAATCTATTCACTTGGTTTGTCAGTGTCCTTGGTGTGCTGATTCCAATTGTTTATTTTATTGTGATGTATTTTAGTCAAAAAACGAGTGCAGTGGAGCAGTCGAGGGTACTCGCTTATATTCCATTGTTCCTAGCTGCGGTGATGTTCTGGGCCATTCAAGAACAAGGCTCAAATATTTTAGCCACATATGCAGATCAGCGAACAAACTTGAATTTCCTTGGCATGACATTAGCCTCTTCTTGGTTCCAATCATTGAACCCGATCTTTATTGTGCTCCTGTCACCAGTATTTGCTTGGTTATGGGTCAGACTCGGTAAGAAACAGCCGTCTACCCCGATTAAATTCTCACTTGGCCTTCTGTTCGCAGGATTATCCTTTATCATCATGATCATTCCTGCCTACATGTCTGGTCCGAATACACTTGTTAGTCCATTATGGCTCGTTCTCAGCTTCTTCCTTGTCGTCATCGGAGAACTTTGCTTATCACCAGTTGGGCTGTCAGCGACAACAAAACTGGCACCTGCTGCCTTCTCAGCGCAAACGATGAGCCTTTGGTTCCTTTCAAATGCAATGGCACAAGCCATTAATGCACAAGTGGTCAAGCTATTTGATAAAGTGCCAGAAACCGTCTATTTCGGGATCATCGGCATTCTCGCTATCGTTTTATGTGTTATCATGCTTCTGCTTACACCGGTGATTAAGAAAGCGATGAAAGGCGTGCATTAAATTGAAAAAGAAGCCTCCCAAATGGGAAGGCTTCTTTTTTTGAATTAAAACCGAATCTCATCATCTCCGTGGATTTGCAACTGGAGCGGTTCACTTTTCACCTGATGTTTTTTCACATAGCGGTGATAGACAACATATCCAATGATCATGAGCGGTACGCCGACATACAGCCCAATCCGCTGCTCGGCATCAAAGGCAAGACTGATTAGCACAATCGAGTTCAGCGTGATCGCAATGATCGGCAGTACCGGATAAAGAGGGGTTTTAAATTTTAGGTTTTCCAGCTTTCCGCCTGCTTTCAAATATCTTCTGCGAAAAAGCAGCTGTGATAATGTAATCGTAATCCAGCCGGTTTGGGCACTCATGCCCGCAATAGACACGATCCAAGCAAAAACGGTTTTCTCTGCAAAGAATCCTGATAATAACGAAATACCTGTAAACAGGAAAGTGAGCAGTAAGGCATTCATCGGGATGCCCCGCTGATTGACTCGTCTAAACGCTTTCCCTGCCATTCCTTCCTTCGACAAAGAGTACAGCATTCTCGTAGAGGCATATAGGCCAGAGTTCGCCACAGATAATAAAGCAATGATAATGACAAAGTTCATGATATCTGCCGCATAAGGAATGCCCGTTCTCTCAAACACAGTGACAAATGGGCTTTGCAGCACACTCGCTTCTTTCCAAGGCACCATACCCGCTAAGACAAAAATAGATAAGACGAAAAAGACAAGGGTACGCCATACGGTCTGATGGATCGAACGGGGAACGGTTTTCTCTGGATTTTCACTTTCTCCTGCCGCAATCCCGATCAGCTCCGTCCCTTGAAACGAAAAATTCACCGTGATCATCGTGACGACAACGGCGAGTAAGCCATTCGGAAACAGACCGTCACTCACAAAATGACTAAAGTAAGGAGCCGGTTCCCCGCTCGTCGTTTGAATAAAACCAAACATCGCCGCTCCGCCTACGCCAATAAATAGTAAGATAGCAACAATCTTAATGGTTGAAAAGAAAAACTCCGACTCCCCGAACGCTTTCGCTGACCTGGCATTTAATAAGAACAAACATAGTCCAAATATGAGACACCAAATCCACACATCCACTTGTGGAAGCCAGCGTCTCATCAGCTGCCCTGCTGATAAAAATTCCAGCGCCACAGTGGCTGCCCAGCCAAGCCAATAAATCCAGCCAACAGCAAATCCTGCTGCAGGACTCACAAATTTCGTCGCATACGTATGAAACGACCCCGACACAGGAAGCGCAACTGAGAGCTCTCCAAGACACAGCATGGTTAAATACATAATCAATCCGCCCACAATATAGGAAAGAACAGCTCCAACTGGCCCTGCTTGTCCAATCGTATAGCCTGTTCCAAGGAAAAAGCCTGTCCCAATGACACCGCCAAGAGAAATCATAAATAAATGGCGGGAGGTCATCGCCCTTTTCAATTGTTCGGGCTGATTTTGTCCAACATCCACAATGATGCCCTCCTTCTTCTAAGATGTTCTGTTATCAAAACATGTCTCCATGTGATTATTCCATTTTCAAAACAACCTACTAATTATACATCTTTTATAATAAATATGCTTCCTTCTATCGTCACTGTTACAAAGTCTTTATTTTAGTAATGTTCGCACAACTATACGGTGAATCTGATCATATGATAGGATGCCTTATATCCAACAGAATTGCACGAAAAAACCAGCATGCAACTTTACATGACACACTGGTTTCATTTCCCTCTATTCGAGTCTCATTTCAAACAGTCATGAGTCATTTTTCTTTTGTAGACACTCTTTGATAAAACCATCTATTTCTTGAAAGCAGCGATTTTTAGATTCAGCGTGAAAAGTCGCAGAATCTGGATTGGCGAACCCATGCTGCCCCTTTACTATTTTCACGCAAAGCTTTTCCTTTTTCTCCAAAACATTCGCAACCTCCCGAGGGTTAAAAGATGCTTCAACTTCCGGGAAAAATAACAGCGTATTGCAGGCAGGCGTCATATCAAGAAAATCCCTTATCCTTGAACCATAAAATCCAATGACTCCGGTAAACAACTGATCATATTGGCTGCATTGCCAAGCAATTGTTGCCCCCACACTAAAACCTATCAGACATATGTCTCTCTCTGCATTTTTCGTTTTTAACTCTTTTGCCACATTCAATACGATCTTTACCGATTCATCAAAACCAACTTTATTCATAAAGTAGTCATATGCCTCATTCTCACTGGCATAAGGGAAGTGTTTAGCCTGTCCTAATAAATGAGGACAATAAACCTCAAAACCAGCTTTGTCAAAATGATCGATCATACTCTTCATATGATCATTTATTCCGTATATTTCGTGTACTAAAATCATGACAGGTTTTTGTTTCGATGTATGCAAATGATCCCACTTCCCTTTTATTCCGTTTGTTCACTGGAGGATCGTGTACTTTAAAAAGTCATTTAAGTCGACTGATCAACACCCACTAAACTTCTTTTGATATGAAAATCATAGCATATTTTACCATTAAGTAGTCTATCTTACATTCTCATCAATCGAACTCTCTTCATCATCGTTTGAGAATGCGTTTGGTTTTATCCACCTTTTGTTTTGGGTATAGTTCTATCGTTTATCCGTTCAACCAGTTCAAGGCATAAAGTTGGTGAGATTCGCTCAAGCTAGTTTCAAATGCTTTACTTTTAGGTTGCTTCTCTGTAAGATCATATGTTGTAAATACCAACAAGAAAAGTGGGGAATAAAATGAAAAAAATGTTCTTTGCCATTATTTTAGGCGCTTGTGTTGCATTGATCACAGCATGTGGATCAGCTGCAAACGACAGCGCAAATAAACAATCTGGGTCTAAGGAATCAGGTGACCTTTGGAAATCCATTCAGGATAAAGGCGTATTAACCATCGGTACAGAAGGTACATATGCTCCTTTCACCTTCCATGACAAAAAAACAGATAAATTAACTGGCTATGATGTCGAGGTCATCACAGAAGTCGCAAAACGTCTTGACTTAAAACCAGAATTCAAAGAAACACAATGGGATAGCATGTTTGCTGGTCTGAATTCTAAACGTTTTGATGTGGTAGCGAACCAAGTTGGTAAAACTGGACGTGAAAATCAATATGATTTCTCTGACAAATACACAACATCTCAAGCCATTGTTGTGACAAAATCAGATAACAATGACATCAAGAAACTTTCTGATGTGAAAGGCAAAAAAGCAGCACAATCATTAACAAGTAACTACAACAAATTAGCTACAGATGCTGGCGCTAAAATTGAAGGGGTTGAAGGTCTTGCACAATCCATTCAATTGATTCAGCAAGGGCGTGCTGATTTGACGTTCAATGATAAATTAGCTGTCTTGAATTACTTGAAAACAAGCGGTAACAAAAACCTAAAAGTTGCATTTGAAACAGGAGATCCACAAGAAACGTATTTTGCCTTCAGAAAAGGCAGCGGCGAAGTCGTTGACAAAGTGAATGGCGCATTAAAAGAAATGAAAAAAGACGGTACACTTGCTAAGATTTCTAAGAAATGGTTTGGTGAAGATGTTACAAAGTAATACCCTAGGAGTCGTCATTCCTTGGGATCTTCTTCAGCAATCTTTTTGGCCAATGGTGATGCAGGGGATTTATTATACAATCCCCCTTGCCATCATTGCCTTCATTATTGGTCTTTTTATCGCGCTTGTGACAGCTCTTGCTAGAATGTCTAAAATCAAAGCCCTCAGATGGATTTTCTCCATCTATGTGTCGGCCGTTCGCGGAACGCCGCTTTTTGTGCAATTGTTTATTATTTTCTATTTCTTTCCGACATTTAATATCACACTTGATCCATATCCAAGTGCTATCATCGCTTTTTCTTTAAACGTAGGTGCGTATGCTTCGGAAATTATCCGTGCATCCGTCCTATCTGTTCCTAAAGGACAATGGGAAGCTGGTTATTCAATTGGGATGACCCATCGCAAAACGCTCATCCGCGTGATTTTACCGCAGGCAGTGCGTGTATCGATTCCGCCGCTGTCTAATTCATTCATTAGTTTGGTGAAAGATACATCGCTTGCCTCCCAAATCCTTGTGGCAGAGATGTTCCGTAAATCACAGGAAATTGCTGCGGCGAACTTGGATCAAATTTTATTTATTTATATGGAAGCAGCCCTAATCTATTGGGTATTCTGCTTCATTCTATCGCTCGTTCAACACCAAATTGAAAAACGACTTGATCGATATGTCGCAAGGTAAGGAGGGAACGACATGCTAACAGTCAAAGGCTTAAACAAATCCTTTGGTGAAAATGAGATTTTAAAGTCGATTGATTTTACGATCAACAAAGGGCAGGTTGTGGCGATTCTTGGTCCATCAGGTTCAGGAAAAACAACGATGCTTCGCTGTTTAAATGCACTTGAAATTCCAAATGCAGGCTCCTTTACCTTCGATGATTTCTCGATTGATTTTTCTAAAAAAAATAAACAAGCTGATTTGCTCAAACTTCGCCGGAAGTCAGGCATGGTGTTTCAAGATTATCATCTGTTCCCACATCGCACTGTTCTTGAGAATGTGATGGAAGGTCCAGTCCAAGTCCAGCGCCGTCCGAAAGAAGCGGTGCGAAAAGAAGCGATTCAGCTCCTGCAAAAGGTAGGACTTGAGGATAAAAAAGATTTGTATCCCTTCCAGCTGTCAGGCGGTCAAAAGCAGCGTGTCGGCATTGCCCGTGCACTTGCCATTCAGCCAGAGCTTATGCTTTTTGATGAACCAACCTCTGCGCTAGATCCTGAGCTTGTCGGAGAAGTCTTAAAGGTCATGAAGGATTTAGCGAAAGAAGGCTGGACGATGGCGGTTGTTACACATGAAATCAAGTTTGCCCAAGAAGTAGCAGACGAAGTGATTTTTATTGATGGCGGCGTCATCGTCGAACAAGGTCCTCCTGAAGAAATCTTCAAACGACCAAAGGAAGAACGAACAAAACAATTCTTAAATCGGATTTTGAATCCAGTATGATCAAAAAGGCTGTTCTCATCATGTGAGAACAGCCTTTTTTTATATCTCTTTTTGCAGCCGCAGCGCTAGTAAATCTTGCAGGAGCAATCTCGCTCCCTCTGGGCTGACAACTACACCGCCTGACAGCGCCTTATTGGAACAGGTGACTTGCCCTGTAACGATACAAGGTTTATCCTGCCAATAAGGCTTTATCACAATGTGACTTTCTTCTTGATAGATTTCAATAAAATCTTGTGGGTGAATTTTCAACCGTTTTCTTATATCTGTCGGCAGGACAATTCTTCCAACGTTATCTATATACTTTACATCTTCTTTATTTAACAAATTGACCCCCCCTGCATCTCTAGATATGATATAGAAGATTCCCTGTTTATCAAGGGATTAAGCGCTCTAATCGGTTAATGAAAGAATGAGCTGCAGGCTGATCCAGTGGCTAAATACGCTTCCCATATATAATATATCTGTTTGGCGCAGGACCAATGAAAGAAAAAGGATAACATGTGGTGAGGATAAGTTCTTCCTTTTCCTGTTGTAGTGTAATAATACTTTGATCATCTTTTTTCACAATCTTTGTTTTCTCAATTTCATAGGTAAACCGACCGTATGAAAGCTCTATGACAAGTTGATCCCCTTTCACAAGTTCTCCTGTTCGTCTAAACACAGTATCACGATGCCCAGATAAAACGATTTGTCCCTGTTCGTTAGGAAAATAGCTCTCGTGATAATGACCAACTCCCTTTGCCAAATCCTCCGCCGCTGTTCCTTCTACAATTGGTAACTCAGCGTTTAACTTTGGAATGTGCAAGAGCCCAATGGTTTCACCAGCCTCCGGCACAAAAGAGGAATCCATTTTCCCCTTTTGCTGGATGGCTGCTTGCGCAGACTGGAATGATTGATCTACTTGTCTTTGTCCATCAACGATTTTCATATATCCTACAATCACAAGACAAATACCTGCTGTAATCAATAGAGCTGAGATGATTTTTTGAAACATGGACGATTATCCGTTTCTTTTTCTTCTTTTCCATACAATAAGGGATGCACCTATTAGTACAAGTGCAAATCCTGCTAGTAAAAGGTTGTACATCTCTGTTGCAGTGTTCGGAAGATGATGACCAGGTGTATCCGGTTCTGAATGAGAAGGCTGCTCTGGATTTGCTGGCACCTCTGGCACATGCGGCGGTACTACCGTTGTTGAGTTTTCAGGTTTGTCTGGTTCGTCAACATTATCACCCTTCACAACTGCGATATTTTGAATGGTTTTACCTTCAGATCCTTTCGCGACCTTCGCTTCAAACGTCACCGTATGCCAGTCCGTGTCTTTGATATCACCAAATTGTCCGGTGACTGTGCCTTTTGTGTAGTCTCCGTTGTCGTCATCTTTTGCATCTGTGACGGCTTGGTCATCTACTTTTAATGACCCTTCGACATATTCAAGACCTTTTGGTAGTTGATCTGCGATGACTAGATCTTTGATGACACTGTCTTCTACACTATTTTTTGTTTTGATCGTGTAAAGGAGAGTGTCGCCTACCTGAACTTGTTTTTCATTTGTATTGTCTTCTGCTTTTTGAGAGATCTCAGATGTTTTTTCTGATTCAAGCTTTGGATCTCTTGGATCAATGTTTGTTTCCGTTGTCGGCTCATCTGGTGGCGTGTTTTCGCCTGTTACTTTCGCTGTGTTTTGAATGCTTTTACCTGATTGGCCTTTAGCGACTTTCGCTTCAAACGTCACGGTATGCCAGTCTGTATCTTTGATATCACCAAATTCTCCGGTCACTGTGCCTTTAGTGTAATCTCCGTTGTCGTCATCTTTTGCATCTGTGACGGCTTGGTCATCTACTTTTAATGATCCTTCGACATATTCAAGACCTTCTGGCAGTTGATCTGAAATCACGAGATTTTCGACGATGCTGTCCTCTTCAAGATTCTTTGTTTTGATCGTATAAAGAAGGGTATCGCCTACCTGTGGTGTGTTTTCATCTGTGTTCCCTTCTGCTTTTTTCTGAATGCTCGCTGTCTTTTCTGATGCTAGTTTTGGTTCACGAGGATAAATTTCTGTATTCGTTGTTGGATCATCTGGTGGTGTGTTTTCACCTGTTACTTCGGCAGTGTTTTGAATATCTTGACCAGCCTGTCCCTTTTCAACTGTCACTTCAAACGTCACGGTATGCCAGTCTGTGTCCTTCACATCACCAAAATAACCTGTGACCTTTCCATCTGTGTAGTCTCCGCTATCGTCGTCTTTCACATCTGTGACAGATTCTCCATCAATTTCAAGAGACCCAGCGACATACGTCAGCCCTTTTGGTAATTGATCTGAGATCACTAGATTTTCCACAAGGCTGTCTTCTATCGTGTTCTTTGTTTTAATTGTATAAAGCAGGGTATCTCCCACTTCTGGATGCTTCTCATCTTTGTTACCTTCAGCTTTTTTCTGCAAGACCGCTGATTTTTCTGATTCCAGCTTTGGATCACGAGGGTAGATTTCTGTTTTTGTTGTCGGATCGTCTGGTGGTGTGTTTTCACCTGTGACACTCGCTGTATTTTGAATGTCTTTGCCAGATTGACCTTTTTCAACCGTCACTTCAAATGTCACGGTATGCCAATCTGTATCTTGAACGTCACCAAATTGTCCTGAAATGGTACCATCTGTGAAGTCTCCGTTATCGTCATCCTTTGCGTCAGTGACTGCCTCTCCATCCACTTGAAGTGAATCCGGCACATACGCTAATCCTTCCGGCAGTTCGTCTGAGATCACTAAATTTTCAACGAGACTATCTTCTATCGTATTCTTTGTTTTAATCGTATAAAGAAGTGTATCACCGACCTCTGGATGCTTCTCATCTGTATTGCCATCTGCTTTTTTCTGCAAGACGGCTGATTTTTCAGAAGTCAGCTTCGGGTCACGAGGATAGATTTCTATATTCGTTGTCGGCTTGTCTGGCGGTGTGTTGCCGGTTGTGACACTCGCTGTATTTTGAATATCTTTGCCTGCCTGACCTTTTTCAACTGTGACTTCAAACGTCACGGTATGCCATTTCGTATCTTTCACTTCACCGAGCGTTCCAGTGACAGTTCCATCTGTCATATCACCGTTGTCGCCATCTTTTGCATCTGTGACTGGATTCCCATCTACCTGTAGAGAATTTGGTACATAAGATAATCCTTGAGGTAACTTGTCAGAAATCACAAGGTCTTCTATTACACTATCTTCAACAGCGTTACGGGCTTGAATGGTATACAGCAATGTGTCCCCTACTTCTGGGTGCTTCTCATCTGTATTCCCATCTGCTTTTTTCTGTAAGACCGCTGATTTTTCTGATTCAAGCTTCGGATCACGAGGATAAATTTCTATGTTTGTTGTTGGATTGTCTGGCGGTGTGTTTTCCCCTTTGACAGTCGCTGTATTTTGAATATCTTTACCCGCTTGCCCTTTTGCTACTTTCGCTTCAAATGTCACGGTGTGCCAATCGGTGTCTTTCACATCACCTATTTGACCTGTCACAGTACCGTTTGTAAAATCACCTTTGTCTTGATCCTTTGCATCTGTTACGCTTGTGCCATCTACCATAAGAGATCCAGAAACATAGGTTAAGCTGCTCGGAAGGTTATCTGATATGATCAGATTTTTAAGAATGCCGAATTGCACAGTATTTTTTGCTCTAATTGTATAAAGCAAAGTGTCGCCTACTTCTGGATGCTTTTCATCTGTGTTGCCTTCTGCTTTTTTCTGTAAAGCAACCGATTTTTCTGATTCAAGGTTAGGTGGATATGGATCGAATTCAGGCTTCACCCTTGAAGCTAAGTCGTAAGATAATGAATCACCTGCAGTGCCCATATATGTTGTACTTAATGTTTTCGCATCAAGTGTAAAAAGAGTGGAATGACCAATGGATTCATTTAATCCTGACTGTAATAGCATCTGCCCATTTGGCAAGAAGCTAATTCCCCGCACGCCTCCGTCAATCGTTTTACCATCCGCATTTGTAATCGGAATGACACGAATGACTTCAGCTGTTTCAGGATTCATTTGCGCAACGGCTCCACTGTTATTAGATGCAAACCAAAGATAGCCATCCTTATCGACTACAAGATCTCCGCCAATGTCACCACCAATGCCAGAGCCAGCGTCATAACCGACGATTTTTTTGGACGTTTTTTGACCCGTAACTAAATCGTACGTTCCAAGGAAAGAATCACCATTAGAAAAATAAGAATAAATATATTTATCTTGATGCACAACGGCATTAGTAGCGCCTTCAGGTAGTTTCGTTACGACTTGTGCTTGCCCTGATGTCGCATTTATTTTATATAGAGTAAGGCTAGTGCCATTTGCAGTTGCATACACTACATTTTCTCGATCGCTAACAGCAACACCATTCACTGCGCCTATATCGATTCCTTTCACCTCTACACTAGCTTTAACATTTGTTGGATCATTTCCATCGAGTTGCTGAAGAACTAGTGGCCTAGTCCCAATCATATAGGAATCCGTATTGTTCACGACCACTGTTCCAGCAGCTTTTGTAACAGGTGGTGAGACCGTTAATAAATTTCCAGCGATCAGCACCAATATAAGAAATAATTGACTCGTTCTTTTTAATATGTTCATTTTTTGACATCCCCTTTTCCCTGCTCTAAATCATAATGGTATGTACCAGTTCACCTCCCACACTTTGGTAAAGAATATCAGTAACATTTCAGAACCCTCAACATGACTAAAAGACTATTTTCGACAAAAATAGCCCTTTTGTCATATACAGCTTTCGACATCTGATCCATCTTTGTTTTTTCCAATAAAACAAGTTTTTTTATCGTGTATCAAATATTTTATCTATCAATAAAAACAGGCCTAACGACGCAATTTACATACAATCTATTCTATTTTATCTTTAATATTCTTTAATTGGATAAAGGTTGTTTTTTTGTCATTTTATATTGAATTTTTTTCTTATTTTCATAAAAATTGTTAATTATTGGTTCGCTTTGTTAAAAAAAACAATTCAAAAGTCTTGCTCCAAAATTTGATGTTTTCTGCTCTTTTTATGGAAAAAATTCTTTTTATCGAGTAAGCGATTACAATTGAGCAAAGCCATTTAAAGGGGCGTGCGAGTATGTTACGATTGAAATCGAGTGTTTAAGAAAGAAGGGAAAGCTTTTGAAGCGGGAACATCTTTTACGTTGGTTTTTTTATTTTGTTGGATTAATTGTACTTGCTTTTGGACTATCGCTGACAGTGAAGGGAAAGATCCTTGGCATTGGGCCGTGGGACGCTTTTCATTATGGACTGTTTCAGCATTTTGGTTTAACCATTGGACAATGGTCGATCATTATTGGTGCACTCATTGTGACACTGACATCTGTTTTCACGAAATCTTTTCCAAAGATCGGCGCCCTTCTCAATATGGTGCTGATTGGCGTGTTTATTGATTTCTTTAATGCAGTATTACCTGCACCACATGGGTATTTACCTGCTTTATATGTATTTATTACGGGCGTGATTGTGTCTGGGTATGGCGTTGGCATTTATGTCTCAGCCAATCTTGGCGCTGGGCCAAGGGATTCATTAATGTTGCTCATCTCAGCAAAAACGGGGCTGAACGTACAGTGGGTTCGAAATGGTATTGAGTTAACCGTGCTCCTATTTGCATGGATGCTCGGCGGCCCGATTGGCATTGGAACGATTCTGACGGCCATCTTTACCGGACTCGTCCTTCGCTTTTCATTGCCACAATCGACACGGCTCTTGCAACTGCTCATTACAAAAACAGCGGAGAAACCTGTTCAAACCCTTACCCGATAAGAACAAGCCATTCTACTAAATGAATGGCTTGTTTTGTGCTAAACTAAATAGACGCAATATTCTTAAAACAGGAGATGATCCTCTGATGCAGCTTTTCCATTATCATTACTGGACACCATTTGTTGAGGAGACAGAGAAGGCGTACACCTCATTAGGCTTTGAAGTAAAGGGGCGTTTCGCAAAGGAAGGTTCCTTTCCCCCTCCGCTTACATGGGATGATTTTAGAGAGAAGAAGCCCTCTTTCCGAATCATTGAGATGAGAAAGGGACAGATCAATATCACATTTGGTTATAGTAAAAAAGTCCTTTTTGATCACATCGGCTTTCTAGTGACTGATGATGAATATGATCAGCTGCTGGTACAAGCGCAAAAGAGAAACTGGGCAATCCAGACCGGGGAGCGAAGAACGTTTCTTTCTACACCGATGCGCTTAAGGCTTGAATTGCAGCGGCGGACAGATGTGATTGAAACTGGTGAAGAAGCAATTGCCGAGATGACGATCGCAGTACCTGATTTGACTCATACACCTACGGTCGATCAGTTGCTGGACGGTTTGACACAACCTATTCATTGGAAAAAGGGAGAACGTCTCTCTTTACTTGAAGTGAAGATGATAGATTCTCATGGGATGAATACGACCGATCCAAACGGTGTTCACGTCCTCACACAAGGATAAAAAGCAGCGAGATACGCTGCCTTTTTTATGATTGTTTACGGATTGGAATCCAAATCAATGTCACATGATCTGGAGAATTTATCTCTCCATCTAAAGGGTACGTTTCCATCTCCATTCCCCCAGCATGCTCATATCCTGAGGCAGGAAACCATTCTGTGAAAATACGTGTCCATGTTGAATGCACAGCGATTTCGACAGGCCCCTTTGCCTGAAATACAGCCCACGTACTGGCCGGAATCTGCTCGACTGTCATGGTCGAATCTGGTTCTTCCTCACCTTGCTCAATCCCAATGATATAGTCAAATGTTTCAAGCGTTTCATCAAAATGTGCACATACACCGATATATCCGAGTTCTCCAGCTACATGAGCCAGTGAATCCGTCCATCCTTCTTGATTGACACGCTTCCAAAAGGCGGGAATATCCTGTTTGTTTTGGCTATTCTTTGTTGTTGTCTTTAGTCTTCTGCCCATGATTGAAAATGAATCCTTTTCCACAATTCGATAATGCATCGGTTCGACTCCTTTTATTTGAAGTTCGAAGGAGAGACGGGGGTATGCTTTCACTGTATACTCGCCTGTTTTCACTGCTGCCGGTGTATATCCATGATGCCGCTTGAAGGCTTTCGCAAACGACTCTGGGGTTTCATAGCCATACTTCACCGCCGCATCAATGACTTTCACTTGCTTGGTCATGAATTCTTCTGCCGCAAGGGTTAATCGTCTTTTGCGAATATATTCTGCTACTGCAATTCCCGTCAGCATATGGAATAGCCGCTGATAATGAAATTTAGACATACAGGCGGCCTCTGCCACTTCTTCGATCTGCAAAGGCTGATCCAGCCTCTCTTCCATATAATTGATACTATCCATGATCAAGTGAATCATTTTTCCCTCTCCTTCCTTTTCCACTATATCGAGAACCGCCCGCACCTTCCTGTCATTTTGTGCTTTCATTGAACAGGATGTCTGTTTCTCTTTTGCATGTGTTCATCCAATGGTACAATAAATGTAAAAAATCGAGGTCCGTTATGAAGATTTTCGCTATTCAATTACAACCTTTAGATGATAAAAATGCACGAAAACAAATAGAACAGCTGAAGCCTTTTGTGTCACTTGAAAAACGCGCCGCCGCTGAGCGCTTTCGTTTTTTGATCGATGCAAGAAGAACGCTTTTAGGTGAGGTACTGATTCGTCACATCATTCATGAGATGTACGCACTGCCTATGGAACAGATCATTTTTGAAACAGAAGGGAAGGGAAAGCCTGTTGTCCGGCAAATTCCTTCTTTTCATTTTAATCTTTCTCACTCTGGTGATTGGGTCGTGGGCGCAGTAGATGATGCGCCTGTTGGCATTGATATTGAAGAGATTAAACCGATTGATTTAGCCATTGCCAAACGATTTTTTTCAGCTGACGAATATCAAGATTTACTCTCACAACCGGCAGAACAGCAGGAAGCCTATTTCTTTCATTTATGGTCCATGAAGGAGGCTTTTATTAAGCTGACAGGGAAGGGAATATCCTATGGTCTTTCATCCTTTACCGCTCGCTTGTCAGAGGATGGACAGGCTACTTTGAGATTACCTGATCACGAAGCCCCTTGCGTTGTCCAAACATATTCGCTTGATCCTGCCTACCAAATGGCGGTTTGTACAAGAAAACCCGCTGCGGCTGAGCATGTCGAGATACTCACTTGTGAGAACATGCTGTCTCGCCTTAATAACGTGTGATTTGTTGAAGTGATGACTTGAGCAAATCGATGCCTCGTGCGATTTCCTCTTCTTTTACATGCCAAATGTTCAGTTGAAGTATAGGCTCCTTTTGATAAGTAGAAATGAAATGGCGGTCGATCGGCTGAACCATCACAGAAGCCTTTTTTAGCTGCTGAATGAGCTGATTCATCGGAATGGACCGGTCGACACGAACGTGGGTATGGGTAGCTGGCTCCTCTTCTCCCAGCTCATAAGCGCCTTGATCATTTTTCAAACAGGCCACAAGTTGTTTGGATCGAGCTCTATAGGTCGCCTGCATCCTTTCTCTATGACGCTCAAACATCCCGCTTTTCAAATAAATTTCTAAAGCAGCTTGCGAGAGCATCGAGCTGTCGATATCAATCAGCCGTTTATGTTCACTAAAGGGGCCAATCAGCTCGTTTGGTAAGACGACAGCACCTGTTCTAAGCCCCGGAAAAATGATTTTTGAGAAGCTTTTTAAATAAATGACCTTCCCCGCCCGATCATATGAATAGATCGGGTCTCTTTTTGTATCGAATTCTAAATCAGCCAAATAATCGTCTTCAACGATGTAGACATCATATGCTTCGGCAAGGGCTGCAATCGCTATTTTTTCTTGTTTCGACAGACTCGTTCCAAGCGGGTTTTGAAATCTTGGCATCGTATAGAAAAAGCGAATATCCTCCTCCCGGAAGATACGCTCCAATTCCTGAAGATCGAGTCCTTTTTTCGTCCGCTGAATCCCCCGGACAGGCAGCTGGTTTTTCTCTAAGTATTGGAGGAATAGGTGATAGCCTGGCTGTTCGACCAATATGGTCTGTTTTCCATTTGGAAACGGGATGGTGCTTAAAATCGATAAAGCCAGCTGAATACCAGAAGTCATGACGATCTGTTCTGGAGAGGCAAACACTTGATAATCCGTTAAACGCTTTGAAATGATTGGCAGTAAAGATGGTAATCCATTGGTGGTGCCATAGATAAATAAATCATTTTGATACAGATCAATCGCTTGATTGATGCAGTGCTGAAAATCGACATACGGAAACACAATGGGATCAGGCGCAGAGGAAGCAAAATCAATCCATGTGCTGCCCTTCTTAACAGCTGACTGATTGGTTTTTACGACAAAATAGCCACTTCTTTCTACAGAGTACAGCAAGTGTTCACGCTCTAATGTATCTAGTGCTTTTATGACAGTGCTTTTGCTCACAGCATATTGAGCCGCTAAGTGACGAATGGATGGGATTTTCATTCCAGCATTGTATTCGCCGCTCTCGATTTTGTTTTTTATATTCAACACAAGGTGATCATATTTCCTCACAGTACTACCCTCCTTGTACCGGTACAGATATCAATAACTCTTATTGTACACTTTACTTGATCCGTTTACGATAAAAAGACAGAACCGGTCAATTCAACTGAAGCATGCATGCTCGTGTAAGGAGAATTCTGATGGATATGTCAAAACAAAAAGCGTATGCTGCTTCGATCGCATACGCCTGTATAATTGGTTTTTCATTCTTGTTTGTCAAAGTGGCTTTAGCATCAGCGAATCCAATTGATGTATTGGCACACCGATTTACTGTTTCTTTTGCAGCGGCTCTTTTGTTATTTCCATTTTTACGAAAAAAGTACCGTTTTTCCATTCAATGGCGTGATCTCATTTACATTGTGCCATTTTCCTTGCTTTATCCTGTGTTGTTTTTTGCATTTCAAGTGTGGGGGCTGATGTTTACCTCTTCATCAGAGGCCGGCATTATTCAGGCGACCATCCCTATTTTGACAATGGTGCTTGCAGCATGGTGTTTAAAGGAACGTCCTACCTCGATTCAGGTGCTGTTTACCATTCTTTCTGTGTCCGGGGTGATGCTCCTCTTTGTGGTGAAGGGAATTGATGTGAAACATTCTCATCTCATTGGTTATGTGCTGATCTTACTTTCAGCCTTATCATCCAGTGCCTATAGCGTATTTGCCAGGGTGATGACACGGCGATTCCATGTCATTGAACTGACTTTCGTGATGACATTCTTTGGATTTGTCTTCTTTAATGCTGCTGCTCTCATTCGGCACTCGGTACATGCTACACTACCGCAGTTTTTCAGTCCGTTTACGCAGCCATCCTTTGTATGGTCTATGCTCTTTTTAGGCATTCTCTCATCACTGCTCACAGCGTATTTATCAAACTATGCTCTTTCCCACCTTGAAGCAGCAAAGGTGAGTATTTTTAACAATCTTTCTGCTTTCATTACCATTGCCGCTGGCGTCCTTATTTTACATGAAACGATTGATATGGTTCACATCATCGGGGCTGTGCTCGTCATTGGCGGAGTGATTGGCGGGAATGTGGTGAGGAAGGGGAATTCATAAAGAAAACGGCCCTCGTTTGACGGGGCCGTTGTTTTCTTTTATTGGCTGATGAATTGCCTTTTTGTTGTCTGCTCAATGACATGCCTCATATGTTCTGCGAACTGCTCGAGGTGTGTGTTGATATACATGTGGCCTCCTTCGAAATCAGTACGTTCGATGGCGTTTGCCCATGTTAGCCAGCCGTCTGCGTCTTCCATGCATTTTTTATCTTGCTTTCCGTTCAATAAATAAACGGGTGATTCAATGATTGTTTTGTCTGTATGCTGGAAGGATTCTAATGCTTGATAGTCGGCACGTAAGGATGGTGTAAAGTAATCCATCATTGGCTTGTTCTCTAACAATTCTTTTGGAATCCCGCCCATTTCAGCGATATGCTGAACAAATGCTTCATTCGATAAATGGGTCAATATTTGTCTTTTTGTTTGCGGCGGCTGAATGGCAGAAATGACAACCGCTGCCGGATCGATGCCTTCCCTTTCTAGCAGCTGAGTGAGCCTGTACACCACAAGCCCGCCCATGGAATGTCCGAACAAAATAAATGGACGGTTTAATTTGCCTGTCAGCCCTTCTTTATACAATTCAGCCAGCCGGTCAATGCTTGTTTCAAGCGGCATGAGGTTCGTTCCATGACCCGGAGGCTCTGCTGCTGTCACTTCGGCCGTGTCCTTCAGCTGTTCAAAGAGCGGACGGTAAGAGGCGGAATATCCGCCTGCAAAAGGAAAACAAATAAGCTGAATGAGATCTGATTTTTTTTCAAAGGTTTTAAATAATTGGTTCATACGTCCTTACCCCTTTACGATCGTTTCAAGAATCTGCGCAAGTTGATCTGCCTGCGGTCTTTTCATCATGGTCACATGGTCGCCTTTTATTTGATAATACGAGCACGTTTCTCTCGTGTAAGCTTCCCAATCGGCAAATTTCTTCTGGAAATCTGTGGCGTGATCGCTGCTTTGTATAATATAAAACGGCACAGAGAATGGGTCTTTTTCTAATTCAATGGCTTGTGACATGATGGTATTATGAGTCTGCATTTGCAAGTATTTATCTAAATAGTGATCATTCATAAATTGATGAACGACTTCATCCTTTTCTGCTTCTTTGAGGATTTTCTGCTTCACTTCTTGGAAGCTGAGCCCTTGTAATGCTTCTGGTTTGATGCCGACGAGGTTCCCCATACCTAGGACGAGGGCGAGCATTTTCACTTCTTCTTCGTTCATATCGGCATGAAGCGCTTGATCTGCCTCATCTCTTAATACCGGAACCGTATCTAAAATGATCAATCCTTTTGGCGCTTTTCCTGCATGACAGAGTCTCTGATTCATTCCGTAAGCAAGATGTCCGCCCATGGAATGCCCTGCCAAATAATCAATGCCTGGTCGATAGAATGTTTCAATGGCTTCAATAAAAATGGTGACAAGCTCTGTATAATGAAGGAATTGTGGTTCTTCATCCTCATACAAGCCCGGAGACTGCAAGGCGTAAACAGCTCCTTCATGTGTCATGAGCTTGGCCACATCGATATACCCCATCACCGTTCCACCAGCAGGCGGTGCAAAGAAAATTCTCGGTTCAGCCGGATCCCCTTTTTTCAACTCGATCACATAGTCTTTCGGCGCTCTTTCGACAGGCTCGCCTGTTTCTGGCACTGTGTCCAAATATGCCGCTAACTGTGCTGGCGCTGGGTGCATGAAAATCCATTTCGGATCAACACGGACACCTTTTTCTTTTAATTTGGCAACGGCTTGAATACTCATAATCGAATCTCCGCCTAAATCAAAGAATGAATCATGAATTCCTACTCGTTTGACACCAAGCACTTCACTGAAAGCTGTCACAATCAGCTGCTGTGTTTCTGTTACCGGTTGATCGTCTTCATGTGAGGAAGAGACTGCGTCTGTCGGCTCCGGCAAAGCTTTTTGATCGACCTTCCCATTCGTTGTGACGGGAATTGCGTCAAGTACGATAAAGTAACTTGGAATCATATAGCCTGGCAGGCTTTCCTGTAAAAATGCTTTCCATCCGGGAACAGGCTCTCCCCCATCTGTGACAAGGTAGGCTGCCAGCCGTTTTGAGCTGCCGTACGTTTTAGCAATGACGGTACATTCTTTTACTTGTGGGTGTTTGAGCAGGGCTGTCTCAATTTCTCCACATTCAATTCGGTAGCCTCTAATTTTGACCAAGTTGTCTTTTCGGCCAAGGTATTCAATACTGCCATCAGACCGCCATTTCCCTAGGTCACCGGAACGATACAGTTTGTCCCCTTTTAATGCCGGGAATGGATTGTCAATAAACCGCTCCTCCGTGCGCTCTGGGTCATGCAAATATCCTTTTGCCAGCCCTGTTCCGCCGATATAGATTTCTCCTTTGACGCCTGTTGGTACTGGATTGAGATGATCATCTAGTATGACAACCGTTGAGTTGGCGACTGGCACACCGATTGGCACTGATCTTGCATCCTCCGGTACGTGTGTGACTTGATAAGTGGTCGCTAATGTTGTGTTTTCTGTTGGACCGTAAGCATTGATCAGCACACCCTTCATATGTGGCAATGCCTTTCGTGCATGCTCACTAGACATGGCTTCTCCGCCAACGAGTAATGTACGGTATCCAGCCACACTTTTTGGATCGTGCTCAATCAGCCGGTTGAATAATGCAGTTGGCAAACAGTTGGCTGTGACTTGATGCGTTTTGATTAACCGAGTTAATTCGTCCATATTCAGAGCAGCATATTTCGGGATCAGAACCAGCTGACCGCCATTGAGCAGCATTCCCCATAATTCAAAGGTAAAGGCATCAAATGCATAGTTAGACAGCTGAAGCATTTTATCTTCTGAACCAAGCTCAATATAGTTTGTTTCTTTCACTAAGCGGACCACTCCTGCATGAGGAAGCATCACGCCTTTTGGTGTGCCTGTTGAACCTGAAGTGTAGTTCACATAGGCAAGCTGGTCTTCTCCTACAATCGATTTTTCCCTTTGATACACTGCGCCTGTTTCTGGTAACGGCTTGTCCATTTCAATCTTTGTGCCGCTCAGATCGTCTAAACGATTGATCAGATGCGACTGGGTTAAAATGATATCGCTTTGTGTATCGCGAACGATCAGACCGATGCGGGCATCTGGATACTCAGGTGACATCGGTACATAAGCAGCACCCGACTTGACGATCCCTAGAACTGAGACCATCATGTCAAACGAACGATCAAACAGCATCGGGACAAGTGAACCGGGTCCAACGCCCTTTGACTGTAAATAGGCAGCCAGATTTGTCGCCTTCTCGTCTAAATCTTGATACGTCATATGCTCTTCCATATAAGATACAGCAATCCGGTACGGATCACGCTGCACTTGTTCTTCAAATAATTCTTGCAGCGTACGCTTTGGAT
Source organism: Bacillus sp. G402 (assembly GCF_051172515.1). Lineage (NCBI taxonomy): Bacteria > Bacillati > Bacillota > Bacilli > Caryophanales > Bacillaceae > Bacillus > Bacillus sp. G402. The sequence continues at coordinate 178,897 of NZ_JBPIZC010000003.1, forward strand.
AAGGCGTGTCAGTTTGATTTTTCCCTATGATCATGGCATTCTGTTCTGTTTTGTCCATGACGCAAAAGTCAGCGAATGTCCGTTCAGGCTGAGCCGTCATGCCATCTAACAGATTGAGATAATAATTCATCATACGGTGGATCGTTTCTTGCTCAAATAAATCCGTATTATATTCCACATGGATAGACAGCTTGTCCTCCTGCTTAAATACATGCAAGGTGAGATCAAATTTAGAGACGGTATGATGGACCATCACTTGTTCCGATGTCAGTCCTTTTAGGTTGATATCCAGCGAATCAGTGACATACCCCATGGCGACTTGGAAGATCGGTGAACGACTTAGGTCTCTATCCATTGAAAGGTCATCCACAAGCTTGTCGAATGGATAATGCTGATGCTCAAAAGCTTTTAACGTCATTTCTTTCACCTTTGCCAATAAATCGGCAAAGGTATCGGCTTTTGAGACGTCCTGTCTCAGCGCCAATGTATTGACAAACATCCCGACAAGCTTCTCTGATTGTTCGACATCACGACCAGCGATCGGCGATCCAACAATGACATCTGTTTGTCCAGACAACTTGTGAAGCAGGACATAATAGGCTGACAACATCGTCATAAATAGTGTTGTCCCCTGCTGCCTCGACAAGGCATGTAAACGACGAACAAGCGGTTCATCTATCACGATTTTCTCTGTAGCCCCATTAAATGTTTGAACCGGCGGACGAGGACGGTCAAACGGGAGCTCTAATACCGGCAACTCTCCTTGTAACGTTTCAAGCCAATAGCTCTGAGCCTCATGATGGTTCTTTAATTGCTCATTCTCCCAATGAACATAATCGGTCCATTCAATCTCAAGTGCAGGTAGCTCAGGCGTTTTCTCTGATAATAGCGCACCATACACGACTTCTAATTCTTGAATAAGCAGGCTGAGCGACCATGCATCGGAAATGATATGATGCTGCGCACAAAGCAAGTAATATTCCTCTTTCCCCATATCAACAATTGTCCATTGTGCAAGCGGTCCCCGTTCTAAGTCATAGATGCGGTTCGCCTCTTGCTGAATCAGCTGTTCCAATCTTCTCGCTCTTGTTTTTTCATTAAATAATGAGAAATTCGCAACGGTTACTGATGGCGGAAGATCTTCACGGATGACTTGAACCGGCTTGCCGCCAATGGTTTGAAATGTTGCGCGAAGTGCTTCATGACGTTTTGTTAAGAGACCGATCGCCTTTGTTAACGTTTGGATGTGTAATTGACCCATCAGCTTCCAAGCACCTAATATATTGTAATGATGGCTCTTTTCTAATGTAGATAAGAACCAAATTCGCTTTTGAGCATGTGACAGCTCATAGCTTGTTCGTTTTTCCAGCTTTGGAATGCTGGCTTCCTGAATGGCTGGTGCTCCATTGATGTCATCGACCATTTGTGCCAAGTGTGCCAGATTCTTGCTTTCAAACAATATTTTTAGCGGCGCCTTTAGTGAAAACTCATGATTAATACGTGAAATCGTTTGAGTGGCCTTTAATGAATGTCCACCAAGGTCAAAGAATTGATCCTCTTTGTACACACGATCGACTTCTAAAATATCCTCCCATATGGCCGCAAGCACCTGCTCTGTCTTCGTTTCTGGCAATTGCTTTTCAAACGGCTGTGCGTGTTTGTGATGGAACTGTTTGAGGGCTTCGTGATCAATAGAGCCATCTTGTTTTTTCGGTATATCTTCCACTTGCCTGATGTCCCATTTCCCCTCTATGATGTCTGTGATCTTGTCAGCATCCACTTCTTTGCCTGATTGCACCGTATAGTACAGTTTCTTTTCAAAAAGCGGGATTGGTGCTGGTTGAAGATGTTCAGCGATTTCTTGATTCGCCCCATCTAGGCCGATAAATAGATGCGCTTCATTCAGCCGAACACCTAGACATAATGAATGGAGCCCTTGTTTTTTTCCAATCAATTGAAAGCCCTTGCGAACGGTTAGCGCAGCCCCAGTATGTCCCTTAGACAAACCAAGATTATCCCACATACTGAAATTCAACGAAATCGCTCTTCTTCCCTCATGATAGGTAAGGTCATGTGCGAGTCCATCTAAAAAGCTGTTCGCCGCAGAATATGCACCAAATGTGGTGCCGCCAAAAAAGCCATTTACTGATCCAAAAAAGACGAGTGGCACTGACGGATCATGCTTGAAGGCTTCTTGCAGCACCCAAGCACCATCTGCCTTCCCTGAAAGTTCTTTGACGAAATCTTCTTCTGTTGTATGAGCCAGTGTGTACGTATCCACATGCTGAAAGTGCTCAGATACATTGCCAGCACCGGCTAAATGAAGCGCTCCTCGGATCGACTGTCCGAAATGCTTTTCTGCTTCATAAATCGCCTGCTCGACGTCACATAAATTCGTCACATCGGCTTGTACATAAAGGAGGTCTCCCAGATCTTTAAGTTGTGAGAATGACGCCTCTTTTTCTCTGTCTTCTTCAAGGGATGTCCGTCCAATTAACACGAGCTTCAAGCCAAATTGGAGCATTTGCTTAGCCAGTTCAAATCCAATACCGCCAAGCCCGCCAGTCAGCAAGTACAAGCCTTCATATTCTAAAAACCCTTCTGTCTGAGGTGCCGTCATCATATTCACTTTTTCCAGCTTTGGTACGAGACGCTGGCCATGCCGGTAAGACACTTCTGCTTTCAAATGAATCGCACCTAGTTCGTCCGCAATATGCTTGGCATCCTGTTCCACATTCTCCGCTTCAATATCAAGGTGAGACACTTCTGCCCCTTCCCATTCTTGCGGGATGGTTTTTAATAATCCGGCAAGAGACGTTTTCTCCACATGAAGCTCATCTTGCGGTTTGACCAATTGACCACCTTTTGTGACAACAACGAGACGCATCGGCTCTTTATTTTCTTGTCTCAATGCTTGATACAAATATAAAATGGATTGGCTGGTGCTTGCATTCAGTTCTTTGAACTGCGCAGGGCTCGCAATCATCTCCTTATCTGACACATTCCACAAGTGGAGCATACGGTCAATTTTTAATTCATCGGCTTCAAGCGCCGCCACAAGCCTGACGTAATCCCCTTTGATACGAGGGTTCATCTGATACATCCCTTTTGACAGGCGTAAAAATTCATGACCCTTTTTCACAGAAACAAAAGACAGGTTCATTTGTTCAAATTGTGTATAAAGCGATGGATAAAGCCCTTTTTCATCCTCAAATACGAGTACATGATCAGTGGATACCGGCTGAGATGGACCGATATTCTCTTTTACCCAAATACGTTTAAAGAACCAATCTGGGAGGGTTTGTTCATTTTCCGAAGCAAGATCAAGTGCACGTTCAATGTCATGAAACACCCCATCTTTCAGTGCCGCACCTAGTTGGGCACGTTGGATTTTTCCGCTTTCTGTTTTCGGAAATTGGTCTTTTTTCACCGGAATGATATGGTCAGGTTCGATTCCCATTTTGCGAATGATGCTCTCTCTAATCTGCTGAATCATTGTGATTTGATCCTCTATCGAATCCTTCTGCGTGACAAAAAAGACGGCGAGTGTGTCATTACTTGATTCGGGATTGTAAATGCCGTACGCAGCGGCAAAGGTGACTTCAACCCCCTCAACCTCTTCCACAACGGCTTCAATTTCGTAATTCAAATAGTTCGCTCCATTGATGACGATGATATCCTTTTCCCGCCCTGTGAGGACTAGGCGCCCTTCATGAATAAATCCTAAATCTCCTGTATGAAACCAGCCGTTTTCCGCAAATACTTCTTCATTGGCTTCCTCATTTTGATAGTAGCCCATCATAATCGTTGGACTCTTCACCTGCAAGCGGCCGACTTGATCTTCTGGCAGCACATGGTGATGCTCATCTACAATCCGAATCCATACAGAAGGGATGGGTGCACCAACTTCTGTAAAGGTCATCTTGTGCGGATGATCGTGCGTCACATATTGAATCTCACTTGTTAATGAGGTCTGATCAATGGTCAGTTGTCCACCCTGATCATCATGACGCATGAATTCTTTTGACTGGACAATGGCTGATGATGTTTCTGACATGCCATAAGCCGGCACCATCGCATGGCGGCTTAATCCGTGCTCACCCATGATGTGCATGAAACGCTGCGTCACTTTAGGAACAACTGCTTCGGCGGCGTTCATGATATAGGTCAAGGTGGAGAGATCCCAGCTCCCTTTGCGAATGTCGTCTTCACATTCATTCATCATCGCAAAGGCAAAGTTTGGCGCCCACGTCCTTGTGACACCGTATCTTTCTACCCAATCCAGCCACACCATCGGCCGTTCGATAAATTGATCAATGGATGGACTAATTTGCTGGCAGCCGAGGTACACATCATGTACATGAAACATGACAATGCCCCCTACATGATCAAGCGGCATCCAGTTCATGGATACATCTTCATGCGTGAAACCATTTGCCTGCTCAAAGGAAATGATTCTAGATAAAATGCTTTGATGGTTGTGCCGGATACACTTTGGCACACCCGTACTTCCTGAGGACAGCAGCTGAAGCACAGGCTCATCCGGCTCTGGCTCATAATGCTGTTCATCTGGATCACAGGCAAGTAATGTTTCGATTGTTAAAATCGGAATCGCTTTTGATTCAAATGTTTTACGCAGTCCTGCAATGTCCTCAGCACTCGCTTCGTTTGTAATAATGAATGGCTCATTTTGCAGCTGAAACACGCCCTTGAGCTTGTTCACGCCTTGATTCATTTCATCATACACAGGCGGTACAGAGACTGGGGTTGGAATGATTCCACCGAGAATACAGCCCCAGAATACCGTGATAAAATCTTGATGATCTTTCAATTGAAGCAGCACTTGATCGCCGTTTGAAAGTCCGGCTGCCCTTAATCCAGATAGGACACGTTCCGCTCCTGTGAGCAATTCCGGGTAAGTCTGGATCACCTCATGTCCGCCTTCTTTGAGATACGTGACTCCGCGATTTGGTGACATAAAGGCGGCTCGGATCAGTACCTCTGTCAATGTGACTGGTGTACCTGGTTTTCTAATCACATCACCGCCATAAACAAGGGCTGGTGGTTTTTCTTGTACGGAGGATTGTATGGTTTGACTGACTTCATCTTTTGAAAACGATTCGTTTCCATTTGTACGCTGTCTATCTGGGAAGAGGTCATCTAAATGATAGGGTGTTTGTTTTTCTGTCTGACTCTCTATCAAAACAGCTGCTTCCTCTACTCCATCTATGGCTTTCGTGCGCTCTTCTATCTTTCTTCGTTCCTCTTCATCTAGTACATCAATGGCAAGCAGCGCCTCGGTATCGACCGCTCCACTTTCTTTTCGCGGCAAGGAAGGGACGAGGACGAGTGCGGCTGGCACTTCATCAGGATGAAGCGGGCCTTTCATCAAATCCTCTCTTGTCAGCGAAGGGTCCTTCGCCTGTGCAAACAGCACAAGCGATAGGCCTCCTTCTTGATTTTTCTTCGGGATGAGCGCACATTCCTTTAGTGGAAAGTGAAGCATGAAGACTTTCTCTAATGCTTTGAGATCGATTCGTTTTCCATTGATCCTGACAATATGATTTGCTGCATTTCCTTTTCGTCTACTAACTAGCATTCTTCTTCTCCTCCTACATCCAATCCAAAATCTGAATCTTGCTTTCTTCCGTCCAAACGCCGACATCCCCTGTCGGATAAAGGTATTCGCCTGTTTGATGTTTGAATGGATGCGGAATTTTATGCGCCTCCATCCAATCGGCTAGCTCTCCAAAAAGTGCTTTGATCTCTTTGGCGCCGATAAAAATATCTCCAGGAAATCCAATCGGCATGAGCTGATGTTCTTCATTCAGGACATATATTTCCGTTTCATAGGCAGGATCATGTACGCCTGCATAAACTTCTTCTTGGTCTGGGTATAGCACGCTGACATGTGCGTTTTTCGCCCAATTACTGATCATCCGCTCTTTTTCCTCACTTGTCACAATGGTGAAGGAAGATAGCGGCGTATCCACTTGTTCTGTCATGGCTTCAAGTGTGTGAATCAGCTGCTGCATCAGCGTTTGTATTTGCTTTTCTGTATATTGATGTAAGTTGTATGTGATCCGGAGCTCCAGCGTATCTCCCGGCACTGCGACAAGGGTTAAGTCATAATTTGTTTCTTCATGACTGGCAATGTCTAAAATGCGTACGCCATACGGCTCAATGGACTCAATCGGATAGTTTTCAAACACGACAATGCTGTGAAACAATGCCTCTCCATTTTGAATTTCCGTCATCTGCTGAATATCTGGCAATACGGTATACTCGTATTCTCTCATCTGAAAAACGGTTTCCTGTGTATAAGCCAGCAATCGCGCAATCGTCCAGTCCGAATGGATCGAAAGACGAAGCGGCAATGTGTTAATAAAGAGCCCTGTCATGCTTTCCACTTCTGGTAAGTCGGCTGGCCGGCCAGATACGGTCACCCCAAATATGACATCCTCTGCGCCTGAATGAAGGTGCAAAAGCAGTCCCCACGCTGATTGAATCAGTGTGCTCAACGTGACCTTCTGCTTGCCTGTCATCTTCTCCAGCTTCTGCTGCATCTCTGGCGTCAGTTTGACGCTGGACTGCATCATGCTTACTTCTTGGTCTAAAGCATGTTCTTCGCCGTCTCCTGGAAGCGGTGTCGCTTCCTCTACGCCTGACATATAACGCTGCCAGAATTCTTGCGCCTTCTCTTGATCCTGCTTTTGCAGCCATTCGATAAAATCTTTATATGGACGGACTGTAGAAAGACTGATCTCTCGGTCGTCCACAAGAGAGCGATACAGCGCAAAGGATTCCTGAATAAAACTGAACAAACTCCAGCCATCGATTAAAATGTGATGAAAACTAAAGACAAACGTGCATCTTTCCTCATCACAACGGAATAAAGCAATCCGAATTAGCGGTTCATCTATATGGTCTAAATGGAAATCCTTTGAACGATCAGATATTAAAAAGTGTTCGATTGTCTCTTCTTGCTTCGCATCACTCAGGTGGCGCACATCGTGCTGAGTGAGATGGATGCTTCCTTCTGATTGAATGAACTGAACAGGCTCCTTCAGCCCTTCCCAAGCGAATTTTGTTCTCAAAATCGAATGACGTTCTACAAGAAGATTCCAAGCTTGTTCATAGGCATCGCCGTTTGTTAAGCCTTGGAGCGTCATATGCACCTGACCAAAATAAGCTTGTGAGTCTTGATCTAGCAGTGCATGAAACAGCATTCCTTGCTGCATTGGAGACAGCGGATACACATCGACTACATTGTCTGGAAGTTCATCTATTTGCTTTTGCGTGAGCTGAACCATCGGAAAATCAGATGGTGTAAAGCCGCCGCTCGTTTCAACACAATGCGTCAAGATGATCTCCATTTTTTCTTTAAAACGTTCAGGTAACAACCGCACCTCTTGATCTTGTAGCAGTTCACGATTGATCATAAAGTTCATCTGCAACTGACCATCTGTCACATATCCATACACATCGATCAAATGCTGTCTTTCTGCTTTCGGATCGTGAACATGTCCATTTCGCTCGTCTGCTATATACAGCTTGGCTTCGCCATCTGCCTGATCTAACTGACCGAGGTAATTAAAGCTCATCTGCGGCGTTACCGTTTTGAGTAAACGAGATTCTGTCATGTATTGAAGCAAACCGTAGCCGATTCCCTTTTGCGGCACAGCTCGTAAGGTTTCTTTGACGTCTTTGATTTGTCTTGCAACATCGGTTTGTATAAAAGGAATAAAAATAGGATAAGAGCTTGTAAACCAGCCGACTGTCCGTGACAAATCCATCTGTTCAAATAAATCCTCGCGTCCATGCCCTTCTAACGTGATGAGCATTGGCTTTCCAATGGCTTGCGTGAGTCCTGCTAACAGTAAATCGTTAATCTCTGTTCGGTATGCTTGTGAGGCCTGTCTAAGTAACCTATCTGTTTGTTCCTTTGTGAGCTGAACCGACAGGATCTCTGCATGTTCTTCTATATTAGAAAGCGCAGGCAGTTGGAAAGGAGAACCTTCTTCCTCTTGATCCTTGATTTTTTGCCAAAAAGAGGCCTGCGCTTGTAATTGATCGGTTTGTGCATATTCATATAAGGCATCTGCCCACTGCTTATAGGAGGCGGTTTTTTTCGCAAATAGGATGTCCTGCCCCGTAGCAAGCTGTTTCAATCCATTTAGTACATCTTCTTGTATCATGCGCCATGATATGCCATCCATGACGAGATGGTGTGCAGCAATAAAGAGCTCAGACGTGTCTTTACCTGTATGGAAAAGAATCGCTTTGATCACTTCTCCTCGCTCTAATGACAATGTTCCTTGACAGGCACTTGTCTCCAAGCGGATTTGTTCCCGTGCTTCCTCCTGAGATACATCCGTCACATCAAAGAATGTGACACAAGGTGTGATGCCAGGCTCACGAATGGTTTGAATCCATGTGCCATCTGCCTCTTTTGTATATATAGCTCTCAGCATATCGTGATGATCGACCAGTTTTGAAAGAACCTGTGTTAACTGTTCATGTGGAACAGATCGCTTCATTTCAATATGCGCCGAGAGATTCCAATAATCTTGATTGGTCATCGATTGCTCAAAGAACCAAGATTGAATCGGGAGAAGACGAACCTCTCCTGTCACAGGTGATTGATCATAGACCGTAGAGACCTCTGACTTTCTCATCGCTTGTGCGAGTTGTGAGATGGTCTGTTTTTCAAATACATCTCTCGGCTGGATGACGTAGCCTTCCTGTGCTAAGCGTGCCACCATTTGTATGACAATAATGGAATCTCCGCCAAGCTCAAAGTAGTTATCATGGACGCCAATAGAAGGAACGCCTAGCAGCTGAGACCACACTTTTTCTAACACACGTTCTTCCTCAGTAGCTGCTTTGTCAATGGCTGTTTCTACTTCTTCTTGTCTCCACTCTGGCGGTGGAAGACGCTTTTGGTCTACCTTGCCATTTGGCGTGAGCGGTAATTCATCCAGCTCTATTAATAGGCTTGGCACCATATAATCTGGCAGAATGTCTTTTAAGTTATGGCGAATGTCTTGCGTGGTCATGCCGCCTTTTTGGACAAAATAACCGATCAATCGCTTATGACCACTCTCGTGCTGATGCGGGATAACGGCACATTCTGTGATGTCATCAAATGTCAGCATAGCGGCTTCAATTTCTCCGCATTCCACGCGGTGTCCACGAATTTTCACTTGATGATCGATTCTTCCAAGACAGTCAATGATGCCATTTGACAGCCAGCGGCCCATATCGCCTGTTTTATATAAACGCGCTCCTTCTTGGAAAGGATGCGGGATAAATGATGATGCTGTTTTTTCTTCATCTCCAAGGTAACCAAGTGCTAGCCCTGTGCCGCCAACATAAATTTCGCCGATGACGCCTTGCGGAACTGGCTGCATTTGGTCATCTAATACATAAGCTTGTGAATAAGCAATAGGCTGTCCAATCGGGACCGTCGCCTGATCTTCTTCTAGTGCTCGAATGTGATGCACACAGGAGAACGTCGTATTCTCTGTTGGTCCATATCCATTTAAAAGCCCTTCAGGCAAATATGGTAGTGCTTTTCGGATATGAGCGGCTGATAAGGCATCTCCGCCGACCAATAATGCATGAAGTCCAGATAAAGCTTCTGGATGCTCTTCTGTTAAACGGTTGAACAGCGGCACAGTCAAGAACCCTGTTGTAATCTGATGAGTTTTTAGTGCTTCCGCTAATGTATCCATTGATAAAATGGTATTTCGATCCGTCAGTATGAGCCTTCCCCCGTTTAAAAGGGCTCCCCATATTTCATACGTAAATGCGTCAAAAGAGAAGCTAGCGATTTGTAAAATGCGCGTTTGTTCATCAAGGGTGACATAGTCTGTTTCACACACAAGCCGGACGACCGCTTGATGCGGGATCAGTACTCCTTTTGGCTGTCCAGTTGACCCCGATGTGTAATTGATATAAGCAAGTCCATCAGGTCTTAGTGCAGCGGGCATGACCTCTGCTTCTGGTAAAAATTCTTCATACCCTTGATCAAGACAAATGAGTTCCGTTTGATGGATGGATACTTTTTTCAGCCATTCATTTTTTGTCAGTAAAAGCTGAATCCCTGTATCTCTCAGCATATAGTCAATGCGGGCATCTGGATATTCAGGATCAATTGGCACATAAGCCCCGCCTGCTTTCACAATGGCCAGCACCCCAAGAATCATTTCAGGCGATCTGTCGATGAGCAGTCCAACTGGTTCATGCGGCGTCACGCCTCGCTGCTGTAAATAGGCTGCAAGACGATCGACTTTCTCGTGTAACTCCTGGTACGTCCACTCATCTCCCTGGAACTCGAGCGCCACTGCATGAGGTGTCTTTTTCACTTGCGCTTCAAATCGTTCCGTCATGAGTAGCGGACCTTTTGGTTGATCAGTCTTTCCGCTCCATTCATAGAGCAATTGATGCTTTTCTTTCTCTGGCAGGAAATTCACTTGTCTGATCGGCTGCGCTGGATTTTCACAAATTCCTTCAAGCAGGTGCTCGTAGTATGCAAGGAATCGCTCCATCGTGTCATCAGAAAATAAATCCGCATGATACTCAAGCTTTAACTGAAGCCCTTCAGCTCCTTCAAACACAAACAGAGAGAGATCAAATTTCGCTGTATCATTATCTTCAATGGCTAAAACCGACGTCGCCTCTCCCATTGGAGAAGCTTCAAGCGGTAGGTTTTGCAGAACAAACATGACCTGAAACAGCGGCTGCTTACTGGCATCACGCACAATATTCAATTCATCAACCACCATCTCAAACGGCACATCCTGATGTGCATAAGCACCGACGGTTGTCTCCTTCACTCGCTCTAATAATTCCGTAAAGGCTGGATTCCCGCTATGGTCGATCTGAAGCGCCAATGTATTCACGAAAAATCCGATTAAATGCTCCATTTCCGTTCGATTTCTCCCAGCAATGACCGAGCCAATGACAAACTCGTCCTGTGAAGACAATCGATGTAATAGCGTAGAGAAAGCCGACAGCAAGGTCATATACAGTGTGCTGTCTGTTTTCTTAGATAGCTCATCAATCTTTTCAGACAGTGACTTCGACAGCTGATATGTTTTCGTCTTCCCTTTGTAGGATTGAACGGCCGGCCGCGGATGATCATACGGCAATACCAAATCTTCAACAGGTGCCGCAAATTGCTCCTTCCAATAGGCAAGCTGCTTATCTAGTGGCTCTCCTGTCAAATACTCCTTCTGCCACAGTGCGTAATCCGCATATTGAATAGGCAATGCCGGCAAGTGAGGCTCCCGCCCTTCGATCGCCGCTGTATACCACTCGGATAATTCTCTTGCAACAATGCCGATCGACCAGCCATCTGACACGATGTGGTGAATGGACATCAGCAAGATATGCTCTGCGGATGAAAGTCGAATCAGCTTCACTCGAAAGAGCGCTTCGTGTTCTAATTGAAAAGGTGTGGATGCCTCTTCTTTCGCCCATTCAGCCGCTTTTTGTTCTTTCTCTTCCTGTGACGCTATGCCTGAAAGGTCCATCACCTCAAGCTCTGGAAGGGCCATCTGTTCATGAATGACCTGTACCGGTTCATCCCCGCTCATCGTAAAGGACGTTCTGAGCGATTCATGTCTTTCCACCATATGATGCAGACTTTCCTGAAGCACCTTGATATCTAAAGGCCCATTCATCCGAAACGAAATCGTATTATTGTATAATGGCAAATCCGGCTCTAATTGATAGAGGAACCACTGTCTTTGCTGGGCATAAGACATCGGAATTTCCTGACCCTTTTCCATTTTTCTCATCGGAATCACTTCATCTGCTTTGGCATTTGAATCGATCCAATCCGCTAATTCTCCGAGTCTCGTATGTTCAAACAACACAGCAAGCGGCACGTCAAACCCTGTTTTTTGTCTAACCGCAGACAGCATTTGCGTCGCTTTCAGCGAATGGCCTCCTAGTAAAAAGAAATGATCGCCGCAGTTGACATCTGAGACACCAAGCAGCTCTGACCAAATGTGTGCGAGCAGTTTCTCCGTTTCTGTGTGAGGTGCTCTGTTGTCTGCATCCATTCCGCTTTCCTCTATTAATTCATGAAAATATGCCTCGTCTGGCGATCCATCTTCTGTTTCTTTCCAATATTCCTCAGGAAACAAATGCACGGCATATTCACCAGATAGACGGGACTGTAAACACGTATGAATCGATTGATAAAGCCGCTCTTCCACCGCCTTTGTTTGATCAGTTTTGAAAAAGACGTAAAAGGTCTGCTCTGTTTGCATCTCCGCATCCGCATGGACCATCTCGTGAATCTCTTTCTTCGATCGATCCAATCCCGTATAAATGAGCGGAGCATCTGTCATCAGACATGCGAGCATCGTTTGGAAGCCTGCCTGCTTTGAAATTGGGAGATAACCTCTTTCTTTTAACATGCCTTTTATCATGGAGCCTTCACTCATGCCAATCTCGTCCCACATGCTGAAACTAAAGCAATATGGCTTCACTGTAGATGTCAGCTTCTGATAATGAGCAAACTGTTCCACGAACTCATTGGCTGCGCAATAGGCGCCGACAGTCATACCGCCCTTTAGCGTTCGGGCTGATGAGCTGGAAAGAAATAAAACATTCCTGCGTTTGGAGGCAGCTTCATGGAGCGCAATCGTTCCATATACCTTCGCTTCGTACATGTCATTCAGAGACACAGATGTCATATCAGCAAGCAGTTCTTCTTGAATAATACCTGCGAAATGAATGATGCCATCCAGCCTTCGATTTCCAGCGACCTCATGTCTAGAGATGATCGCTTCCACCTCTTTTTCAGCCGTGATGTCTGCTTTCTCATACAGAACCTTGCCGCCATGCACTTTTGCCTGCTTTTCTAGCAAAGACAATGTCTCTTGCTGGTCACTAGAAAGTGCCTCTCTCTCTTTCCTTCCAAGCAACACGAGATGTGCTTGATAAGATGTCAGCAGGTGTTCACTAACTAAACGGCCAATTCCGCCTAGCCCGCCTGTTATGACATAAAGACCAGATGATTCAAATGGCGGCTCTTTCCTTTTCTGTTCCTTTTCCAAATGAAGAGGTGCTAAAAAGGGAATATAACGAACACCTTGACGATAAGCAACAACATGACAGTCTTGGTCATGTGTGAGTTCTGCCATAATCGCCATTGCATGGGAATGACTAGATACCGATTCTGCTAGAGAAAAATCAAGACATTGCACCTTGATAAACGGCCATTCATGCTGAATTGCTGTCATCAGTCCGGCTGTCGTTGCTTTTTCTACATCGTGAATGTGATCCTCCGGTACATTCATCGCATGGGCTGAGACAAAAGTGATGGCCACCTGCTCCTCATAGACGGAAATGGCTTTTGTTAAAAATAATGCACTCATGCTGCCCGTTTTCTGCGCTTGTTTCGCCTTGTCCACATAAAGCTTGTCTTCTTGGTTTGTATAGTTCCAAAGGTGAATGATGTGTTTCACCGAAACGCCATACGAACGGAGCGTCTCAAAGAGTTGTTCGTAGTCAGACGGCCGATTCGGGTGGATGATGAAGTGAGTGTGTGTGAGTTGTTTGAACGCTTGACCCGGTTCAACCGTAATGTATGTTTGTTCACTGTTGGCAAAAGATTTCAATTGATCTGCCAGTCCTAATGGATCTGCAAAGATCACAACGTCCCCTATGATCTGCTTGTCAGCTGCATCAAGTGGAGCAGGTATCCACTTCTTTTGATAACTCCAATCAGGCAAGGTATGTTCATTTTCAAGTCTCATGTCCATTTCCATGATCATTTCATCAAATTCGCCTTCTTGCCATCTCGTCTTGAGCTGTGCCCTTTCTATTTTTCCAGAGCTTGTTTTGGGAAATGCATGCTTCTGGACAGGAATGATGCGAGATGCAGACAAGCCCATTTTTGTTGCAATATGGGATTTAATGTGCTGACTTGCCCTCATAATATAAGCCGGCTCATACAGCTTCGGTGTAAAAAAGAGAATCAGTTCATCGGATGCAGAAGCCTCCATTCGGACAGAACAAGCAGCCACAAAGCTCGTTTCTACTCCCGGTACTTCCTCTGCTATGGCTTCAATTTCATAGTTGTGATAGTTTTTCCCGTTGATGATAATCATGTCTTTTTCTCTACCGGTTAGTGTCAGCCTTCCTTCGTGCAGGAAACCTAAATCACCCGTGTGAAACCAGCCATCCGCTTGAAATACTTCTTGATTCGCTTCGTCATTCCGGTAATAGCCCTTCATGGTGGTTGGACCTTTTATTTGCACACGGCCAATATGATCTTCTGGAAGAAGCTCATGCTGATGATTGACGATGCGTATCGTGATACCTGGAATCGGTTTGCCCAACTCTGTAAAGCTGACGGTTCCTGTCTCACGTGCTTCTGCTGGTCTTAGCTGCTCTGTCAGCGACGTTTCCTCAAAAGTCAGAACCCCGCTGTTTTCATCTCCACGCTCAATCGCAAAGGAAAACACAACCGCTGATGAGATTTCAGACATGCCGAAAGCCGGTCTGATCACATCTCCCTTTAAGCCGTGCGGAGCAAGCAGGTGTAGAAATCGGTGGATGGTTTTTGGAACGACCGCCTCTGCCCCATTGATCATGCAGGTCATCGCCGACAGATCCCAAGACCCTGATGAAATCTCTTTCTCATAATCATTGATCATCGCAAATGCAAAGTTAGGTGCCCACGTCTTCGTTGCACGGTAGCGGTCCATCCAGTCAAGCCACCGCAACGGCTGAGCGATAAAGTCATCCGTTCTTGCCCGAATCTGCTCGCAGCCTGTGTACACATTGACAAGGTGGAACATCACGATGCCGCCAATATGATCTAAAGGCATCCAGTCTAACGAGACATCCTCTTGTGTAAATTGATTTGCTGCCACTGTTCCTTTGACGTTCGCCAGCACACTTCTATGGGAATGCTCTACACACTTTGGCATCCCTGTACTTCCAGACGTTAAGATAAAGAAGACGGAATCATCCGGCGCGGCAGGGTGAGTGGCTGTATCTCTTTCTAATGTCAGCATCGGCTCAACTGCTGCGACACGTAATTGGTCTGTATGCCACAGTAAGGCTAACCCTTGCACCTCCTCGATCAGTGAGTCATCTGTTAGGATGAGCGGATGCTCGAGTAGCTTCCAAGCATGATGAAGCTTCTTCACTGCAGCATTCATCTCCCGATAGGTTGGGGCAGCCGACACAAGCGTTGGAACAAATCCGCCTAATACACATGCCCAAAAGGCAGTGACCATGGCATGATTCGATGAGAATTGAAAGAAAACAGGATCTCCTGCCTTAAGCCCCAGTGCCCTCAACCCAGTCAGAACCCTCTCGGCGTCTCCTTGTAACTGCGCATAAGATTGTGTGAGTTCGTTCTTGCTATTCACGATATACGTAAGCCCATTTGTCGTTTTTGCAGCCTCTGTTAAGACTTCCTGTAAGGTCTGTGCGCCTTCTGTGACGTCGAGATCCCCTCCATAGGAAAGAGCGGGCGGCATATCGGCCAAAGCAGGTACAGCCGTTTGCGTCTGTATCGCTTCCGCTGCGGCCTCCTGCTCAATGTGCTTGTCGAGAAATAAATGAGAGAGGTGATACGGCCGCGGTCGAATGGTTTTTTCACGTGAAAAAACAGCGAAGCGTTCGATTTCGTTGGTTTGTAAAATGGTTGTCTTTACATCTTGTAAAATCGCATCCATTGATTCATGTCTACTCGTTTGGTTAATGGTTGATGGTTTCATATGAGTTCCTTTCCTTTTTTGTTAGGCAGGACTGCAAGGCTGCATCCTGCCTAATCTAAAGTTTACAAGACTCGTTCTCTATTTGTTTGATTGACAATATGTTTGATCAGCTTTGCATTTTGAGCTGCACATTCTTTCTGTTTGAACATATCAGCATGCCGGCCATAGCCTTGGTATTGGGTAAAAGATCCGGCCGTTGCCTGTGCCCACTCTTCCATCCAGTCCGGGATCGCTATTTGTTCTTCAGATTGGATGAACGTAATATCTGCCTGTATTTTGCCTTGATTCACCCCCTTAACAAACGTTTCATAGTAGGCGCGCGTCTTTTGGGCAAGCGCTTCTTGAACGATCTCCCCTTGAGCAAGTTCGCTTTGTTTCGTTTGATGAACAATCGCTTCAATATCATCATCAATGGATCGTCCTTCTAAATCACTTTCTCCAATTTTCTTATAGGAATCGATCATGATGACCTTCTCGACTGTCCGTCCTCCTTGTTCAAGCGCTTGAACAAGCTCAAAGGCGAGGTAACATCCGCCTGAGTACCCCATCAACGTCAGCGGCCCTTTTGGCTGAAGGTGCTGAATATGCTGAACGTACTGCGCCATTCGGTTATTCGTTTCAATAAAATCAAAGGCGACTAGCCGAACATCATCAAGCGTTTTTGCTGCTTCCTGATAGATAAAGCCGTAGCCTGGTAATGGCGGAAGAGCAAAGACTGTTGATGTTTGAGATTCATTGAATACAAGATAGCCAGCGGTTTCCCCGTCCTGATGCTGAATATAATGACTAAGTGCTTCAATCGTCGGGGTCTCAAACAACAAATGGATCGGCACCTGAACCTCAAACTCTTTTGATACTTTGGACAAAAGAGACATCGCTTTTAAAGAATGTCCGCCAAGCTCAAAGAAATGGTCATCTGTGCTAATATCCTCTCGTTCAAGTACTTCCCGCCACATTACCAGCAGCTTTTGTTCCACTTCATTTGCGGGCAGTTTCACACGGCGGTTTCCTTGCGGTGCCTCTGGTTTTGGTAGCTGGCGTTTATCAACCTTCCCGTTTGGCGTAAGTGGGAGGTTCTCCAGTTCAATCAGCTCATGAGGCAGCATATAAGCTGGAAGACGCTCTTTCAGCCTTGATTTGATGTCATCGAGTTTCCCTTTCCATGCATCATCACACGTGATATAGGCAAGCAGCCTTGTATGATTGGTTTCATCATGATCCGCTAGGAGTACAGCTTGTTTTACACCTGGGTGCATGAGAAGGTTGGCTTCAATTTCTGTCAGTTCAATTCGGTGTCCTCGAATTTTCACCTGATCATCAACTCTGCCTGCATACTCAATCAGACCGTCTTCTCGAAAGTAAGCTAAATCCCCCGTGCGATACAGGCGCTCACCCGCAGCGAATGGATGGGCGATAAAGACTTGTTTTGTCAGATCAGGACGATTCAAATACCCTTTTGCCAGTCCTTTGCCGCTCAGACAAAGCTCTCCAACCATTCCAATCGGCTGAAGCTGCCTGTGCTCACTCAATATATAAGCGCCCGTCTGGTTGAGCGGCTTCCCAATTGGAATAGAACGTGCCTCTAAAGGGATCGCTTCATCTATCGGATAATATGTGGCAAAAACCGTTGATTCGGTTGGTCCGTATACATTCAACAATCTGCCTTTTCCCATCACATCAAAGGCTTTTCTCACATGCTGAACTGATGCCCTCTCTCCCCCAAACAGCACCTTACGCACACCGCGCATCCAGTCTGTTCCTTCATCAACGAGAAGATGGAATAAAGCCGTTGGAACAAACATGACAGAAATATGCTCTCCTTTTATCAGCTCAGTGAGCTTCCCCATATCTAAAATGGTTTCTTTTTGCGGCAGGACAAGCTTTGCTCCGTTTAAAAGCGCACCATATACATCAAATGTAAAGCCATCAAATACGCTATTTGATAACGACAACAATGTATCTGTTTCTAAAATGGTTAAATAATTCGTATTTTTGACCACCCGGGCAATATTGGAATGGGTCGTCATGATGCCTTTTGGCTGTCCGGTTGTTCCAGATGTATACATGATGTATGCCGTATCATCTAAACGAGCTTCGAGTGGCAGATTCTCTGAGCTCATCAGTAAAATTTCTTGATCATCTGCAAAAAGATACGTGCCATCAAATGCGAGTGACCTCGTCTGATTGATAAAGGATGAATGAGTCAGAAGATGCGTCGCTCCGCTGTCTTTCAGCATATATTGGATACGGCTTTCTGGATAATCTGGATCAATCGGCACATAGGTGGCACCTGCTTTTAAGACAGCGAGTAAGCTGACAATGAGTTCAGGTGTCCGCTCTGCTAAAATGGCGGTCACCGTTTGATGACCCACCCCATTTTTTTGCAAATGCCTTGCCAGTCGATTGGCTTGTTCGTTCAGCTCCGCATATGTCATCGTGTGATCACCTGCTGATAATGCCACTGCATTCGGCTGTTTTCGAACATTATGCTCAAACCACTTTGTCAAATAAAGCTGATCATGCTCCAGCTCAGGTGCATTCCATTCCTCTAACATTCGCTGTTTTTCCTGCTTTGTCACAAGTGTCAGTGTATGAACTGACTGATCTGGATGTTTGATGGCCCCTTTGATCAAAAGGGTCAGCTGATCCTTTAATTTACGGACAAATGCAGGGTCAAATGCACGCTGATTAAAGGCCAGCTTCAGCTGCAATTGTTCCCCGGGCGACGCCAGTAAATTGAGATCATAGTTCGATTTTTCATAGACATTCATGTCTTCTACTGTAAAGCCAAGCAGTGACTCCTGCTCGTCTTTCTTTGCAGCAGGGACATTCTCAAACACCACAATATGATCAATGAGCTGCTGCTGACCTGCCTTAGCCTGAATATCATAAATCGGGATATATTGGTGCGGTTCAGCCGCTAAAGACTGCTGCTGCGTCTCTGATAATAGAGAACGGAACGTCATTTGGTCTGTCAGCTGGATTCGTCTTGGAATGACATTGATGAACAACCCCACCATCCGGTCCACACCAGCCAAATCCGACGGACGTCCTGACACAACTGTTCCAAACAAAACATCATTTGACCGCTGATACCTGCTTAGTAAAATGGACCAAGCCGATTGAAGCGCACTGCTTAACGTGGCATTCTGCTGCAAGGCTAACTCTGATAAAGCAGCTGTTTCTTCTTTACTCATGGCCCATTCGATTTCGCCTAATTCATGCTCATTTGTTTGCTTTCGCTGTTCTTTAAAAGTCGACTGCCCCTCAAAACCAGCCAAAGATTGCGTCCAATATTCAAGTGAGGCTTGTTTATCTTGTTTTTCCAGCCATTGAATATATTCTTTATACGGCTTGACTGGCTCCAGCCTGTAAGGGATGTCATGCAAAAGTGCATGATAAATCGCAAACAATTCCTGCACAACTAGGCCAAAACACCAGCCATCTAGAAGGATATGGTGATAGCTCCATATCCAGCGATAGCTTGAAGGACCCGTTTGAAAAACAGAGGCCCGCATGAGCAGATCCTTCGAGAGATCAAATCCTCTCAGCTGATCCTTTTGTTTAAAACGATCAATACGTTCAAGCTGTTCACTTTCAGAAAGATCCTGTATGTCCACAACATCAAGCTGGAAAGGTCGATTCTTTAATACAACTTGGACAGGACGCTTCACTTTTTCGTGGAGGAACACGGTACGAAAAATATCGTACCGTTCCACAATGATATTCATGCTTTTCTCAAGCAAATCATGCCGAAGTGTGCCCTTCACGTTCATATCCATTTGTTCTACATAAAAGCCTTTTTCTTGATGATGGAGGGTATGAAACAGCATTCCTTCTTGCATCGGTGACAGATAGTACATATCTTGAACTTGATCCCTTTTAAATTGACTCATCTATTTCATTCCTCCTTTCCCTTTTTCATGACTGATCTAGTGGTGTTAGGTCAATTTCTCCTCGAGCATGTCAAAGATATCGTCCATTTCATCCATTTCAAGGTCTGCAGCCGAGAAGTCACTTGGCGTAAATTCTCGCTCTTGATGCGCTAAGCAATGGGTGATGATGGATCTGATTTTTTCCTTCAACAATGCGATGAACTGCTGTATCGTTTGTTCTTCATATTCACTTGCACAATATGAGCACGACAGAATGAATTGATTGTGCTGAACAAGACCGCTGAGGTTCAGCTTATAAACAGCTTCGGATTCAGGGCTTGCTTGACGGCCCATATCATAGGTTGAGGGCCCAAAGAGTTCTGTCGTCACTTCCTGATCAATCTGCCCAAGATAGTTCAAGCTGATTTCAGGCTGCACGTGTTTGACTGACGGTTCGGATGGTGTCATGTATCTTAAAATACCGTAACCAATCCCTTTATTCGGTACACGCCGCAGCATCTCTTTCGTTCCTTTGATAGCATCTGCAATGGTCTGATTCGGTTTCGCTTCAAGAACGACTGGATACATGCTCGTAAACCAGCCAACTGTGCGAGATATATCTAATCCTGATAAAATGTCCTCTCTTCCATGACCTTCAAGCTGTACATATACATGAGATTGACCTGTCCATTCCTGAACGGCCAGCCCGAGCGCACATAGAAGAATATCATTCATTTCTGTTGTGTAGGGAAGATGGATATTCGTTAACAGATGCTCGGTTTCTGCTTCTGTCAGCTGCATTTTGACCGCTTTCGTATCTGCGATTTTTCTTTCTTTTACTTCATGGTCAACAGGTAAAGTCGTAAACGGTCTATTTTCAATCGCTGCCCAATACTCCTTCTGGTTTTTTAGCAGCTGTGACTGCGCGTATCGTTCAACCGCTTCTGCCCATTCTTTGAAAGAGTGCGTTTTTGGCGGCAGAACCATTGCTTCTCCTTTTTCTGCCTGATGATAAAGAGACATAAAGTCTTCTAGTAAAATCCGGCAAGAAACGCCGTCAATCACAAGATGATGTGTGATGATGAGTAAGTGATCACCGTCTTCTGTATGGAAACAAATCACTTTCATCAATGGACCTTTTTCAAGATTCAGTTGACGCTGATACTCATTGGCGTATGTGGAAATCGCCTGTTTCACATCTTGCGCTTTTGAAACATCACAAGAAATAATTGAAAATGGTTCTGTCAGCTCCCGCTGATTGTATTGCAGAATGTCATCATGCTCCTGTCTGAACACCATGCGCAGTGCATCATGATGTGAGAGCAGTTTTTGCAGAACTTGTTCTGTGACAGCCAAGTCAAACCCTTTTGGTGCATGAAGCATCATTGAGAGATTCCAGTGGTGCTGGTGATCAAAGTTCCGTTCAAAGAACCAGCGCTGAATTGGTGTTAAAATGACCTCTCCTTCCACAGGTGATTGATCGGCTGTGAGAAGGTCCGCTTCTTCGATATATGGGCGAAGCTCCGCAATCGTTGGATATTGGAAAAGCAGCTTCATATCGAGCTTCCAGCCTTCTTGCGTGAGTCTGCTTGCCATCTGGATGCCTTTAATCGAATCTCCGCCAAGAAAGAAGAAATGGTCGTGAATACCAACTTGGCTGACGCCAAGCACATCTTCCCAAATGCCGCAAAGCAGTGCTTCCACTTCATCTCTTGGCGCTTCGTATACTGTTTGATTCGCTTCCACATCAGGTGCTGGCAGTGCTTTGAGATCCACTTTGCCATTTGCCGTCATCGGCAGTTGGTCTAGCTTGATGATCCATGATGGCACCATATATTCAGGCAAGGTGCGCTTTAAGCTTTCTTTCAAAGTGCCCGTTTCTTCATATGTGATGACGTAAGCGACAAGAGCGTCTTGATCACTTGCGTCTTTGACCGTTGTCACGACGGCTTCTTGGACTGAATCCAACGCAAGGAGCTGCGCTTCAATTTCTGATAGCTCAATCCGGAATCCGCGGATGTTCACTTGATGGTCTTTTCTACCGAGGTAGATCAGCTCGCCATCCTCTGTCCATTTCACCAAGTCACCTGTACGGTACATGCGCTCTCCTGGATAAAATGGATCTGGGACAAACCGTTTGTCCGTTTCCTCTGGTAGATTCCAGTAGCCTCTTGCCAGTCCTTTCCCCGCAATCACGAGCTCACCCGGTACGCCTTGCGGCGAGAGGTCATATAACGAACCCATAATGTAAAAACGAGTATTGGCAATCGCTGTTCCGATAGGAAGCGTGCCTTGATCTGGATCAATGATCCCGCTTGTCGCCACGACCGTATTTTCTGTTGGGCCGTAGTTATTGACGAGTTTGTATGGAACGGGCTTCACCTGTTTCAGCTTGTCCCCGCCTGTCAGTAAGTAACGGAGAGAATGATTGTCCATCGACATAAACTGCTCACATAGCTGTGTTGGCAGGAATGCAATGGTGATGCCTTCGTGATTAAAATACGAATTGAGCTTGATCATATCGAGGCGAATCGCTTCGTCGATGATATGGAGCTCTGCGCCGGCCATCCACGTCGGGAACATCTCCCAAATGGAGGCATCAAAGCCAAAGCCGGCATATTTGGCGGTTCGGTCTTGTTTCGTCACCTGGAAAGCATCATTGTGCCAGTAGGCGAGATTGACAAGGGACTGGTGCTCGACCATGACACCCTTCGGCTGTCCAGTCGTTCCAGATGTGTAAATCATATAGGCGAGATCCGTTGGTTTAACAGGAACCTGAATCTCGTGCGCTTCTCCTTCTACTGCCTCTTCTATGAAGAGGGTATGGCCTGTGAAAGAACGTGGTGCAGTGAGCCCTTTCTGAATCAGAAGGACCTCTGCCCCGCCATCTTCCAGCATATAGGCAATGCGCTGCGCTGGATAATCGGCATCAATTGGCACGAATGCCGCACCTGCCTTGAGCACACCGAGAACAGCGGCTGTCATCTCGAGCGATGGACGCGTGAGAATGCCGATGCGGTCTCCCGGTTTTGTGCCGCTGGAAATAAGTGTTGCGGCGACTGTATTCGCTCGGTTGTTCAGTTCTTCATACGTCCAGCTTGTTCCGCAGAAGGATGCGGCTTTTTGATCAGGTACTTCCTGTGACTTCGCCTCAATCAATGCATGAACCGTTTGATCTGTCGGAACATCTAGGATAGGTCCTGACCATTCATTAAGCAGATGTCGCTCTTCTTCTTTTGTTAAGATGGAGATGGTTGAGATCGGCTGATTCAATTTCGCGATCATTTCGTCTATGATTCGCTCAAAATATTGACTCCATCGCTGAATGGTACTCTTTTTAAATAGTGCCGCTGCATATTCAAAGCGCAAGCCCACTTGATCTTGTTCCTCAAAGATGCCGAGCGTTAAATCAAACTTTGCCTGAACGGCTTCTTGCTGTTTGTGTGAAAGCGTAAGTCCGTTCAAATTCGGTAACGTCAGATCACGGTCATCCGTTGTCATCATGACACTAAACAACGGGTTGCGGCTCGTGTCTTTCGGAAGGTCTAACTGCGCGACCAAATCCTCAAACGGGAATCCTTGATGTTCATAAGCTGATAGATTGTGATCTTTTATTTTTTCTAGCAGATGCTCTGCAGTTTCTTCTAACTGAACGTCATGTCGAAGGGCCAGTGTATTCACAAACATGCCCGGAATCCGTTCGATTGACGCATGTGTACGGCCAGCCGTTACAGCCCCTATGACGATGTCATGCTGCCCAGTCAATTTATGAAGGAGAATGGCAAAGGCCGTTTGCATCACCATGTTCAAACTCACATTTTTTTCAGCCATGAGCGCTTTGACATGCTGCGCCTTTTCAGCAGACAGGCATCTATCAACCCGGTCTCCTGCAAATGACTGCACGCTAGGCCGCGGGAAATCAAGCGGAAGTGCCAAGTCTTCTGGTGGCTGTGCATATTGCTCCAGCCAATACTGCCGCTGTTTTTCAAGTGCTACTTGCTGCTCTTCCTCTTGCTGCCATACCGCATAATCCTTGTAGTGCAACTGAACTGGCGGTAACGTCTTATGCTCATACAACTCCGCTAATTCTTGAATGAGCAGACTGCGTGTCACCCCGTCTGCGATGATATGGTGCATATCCATCATGAACACATATTTATCATCAGACAGCTTTGCCACTTTCGCCCTCATTAGAGGTGCTTGATGTAATGAGAATGGTGTCATGAAGTTGTCTACGACGGATTGTACCTGATCGCTTTCTACTTCAACCATCTGTAACGTAAACGGTACACGGCGATAGATTTTTTGGACGGGACTGCCATCAATTTCAACAAAGGCTGTCCGCAATGACTCATGTCTATCAATTAAAGCTTGAATCGCTCCTTCTAGCTGCTTCAGATCAAGGTTTCCTTCCATCATGAAAACGGCTGGCATATGGTAGGTGACGGATTCTGGATGCAGCTGCTGTAATACGTACATTCGCTTTTGTGCGGAAGAGACTGGATAGAAATCTTGCTTTTCCGCTGGCTGAATGGATGTGACGAGCGAAGCATCAGCTTCTTCCAAATAGGCAGCTATCGCCCGTATCGTTGGCTTTTCAAAAAGAACCTTGAGTGGAACATGCTGATTCAGTTTGGCTTGGATTTTCGAAATGAGCACCATGCCTTTCAGAGAATGCCCACCTAATTCAAAGAAATGGTCATCAATGCCGACTTTTTCAATCTCAAGAACATCTGACCAAATATCACAAAGCGTCTGCTCAAGCGCCGTTTCTGGTGCTGCGTGTGCCGTGCGGTTCATATGTGCCTCATGAGGAAGCGGCAGAGATTTCGCATCCACTTTTCCGTTTTGCGTCAGCGGCATATGATCCACTTTGACAAAATAAGTAGGAATCATGTAATCCGGCAGTGTCTCTGAAAGCTTTTCTCTAAATGTCAGCGTTCCAATGTGATCAGGTGCTGTATAATATAACGCCAGCTCCGGTAAACGAGATGTGTTGATCACTTTGACATACACTTTTTGAATGGTTGAAAGGGCACGTGCGGCATGCTCAATTTCTTGTTTCTCAATTCGATAACCGCGAATTTTCACTTGATCGTCTACTCTTCCAAGGAATTCAATCTCCCCATTTGCATGCTGTCTGACCAAATCTCCAGTCCGATACATCCGCTCTTGAGGGAAATAAGGATTTTCAAGAAAACGCTCTGCTGTTAATTCAGGCTGATTCAAATAACCTTTTGAAACACCATCACCTGAAATGTAGAGCTCACCCGGTGCGCCATAAGGGACAAGGCGCTGCTCGCGATTGCATACGAGCGCTCTTGTATGAGCAATAGGCTTTCCGATGATAGAACGCTCCTTTAAAGCATCCAGCTCATGCGGTGTCATTAGCTTGCTCACTGTACCAATCGTTGTTTCTGTCGGACCGTAATGGTTCATCACTGCCACGCATGGATGCTGCTTCATAAATGTTTCAACATCTTCAGAGACAATCGGTTCTCCTCCCAATACCACAAGCCGTAAAGCGTCAAATGTATATCCCTTTGAATCTGCCATCATATGAAATAAGGATGGTGTCATTTTGATATAAGTCAGCTCTTGTTCATCAATAAAACGCATGAGACGTACAGGGTCTGTATACACGTCTTCACGAGGAATATAGAGTGTCCCGCCTGCTCTTAGAACCGGGAAAATGCTTGTGTAACCAAGGTCGTATGCATAAGAAGACAGGAGTGCCGTTCGATCGCATTCTTGTAAAGTCACTTCATGTGTCAACCAATTGACGTAGTGTGATAGATTACGATGCGTGAGCTGTACACCCTTTGGCTTCCCTGTTGTTCCAGATGTGTAAATCACATAAGCCAGTTGATCAACCGATACGTCCGGCAGGTCTAGAGAATCGTTTCGTTGGACGGCTTTCTCCACATGTACGACCTGAATCGACTTGAGATGCTGATAGGAATCGCCAAGAGACTCATTTGCCACGATGACTTTTGCCCCTGAATCTTTTAATGTGTAACGAATACGTTCCGCAGGAAAAGCTGGATCAATTGGGACAAATGCACCGCCTGCTTTCATTACACCTAGCATAGAGACAATGACATAGACAGAGCGATCAAGAATAAGCGCGACTGTGCTTTCTTTCTCTACGCCTTGCATCTTCAGCTCACTACAAAGAGCATTGGACATGCGATCCAGTTCGCAGTAGGTGAGCTTCCTTTCACCATCCATCACCGCAATGGCATCAGGTGTTTCCATGGCTTGACGTGAAAATTGCACATGATACGGCTCATGTTGACCTGTTTGTTCTCCATCCCTTTTCTCCAGCCGCTCCATTTGCTCATGCTGATCCAAGAGATTGAACAAGCCAATTCGTTCATTCGGATGCTGGACCGCCTCACGAATAATCGCAAGCAGATGTGTTCCGAACCGGCGGATGGTTTCCTCTTTAAATAATGCCGTTGCATAGTCTAGGCTTAGTTTTATTTCTCCCTCACGTTCAAATGCTTCTAGAGACAGATCAAATTTGACTGATCGGTGCTGCATCGCATAAGGCGAAATGTTCAGATCGCCGAGCTTTAGTGCAGGAACATCCATGTTCTGCATATTAAACGAAACACTAAAGAGCGGGCTTCGGGTTGTATCACGATCAAGCGGCAGACGCGCGATTAACTCTTCGAGCGGATAGCTTTGATGTGCAAAAGCATCTACACTCGTTTCTTTTATTTCTTCAAGCAGCTGTAAAAATGACTTTGTTTGTTCCGGTTTCCCGCGCATCGCAATGGTATTGATGAACATCCCTGGCATGTCCTGAATATCTGGATGTGTTCGCCCCGCAACAGGAGATCCGACAATGATATCTTCCTGTCCGCTGTAGGATGCGAGCAGTACTTGAAATGCAGATAACAAGAACATGTACAGCGTCGTATCTGTTTTCTTGAGCAGCTCATGAATACGCTGAGTTGTCGCTTGATCACAGCCAAACATCACCCGTTCTCCAGAAAAATCACGTTCCACTGGACGCGGATAGTCTGTCGGCAAATCTAAAACCGGTACATCTCCATCGAATTGTTTCAGCCAATACGCTTCATGCACACGCTGTTTCTCTGTTTCTTCTTCACTTAACTGCCAGACAGCGTAATCTTTATAATGAATGTCTCTTTCTGCAAGTGCCTCTCCATCATAGGCTTTCGCCAAATCCTGAATGAACGTCTTCATGGAGCTGCCATCTGTAATCAGGTGATGTGCTTCCAGAACTAAAAGATGACGGTCGTCACTCACTTTGAGCAGCTGTGCCCGCAGGAGGGGAGCGGCTGTCAAATCAAACGGCGCCTGACGTTCAGCAAGAAATGCCTCGGCCTCTTCTTCCTTTACATCATGGACAGGGAGGTCAAATGCCGCTCTTTCATCTACCCTTTGGACGATGTTCTCGCCTTTCATATGAAAACTCGTTCTTAAGATTTCATGCGTTTGAATCAATTCATCAAATGCTGAGGTGAGCCGCTGATGATCGAGCGTACCTTCAAGCGTTAAGACGATCGGAATATGATAGTTCGTACTCTTAGGTTCAAGTGTTTGTAAAATGTATAAGCGCCGCTGAGCTGGTGACACTGGATAGTCCTCCGCCTTCGCTGCGGGTAAGATCGGATGTCCTTGTTCTTCTTGACCGTCCTGGTCAATGTATGACGCAAGCGATCGAACCGTTGGCTTTTCGAATATCACTTGAATCGGAACTTCCTTTTGGAACACTTCTTGGATTTTGGCTGACATCATCATTGCTTTGAGTGAATGTCCGCCAGTCATGAAGAAATGCTCATCTATTCCCACCGCTTTCCCAAGCAGTTCCTCCCAAATTTGAGCAAGCGCCTTTTCCGTCTCGGTTTCAGGTGGAATGATCCTGACTTCTTCACGATCAGCTTCGTCAGGCGTTGGTAAAGCTTTTCGATCAACCTTTCCGTTTGCGGTAAGCGGAAAAGCATCTAGCTTCATGACGTGATGAGGTACCATATATGCTGGCAGTGCTTGATTGAATAGAGCCCGCACCTCTTCTTCTCTGATCGTTCCCGTATAGTAAGCGGTCATTTCTTTTTCTTCTGAAGGAGACGCATGGATGAGCACAACCGCATCATCGATCCCCGTCTCTTGTTGAAGAATCGTTTCAATTTCACCGAGCTCAATACGGAAACCACGGATTTTCACTTGATCATCTGTCCGTCCGAGGAATTCGATTTGACCATTTGAACCGTACCTAGCCAAATCTCCTGTTCGATACAAACGCCCTTCTGCCTTGAAAGGATCAGCGATAAATACTTGCTCTGTTAATTCTGGACGATGGAGATATCCTCTTGAGACACCGTCACCGCCGACATACAGCTCTCCTGGCGCACCAATTGGCTGAAGTCTTTGATTGTCATCTAAAATGTAAGCGGACGAATGATTGATCGGCTGACCAATTGGAATCGTGCCCGCTTCATCCCCTCTCACTTCATAAATGGTCGAGATGGTGGTGTTTTCTGTTGGGCCATACGCATTCAGTAAAACAAGTGATGGATGGTTTTTCTTCACAAGCTCTGCACTTTTCACATTGATCACATCACCGCCTGTGATCAATTTGGACAATCCTTTAAACATATGCGGTCGCTGCTGAGCGAGTTGATTAAACAAACCTGTCGTTAAAAAGAGCGCCGAGATTTGATTCGTTTGGATAAAGCGTTCAAACCGGTTGATGTCCAATAACGTGTCACGGTCAACAGGATAAAGCGTTGCACCGTTCAGCAGTGTGGTGAAAATTTCAAAAGTAATGGCATCAAAGCTGACTGCTCCTGTATGTGCCATACGATCCGACTTGTTCAAGCCCAGTGTCTCCTGTGAACATGCCAATCTGACAATATGTTGATGCTCAATTTGAACACCTTTTGGCTGGCCGGTTGACCCCGACGTGTACATGATATATGCCAATTGCGAAGGAGAGGTCTCGACTTCGAATGGTCCGTTGGAATGATTCGATATGCCTGATACATGAACGGCTTGGATGCTTTCAGTAACTGGCGGCTGGCTGTCCGCATAGAGCAAAACGGATGCGCCGCTGTCTTCAAGCATAAAGCGGATTCTATCCTCTGGCTGGGCTGGATCAATTGGTACATAAGCAGCCCCTGCTTGAAGAACCGCTAAAATGGCGATCACTGCTTCAGCAGATCGATTCATATACACTGCGACGGCATCTTCTTGTTTCACTCCGCTATCAATCAAATATCCCGCAACACGATGGATTTCTTGGCCGAGCTCTTCATAGGTGAATGCCCGCTCTCCTTCGACTAACGCCAGCTGGTCTGGCTGCGTTTGAATGCGTTCTTTCAGAAGCTCAGGAATAGACAGATGCTTTGGATAATCTCGTTCTGTCTTGTTCCATGCTTCAATCTGCTGTTTTTCTTCTTCCGTGATACACGTCACGTCATGAAGGCGAACTTCCGGATTCTCGATGATCTGCTTCATGAGGTTGGTCAGGTGTTTCGATATTTTTTCAATGACCTCTTCTTCAAAAGCAACCGCATTGTATTTGATTTTCAATGTCCATGTTTCACCTGGATATACGAGGACATTTAGATCGAAATTCGTTTGTTCAAATCCGTCTTTTACATCAATGGAAAACCCTAGACGTTCCGACATGGTGTCACCAGATAGCTCTTGATCTAAAGGATAGTTCTCAAACCCGACCAAGTGATCGAAAAGTTGTCCTCCTGCAGCTGTCTGTTGCTGAATGTCATAAAGCGGCATAAAATCATAGTTTTCCGCTTCCAGCGCATGCTGCTGAACTTTTTGAAACAGCTGTTTGAAGGTGTCTTCCTGATTCATTTCTACCCTGACCGGTATTGTATTGATAAAAAGCCCTGCCATCTGTTCAATACCAGCCACACTTGGCGGCCTGCCAGACACGACTGTTCCGAAAGTGACATCATGTGCCGCATGGTAAGTGCCTAAAAGAACCGACCAAACAGCCTGGAATAGATTTGGTGCTGTCACTTGGCAATTTCTTGCGATCTCTTGAATGCTTCTGACCATTTCAGCATCCCATGTGAACGTCCATTCCTGATGGTCATATTGTCCGTTGGCTTCTTTTTGCTGCAAAAGCCCTTGATGCTGAACCGCACCGTCTAAGCGATCCTTCCAATAGCCTTCCGCTGCTTGTTGATTTTGCTTGCCAAGCCACTGAATATAATCTGCATAAGGTTTTCCTTGTGAGCGATCCGGCGTTTTGCCGTTCCGATAAGATTCGTAGTAATGAAACAATTTTTTCATCAAAACTCCCATGGACCAACCATCCATGATGATGTGATGGTTGCTCCAAATGAGATGCCAGTTTGTTTCATTCAGTTGAAAAACAGCGACCTTCAATAACACATCATTCGTTAAATGGAAGCCTTGCTTTCTCACTTGCTTTTTATATTGATCTAGTACCTTTTGCTGTTCCTGATGGTTCAGGTGAGATAGATTCTCTCTATACACATCTAGATTGCGCTCTGCCAGTACAACCTGACGAGGCTTCTGTAATTGCTGATAGACAAAGGCTGTACGGAGAATGTCATATGTGCCGATGAGCTCATTGAGACTTTTTTCAAAAAGATCGAGATCAAACTCCCCTCTTATTCCAAGCTCTAGCTGTGTGAAATAAGAGGACGAATTAGGGTCTAGCATGGCATGATATAACATGCCTTCTTGCATTGGTGTTAAAGGATATACCTTTTGAATCTTCTGTTTGCTCATAGTCCACCTCTTCGTTTGCTTAAAATATATCCATTAGCTTTTCAAGTTCATCCATGGTCAGGTCATCGTCTCCTACATCACTAGGCGTAATTTGCGCTTCATCTTGTGATACACAATGTGAGATGAGTGCCTTCACGTTCTTTTCTAAAAGGTCATTGAACTGCTCCATCGTTTGCTCTTCGAATTCAAGCTGGTGATATGAAATCGTCATATGGAACAAGCCCTGTTCTACGAAACCAACAATATCTAATGCATGAGGTTTCTCTGATTCTGGACTTAATGATTGACCTGCCTGCCAAGTGGATCGACTTAGTTCACCCCCGCCAATCTGTTCATCAAACTGACCAAGATAGTTAAAGCTGATATCTGGCGTGACATCAAATGCGATACCGTCCTTCATTTTGTCAGGCGTTAAGTATTTTAAAACGCCATAGCCGATTCCCTTGTTCGGAATGTGTCTGAGCTCTTCTTTCAAAAGCTTGATTTGATACGAAAGATCCTCCGCATGCGACAAATCAAGCAGCACAGGATACATGCTCGTAAACCAGCCGATGGTCCGCGACACATTGACCGCCGGAAGGATGTCTTCCCTTCCATGTCCTTCAAGGTGAATAAAGTGTCTGTCTTCTCCTGTCCACTCTTTCAGGGTCAATCCTAAAGCGGTTAGCAAAATGTCATTGATTTCCGTATGGTACGCCTCATGTACTTCTGTCAGTAGGCTGCGTGTTTCTTCCTCAGACAGCGTAAAGCGAATGGTTTTTGTATGCAGCATTCTTTGATCCTCTGTAACATGATCCTTTTGCAGAGGTGCAGTTAAATGCCCAAGTACCTTTTTCCAATAGTCCCTTTCTGCCAGCAACTCATCTGACACTGCATATTCCGTCAACTTCTGGGCA
This sequence comes from Bacillus sp. G402, assembly GCF_051172515.1. Taxonomy (NCBI): domain Bacteria; kingdom Bacillati; phylum Bacillota; class Bacilli; order Caryophanales; family Bacillaceae; genus Bacillus; species Bacillus sp. G402. The sequence goes on from NZ_JBPIZC010000003.1 coordinate 210,184, forward strand.
TATGCTTGGAATGAATGTGTTTTTTCAGGAAGTGTCAGCTCTTCCCCACGCTTCGCCTGCTCATAAAGAGCCATGAAGTCTTCAAGGAAAATACGCCATGACACACCATCAATGACAAGGTGATGTACAACAAGCAATAAGTGATCTCCATGATCCGTACGGAAAATCGCAGGTTTGACTAATGGTCCCTCTGTTAAAGAAATACTCGCCTGCACTTCATTTGCCAGCTTTTCTACGTGCTCGATTTGCTGTGATCGTTCTCCTTGTACTTCTATCACGTCCACCGCTACATCGTTTTCGTCTACTCCACGATGACGCTGGATGATGCGTCCTTCTTCTATCGGATAAACCAATCGCAAAGCATCATGATGAGTCATCATCTGCTCGAGCACTTGCTTGACAAGCGCTTCATCCAAACCATTTGCCGCATGGAGCATAACGGACTGATTCCAATGATGCTGGCTGCTGAAGTTACGTTCAAAGAACCAGCGCTGGATCGGTGTTAAAATGGCCTCTCCTTCGACAGCTGACTGATCGGCTGTGAGAAGGTCCGCTTCTTCGATATATGGGCGAAGCTCCGCAATCGTTGGATATTGGAAAAGCAGCTTCATATCGAGCTTCCAGCCCTCTTGCGTAAGTCTGCTTGCCATTTGGATGCCTTTAATCGAATCTCCGCCAAGGAAGAAGAAGTGGTCGTGAATACCGACTTGGCTGATGCCAAGTACATCTTCCCAAATGCCGCAAAGCAGTGCTTCCACTTCATCTCTTGGCGCTTCGTATGCTGTTTGATTCGCTTCCATATCAGGTGCTGGCAGTGCTTTGAGATCCAATTTGCCATTTGCCGTCATCGGCAGCTGGTCTAGCTTGATGATCCATGATGGCACCATATAGTCAGGCAAGGTGCGCTTTAGGCTTTCTTTCAAAGTGGCCCCTTCTTCATCTGTGATGACATAAGCGACAAGAGCGTCTTGATCACTTGCGTCTTTGACCGTTGTCACGACGGCTTCTTTCACTTCATTTAGCGCAAGGAGCTGTGCTTCAATTTCTGACAGCTCAATACGGAATCCGCGGATACTCACTTGATGGTCTTTTCTGCCGAGGTAGATTAGCTCGCCATCCTCTGTCCATTTCACCAAGTCGCCTGTACGGTACATGCGCTCTCCACGATAAAACGGATCTGGGACAAACCGTTTGTCCGTTTCCTCTGGTAGATTCCAATAGCCTCTTGCCAGTCCTTTCCCCGCAATCACAAGTTCACCCGGTACGCCTTGCGGCGAGAGGTCATATAACGAACCCATAATGTAAAAACGAGTATTGGCAATCGCTGTTCCGATAGGAAGCGTGCCTTGATCTGGATCAATGATCCCGCTTGTCGCCACGACCGTATTTTCTGTTGGGCCGTAGTTATTGACGAGTTTGTATGGAACGGGCTTCACCTGTTTCAGCTTGTCCCCGCCTGTCAGTAAGTAACGGAGAGAATGATTGTCCATCGACATAAACTGCTCACATAGCTGTGTTGGCAGGAACGCAATGGTAATGCCTTCGTCATTGAAATACGTATTGAGCTTGATCATATCGAGGCGAATCGCTTCGTCGATGATATGGAGCTCTGCGCCGGCCATCCACGTAGGGAACATCTCCCAAATGGAGGCATCAAAGCCAAAGCCGGCATATTTGGCGGTTCGGTCTTGTTTCGTCACCTGGAAGGCATCATTGTGCCAGTAGGCCAGATTGACAAGGGACTGGTGCTCGATCATGACACCCTTCGGCTGTCCAGTCGTTCCAGATGTGTAAATCATATAAGCGAGATCCGTTGGTTTGATAGGAACCTGAATCTCGTGGGCTTCTCCTTCTACTGCCTCTTCTATGAAGAGGGTTTGACCTGTGAAAGAAGGTGGTGCAGTGAGCCCTTTCTGAATCAGAAGGACCTCTGCCCTGCCATCTTCCAGCATGTAGGCAATGCGCTGCGCTGGATAATCGGCATCAATCGGCACAAATGCCGCACCTGCCTTGAGAACCCCGAGAACAGCGGCTGTCATCTCGAGCGATGGACGCGTGAGAATGCCGATGCGGTCTCCCGGTTTTGTGCCGCTGGACATAAGTCTTGCGGCGACTGTATTCGCCCGGTTGTTCAGTTCTTCATACGTCCAGCTTGTGCCGCAGAAGGATGCGGCTTTATGATGAGGTACTTCTTGTGACTTCGCCTCAATCAATGCATGAACCGTTTGATCTGTCGGGACATTTAGGATAGGTCCTGACCATTCATCAAGCAGGTTTTGCTGCTGCGCTGGTGATAATAATTGCATCTGATCTAATAATTGATCTGGTGCTGACACCATTTGTTCGATCAAGTAAAGGAAATACTCCTTCCACTTCTCAATCGACGACCGTTCAAAGATAGAAGAATTAAAATCAAACACAAGCTCGATTTGATCGTCAGATTCGTTTCCAGTTAAGGTTAAGTCAAATTTCGCTATGTTCTCATTGAACGGCTGGGGAATGATATCAAGTCCATCCATCGACAGGTCACGAATATCTGCATTTTCCATCGAGAACACCACATCAAAGATTGGATGGCGGCTTGTGTCACGAACCGTTTGCACTTGGTCCACCAATTCTTCAAATGGGTAAAGTTGATGTTCATTTGCCGCTAACACAAGCTCATGAACTGTTGACGCAAATTGAGAAAATGTCTGATGTCCTTCTGGTTTTGTTCTGAGTGCCAGCGTATTCACAAACATGCCGATGACTGATTGAATATCAGGATGAGTTCTGCCCACCACTGGAGAACCGATCATGATGTCTTCTTGTCTCGAAAGCTTGCTTAAAAGCGTACTGTAGCAAGCAAGTAGCACTGTATACGTTGTACCGTTGAGTGATCTAACCAGCTCATCCAATTGCGCTTTAAGCGCACCGTCTATAGAGAATTCGACGCGGCCCCCTTCAAACGTCTGAACCTTTGGTCTCGGAAGATCCTCAGGCAGTGCCAAAACAGGCAGTTCTCCTTGTAATTGTTCCAACCAAAACGCCGCTTCAGCCTCTTTTTTCACAAGAGATTCTTCACTGTTTGACCAAACCGCATAGTCCTTATATTGAATAGGCAATTCATCAAGTTGGTCTCCTCGATACAAGATCGATAGCTCATCAATTAAAATACCGACAGACGCACCATCTGAAATGATGTGGTGCATATCAATCAACAAATAATGAACACTCTCCGATTCAGACACAAGTCCCACTCTAAGCAGCGGCGCTTTTTCTACATCAAATGGACGGATAAAATCATTCATTAATTGCTGAATGTCTCGGCCTTCCCCTTCGATGTTTTCAATGTTCACAGAAACATTCGTTTCAATTCGTTGAACAGGTTCACCCTGAACGAAGTCAAAGCTCGTACGGAATGCTTCATGACGATGAACAAGCTGGTCAATGGCTTTTTTAAATCGTTTTTCATCAAATACACCTTCAAGCTTTAAAGCAGCTGGCATATGATAGCTCTGCTCGGCATCTGTCATTTTTTGCAGAACAAACAATCTTTTCTGAGCAGATGTCACAGGATAAACAGCCGCTTCTTCCGCTTTTTCCACTCGTCTGATTTCAGTTCGATCTGTTTGATCCACCGCATGGGCAAACGCCTCTAAAGTGGGTGATTCAAATAATGTTTTCAACGTACATTCCACATGCATCTCTTCATAGAGCCTGTTCAACATTTTCATGCCGCGCAGTGAATGACCTCCGCATTCAAAGAAATGATCATGTCTGCCGATTTTCGGAACTTCAAGAACTTCCTGCCAAATATGTGCCAATATACGCTCTGTATCTGATTGAGGTGGGACGTATTCATTTGCCGCCTGCTCACTTACATCAGGTACCGGTAATGCCCGTCTGTCTACCTTGCCATTCCCCGTTAGTGGCAGCTCGTCTAATTGCATGAAGAAAGCTGGCATCATATAAACAGGGAGTTCTCGTCCTGCTTGCTCACGTAAATCCGACAGTGAAACAGCACCTTCTGCTGTGAAATATGCACACAATGTATCATTTGATATCGCAATGACAACAGCTTCCTTCACTTGCGGATGCTGCAATAGCTGGTGTTCAATTTCGCCAAGCTCGATACGCTGACCTCGAATCTTGACTTGATGATCTATTCGCCCAATGAATTCAATATCTCCATTTGACAGCCATCGTGCGAGATCGCCCGTTTTGTACATGACTTCACCAGGTCGGAAAGGATTTTCAACAAACTTTTCGCTCGTTAACTCTGGCTGGCGATAATACCCCTTGACCAGTCCGTCACCTGCGACACAAAGCTCTCCAGCTACTCCCGGCGGCTGCACATGTCCAAACTCATCGACAATATAAACAGCCGTTTGACTCACCGGCTTTCCGATCGGAATCGATAGTGCTTGTTCTTCAATGTGATTCACCGGATAATACGTTGTGAAAATCGTGCTTTCAGAAGGTCCATACATATGAATAAGTTTGTCTTCTCCAACCGTTTCAAGGGCTGCCACAACATGCGGCACAGAAGCACGTTCCCCGCCAAACAGCACTTTTCTGACGTTTTTCAGGCTGCCTTTTTTCATATCAATCAGTAAGTGAAATAGAGCGGTCGTGATCATTAAAATACTGACTTTTTCCTTCTCAATCGCGCCAGAAAGCTCATTCATATTTAAAATGTGATCCTTTGGCAAAACAATGAGTTTCGCTCCGTTCAATAAAGCGCCAAACACATCAAACATAAATGCATCAAATACATAGTTTGAAATGCTCATCACCGTGTCTTCATGATGAATGGTGAGATAATTCGACTGCTTCACTGTTCTCAAAATGTTCCGGTGCGTCACCATGTTCCCTTTAGGTTTGCCTGTCGTACCAGATGTATAGGTTAAATTCGCCAAGTCCAAAGGCGAAACACATACAACTGGATTGCTCTCTGACTGCTGATCAACGGCTCGATCTTCTGTTTCTATGATTTTCCCTTCAAACGCAGTAAGCACAGAGCGATGACGCAGCACCTGATGGGTCAGGACAAACTGTGCACCACTATCTGTCAAAAAGTGCTTGATGCGCTCATCAGGGAAGTCAGGATCGATTGGCACATAGACACCGCCAGCCTTTAGCACAGCTAAAACCGACAACACCATCTCATTGGAACGTTCAAAGAATAAAGCCGCTGTCATCCCATTTTCAAAACCATGTTCACGTAAATAATGAGCCAGCTGGTTCACTCTGCGATTCAGCTCTTGATAAGAAAGAACCTCATCTTTATATTGCAAAGCAGGCTGATGACCATGCTGCTGTACTTGCGATTCAAATTGCGTCACAATGGTTTCTTCCACAGGATATGGCGTAGGTAACGGGTTCCACATCTTCAATTGAGCCGCTGCTTCTTGTTCAGACAGTAAGCGGTATGATTGAATCGCTTGCTCCGGCATTTCGACCATCTGCTCCAGAAGATAAACATAATGCTTGAGCATCTGCTCGGCAGTACTTCGTTTAAATAACGCCGTACTGTAATCGAGAACAAAGGAAAGACCATGACTTGACTCCATCGCTTGAAGTGTGAGATCAAACTTTGCAATATGGAAATTGGTTTCCTCGACTTCGACTTTCATCTCTCCAATATGCTGGGCTGTTGAATGACCTGGCGTTAGAGTAAAGACCGTATCAAATAATGGATGGCGGCTAAAATCTCTTTGCACATTTAGCTTTTCAAGCAGCAGCTCGAATGGATATTGCTGATGCTCAAACGCCCTCATCGTCTTTTCCTTTACTTGCTCAATCAACTGCGTCATTGAACCGTTCGGATCTACCTCTGAACGTAAAGCAAGTGTTTGGACAAACATGCCGATCATGTCATTCAAATCTGCATGCACCCGGCCTGCTGTTGGCGTCCCCACTACAAACTCCTTTTGACCTGTGTATTTTGCAAGCAATGTATAGTAAGCAGAAAGCAACACGGTATACAGCGTCGTATGATGATTCGCTGCAAGCTCCTCCAAACGGCCTGTTAACGACTCATCGATGTTTCTGAGAACGCGGTCTCCAGTGAAAGACTGGACAGCCGGACGCTGATAATCAGTTAGCAGCTGCAAAGCAGGGATATCTCCTGAAAATTCTTTCAGCCAGAATGCTTCATCGATTTGACCGCCTTGCTCTGCCTGTTGTTCTTGCCAAACAGCATAATCTTGATATTGAAGCTTCAATGGCGCTTTCACTAATCCCTCATATGCGTCAGACAGCTCACGCAGCATCAAATCAATTGAAAGACCATCTGAAATCAGATGATGCATATCGAAATAGAGAAGATGCTCCTGGTCATGTAAAGACTGTAGCCCAACACGCAAAAGGGGAGCCTGCTCAAGATAAAAAGGTCGGACGAATTGACGCATGTTTTCTTCCATCGTACTGCCTGTCAGCTGTTCTATTTGAAATGGAACGGATGAAGCTACCCGCTGACGAGGGACTCCTTTGACTGTATGAAAAGAAGTGCGCAGCATATCATGACGTGCAATCAGTTTTTCAAAAGCTCCCTCCAACTTCTCTCGTTGCAGCGTTCCTCTTAATTTCACAACGGCAGGCATATGATAGGCGATGCTTTGCTCCAGCTGAGTCACCATATAAACACGCTGCTGCGCTGGTGACAGTGGATAATCGGCGGCAGTCGGTGCTTTCGGTATGACCACTTGTGAAGACTTTTCCGCTTGTTCAATATAAACAGCAAGTGCTGCAATCGTTTGCTGTTCAAATAAAACAGATAAAGGGACCTCCACTTGAAAAACCCGCTGAACGAGTGTAAGAACTTTCATCGCTTTGAGTGAATGCCCGCCTATGTCAAAGAATGAGTCGTACACACCTATGCTCTCTTGATGAAGAACGTCTTCCCACAAACGAACAAGCTTCGTTTCTACATCGTTTCTAGGCGCTACATAAACAGCACTGACAGCCTTGTCTCCTTTTAATGCAGCAAGCGCACGCCGGTCGACTTTCCCACTCACTGTCAGTGGAAATGCCTCAAGCTGCTTGAAATAAAGCGGCATCATATAAGCTGGCAGCTGATGTTTGATAGCGGCTTGCAGGGTGTCCACGGAAAGAAATTCTTGTCGTGCTTGATAGTAAGCACTTAAAGCCTTTCCACCGTCCGGTTCATCCACGACAAGGACGACAGCCTGATCGACTCCGTCTACCCGCTCCATGACCGCCTCAATTTCACCTGTTTCGATGCGGTAACCTCTTATTTTTACTTGGTCATCTATTCTTCCAAGATAATCAATTGTGCCATCTGGAAGCCATCTCACTACATCACCTGTGCGATACATCCGATCTTCAGGGAAAAATGGATCTGGTCTGAATGCCTTCTCCGTTAATTCAGGCTGATTCACATAGCCCCGTCCAACTCCTATTCCCGCAATGCATAGTTCTCCCACAGCTCCCTGCACCTGTAGTTGTTCATGTTCATTTAAAATATAAATCCGGTGATGGCCCAGTGGCTTTCCAATTGACACATAGCGCTGTTCTGGTGACTTCTGCAGCTCACTGAGATCTAGACGGTGAACCGCCGCATCCACACACGTTTCTGTCGGACCATACACATTCCACAAGGCAAAATCGGGCTGGCTGACACGTACAGCTTCAATCAGCGCCTGCGCTGCTTTCGCAGGGAGTGCTTCTCCCCCAATCAGCATGTGAGTCAGTGCAAGCCCATCCAAATCAGCTGCAAGTAAAAGCTGCACATGTGCTGGCGTTCCATCTGTTGCTTTGATTTGATGTTCATTGTAATAAGCCGCTAGCTGTACACCGTTTCGTGTCGTTTCTCTTGGCACAATATGAAGCGTATGTCCAAATAAAAGAGCAGCAAAGATTTGTTTAACAGATGCATCGAAATGGAATGGTGCAAGAAGCGCCACTTGAAGCTGATTTGCCCCCTCATACACTTCGTGATGCAGGGCATGAACCAAATGATGCAGCTGAAGATGCTCGATCATCACTCCCTTCGGCTTTCCAGTCGTACCCGATGTATAAATGAGATAAGCCAAATCCTGTGATGTCGTCTGCTCGATCAGCTCAGGCAGCGGACGATCTTCTAATTCCATATGCTGCTGGACAATCATTTTTTCCGCAATGGATGAATATCGCTGAACAAACGATTCTTCTGTTAAAACGATAGAAGCACCAGAATCTTCTACAATAAATTGAATGCGTTCCTCAGGTAATGCCGGATCGATCGGTACATATGCACCGCCAGCTTTTAATATCCCAAAAATGGCAGCCATCGCATCTGCCGTCCGTTCCATTAAAACGGCAACTGGTACATCACGCGAGACACCTTTCATCTGTAAAAATCGTGCCAGTTTGTCCGCTTTTTGATACAGCTCTCCATAAGTGAACGTTCCATTTTCCGCTACCACAGCTGCCCGTTCTGAATACGTTTTAGCTACCTCATCAAATAAGTGGTGAACTGGTTTCGCTCCTGGTAAATCAAATGCTTCTCCCTTAGATAATTGAAGCAGTTGCTTTTGTTCATCTGCTGGCAGTAAAGAGAGAGCCCCAATCAGCTGATCTGGCTGAGAGACCGCCGCCTCCAGCAAAATGATCAATCGATCAAACAGCTTACTCATATCGTCTTCACTAAATAGGTCTGTACGGTAATCCAAATCAATGGTCAATGTATCTGTATCCCAGCGGTCTTTCACATGAATCGATATATCATTCATTCCGCTTCCACTAAAAATCGGCTCCGTAATGAACGAAAGATTCTCTTTTTTCTGCCACTGCATGACCTGATACTCTAAAGAAATATCAAACAGGCGTCCTGTAAATCCATCTCTTTCCCTTAAATCATTCATGAGCACATTGTAAGGATATTTTTGATGACGCAAGATCTTCATCTGATCCGCCATGACTTGCTTCACGAAATCAAGAAATGTGAGGGATCCTTGCACAGATGCGCGCATCGGAATGGTCGACACAAACATCCCAATCATCTTTTTTTCCTTTGCATTTGTCCGATTGCCCATAAAAGTGCCAAGGACCACATCCTCCATGCCGCTAAATCGGTGCAAGTAAATATAGACAGCGGACATAAACATAGAAAGCATACTGACTTTCTCTTCTTCACAAAAAACTCGAAGCTTCTCCTTTAAAGCATCTGGAATATCCCCTGAAAATCTCTCCGCATGTAAGCTCATCTCGTAACCTTTATGCGGTGTTAAAGAAGCGAAATCTGGAATATTGGCAAATTGCTCGTTCCAAAAAGCTTGGTCTTTCTGAAAACGTTTAGAAGATTCATACGTTTGCTCACTCATGATGTGATCAACGAAGGAAATGTCTTCAATTGGAGAGATGTCTGTCCCCTGTAGCATGTCATGGTATAGATCAATGATTCGGTTTCCCATCAAGATAATTGAAATACCATCAGCCACAATATGATGCGCTTTACAGAACAGCCAGCACTCTTGATCACTGATTTGAAAGACCGTAAATTCAATTAAGGAACGATCAATCAGTTCCATCGGCTCACGAATCTCCTCGTTCGCCCACGCCCTGACTTCCTTTTCACTCCAGCCTTTCACCAAACGAATCGGCTGTTTTTCATATGGCTTGATATATTGAACGGGCTCCTCCTGCTCATGTTGATACACTAGCCTTAAACGAAGAGAATCAGTTTCACGAATGTACGCTTGAAGCACATCCACGATCAAAGAAGGATTTAGACCTGATACCGATCTTAACTTGGCAAACCCACCCAAATTAGAAATACTTGTGCCTGGATAAAATCTTTCCGTGTAGAATACTCGCTTTTGCGCATGTGTTAAGGGGTAATAAACTGTACTCATTCTCATCCTCCGCTCTTCTATGTTTTCTCCACCAACTGTGATACCCTGCACCCTCTATATCAAAAGAACCAAGTCTATTTCATTAAAATAGACGGAATAACAGAAAAGGAGCCCACCCCGAATAAAACGGAGGGACTCCCATTTTGATTCGGTAACCTGCCGACCATAGCAAAAAAAGGAAACTTTTACCTTAGGACATGGCTTTGCGTCTCTATGTTTCCATAGATTTGCCTTTTTCTTCTTTTCTTTTAGATATTTTCTATTTACGTCCACTTTATATGAAATTATTGTTTTTTTCACCGAAAAATGGGTGTAAAGATTCATGCGTTATGCCGAAGGGATCACATCATAATTTACGATATTTACCGAAAATAACTAATAATAGTTGCGTTCCACCGAAAATAAATGACCAATTACCGCAAAAATTTCATGTTTTTCCTTAAATTTTGCAAATATGACCGAAAATGTAGGAGAGAGGTCTCCTATCACGCCTCGCATTTTCTTAAACCTTAAGAACTACATTCCATAAAACTTTGAATATTTTTACCATAAAAAACAATACAAAAAGAGCTGTCATTTCAAATGACAGCTCCTTGTTTCTTCATTATATTTACATCACCTTAGACAGACCAATCGTTTTCTCAATAATGAGCAACGCAATGATAGAAATGATAATAAATATGACAGATATCGCATTGACACTCGGATCAAAAGTTTGCTCAATGTAATTAAACGTCCTCACGGGAATCGTAATGGTTTGAGGTGAAGAAACGAACAAACTAATCGAGATTTCACCAAATGATGTCACAGCAGAAAACACCCCACCTGCGATAATGCCAGGCTTGATCAAGGGCAGTGTCACACGAAAGAAAGTACGTATGGGCCCTGCACCAAGATTCATGGAAGCTAGCTCAAGACGTGGATCAAGATTTGAAACACTGACACCCACGGTTCGTACCACATAAGGAAAACCAATGATGACATGCCCAATGACTAATGCCCACAAAGACCCTGTAAAACCCATAGCCGTAAACAAATACAGCATCGCAATCCCTAATACCACCTGAGGAATCATAAGAGGTGACAAAATAAAGGCTTGAACAGCTTCCTTTCCCTTAAAGGAAAGCCTTGCTAAAGCATAAGAAGCCATCGTTCCTAAAAGAACAGTAAGCGGCGTCACAATCAATAACAGAATCACGCTGATACGCAAAGATTCCATCCATTCTGGATTCGACACGACCTCATGAAACCAGCGAACGGAAAACGAAGTCGGCGGGAATTCAGGAAAGGCATTCGGGCTAAAAGCAGAAAGAACAATGACAAGAACAGGTACGGTTAAAAAGAGATAAACGAGTGAGCCTGCGGTCCATATCAGAACCGAAAGCAAACGGTCACTTATTGATTTTTTACGCATGCATCCTCGCCTCCCAACGCTTCAATAGATAGCTTAATAGACTGACGACCGCTAGCACACAAATCAATAAAGTAAAGGACATCGCAGCGGCAAGAGGCAAATTATACACCTGCATGACCTGCTGATAAATGGACAGTGGCAAGAGCGGCTGCATCCGTCCGCCGACTAATAGAGGAGTAATATAACTTCCTGCTGCAAGTGAGAAGACAATAATTGCTCCGGTGATCATGCCTGGAATCGTAAGCGGCAAGGTCACATGAAAAAATGTCCGAATACGACCAGCACCAAGACTCATAGAAGCCGGTCTTAAGTGACGGTCCATATCAGTTAAGCTCGTTGCAATAGGCAGCACTGCAAAAGGCAGCATCACTTGAACATAAGCAATAATGACCGCATTCATATTCCACAGCATCGATAGCGGTTTCTCAATCAGATGTAAATCGATCAGCATGCCATTGATCAAGCCATTTTGCGAAAGAAGCACGATCCATGCAAATGTCCGAATGACGACACTCGTCAAAAGCGGCGATACAAGTAAGATATAGAAAAAAGCCCGCAACCTTGGGTGAGGTGCTTTCACTAGCACATAAGCTGCTGGATATGCCATCAATAAACAAATCACCGTTGTCTGTAAGGCCACCCACACAGTACTTCCAATTGCTTTCACATATGCATCTGTCGTAAAGACATGTAAATATTGAGACAAACTATAGGATTGTAACGTATTCATCATCGAATCCACATCACGAAAACTGAGGACAAACATCATCACAAGCGGAGCAAGAAGGAATACAACTAGAAACAAACAAGCTGGCAGCAGCATAAACCAATGAAAGCGCTGATTCTTTTTTTTGATTCTCATCACGCATGCACCTTCGAATCTAAAAACACAATATCTTCAGGCTGCCAATGAATATGCACAATTTCTCCAACTTGAGGCAGCTCGGGAAACGCTGCGTCTGATGCATGGACAATGATTTCACCTTGATTAAGCCCAACGACCAAACGTAAAGAGTGCCCAATATAACTGACATCTGCCAACACGCCTGTGACATGATTTGGCTGAACTTCCTCCCCGCCAGAAGACAACTTGATTCTCTCAGGACGCAGCATGAGTAAATGCTTCTCGCTCTTCTCTTTAAATGCGGTAGCTTTTAGCTGAACTTGCTTCCCGTTTGATTGAATGAAATGTGGAACAGTGTATGTGGAAGTAACTTCATCATACTCCGCTTCAAATAGATTGACCTGTCCGATAAATTCAGCAACAAAACGATTATTTGGCTGACGATATACTTCTAAAGGTGTCCCAATCTGCTGAATTTTCCCCTCACCTAATATCCCAATTCGGTCAGAAAGACTTAGGGCTTCCTCCTGATCATGCGTCACAAGAATAGTCGTAATTCCGACATTCCGTTGAATATTTCGCAGCTCCGTCTGCATATTTTTTCTTAGCTTTGCATCTAGGTTACTGAGTGGTTCATCCAGAAGGAGAACAGCCGGCTGGATAGCAAGTGCCCGTGCAATGGCGACCCGTTGCTGCTGACCTCCACTTAATTGGTGCGGCATACGTTTGGCAAATGACTCTAATTGAACAAGAGACAAGCTCTCCATCACCTTTTGCTTGATTTCCGCCTTCTTTTTCTTTTGAACCTTCAACCCATATGCAACATTATCAAATACGGTGAGATGTGGGAAAAGTGCATAGCTTTGAAAGACCATCCCCGTTTTCCTTTGATAAGGAGGTAAAGTCGTCACATCCTGATCACCAATATAGACGACTCCTTTTGTCGGTTCTAAAAAACCACCAATGATATTGAGTAAAGTTGATTTTCCGCAGCCACTAGGGCCAAGAAGGGAGAAAAACTCTCCCTCTTTTACCGTAAGACTGACATCATCAAGAGCAATCTGCTCGCCAAAATGCTGGCTGATATGTTCTAAATTGATTCCACTCATGCGATCACCTATTTTCCTCCGCCTAGTACTTCATTCCATCGATTTGTCCATTGACCGAGCTCTGAAGTCGCTGTTTCGTAATCTACCCAAGTCAGCTTGCTATAATAATTTTCGCCAACCTTCACTTTTCCCTTAATTTTGTCTCCGTATTTCACATCAGAATTCGACATGCCATAGTAAGATTTTTCTGAGAAGGCTTCTTGAGCTTCTTTCCCGCTAAGGTAGTTTAATAGCTTATAAGCCGCTTCCTCATGCTGACTTCCCTTTGTTAGCGCCCAGCTCGCAACTGCTGCCACAGCGCCTTCTTTCGGATATGAGAATCCAATATCCATCCCTTCTTCTTCAAGTGCAAATGCTCGGCCATCCCAATATGGAACTGCCGTCACGTCACCACGTTCTAACAGCGTTTGAATAGACCCTGGGTTATCAGGAAAAGCAGCTACACGCCCTTTTAATTGTGCGAGGCTTTTAAATGCTTTATCAATATCCTTAGGATTTGATTCTGTCCCTCCTTGAGCATGGACAAGTGCAGAGAAAAATTGTAAGCCTGCTGAATAAGTTGGGGAAGAAATCGCCACTTTCCCTTTCAGCTGATCGCTCCATAAATCTGTCCAGCTGTTTGGCTCCTGTTTGACAAGATCTTTTCTATAAGCAATTCCAAGCTGTCCCATACTAAAGCCTGCTGCATATTGTTTTCCATCAACAGTGAGTTTCTTTTGAACAGAACGATAAAGCTTTTTCACATTTGGTGCTTGATCTTCATCAATAGGCGCAAGAACGTTTGCCGCAATACCTCTTTGAATCGTATCAGGCTGTAAAATAAGCAAATCATACGGTGGATTTTTACCATTAGATGCTTTTAATTTTGTAAACCATTCAGAATCTGCCCCAGAGACCGTTTGTACTTTAATGCCTGTATCCTTTTCAAACTTTTCGAGGATTGGCTTAATATTCTTTTCCCAATCTCCTCCGTAGACACCAACGATCACAGTCTGCTGCTGTTTACTTTGGTCCTGCCCATTTCCACCGCATGCAGACAGCAGTAACATGACGGATAGGACACCTGCAAATATGGCGATTACTCTTCTTTTCATGATTCATTTCCCCCTTTTTGTTGATTCAACTGACGAAGTGCTTGAATAATATCCATCTTTGTTAACGGTTCCTGTCTATGACTAAAATGAGAATGAACCGCATGTTTATAGTGCGTACGCTCATTTGCTGGGTATGAACGAAGCTGCACAGCAAGCTCACTGCTGGCTTCGTCCGTCCACACTTTCTCATAAGCTGCTCTTTGCTCTCCAAAATCCCAAGCGACAGCATCAGCATCATTCATCTTTTCACGAAGCCTGCTCGTCTGTTCGTCATCAATTTTCCATTCATTATGGTCTCGATAGACTTTGACGCCATATTGCTGAAGTGCTCTTTCTTCACTTAATAGCCCTGCTTCCACTTCATGAAGAACTTTTTCTTTCGTTCTAGCAAATGGATTCCCCCATCCTCCTCCACTTGGTGAAATCAATTGAACAATATCGCCTTTTTCAAGACGCATAACATCAATTTTCGGCTGGTTTTGTGTCTCCCCATTTGGTTTGGTCAATTTCACCTCACCAATTGCTCCTGCTCGGCCACCCATTAACCCCCAAGGTTGAAACTTCATTCGTTCCATTCCTCGTGCCGTCACCATCGATTCTGGCTTGATCATTTCAAATTCCAAGCCAATCGCATGTCCCCCTCTATGTTCCCCTGCTCCACCTGTGTTCGGCAGCAGTTCATATCGGTGTACATGAATATCAATATGCTGTTCCAAGCTCTCAATGGGTGTATTTTTTAAAAAGCCTGACGAATGATCAATTCCATCGACTCCATCAGTCCCTTTTTGAGCACCGCCGCCTCCGCCTAACGGTTCGACCACAGACATTTTTCTGCCTCCTGTTTGATCATCAGGAACAGAGAGAACGACGATAGCGGATTGACCTGCACCTGCCGCCGGCACTGCTTCAGGCAACAGCTTACCAATAGCACCTAGCACGACATTATACAGTCTCATTGTAATGGAATGCCGAATACCGACAGAAGCCGGATATTCTGGATGGACAAGCGTTCCTTTAGGTGAAATCACGTCTATCGGATATGTAATCCCACCATTAATCGGAATAAAAGGATCTTTACTAATGATGTAATTAATCAATCCTTGATATAAGAAGGAGTGCTTTTGACCATTGGTGACAAGATTAAAAGCTGTCTTAACTTGCGGGTCACACTCAGAGAAGTCCAGTGTCAGCTGTTTCCCTTTGACCGTCAGCTTAATCTTTAATCGGATCGGCACGTCCGAAATCATATCATCATCCAAGTAATCAGCGAATTCACTCGTTCCATCAGGGATGGCTTCAATTACTTTTCCGGCGCGATCCTCTGCTTGCTTCAGTAGATCAATCATTCCTTGCTTCACTTCGTTTTTTCCAAATTTCTCGATCATTTCTTTTAGTCTGATTTCTGCTGTATTAACAGCGGCAATCATCGCATTAATATCGCCATCATTTAAATGACTCGCCCGGCTATTAGCTCTTAAAAAGGTACGAACAACCTGATTCTCTTTTCCACCTTCATAGATTTTCACTGGTGGAATTCTTAATCCTTCTTGATGAACATCTGTTGCAGTTGGAGAAATACTTGAAGGGACAAGACCGCCCACATCACTTACATGAACAAAAGACCAGGCATAGCTGACAATTTCATCTTCTATAAAAATGGGCTTGATGATATGAACATCTGGCAAATGAGTCGCTAAACCGTCTGTCGTATAAGGATCATTTGTGATGATAATGTCACCCGGCTGCATCGGTCCGCTTTCTTCAATCGCTTTTCTGAGACTCAGCCCTAAAAAGATCGTGACACCGACTGTTTTTGGGTAAACAAAGAAATCTCCAGAAGGCGTGGCTAATGCTGTGGCAAAATCCGCCGATTCTTTTACGAATGTTGTAAAGGATGTCCGCTCAATGACATGTCCCATGCCTGATGCAATCGCATTAAAATAACTCCTCATCATCTCAAGCTTTGCTGGATCAGTTCCCATGTAAAGCCGCCTCCCTTGAAATCACCAAGTTTCCTGAATGGTCTATGCTGCCTGCCCAGTTTGGCAAAATCAATGTTGTCGTATCATCTTGCTCAATGATGGCAGGTCCATTCACAACAGCACCTAATGACAAAGTACTCCGATTGTAAACAGATGCTTCGTACTCTTTTTCTTCTATAAAGATTCGTCTGTATGATTGTGGTATTAAAGGCTGTCCGCTGCTCTCATCAACAGGAGAGAAAGGCAGTGGAGGCGTTTCACCTATAACCCGAACTCGCAAATGAGTAAATTCAATGTTCGCCTGATCATCTCTATGGCCATATTGACGCTCATGCAGGCTGTGGAAAGCTTCAATCAGATGATAGACGTCTTGTTCCTGCTTTAGCCAATCCACCGATAATGGCAATTCAATCTCAAATGCCTGTCCTTGATAGCGGGCATCTGCTAATAACAAAATGGACGTTTGTTTGATATGTTGAATGTTTTGCTGGCTGAACCAATCCGTTGCTTTGCGAGAAAGCATTTCATAATCTTGTTTTAATTCGTCCATCGTATAGTCTTGTAAGCATATTTTCTTAGACAACACAGCATCATGGATAAAATCGGCTGTAAGTGCACCTAGCGCACATAATGTCCCTGGACTTGGAGGGACGACCACATTTTTCGCATGAATTTCTCTCGCAAGGAAATTCGCGACAACAGGCCCTGCCCCGCCAAATGCTAGCAAACTAAAATCTCTAGGATCAAACCCTTGCTGCTCCATGACATTGCTTAGTTCTGTGTACATATTGGCAACAGCCACTTGAATCAACTGGTCAGCCGCCTGTTCGACCGTTTTATGAAGCTGATCAGCAATTGGCTGAAAGGCTATTTCCGCTGCAGACCGCTGCAATTGTAAATGTCCTCCGGCAAACCGATCTTGATTGAGGTAACCGCATATGAGAAATGCATCGGTTAAAGCAGCCTTTTTTCCCTTTCCATACGAAGCAGGTCCAGGCTGCGAGCCAACTGATTCCGGTCCTGCTTTAAGAAGCCCGCCTTGATCAAGCCATGCGACAGAACCTCCGCCAGCCCCTATCGAATACATTGCAACAGATGGAAGAATGATCGGAAATCCTGAAAGCTGATTCGATTGAGCCATTGTAGGCTGCCCATTTTGAATGATTGAGATATCTGCACTTGTGCCACCAACATCAAACGTAATTAAATTGGGTTCATTTGCAGATGTTGCAATTCTTGCTGCACCAATTACACCAGCTGCCGGGCCAGAAAAAAGTGTTTTAACGGGTGAAGTGGCTGCGCTTTCTGCATCCATTAAACCACCATTTGATTGGGTAATGTATGGAGAAATTGGTACACCTTCTTCTTTCAAGCGGCTTTTCAATGTTTGTAAATATTGTTTTACCTTTGGTTGAATGTACAAATTGACAACAGACATCACTGTCCGCTCATATTCTCTCATTTGTGGCCATAATTCAGTAGACGTCAGGACTTCTAACTGTGGGTAATGATGATGAATATAGGCTTTTGCCTGTAATTCATGAACTGGATTTTGATAGCTATGTAAAAAAGAAATGACAATGCCTGCTAGTTTTTTAGAGATGACCTGCTGGACAGCATCATCTAATTGCTGCAGTTGGAGAGGTTTTTTGATCGAACCATCGTGTATGAGCCTTTCAGAGATTGGA
Source organism: Bacillus sp. G402 (assembly GCF_051172515.1). Classification (NCBI taxonomy): domain Bacteria; kingdom Bacillati; phylum Bacillota; class Bacilli; order Caryophanales; family Bacillaceae; genus Bacillus; species Bacillus sp. G402. The sequence goes on from NZ_JBPIZC010000003.1 coordinate 228,154, forward strand.
TATACATGTTTTCGTGGTATCAATGGTTCTGGCAATTGAGAATTGAAGTCATAAGGAATGGGTAGACGTAAACGCTGTAATGACAAAATGTCTTGAAAACCTTCCGTTACAAAAAGGGCTAAATCTGCTCCCTTTCTCTGCAATAATGTATTAAGACCGATTGTCATCCCGTGTACGAGATATTGTATTTTGGATAAATCGACACCTCTTTCTTTTAGAAGTTTCAGCCCATTGATAATTCCTTGAGCTGGGTCATCTGTCACTGTAGGTGTCTTGAGTTCAGTCAGCTCCCCTGTCGCTTCATTCATCAGCGATAAATCAGTAAATGTTCCACCTATGTCTATTCCGAGCCGATAAGAGACATCCGCCATTTGTACTTCCCTCCTGCAATGTAATTGGAATCATATTTTGATAAATTACGACATTTTTTGATATTTGACTCCATATTATTAAAGCATATCGGTCTAGTCAATTTTATTTTTTTGAAATTTCTGTGTGTTAAAATCTTGAAATTAGCCTAAAAACCAATCATAAAGCCATTTTGCATCAGCATATATGTTTTTTGAGCAGCAAAATTAAATTTTTATGAGTTTGTACAACGAGGAAAAGATCATAAACAGGTAAAAAACGTTTTTCGAACTTTAAAAGACGTTTTTTCAAAACGAGGAGAAATTGGTAAGTAATTCTGCTATACTTCTGTTTACAAAATACGCTAAAGAGAAAGAGAGCTAGCATCTATGAAACTTCTTAAAACCATTCTCTTGCTTTTATTGATTGTCATTGGTATAGCGACAGGCTATGTCCAACTAGGGCAACATAAACAAGAGACGACAAACTCTTCTTATGACAAAACCATTCACTTTCCATCAGATCGATATCCAGAAACCGCGAAGCACATAGAAGAAGCTATTGACGAAGGTCATTCTTCCATTTGCACCATTGATCGAAAAAATAGTGATGAGCAAAGAGACAAATCACTTCATGGCGTTCCAACAAAGCGTGGTTATGATCGTGATGAATGGCCAATGGCGATGTGTAAAGAAGGTGGAGCAGGGGCTTCTGTCAAATATGTACGTCCTTCGGATAATAGGGGGGCAGGCTCTTGGGTAAGTCATCAATTATCAGATGATCCTGATGGCACAAGAATCCAATTTATTATCGAGTAGCACTAACTTTCCTTTTTTCATAACAAAAATTTCTGTGTAAGTGCATTCACGTATATCAAACATTTTTTTCATGCCGATAATCTTTAAGGAGGGATACCCTACCTTATACCTAAAGGAGTAAAAAGCATGAAGAAAAAAGGAAAACTGAGGCTTGGCGCCAAAATAATGCTGATCTTTTTAAGTGTCCTCATCGTATTTTCAGCAGTGGTTGGTTATGTAGTGAACCGCGAAATGACAGAGAACATTAAGCAAATGGCCACCGAAAAAGCAAAAGGCGATCTAAAGCTAGGATACGCTTACCTAACTGAAAAGGTTGCTGGCTCGTGGCAGATAAAAGATGGCAAGCTTTACAAAGGAAATACTCAAATCAATAACCATGACACATTGGTTGATCAATTAGCCGAATATACTGGTGATACAATCACGATTTTCCAAGGAAATACCCGTGTTGCCACAAATGTCATGTTAAACGGGAAACGAGCTGTAGGAACCGAAGTCTCACCTGAAGTAAAGGCCGCCGTTTTGGATAAAGGCGAGAATTATTACGGAACAGCCAATGTTGCGGGGAAAGATTACCAAACGGCTTATATGCCCATCAAAAATGATACAGGGGAAACGATTGGTATTTTCTATACCGGTGCAAATCAAAGCATGATTTCACAAATGCTTCAGTCTTTCTTTATTCAATTTGTCACGGTTCTACTGTTAAGTTTAATTGTTTCTGTTATCATTATTTCTATTTTCACAAAGCGGATTCAGACACGTCTCAAACATATGGCATCTGCTATTAAGAGTGCAGGCGAAGGAAATTTAACCATCAACGTGACAGATCACACAGGCGATGAACTTTCTGAGCTGGCAGGTCACTTTAATAAGATGCGTGAGAAATTAAATCAAACCATTTTAAATGTGATCAAAACATCGGAATTAGTAGCCACTTCTTCTGAGGAGCTGTCAGCTAGCGCAGAAGAAACGAGTGCAGCATCAGAAAAAATTACCCATACCATTCAAGAAGTCGCTCAATCGTCTGAACAGCAATCAGCCCAAATGACAGCTAGTGAGCACACGATGAGACAAGTATCTAACGAGCTGGTAAACATCACTGAAAATGCGGGACAAATGGCAACAAGAAGCCAGTCCGCACAAGAAATGGCCCAAAAAGGTGTACAAAATATCGGTGAAGTCAATTCACAAATGACATCAATTGCAAAATCAATTGAAGAGAACGGTACAGCAATTCAAGCGCTAGAAACACGTTCAGCCGAGATCGATCAGATTTCCAAAGTGATTACAGATATCGCTAACCAAACAAATCTACTTGCTCTTAATGCGGCCATTGAGGCAGCACGCGCAGGTGAACATGGAAAAGGTTTTGCCGTTGTGGCAGACGAAGTGAGGAAGCTCGCAGAAGAATCGCAAACCTCATCCAACATGATTTCACATCTCATTTCCGAAATACAAAAAGAGATGAATCATTCGACGAGTGCCATTAAACGAGTACGAGAGGAAGCGGCTCAAGGGGCTGTTCTTATATCTCATACAGAGGAATCATTTATTGACATTCAGCAGTCAATGAAGGAAATGGCAGATGGCATTCAACATTTATCAGATGCATCCCAAAAAATCGCAGCTTATACAAATGATGCGAAGCAGACCTTTGCCTCTATCACAGAAGGCGTTAAACTGACGAGTGAACATTCACAACAAGTAGCAGGTTTAACAGAAGAACAATTTGCAGCAATGGAAGAAGTAACAGCTTCATCAGAGGCTCTTGCCCATTTAGCAGGAGACCTAAAAGAAATGGTTTCACAATTTCACATCTAGATCCCTCAAACAGTAGCGCAAGACGGCGACAATCGTCTTGCTGCCTAACATTCTCTTCAATTATCATACTTTCAAACTTTCAAACATTCACTTTTCAACATGATCGCCAGCTGGACAAATTTTATGAATAAAGGAGTTAATCTATATGAATGATTTAAATCAAATGTATCCCCTATCTATCTCCTATCACCAAATCACCGTATACACTGGAAGCGCGACGCCACCTGTGATTGATTGGACAGATGACGATATTCTTCAAGGATTCGCAACTGGGGATCGAGGTATTTCTTTTGAAGGCATCAATAACGGAAAGGCTTCTATTATCGTGACATTAAACAGCCATGAGCCTCCATCATCCGTTGATAGAGTCATCACAGTGCCATTTACTCATTCAAGTGATCATGTTTATCTAACAAGCGTCATGGCACAGATACTGTCTTTCTCCATTCCAAAAGGAGACTATCAGCTCACCTGCTATATATCTGAGCACCCTGATCAAGATCTCTATTATTTTGATTTTCAGACTGCTTAGATCACGCCTGGTCGTACTGTTCAAGCCATTTTTCTGCAAAATCGACTGATTCTCTCATCGGCATTAAATACGAATTGGCTAGCCCGATTCGACTGTGGTTATAACGACATCCTGATTGTAAAAAATCACGACCAATCTGTTCAAATAGTTCTTCTCTTGTGATGATATCTTGATACTCTTTCCACACCCTCCAACCATTCTCTAAAATGGGGGCCCCTCGTGTCATGAGGTCTTGCTGTGAGATTCGATATTCAGCTAAGTGAAAAGCTGTCACACTTTCGAATGACGTGCCAATTAGCAACACTTTTGCATCAAGATCGTACATACGTCCAAGAGGTGAATTTTCTCCTAAACCATAAGGAAGCGCATGGTGGTTCAACACTTCATGTTTCCTTTTCCCCCAGGCGGTGAATGAGAAATGAGGATGATTGCTTCTTTCTACGCCTGGGTATTTCCAAAAGGTCTCCGCTACCTTTCCCATTGCTGTTGGAGCTGTGTACGCCGGATCAAATGCAGGCATCGTGTCTTTGATCGGTTTCCACCAAGAATAAGGAACAGGCGGATTGATCCAATCAGCAGGATCAGACAGCTCTAATGTTTGTGCCGGCATAATCAGTGTTCCTTCATCTGTTAAAATATCCATCATAGCTTGGATAACGGCTATAGCTCCTCCATTCACCCAGCCAATAGATGACAAGGATGAGTGGACACATAAGATCATGCCCTTCCTTACACCAAGTTGAACCAAATCCGCTTTGATTCTTTCCTTTGTGATCGGTTCAGCCTGATGTTCAATTAATCTTTTCATCGGTTATTTCCTCCTGCGCCTCATCTATTCTTGATGAGTGAGACGTTTCACAGCGATAGACAATTTATAATTTGCATGCTTTGTTAGCTCCGTTAAAAATTGATCAAGCTCATCATGACTGGAGAAATGTCCTTCAGCCATATAACAGCCCTCTCCACTTATTTTAAACAGGTTTTTGATTTCTTCCTTTTGATGGAGAAACGATAAAAGCGGTTCATGATCATAACTTCGGGTAAAGAGCTGCAAAAATGTTTGGATGTTCTGCTGTGTCCGCCAGTTAATTGAAATGGTATAGGCTTCAATAATCCCCTTTTCTTCAAGCTTTAAAACTCTATTTTTAGCAGCTTGACCGGTTAAATGGACTTTTTCACCAAGTGCTTTCATCGTCAATCGGCTATTCTTTGAGAGTTCTTTTAATATATCCATATCTGTTTTGTCTAGCATTAGCTCACCTCTTTCAAAAATCAAGTCGTTCCGCTGAAAGACTTTAATGATCCTCTGTCACATGAGGCTCTTTTAATATACTGTAAACTTAATAAGAAAAAAAGGAGGCCTTCTAATGAAAATAACACTCATTCGTAATGCTACTTTATACCTTCAATATGGTCCGTCAACATTTTTAATCGATCCCTTTTTAGCAGCAAAAGGAACCTATCCACCGTTCCCGCATACTGCCAATCAACATGTAAACAATCCAATTGTTGAGCTGCCTGCAAACATTGATTTGGACAAGATATTACAGCCTGATGCTGTCCTGCTCACTCATTTACATGTAGATCACTTTGACGACGAGGCAAAAAAGAGGTTAGCGCAAACTTTGCCGATCTATACTCAATCAGAGAAAGATCGCACGGAAGTAAAAGAAGCTGGATTTCAGCATGTTACATGCTTTGAAGATGAAATGGAAATTTGCGGTGTTCATATCAAACGAACTGGCGGGCAGCACGGGACAGGAGAAACCGCTAAACGGATGGGACAAGTGAGCGGTTTTGTTTTCTCTCATCCTGATGAGCCTACTCTTTATATTGCAGGAGATACCATTTGGTGTGATGAGCCGAAAGAGGTTGTGAATACATGCCAGCCAGATATTATTGTGGTCAATAGTGGGGCTGCCCAATTTTTAGAGGGAGATCCAATTACGATGACAAAGGAAGAGATTGTAGACATTCACCATACTCAACCACAAGCTCAAATCATCGCCTGTCACCTTGAAGCCGTGAATCATTGTTTATTAACAAGAGCCGCATTAAAATCTTACATTCAAGAGAATCATGCAGATCAGGCCATTTTTGTCCCTCAAGATGGTGAGACGCTGACCTTTTAACACATAAACAATAAAAACCGGCACCTTGCTGCCGGTTTTCTTAAACTTATGGTCGATGGTGCTGTGGTTTTTTTAGTAATGGAACAAACCCGTTATTTTTTAAGTGATTGTAATGTTCATCCATTCGTTTTGTGATGTGCGTGCCTTGTTCCTTCGTTAACACACCATACTGAACGTATTTTTCGATCACTTCTTTTCGTTTAGACAAAATTTGCTGTTCAAGTACTTCAATTTGTTTTTGTTGCTCTGTCGTTAATTTTACTTGATGCGTGACGGGGCGCTTTTCCATTTGGGGTGTTTCTCCATGAGCCGTATTCATCTGAAAACCAAATAATAGCACCATCGTTAGTATGATCAAACCACTTGTTTTTTTCATCTCTGTCGTTCCCTCCTTTATTCGATTTTAATTTGCGCACTCTTTCCTTTTTTATACATTATTCACCCCATCAAATTGCACATAATATTCTTACTTTTTCGCTTTTCATCTGAAAACGTTGTCCTAACTGAAAAAGCGTGCTATGTTTTGTTTTGTATAAAAAATAGAGGAGGATTCTTAAATGAGTCGTTTTTATCATAGAAAACCTATATGGGTGCTGCTTGTTGTGTCTGCTCTCATGCTTGTTATGTCTGCTTGCAATCAATCAGGCTCATCTCAGTCTGGAGAATCAAAGTGGGATCAGATTCAAAAGAAAGGGAAAATCGTGGTCGCTACTTCAGGCACCTTGTATCCTACGTCTTACCATGATACATCGAACGGCAAGGATCAATTGACTGGATATGAAGTGGAAGTCGTCAAAGAAGCATTTAAGCGCCTTGACGTAAAAGTAGAATTTAAAGAAATGGGTTATGACGGTATGCTCAGTGCCATTAATTCAGGTCAGGTGGATGCCGCTGCAAACGATATCGACATCACAGATGACAGGAAAGATAAGTTCGCCTTTTCAACACCTTATAAATACTCATACGGAACCGCTATCGTCAGAAAAGATGATCTGTCAGGTATTAAAACGCTAAAGGATTTAAAAGGAAAGAAAGCAGCAGGTGCTGCAACGACCATTTATATGGATGTTGCCCGTAAGTATGGTGCAAAAGAAGTCATCTATGATAATGCCACAAACGAGCAATATTTAAAGGATGTCGCAAACGGCCGTACAGATGTCATTTTAAATGACTACTACTTGCAAACACTGGCGCTTGCTGCATTCCCTAAGCTAAATATTACGATCCATCCAGACTTAAAGTACATGCCGAATGAACAAGGGTTTGTGATGAAAAAAGACAATACAGAGCTTCAAAAAGAATTAAATCGTGTATTAAAAGAGATGAAAAAAGATGGAACCATGAAAAAGATTTCAGAGAAATTCTTTAATCATGCTGACGTCTCAAAGAAAATTGATGTTGATGTCGAAGATGTCGACATTTCTAAATAAGGAGCCGCAGCCGTGGGAGATATTCATTTAGAATATATCTTTAATCCTGCACTGGCAAAAGCGTCATTTCCGTTTGTGATGAAAGGCATCTGGCTGACGCTGCTCATTTCTTTTGTGAGCATGTTTTTTGGTACGATTCTTGGCTTTTTTATTGCCCTTGCTAGAATGGCAAATACGTGGTTCCTTCGGTTGCCTGCACGGCTGTATATTTCATTCATGCGTGGGGTTCCCATTCTGGTCATTTTGTTTATCCTTTATTTCGGATTCCCTTACATCGGCATTGAATTTACAGCTGTCACTGCTGCTATTATTGGATTCAGCTTCAATAGTGCTGCATACATTGCCGAAATTAACCGGGCGGCTCTCTCCTCTGTTCCAAGTGGTCAAGTGGAAGCCGCCAAATCACTTGGTCTCAGTTATTGGCAAACGATGCGCGGTGTCATTTTGCCTCAATCCGTGCGCATTGCACTGCCGCCCCTGACCAACGTCATGCTTGATTTAATCAAAGCTTCCTCACTAGCGGCAATGATTACTGTGCCCGAACTCTTCCAGCAAGCAAAAATTGTGGGTGGACGAGAATTCGATTATATGACCATGTATATATTGGTTGCCTTGATTTACTGGGGCATATGCAGTGTGGTCTCATTGCTCCAAGACTTTTTGGAAAAACGCTATGCAAAATATCTTTAACAACAAAAAGCAGATCCATGGGATCTGCTCAGATTGTTGACAAAGGGCTAAAATGAACTTGATTTTAGCCCTTTGTTTCCTTTTCAGCGTGATAGAAAACCTTTGCAGTCTAGGAAGGACGAGTACTGGCACAGAGCGAATTTGACATTCGTGAGCACCAGCGCGCAGGACTGACAAAGAATGCGAGGATTTGCCTACGCACTGAGATCCATGGGATCTGCTTTTTAATGTATCAACCATAACCACACATACAACCCCAATAACGTGATGATCAGCGTCGGTATGGTTAGAATGATTCCAGCTTTCATGTATGCCCCCCAAGAAATATGCACACCTTTTTTCTTCAAGACATGAAGCCACAGCAATGTCGCCAATGAACCGATTGGGGTCATTTTCGGACCAAGGTTTGAGCCGATGACGTTGGCATAAATCAGTGCATCTCTCATCACACCTGCTGTATCTGTGTGACCGATGGCAATCGCATCAATTAAAACGGTTGGGAGGTTGTTCATGACAGAAGATAGCACTGCTGCCAGAACCCCCATAAACATCGTTCCCGCAAGTAAACCGTGTGACGCCCCCTGTTCAATCCACGCCGCTAAAATTTCTGTCAGGCCGACATTTTTCAGCCCATACACCACGACATACATGCCGATAGAGAAAAAAACAATCGACCACGGTGCTTCTTTGACGACTCGTTTTGTCGCCACTTGTGGACTCCGTTTCGCCAGCCATAAGAAAGCAATGGCAATGCCTCCTACAATGATTGACACCGGAATGCCTGCCAATTCCCCAGCAAAATATCCAACAAGCAAGCACCCTAACACATACCAAGATAACCGGAACATGCGCAGATCACGAATGGCCGAAGCTGGTTCCTTCGCCTGCGAAACATCGTACGTTTTCGGGATGAGTTTCCGATAAAACACATACAGCACAAGCATACTAGCGCCAAGCGATACAAGGTTTGGGACGAACATGTTTGCTGTATATTCAAGAAAGCCAATATGAAAATAATCGGCTGATACGATATTGACCAAGTTACTAATGACAAATGGCAAAGACGTCGTATCTGCAATAAAGCCGCTTGCCATGACAAATGGCAGGATCATACGCTCATCCAGCTTCAGCGCTCTGACCACAGATAAAACGATTGGGGTTAAGATAAGTGCTGCTCCATCGTTGGCAAAAAAAGCTGCTACCACAGCGCCGAGCAATGTTAAATAAATAAACATGCGGACCCCGTTCCCTCTTGCGGCTTTTGCCATATGAAGTGCCGCCCATTCAAAAAAACCAATCTCATCTAAAATCAATGAAATGATGATAATTCCAATAAATGCAAAGGTGGCGTTCCAGACAATTTGGGTAACTTCCCATACATCGCCCAAATGAACGACCCCAAAAGCAAGAGCAAGAATCGCTCCCCCGCACGCTGACCATCCAATGGTTAAACGTCCTGGCTGCCAAATGACAAGGACGAGGGTCATGATGAAAATCAAAATGGCCAAGGTGACTGATCCCAAAGGTGGCCCTCCTTTCGCTTTCCTTATAAAATCTTTATCTATCATACAACGAAATAAGGCAATTGTATGCCATTTTATCATCTCGCATGAAAATCCGCAGGTCAGCCTTTGCACCTGCGGAGTCCACGCCTATTGATCTTTTTTCATCAGCATCAATTCAATAAATAACTCACATCGCTGGCTAAAATGACTTAAATCTATAGACGTCATTTCAAAAATTTGTTTCATTCGATAGTTTAGTGTATTTTGATGAATAAATAACTGCTCTGCAGCTGGTTTTAGCTTGCAATTATTCAATAAGTAGACCTCTAAGGTTTTTAAAAATGATGTTTGACTGTCACGGTCTTTTTCCTTTAGGCGCAACAAATCTGGATTGAAGTCGTTTTTCTTTTTTTGGTGACTGTAAATCGAGTCTAAGAACCGGAAGACCCCCAAATGCTCGTAATCGTATGGAATCAATTCCTGCCCCCCGACAATCTTCACTGCTTTCACGACTTCTATCGCTTCAAATCGACTTGTGCTCATTTTCATGACATCTCGATATTCTCTTCCCATCCCAATATATAAAGGAGATGGGTGTGTATGCGTTTTCGATTGAAGATGGGCGACGACATCCGCAGCGGTCGCTTTTGGTGAGTGTCGATCTGACAAACTGCCTAATATCACGACGATGTCTGCTTGCACAGAGTAGACATGATTGACCTTGTCTTCTAGCTGTAAATAGGTTCTAATCACATCCTTCACATCTTCTGCCGTCTCACTTTTGTTATCGGCGGCATGAACAACCATCACAGTAAAGACAGCTGGCAGTGGAATGCTTAAATTCTCAGCTTCCCATTTTAGCTCTTCTTCTGTATAAAAATGATCATCCATGACCTTTTTGAAGAACTCTTCAATCTTGCCTTCCTTTTTCTCCAACTGTTTCTTATTTTTATAAATGACTTTTCCAACTTGAAACGATGCCTCGTGTAAAAATTGCAGCTCCTCTTGAGAGAGAGAATCTTCAATGTCCTGCACCCAAATAAAGCCGACAACCTCTTGTTTGTGCTTGGCGCTTACAGCTACTCGTCGATTAAACCCGAGCTCCTCATGACCATTCACATAAAAAGGATTTGAATCTGTATATAGCTGCTCAATGACCCCTGTTTTTTTTAACCAATCCACCACAGCTCCCGGACATTCCTTTGAGAAAATGGTTTGCTGATTGACTGGGTCGAACTGCTGGATGCTGTAAGAATTATAAGCAAGCAGCTGACATTCAGTACTTTCTAAAATGACTGGTTTCTTTAAATAACCACTAATAAATGCAATTAATTTATCGACATCAAAAAATGTATGAAGCTTTTCTAATATCTCTTCCATCCCGATTGCTCCCTGAATAAGTGATACATTTATCATACTTCTTTCCAGTCATATTTGTATAGAAACAAGTCGTAGACAGGTAAAAAAAGCATGAACTCGCCTGCACGAGTTCATGCTTTTCCATATTAAAACATTTCGCTGATCGTTTTGGCCTGCATGTGCAGAGCAAGGTAATCTGGACCGCCTGCTTTTGAATCAGTTCCTGACATTTTAAAGCCGCCAAATGGGTGGTAACCCACAATCGCTCCCGTACAGTTACGGTTAAAGTAAAGGTTCCCGACATGGAACTCCTGCTTCGCACGGTTGATGTGATCACGATTATTTGTAATGACCGCACCGGTTAACCCGTATTCTGTGTTGTTGGCTACTTCAAGCGCCTCATCAAAGCTTGAGACTTTTGAGAAAGCTAGGACAGGTCCAAAGATTTCTTCTTGCATTAGACGAGATGTTGGCTCTAGATCTGCAAACACGGTTGGATGAATGAAGTACCCTTCTGAATCATCACTTGTTCCGCCAGTGACTAGACGGCCTTCTTGCTTGCCAATTTCGATATATTCCGTGATCTTGTCAAAGGAAGCTTGATCAATGACAGGTCCCATGTACACATCAGCTGATAACGGATTCGCTGTTGTTTTCGTTTCTGTGATTTCTTTCACTCGCTCAACGACTTGGTCATACAGTTTCTCGTGGACGACTGCCCGAGATCCAGCCGAACATTTTTGACCTGAGAATCCGAAGGCTGATGTGAAAATGGCGTTAGCGGCTAATTCGACATCTGCATCTTCATCTACAACGACTGTATCTTTACCGCCCATTTCAGCAATGACACGCTTTAAATGCTGTTGTCCTGGCTGTACTTTTGCCGCACGTTCAAAAATACGTGTGCCCACTTCTCTTGATCCAGTGAATGTAATAAGGCTTGTTTTCGGATGATCTACTAAGTAATCTCCTACTTCTGCTCCGCTACCTGGCACGAAGTTGACAACACCTTTCGGAAGACCTGCTTGCTCCAGTTCTTCTACAAAGCGGGCAGCAATGACAGGCGTCGCACTTGCTGGCTTTAATACGACTGTATTCCCTGTGACGATTGGTGCAACGGTTGTTCCTGCCATGATCGCAAACAAGAAGTTCCATGGTGGAATGACAAGCGTCACGCCAGTTGGTGTGTACACATATTGATTGCGTTCCCCTTCGCGGCTGTTCACCGGTTTGCCTTTCGCAAGCTCTAGCATTTGACGGGCATAATACTCTAGGAAGTCAATGGCTTCTGCTGTATCTGCATCCGCTTCATTCCAAGGCTTCCCTGCTTCTTTAACGAGAAGAGCTGAATACTCATGCTTTTTACGGCGAATGCTTGCCGCAGCGCGGAATAAGACGCCTGCTCTTTCTTCTGGAGACGTGTAGCGCCATGTTTCAAACGCTTTTGCTGCAGCTTGAATCGCTTGCTCTGCCTCTTCTTTCCCAGCTTTTGATACGGTACCCACGACTTCTTCCTTCTTCGCCGGATTGATCGAGACAATCTTGTCTGTTGTTTCGATTCTTTCTCCATTAATCACAAGCGGATAAGTTTGCCCAAGTGATTCTGTTACTTTGGCTAATGCTTGTTCAAACGCTTGGCGATTTTCTTCCTGGCTAAAATCCGTGAATGGTTCATGCTTGTAAGGTGTTGTCATCTTTGTCACGCTCCCGTTTCAAATTATTTTCTCGTCATCCCTTTTAAAGCAAATGCAATATTTGCCGGTCGTTCTGCAAGACGTCTCATGTAGTAGCCATACCACTCTCGTCCATACGGGGTGTAGACCCTCATTTGATAGCCTTCCTTCACGAGTGCTTGCTGCGTTTCTGATCTCATGCCATACAGCATTTGAAATTCGAACTGATCTGTCTGTATATTGTGTTTTTTCACAATATGTTTCGTAAATTCGATCATTTGATCGTCATGTGTCGCAATGGCTGTATAATTCCCTGAGAGTAACTGCTTTTCGATCAGCTTCTTGTAATTCTGATCGACGTCTTTTTTGTTTGGATACGCCACTTCGGCGGATTCCTTATAGGCACCCTTTACAAGTCTTAAAAATGGCTGCAACTCATTTAGGTCATCAAGATCTTGTTCTGTTCTGTACAAATACGCCTGCAAAACCGTACTGACATACTCATATTGAGATTTCATTTCTTTAAAAATGTCCAGCGTTTTTTGACAGCGCTGTTCATCCTCCATATCAATTGTCACCATAATACGGTGTTTCTCTGCCGTATCTAAAATGCTTTTCATATTGCGATACACGAGATCATCGTCAATATCTAAGCCAAGCGATGTCATTTTAAGTGATACGTGGGAATTGAGTCCCGCCTCTGCAATTCGCTGAATGGTTTGAATACACTCATTCGTCCGCTCATTTGCAATCTCTGCCTTTGTGACAAACTCACCGAGGTGATCGACCGTTACGGCCATACCTTGATCATTTAATCGTTTGATGACAGGGATAGCGCTCTCAAAATCCTTCCCACCGATGATTTTCTTTGATGCAACAGCACTTCCCCAATTACGAGCAATATGGTTCAAGAGACTGCTCTTTGACAAAAACAAGAAGAAATTTCTTGTGACCGACTCCATAAAGGGCACCTCCCACTCTTTGTAAGCTATGTCTTTATTGTAAGGCTCATGAGCTGTCCGCTACAATATTTGAAGATGACAAAAATTCTGACTTTTTTTGTGGTTTTATCACAATAAGAGATAAAAAAAGAGTCTGCCTCTATCCGGCTGACTCTCCCCTCCTACGCCCACACCTCATAAAGGGTAGACTGCAAAAGCTCATTTAATTCTTGCATCAGATTGTCTTTCGGCTGATTGTAGCTTTTCACCAATTCATCAAAACGCACCAGCTCTTGATCAATAAATGGATGGACATGAGCGAGACGGTTCTCTACATCCATTTCTTCTCCGTCCATTTTACGTTTGAGCAGTTCGTGAATTTCTGCTAACAGCGGGAATTCCTCCACTAGCTCCTTGAGTAATTCATGAAAGTCCATGGGTGGAACCGTCCGGTAACGTTCAATCCACTGACAGGCAAGCAGCGGACGAAGCACATAGAAATACTTCTTGATTCGCACCTGCTCTCCTCGTAAATGCCGGCTCTCATTCCGTTTCGCCATATTGAGGTAATGATACATCAATGCTGCAGGGTAAAACGCTCGATCCTTTAATTCTCTCAGCCGCTTGGCTAGAGAGAAGGATTCAGCATAAATGATGTCAGAAGACAGCCATTCCATAATGGATGGATTCGATTTATTGAATAAACGCAACGCCTTTCGCAGCTCCCAGCCGCTGATATCAAGCATGTCATCAATTGGCCGTTCAATGACATCACGATGCTCTTCCATCGCCCAGTACCATTCTTTCCGGGGAACGTATAAAAAGCGAACATCATAATCACTGTCAGTTGAAGGAAATCCCCATGCCCTGCTGCCCGATTCAACGGCGAGACAAATCTTGATGTCATACGTTTTTTCAATGATTTTCAGCTCTTCCTTAATTCTCTCTCTCAAGTGTCCATCAACTCTTTCTATAGAATTCTGCATGACTTCTTCACCTTTTGGGAAAATACGAATAAGACATATATGAAAAAGGAGTTGGATCTGATGTCTATATCTCGCATTATGAAATGGATCACTGGGATTTTTGAAGCTTGCCTTGCTATCCCTGTGATCGGAGGTCTATTCGTTATCAGCAATGGCTATTCACCGCTCATGGTCATGCTTATTCTGCATATTATCACACTCGTCTTATCGAAGCGAGACCAGGGACCAATGATTGGAAGTATCATTGGGATTGTTACATCCTGCCTTGCATGGATTCCGATTCTCGGATTCATCCTTCACATCATCACAGCCCTTGCCCTGATCGTTACAGCATTAGTGCCTGATGAAAAAACAAGACAGAACACTAGTTATTAAGCTGATCGCTCCAATAGCTGAAAAAGACAAAGAGCTAAAATGAATGTCATTTTAGCTCTTTGTCATGCTCTTATGTTGATAGAAGCAAATGCTTTTGTAAAAAGGACAGCTTCTCTGTTTGAAAAGCAGGAATAAACTCGTGCCCAAAATATCGGTACACTTTCAGCTCTTTATCTGTTTCTAAATGATTGTATGCCGCAAACACGGTGGATGGCGGTGTCACTTGATCAATCAGACCGATCGCCATCAATGTTGGCTGTTTCACCCAGCCGGCTAAATTGATTAAATCAAAGTAACTTAATGTCTCAAATACCTTTTCTTCCGCTTCTGGATCACTGTTTCTGCGAAAGTATGAATTGATTTCTAAATAAGGCTGCTCCAAGGCAACATCAACTGCACGCTCAAAATTTGATAAGTAAGGATAGTCTGCCACAACGACTTTTGGAATGTCTGAAAGGGCTGCGGCCGCAATCGCTAACGCCCCCCCCTGACTTCCACCGATCACGCCGATACGATGTTCATCTACTTCGGGGAAAGACTGAATGACTTCAAGTGCACGAACAGCATCTAGATAAACGCCTCGATAATAGTACGTATCCTTCGATAAAATGCCTTTTGTCATCCATCCTAATGCATGCCCGCCTGGCGTCACTGATGTGTCTTCACTGCCACCTTGACCACGGACGAGCATACCAAATGTTGCATAGCCGTGCAGCGCCCAGTTGACGATGTCATGAATGCCGTCGTCATAGCTGGCATTATAGCCATGAAAACGAACGAGCGCTGGATGCGGACCAGTTTGATCAGGCACAGCATAAAAGCCTTCAATTTTAGAATGTCCAAAGCTTTGATACGTCAGGCGGTACACCTTGACGCCTTTCACTGGATAGTCATAAGATTCAAGTGTTGGCTCTGCCTCCACTTGGCGCAGTTCTTCGAGCGATTTCTTCCAAAAGTCTGAGAAATCAGGACGTGCTGTTTTCTTTGGTTTATATTTTTTTAGCTCTTCTAGTGATAAATCGAACAATTGCATATCATACTATTCCCCTTTGTTTTATTAGTTATGAGTATCATACCACTCATTTCTTGATTGAGAAAGTCATTTAACAAAACCTTCTGACATTTCTATTGGCAAAGATGGCGGAAAGCTTTATGATAAAGAAACTGGCTTGAAGACTAGATGCTTCAGGCAATATCACCCGAACCATTCATTGCATGAAACGAATAAAGGAGGCAGACCGACATGAACATCGCCCTGATTCAAATGGACGTACAAATAGGAGAACCTGATGTAAACTTTCAGAAAGCAGAAGAATGTTTAGAAGAAGCCATCCGCCAACAGCCTGATTTGATTATTCTACCTGAAATGTGGAATACCGGCTATGCGCTGGAACAAGCGGATGAGCTTGCCGATGCAGATGGCGAGCG
Organism: Bacillus sp. G402; assembly: GCF_051172515.1. Taxonomy (NCBI): domain Bacteria; kingdom Bacillati; phylum Bacillota; class Bacilli; order Caryophanales; family Bacillaceae; genus Bacillus; species Bacillus sp. G402. The sequence goes on from NZ_JBPIZC010000003.1 coordinate 244,195, forward strand.
AACAAAACAACTCTTCTCTTCCTTTGCCCGCAAGCACCAAGTGTATCTCATCGCAGGCAGTGTTTTAAATAAGAGGACAGAAGATGAAAACATCACCAATACAATGTATGTCTTTAACCGTCAAGGTGAGCTTTTGTTAGATTATGATAAAATTCATTTATTCCGCTTAATGGATGAACACAACTATTTAACCGCCGGTCATCAGCTTGGTTTATTTAACTATGATGAAGATGTCAAGATTGGCACCATGATCTGCTATGACCTCCGCTTCCCTCAGCTTTCTAGGACGCTCGTGAACAAAGGGGCGAAGGTGCTTGTTAATACCGCTCAATGGCCGTCAGCAAGAGTGGACCATTGGCGCAGTCTGCTCATCGCAAGAGCCATTGAGAATCAGTCATTTGTGATTGCGGTGAACCGGACGGGCACAAGCAGAGACACTGAATTCCCTGGTCACTCCATGGTGATTGACCCGCTCGGACGCATTCTACTTGAGACAAATGATGAAGAAGACATTTATTATGCAAACATTGATCTTCAGCTCGTAGATGAAGTGAGACAACAAATCCCCGTCATGACAGATCAGCGGCTGGATTTATATTAGAAAGCAGGGGACTCCCCTGCTTTTTACGTTTAATTAAACGTTTGTTTAAGCTTTTCCTTGATTCTGTTGAAGGTCCATGAAGGCTTGAGCGGCTTTCGTTAAATATCTTTCTTCCACATATGCAAACACAAGTGTGCGGGTTGGGCATGAATCAATGTGTAAATAAGTGACTTCTTTCCTTTCCTCTTGTGCCACCATTTTCGGCACCACCGTCACACCTAGCTCATTTTCAACCAATGCCTGAGCTGTTTGAATATGACTTGTTTCAAATGCAATCCTCGGCCGAAAGCCATGATGACGGCACAGTTCCATGACCACTTGCCGAAAGCCATATCCCTCTTTCAGCATAATAAATGGGGCGTTTTCCAGAAGGTGAAACGGGACAGACCCTTCTTGATCCGCTTGATTGATGATTTCATTGAGTTCATCCGTCAACCACGGTTGAGCCGTTTGCGGAATGGCGAGGAGAAGCGGCTCTGTCAGCATTTGTTTTGTTTTCAATGATTCATGCTCGACAGGCAGAGAAAGAATCGCCAGATCCAGTTTCCCAGCGAGTAAACGTCTTTCTAGCTCACGAGGCGATTCTTCTATCAAATGAACGTGAACGTGCGGATACGTTTGACAATAGGTTTTTAATAAACTTGGCAGGACATATCCCCCTGTGACAGCTGGCGCACCGATCTTCAGTTCTTTCCCTACCTCATAAGCAGCTTCCCCCATCTCACGTAACAAATCATCTCGTTCCTTCAAAATGGTCTCTGCTCTTTTGATCAATCGGTTTCCTTGAGGTGTAGGAGTGACTTGTCCATACTTCCGAATAAACAGAGGAGTATCTAATTCCTCCTCAAGTTTTTTAATTTGCTGACTTAACGAGGGCTGTGCAATGTGAAGTTTTTCCGCTGCTTTTGTAAAGCTTTGCTGCCGGTACACTTCCATGACATATTCCATCATTCGTATATCCACTTCTCTCACCTCATAGGTTTTAACTATTCATATCATATCTTTTATGTCTTAGACAAATCACGGGAAGAACCCTACGATAAAGAAACAACAAAAAGGGGGTAAAGGAATGAATCCATATTCAAAAGCCGAGAAACAATTCTCACAAAATGCAGAGAACTACCGAGATTCACCCATCTTTTCAGCTGGAAAAGAACTTGAATGGATGAAAACGGCGGCGAAGGCAAAGGGCGATGAGCATCTACTTGATATCGGCTGCGCGGCAGGTCATACCGTTTTTTCCTTTTCAGACGTCATCTCTAAAGGAATCGGGATTGATGTCACACACAAAATGATCGAGGTTGCTACAGCACTTGCGGATGAGCGCCAGCTGAACCACATTACGTTTGAGCAGGCATCCGCAGACGCATTGCCCTTTTCTGATGCATCATTTGATCTCGTCACATGCCGATTTGCTGCTCATCACTTCCCACATCTCCCGGCAGCCATGTCTGAAATCAGCCGAGTCTTAAAGAAAGGCGGCAAATTTCTACTTGTCGATCATTATGCACCTGAAAACCAAGCACAGGATGACTTTATTAATCATTTAAATAGACTGAGAGATCCATCCCATGTGCGAGAAAGCTCGTTATCAGAATGGAAAGAGCTTTTCGCTGACAACCATCTGACGAAAGAAGATATCCGTTACTGGGATCTGCATATTTATTATCAGGACTGGATTATACGAGGACGTACACCAGAAAATGTTCAAAAGGAAATCGTTGCCCACCTTCATGCTGCAGACGATGAAACGAAACAGCTGTTTCAACTGCAATTCGACGAACATCGTCAGCCAATATCCTTTTGCCTAAAAGCCGCACTACTTCAAGGGATCAAACATTAAACTGATCGAAAAAGTCTACCCTAGCCGGTAGACTTTTATATTATGAATATACATTTACACTATCTGATAGATATTACTTTTCATGTTTATGACAAGGAGTACTGATAATGTTTCTATTATAAGATAATTGAACTGAGGTAGGTTAGGCTTTTTCAAAAGTGTACGTAAATCCTCTGAATAAAAAAAGAACCTACCCTCTTTAGAATAAGTTCTTCACTGCATGCATCACTTACGGTGCAATATCTTCTAATACTTTCTCTCGCGTTTCGATCATTTTAAAAGCAAGAATTGCTCCCACTACAGTCACACTTGCAAAAAGAATAAAAATAGTTGAAACACCTCTCACCTCTAAAATAAAACCTATCATAATAGGAGCGATCGCTGAGGCCAGCCTAAGCCACGCTGTAGCAAATGCCGTACCAATTACCCTCATACGGGTTGGATAGATTTCAGGTGTATATAAATAGAGAAGAACTGTAATGGTCCCCATCATTCCGTAGGCAGCGGACCCTAAATAAATAACGCTTTCTGGAGAATTTGCTCCGCTGATCCATAAAGCCGTTAATAAAGCACCTGTTACGATAAATGCAATGGTTGCCCAGCGCTTCCGTCCTACTTTATCGATCAAAAATGCACAAGCGAATACCCCTATGGTCTGTAAAATATTTGTGAGAGAGGCTGCCCTTAATGAATCTCCAACTGGCAAATTGTAAACCGTATTATAAAGACTCGGTAACCAGTTATTTAATCCATTCGATACAAAGTAGGCAGAAAACCATAGTCCCCATACGATCAATGTTCTTTTACGATAAAAAGTAGAAAAGAGCTCTTTCCAGTCGCCTTTTTCAGTGCTGCTGGACACTTGCTTTGCAACAGGCATTCGTTTGTCCGTACTAGCTTCAATCTCTTCAATGATTCTTTCGGCTTCATCTAACCTGCCTTTTGAAATAAGCCATCTTGGAGATTCACGCAACATGAAAAAGAAGACAAAGACGATTAAACCGCCAATTCCACCAATCAAGAACATCCATTTCCACCCAAAACTAGGTACAACAAATGCACCAATTTGAGCTGAGATCATTAATCCTAATGGAAAAATCATCTCATAGAGCATAAAAAATCTCCCTCTGCCTTGGGCCCGGGACAACTCATTGATATATGAGGCCGCTACTGGCACTTCTCCTCCTACTCCAATCCCCTGTATAAAACGAAAAATAAAAAGGGCCATAAAGTTACCTGAAAATACACATGCGATACTCATAATAGACATGAGAAATACAGTCCACTTTGCACTAAATACACGGCCACGTCTTTCTGCTAACCATCCAAAGAAAATAGCACCAATCGCTTGTCCGATATAACCAGACCCAATAAGAAGACCAATTTGAGCAGGTGATAAATTCCACATGCCGATGAGAACTGGGAGAACAAACGCTAAAGATAGCGCATCAAAAGCATCAAAAAAGGTAGCAGATCCCATAATGATACGAGGTTTTAAATGCCATCTCGAAAAAGGTACACTTTCCATCCTAGTCAATAGTTGTGAAGCTCTATCAACAACTTGCTCATCATGAGAATTTGAATTTCCGCTGAGTTCTAACGTCATGATATCTCCTCCTTAATAGAGGAAATGATGCAAAAGTACATGCTGATGAGCACAAAAGAAATCGCTTACATTTTAAATGAAGAGACATTCTAAAGCGATCATATGAGTTTTCAGCATCTATCATTTCTTTTTTGGCGTTCCCGTGGTGCCACGATCTACATAGTACATCGGGAAGATATGTTCCATCTTCTCTAACTGTTCTCCTTCTAATAACTGCGTTAGTAAAGAAACCGCTTTTCTTCCCATTCCAACTAAATCAACATGAACAGAAGATAAAGAAGGGGTTAGAAAACTTGCAATGGGCACATCATCAGCACCAACGACAGACAAATCATGAGGTATTGACACATTTGCGATATCTGCCGCTTTCATGACCCCTATCGCCAAAAAATCTGAAGAGCAAACAACTCCAGTCATGTGCTGGTTTCCTTGGAGAAATTGAGAAACCACTTCTACTACTTTTCCCCCATCAAATTCATCTAACTCAAACACAAGCTCTTTGTTCATTGTTAATCCTAAACTTTTCAGTGTACGCTCATACCCCTTGTAATACCTCACACTATGCATCGAACTCATTGGACCATTGACCAGTCCAATGGTTCGATGACCTTTATCAAATAAGGACGTGACAGATTGGCACACACCTTCTTCATCATCAGGCCTGACACATGGAAATGGAGAATCCTCTAAGTAACTTCCGACAACGATAATGGGAATAGCTAAACTTTTTAACCAATCCATGCTCAATTCTTCATTTCTTGGAGAAAATAAAATGGCACCATCTACAGCCTGCGTTTCAAGTAATCGCTGCTGCTGTACAGATGTAAATGACATCAACATATTGAATTCAGTCTCATCTAATTCCTTCGCTATCCCATCTAAAATCGTCGAAAAAAATGGATTATTCAAAATATATGAACCACGCGGAACCACGACAGCAATATTGCCAGTCTTTCTTTTAACGAGCCCTCTAGCTCCTAAATTAGGACGATAGCCTAATTCATCAATCACTTGTTTAATTCTTTCAGCCGTTTGAGCACCTACTCCTGGTTTGCCACTTAATACTCGGGAAACAGAGGCGATAGATACTCCAGCTTTCAATGCGACATCTTTAATACTTACTGACACATTTCATACCTCCGGGAGTCTGTTGTTTTATACTCTATTATAACCTGACTCACCTTCATCATGAAATCAATGGTCTGTTATTTACTAACGTTTTCCTTAAGTAAACCAACACTTTGAAGGCCCTGACGAATCTCTTCTTTTTCCTTTTGAGTTAAAGGTAATACTGGCTTCCTCGCAAGCGAACTGCTGATCAAACCTCGCTGGAACATCGCTTCCTTCATTCGCAGATGAGAGGTAGAGGAAGGTTCATCCATTTTATACACAGCATGCTTTAATTCAAAGATTCTATCGTACACTTTATTAGCCGCTACAAGGTCTTGTTCTTCCACACATTTCACAAGCTCAGCAATCAAATCTGGTACAAAACAGCCGAAACCTACAAGCGCCCCATCAATTCCTTGAACTAATGTTGGCAATAAATATTCATCGTGACATGTGAGCAACGATACATCTGGTGCATGCTTTTTCAGTGCGCGCACATCGACTTCATATTGCGCCATGTCTCTTTGACCGATTTTAAATGAGACAACGTTTGGAATCTCCGACATTTCTAATAATTGACTGGTTGTATAAGAGGTTTTTGTCCATGTTGGATACTGATGGACGATGATTGAAATGTCAATTGCTTCTGCAACATCTTTAAAGAATTGGACAGGTGACTCAGGCTGCATACCGAATCTCAGCCATGAATGTGGCGGCATAAGAAGAATACCTTCTCCACCAGCTTCCTCCACTGCTTTTGCATGCTGGATCGCTTCAATTGTCCCTTCAGCAGAAACCCCAGAAATGACAGGAATTTCTCCCTTTAATTCGTCGGCTGCAATACGCACAGCTTCAGCTCGTTCATGTGGCAGCAAAGTCATAATCTCGCCAGTATGTCCATTGACAACGATCCCATTAATCCCTTCGTGCTCCGCCACCCAGCGAACAAGCTTACGAAAAGCAGGTTCATCAATTGAATAGTCATCTTTAAAAGGAATTAAGACTGCCGGGAATACACCGCTCCATTTTTCTTTATTTTTCATCAACAAATTCCTCCCCATCCGTTATAGTAAACGTTTACGGTAAGCGTTTACGTTAATAATCATAGAATGATCTAACCGAAGGTGTCAACCAGATTTTTAAAAATTATAATAATTCAAAAAACGATTATTAGAATTTAGATACTATTTTATTTTTTCAAAAAAAGAAAATGAGAGATATATTTCGTTTCCCATATCAATCAAAAAACCTCATCATCTTGACCTAGTTGTAGTCTGATCACCACTTTTTTCAAACGGCTAGACACACCACACAAAGGATGCATACATTTTGATATAGTGACGAAGGAAAAAACATCTTTTCTTCTTTTTTTCATCCATCATCCAACTTAGACTGTCATTTCTTTGACTACTCCTGATCTAATAGAAAAAGTCTACCCCTTAGGATAGACTTTTTTATTTCGAATATAGATCCCAGCCAAGCTTGAGTGTGTCGACAATATAATTGGCGACTTCTTCAGCTTCTAGATGATCTGTTTCCACTCTTGAGTTATGAAGGGAATAAATTTCCCGGCGCTCTTCAAACAGCTCTTTCATCTCGTCAAGCGTGCGGTTATGAAGAACAGGACGGTTTTCAATTAAAATATCCAGCCGCTGTTTCCAATTCTCCCAAGATAGGTCAAGGAAAAGAACCGTACAATGCTTTAAGCAAGATCGTTTGATTTCTTCCTGTTTAAACGCACCGCCTCCAAGAGACACGATCTTTAGCTGAGTATGTTCACATAAATCGACGATATAGTCCTTTTCAGCCTGTCTGAAGAACGCTTCTCCTTTTTGCTGAAACATTTCTGGAATCGTCATGTTGTACTTTTTCTCAATCTCCTGATCAACATCAATAAAATCTCTATATAACTTTTTGGCAACGAGCTGCCCAATGGTTGTTTTCCCAACGCCCATAAAGCCAATGAGGACAATATTTCGCTGTCTCACAGGAATCTCTCTATTGTTTTTCATGTTCGTGACACGTCCTCCTTACGACAAGGAATGCTACATAATGTTTCTATTATATGATAAATGGACTGAGAAAAGATAGGCATTCTTAAAAATTGTGTTTGACGACGTAACCGAGCTGTTCGGAGAGCTTCTCGGCATGCTCTTTCACTTTTTGCTGCAATTGAGGGATGACATCTTCAGTAAATCGTTGGGTCGGTCCAGATATGGATAAACATGCCTGCACCTCCCCATGAATGTTAAAGATCGGTGCCGCCACTGCCGCCGATCCGACTTCCCGTTCATCAATACTGCAAGCGGTATGCGTTTCAAGAATATGACGACATTCTTTTTGCCATTGCTCCATCGTCATGTGATCAGCCTCAGATGCAAAAACTTGCTGTTGAAACTCTTCGCTTTGGAAAGCAAGCAGCACCTTTCCACCAGCACCAGCGTATAACGGCAGCTTCTCACCTATTTTCACAAGATGCCGAATCGATTGCAGCCCTTCGGCTTGTTCAATACATACCCTGCTTTTGTGATCGAGCACATACAGGTTGACGGTTTCCTTCGTTTCATCACGAAGTGTGTACATGAGCGGTTTTGCCAGTTCCCTCAATTTGATGGACTTCCCAGCAATATAACCGAGAAGATAAAGTCTTTGACCGAGCCGGTACTTCATTGTCTCTTGGTTCTTTTCTACAAAATGATTCATTTCAAGTGCCTTAAGCAGTCTCGTTGTGGTAGACATTGCTAAGTTCATCTCTTTTGATATGTCCGTTAGCGTCAGCTCTTGACGTTCTTCGCTAAAGCAAGAAAGAATATCCAAAGCGCGCTGAACGGTACGCAATCCTGATTCTTCTTTTGACTTTTTATCAGCCATGTTCACTTTCTCCTTTTCCCCTTTGATTTCTTATCGACATGATTGACCAATTTTGCTATAATCCATTTTAAATGTTCCATTAAAAGAAAACAAATTCCACTGTACGGAATAAAACCGATAGATGTTTTGATGGAGGAGATATCATGATCTACCTGCTACTTTTCACACTTCTTATTAGCTTATACATCGTTCATCAACTATTCCCTGCTCCCATTCTCTCCTATTTGGTTGGTCTGCTGGCGACTGCTTCGCTCACCATTTCCTTTAAGAAGGCAAGTGGGCTTTATTTGAAAACGGGTGCTATGTTTCTCTTGATTGGATTGGTGTTATTTTTCTGGTCAGAACAGCCTTTGCATACGCTTTTTCTTCATTTTCATTCCATGCTAGGCTTGCTTTCTTTATTTTTCATGTTGCCATTTATTCATTCTCTCATACATGTTGGACATTTCGATACTCAATTAAATAAACTGCTTACTTTACATACAACGAGTACAAATCAGCTTTATCGCAAGAGTTCATTTGTCACTCATGTTCTTGGCATGTTTTTAAATATCGCAACGATTCCCTTATTATATACATCCTTGAAACCATCGCTGAACGCCCTTCAGGAACAAGTCAAACAGCACCTTTATACGCGCAATCTTTTAAGGTCATATGCGCTATGTCTTAGCTGGAGTCCTGTCGAAGTACTGGTGAGTGTCACCATTGATGCAACCAAATTGAAATATTATCAGATTGCACCCGTTACGTTTTGTTTAATGGTGCTTGTGCTGTTGACGGATTGGTTGCTGTTTTCTCGTCAAAGCAAACGATTGCCGCATATCATCCAGCCGGCAGAAGCTCACTCCAACCCTCATCGCATCAAGAGAAAAACCATTCAGCTTGCTTTCATGCTGCTCAGTTTTATGACAGTCGTTTCGCTTGTTGACGCTTGGATTGGGAAAGGTTATCTGTTCGCTGTTGTGCTGACGATTATTCCTTTCGCTCTATTATTCTCGTCTATCATCAAAAAACGAAAACAATATGTAGCCGTCTCTATTCCCCATTGGAAAGAACGGACCCGCCAGCTCTCCAATTATATGTGTCTATTTTTAAGCGCGGGCTTCTTTGTCGATATGCTGCTTGTCACAAACAGCTTGCAGCCGATTCAAGCATTTATCGTCAGTATATCAGATCATGCCATTTGGGTTTATGGGGTCATCGGGCTGTATTTTCTCATCACCGCTCTTTGCGGTTTTCACCCGCTCGTTTCGCTTGCTCTATTAGTGAGCTTGATGGCACCTGTCATTCATGAATTGCCTGCCCTTCCCATCGCCATCATGCTCATTATCGCCGGAACCTCAACGGTCATGTTTAGCCCATATAATGTATCTGTCTCCCTATTAGCCGATTTGATGAAGGTCAACCCTTACCGAATCACTCGATGGAATATCTGGTTTGCTGGTTTTTATGTCAGCATGGGTATCGCATGTGCAACGATCATCACCGTCATCTTTTATTCATAGAAAAAGAGAACCCAATGAGTTCTCTTTTAAGATTGTTGACAAAGGGCTAAAATGAACTTGATTTTAGCCCTTTGTCTTTTTTTCAGTGTGATAGAAAACCTTTACAGTCTAGGAAGGACGAGTACCGGCGCGGAGCGAATTTGACATTCGTGAGCACCAGCGCGCAGGACTGACACCGAATGCGAGGGTTTGTCTACACGCTGAAAGAGAACCCAATGAGTTCTCTCTATTATTTTAATTGAATCCGTTCAATCTTACCTACAATAAAGATATACGACAACGCTCCGCCTAATGCCACTAGGCTGACGAATAAAATACCGCCGTTGTAAGAGCCTGTCGCCGATACAATGAATCCGATAATCAGCGGGGTGATGATGCCGGATAAGTTAGCAAAAAAGTTGAATACGCCGCCAGCCAGACCGACCATTTCTCGTGGTGCCACCTCAGACAGCATGGTCCAGGAGATATTAGACAGTCCTTGCGCAAAGGAAGCGATGGATAAAATGGTCAGCACAAGCGGAATATTCGTTGTAAAATTCGCTAAAACAATGGTACTTGTCAGAAGCAAGCCGACCACAACCGGCAGCTTTCTCGCTACATTGACCGATACACCCTTTTTAAGCAACCAGTCAGACACATAGCCTCCAAATAGCACCCCAAAGAATGCAGCGATGTATGGCAGGGATGCCGCAAAACCCACTTTGAGAAAGGCCATATTTTTCGCCTCTGCTAAATAGGTCGGAAACCATGTTAAAAAGAAAAAGAGGGTAGACGCAACAGAAAATTGACCAATATAGAGTCCAATCAATTTACGATATTTTAAAAGTGCGGCAAAGTCTGCCCATTTCAGTTTCTCCTGTGATGCCACTGTCAGCCCTTCGCCTTGACGGATCAATTCTAACTCATCTTCATTGATCTTTGGATGCTCTTTCGGTTCGTGATAATACTTGTACCAAAAGAAAGCAAATATAATACCGAGCGCACCAGCAGTGATAAAGACGGTTCTCCAATCGAAAGTTGTCATGATCCAAAAAAGAAGAGGTGTCGCAAATGCAAGCCCCACATACTCTCCAGCGGTATAAACCCCTGTTGCAAATGCGCGTTCCCGCCTTGGAAACCATGTGGTCACAATGCGGTTATTCGCAGGAAATGCGGGAGATTCTGTAATTCCGATAAACAAGCGGCAGCCAAATAAGAAGGCAAAGCTGTTCGCAAACGCCTGTAAACCGGTGAAAATAGACCAAGTCACAAGTGATATTCCATACGTTACCTTTGATCCAAACTTATCAAGAATAAAGCCGCCAGGGATCTGCATGGCTGTATACGTCCAGCTAAATGCTGAAAAGATGAGGCCTAATAAGGCAGGGTTTAATTGCAATGAAGACTGAATCGCAGGTGCAACAATGGATACACTGGCTCGATCAATATAGTTAATAGCGGTAATAAAAAACAACAGAATCAAGATGCCGAAACGAGCTTTTGTTGGTTTCGCATAAGCAGGCCGCAAGTCGTTCCCCTTCAGTTCTGAATGCACTTTCATAACCATCCTCCTTTGTTTCCGCAGCGTGCGGATCGGTTGAGTGTCTTAAATGACCCCTTTTTCTTCTAACTGTTTACACTCTTCTTCTGTGAAGCCAAGCATTTTCGTTAAAATGTCATAATTATGTTCACCTAAATCAGGCGCAATATGGCGGATACTACCGGGGGTTTTTTCAAACTTCGGAATGATTCCAGGCACCTTCACTTTTCCAAGTCGCGGGTGATGCACCTCGACAATATTTTCTCGTGCTTTAAATTGCGGATGCTCAAAGATATCCCGAATGCTTAGAATCGGACTCACAGGCACACCATGTGTATCTAGAATGTCTAGGACGTCATCTCTTGTTTTGGACGCAATCCACTGCGAGACGATCGCATCCATTTCATCGTTATGCTTCAGCCTGGCTGCATTCACAGAGAATTTCTCGTTCTCTAGTAAATCTAAGCGATTCATCGCCTCTGCCAATCGATTAAAGGTCGAATCTGTACTTGTCACAAGAACCAAATAATGCCCATCCTTTGTCTCATAGGTGCCGGCAGGGCTTGAATGACCGCTTAACCCTGGTGAACGCTCACGCACCTTCCCTAGCTTGTCATATTCAGCAACCAAAAACTCTAACATGCGGAACACAGATTCATAGAGAGCCAAATCCACCATTTGCCCAGTTCCTTCTGAATGAGTGTCACGGTAATACATCGCTGTCACAGTGGCAAACGCCACATAGATTCCTGCGATATAATCCGTAAGGGAAAAGGAAGGGCTGACTGGATGCCGATCTGGAAACCCTTGAATATATGTAAAGCCGCTAAACGCCGTCGCAGGTGTACCAAATCCCGCCTTGTCCTTAAATGGACCGGTTTGCCCATAACCCGAAACACGAATCATAATTAAACGAGGGTTGATTTCTTTTAATACATCGTACCCAACGTCCCATTTTTCAAGTGTTCCCGGACGAAAATTTTCAATGATCACATCAACCTGCGCTGCCAGCTTTTTAAAAATGTCTTTTGCTTCTTCTTTGTGCAAATCGAGTGTAAGAGATTTCTTATTCCTTGAAAGTCCTGACCATCTCAAAGGTTCACCATCTGCAAAAGGACCAACATGCCGCAGTGTATCCCCTTTTCCAGGAATCTCGACTTTAATGACCTCTGCACCAAAATCCCCTAGAAGCACCGCGCCGTATGGTGCAGCAATCATCGTAGAAACATCTAATATTTTGATTCCTTCAAGCGGTGTATTCTTATTCATTGCTTGACTCCCTTTCATTCAATTGATAAAGGGCTAAAATGCTTTCTATTTTAGCCCCTTTTCTTCTTTCTCTCGTGCAAGGTTTTTTTAGTCCTTCGGAAGCTGCCCTTGCGGTGTATAGAGCCAAATCAGCCATAAAGGTTCGTCACCTGTGTTCACATGCTGATGTGAGACACCATCTGGAATAAACATAAAGTCATTTTGTTTAAATGATTGTCTTTCTCCATCGCAAATGACTTCGCCAGACCCTTTAATCACATAATCAAATTCCTCTGAACCCGGGTGATTGTGTACTGAGCTTGCTTCGCCCGGCTCAAAAATAGTGAGACCTGCCATCATATGCTCTGACCCTACGGTATCTGGTGTGATCGTTTGAAACACCTTCCGAATCATTTTCTCTTCTGGATGATCTAAACCTAACCATAATGGATGACCGTCTTGAAATGGATTTAATACTTTAATTTTCATTGTTGATTCCTCCCTAGTCATGTTTAGTTCACACTGACATGTGAACGTTTTGTATTTGGTGAATAAATATCATTAATGTTCCAATGTCCATCAGTAGGCACTGGATCATTTTTCATCGCTACATCAATGACACATGGCTCCTGAGAAGCGATTGCTTCAGCCAAAGCTTCTTTGAATTCAGAAGCCGCCGTAATTTTGATCCCCTTCATCCCATAACCTCTTGCAATGGCTGCAAAATCAGGCGAATAGCTTTCTCCATCTTTTCTAAAAACAGTGCCGTAAGTCGTTTCATAGTGTGCCATTTGCAAGCCGGCGATCGTCCCAAACGCACTGTTGTTCATCACAATCCACACGACAGGAATGTTTTCTTCCATGGCTGTTGCGAGAACAGATGGATTTTGACCGAAACCGCCGTCCCCAACAAGTGATACAACGACACGGTCAGGTTGGGCAATCTTTGCTCCAAGTGCAGCAGGAGCGCCAAATCCCATCGTCGCAAAACCACCTGGGGTTAAAATAGTGCCTGGCGTGTATACAGGAAATTGCTGTCCGACCCCATTTTTATTCCAGCCAACATCGGTTGTAATGAAGGCATCAGGTGGCAATACTTCCCGCACTTCCTGCAAAATACGCTGTGGTTTCATTGGGAAAGACTCGTCTTGAATATTCGTCAAATTGCTCTTCTGAAATTCCTCACGATATGCCGCAATGTCCTTTTTCAATTGAGGGCGATCCAGACCTTCTGGCAGCCTTTCTTTCGCCACACGATTAAGTACAGTCAGCGCCTGCTTGAGATCTGCTACTGCTCCAATTTCCACAGGATAATTTCGGCCAATTTCATTCGGATCAATGTCAATATGGATGAGCTTGGTTGATTGGAAATTGAACGTATACTCCGATTCCCACGAACTCGCATCTGCTTCAGCAAAACGGGTGCCTAATGCCAATATATAATCCGCTGCTTTACACTGATCATTGATAAATTTCGTCCCCCAAAACCCTGTCATGCCAAGGGTCATTGGATGATCATCTGGCATCGCCCCTTTCCCCATCAAAGAATGGGCAACAGGGATACTCAAATGATCAGAAAATGCCTTTAACTCTTCTGCTGCATCGGCTAGTAAAATGCCTCCCCCTACATATAAAAGCGGTTTGTCTGCCTGCAGCAATCGATCTATTATCCGATTCGCTGTTTGATCATCAATAGATGGTTTTTCAACGGTGTGTGTATGATGAGCGATTTGTTCAAATAACGACACATCTAAGTCTTTTGAGAACACATCCATCGGAACTGAAATCAGGACTGGCCCAGGGCGGCCGCTTTCAGCTAACTGAAACGCTTTTGATAAAATTTCAGGAAATAATTCTGGAATGTCGACTCGCCATGCTCTTTTCACAAACGGGCGATAAATTTCGTATTGAGAAGCATCGGAATGAAGATTGATTTCTTGGTGTGGGTGCTTTCCGTAGTAATGACTTGGAACATCTCCTGCAATGACAACCATTGGAATGGAATCGAGTGCGGCATTCGCTACACCTGTTGCCGCATTGGTGAGTCCAGGACCTAAGTGACTGAGCACAACAGCCGTCTGTTTTTTCGCTCGTGCATAACCGTCTGCTGCATGCGCCGCTATCTGTTCATGTCTGACATTCACAAATTGAATACGGCTTTTTTCTAACGCTGATAAAAAAGCAATATTCGTATGACCGCACAGACCGAAGATATGCTCAACTCCTCGATTTTCTAAATACTGAATGACCTGTGTAGATATATTCTTCTTCATGTTTCTCTCCTCTCACGGTGCAGCTATGAATCTGCTACTCACTGATTCTTTGAAAACACAATCGATAGAACGGTATTCAAATCCTGTATCGCAACTTGTCCAGGTGCCGAGCTTTCTTTCCCTACAGCAAAGGTCATGACAGACCCAAAGAGTCCACCTACCATTCTTGTGAAGGCGCCATATTCCCCCATCGCCATCGAAATAACGGGGATGGACAGATGCTTTTTCGCCTTGCCTGTCGCAGAGAGCAGTGTCAGTGCATCCTCATAGGAATGCGGCATGACGGCGATCTTTGCAATGTCGGCACCGACCGATTCTGCATTGGTGAATAGTTCCACGAGCCGATCCGCCTCCGGGGTACGCTGGAAATCGTGGTACGACACAATCAAGATGACCCCGTTTCTCTTAGCCGCCTGACTGACTTGCTGGATATGCGAGACATCATGCATTAATTCAAAATCAACGGCAGCCACAAGCTGAGTGGCACAAAGCTCGACAAGCAGGGAAACCTTTTCATCCTCTGAGAGTGAGATGCGTTCGCCGCCCTCTTTTTCAGAACGAATGGTGAATAGAAATGGGATGCTATCTGCCTTTTCGATCATCCCTTTCAGGGTGGTGATGACTTGTTCCTTGTCATTGAGGTGATTGAAAAAATCCGCTCGCCACTCTATCACATCAGGCTTCTTCTCAGCTAACACCTCAACTTCAAGAAACAATTCTTCCTTTGTTTGTCCAATGAGCGGCGTACAAATCATCGGCTGACCGCCTGTCTGCGCACTTTTCACCTTTTGCTGAAAGACATTCACATCCATCTGCCCCCTTTATAGCCCATTTGGCAGCACAACCATTTTGGTTTCGGTCATCTCTTCGATGGCGAAACGCGGGCCTTCCCTTCCAATACCGCTTCGTTTAATCCCGCCATATGGCCAGTGATCTAGTCTGAAATTCGATGTCCCATTGATGACTACGCCACCAGTTTCAAGCTCTTTTGCTGCGTGTAACGCAACATCCAGCTGATTCGTAAAGACACCTGCCTGCAAACCATATCGACTATCGTTTGCTTCTTTGATTGCCTCATCCAGTTCCTCGTATGGAAGGACACTGACAACTGGACCGAACACTTCTTCACAGACAACCTTGGCTTGTTTTGGAGGGTTTAGCAAAATAGCCGGTGTGATGCTTGCGCCATTTCGTTGTCCTCCAGATAGAAGCTCGGCACCCATTTTCTCTGCCTCTTGTATCCATGCCTCCACACGTTTTGCTGCTTGTACATCAACCATACAGCCGATATCACTTTCACTAGACAGCGGATCTCCAACGACGAGCTGTTCTACTTTTTGTTTAAGTGTCTCAGTAAATGTCGACAAAATTTGCTTGTGGACATAAATTCTTTGAACAGAAATACAGCTTTGACCAGAGTTGCTAAAGCCCGTTTTGGCACAAAGAGATGCGGCTTGCTCGATATCTGCATCATGATGAACAATCGTCGCTCCATTTCCTCCGAGTTCCAGCAGTACCTTTTTTAATCCAGCAGAGTTTGAAATATGTTCTCCGCCCACCGCACCGCCAGTAAAAGAAACAAGATTGGTTCTTTCATCAGTGACTAACTGTCTGCCGGCGTCTACTCCTCCAATCACAAGCTGCAGGCTCTTTTCTGGAAACCCTGCTTCAAGCAGGAGCTTAACAAACGCTGTGGCAACAGCTGATGTTTGCGGTGCTGGTTTTAAAATAATGGCATTCCCTGCCGCAAAAGCTGGACCGATTTTGTGACAAATTAAGTTGAGAGGCGCATTAAAAGGCGTAATTGCCAGCACAACCCCAACCGGCACTTTAAATGTCATCGCCATTGCTCTCTGTCCACGGGAAGATACATTGCCAGGAATGGTCTCACCGATTAGTCGATTGGCTTCTTCGGCTGACTGCGCCAGCGTTTCAATTGATCGTGAGACTTCATCTCTTGTATTTTTAAGCGGTTTGCCTAATTCTAAAGAAATGAGTTTTGCAAAATGCTCTTTTTGTTCTTCCAATAAGGCGGCTGCCTTTGTTAGAAGCGTTGAGCGTTCTAATGCTGATATTGCCGCTATTTGTTTTTTAGCTTGCTGCGCAATAGAAAGCGCTTGTTCAATATCTTCTGAGGATGCAAGATAGGATGTACCGATGCTTTCCCCAGAGTATGGATTGATGATATCTTCTTTGCCATGGTTTGCATCCAGCCATTCGCCATTTATATATGACAACGCTTTCAATTCACTCAAATTTTCTCACCCTCCTTCAAGTGACGCGTCCCGACCCCCGCATAACGAACAAGTCTTTCTTCATTCGGACAAGGACCTTTCACTAGGGCACCTTTTGTCAGCTCTTCATATGCATGCGCCACGATGCCCATTCCTCTGGATAAGGAAAAGATGCCTTTTGCCGCTTCAGCTGGAATGTTTAATTCACATTGGATCGCAGCAGATACACCATCTATGTTCATCGTGATTTTTTTCCCTTTTAATTGTTCTAGTTCATGTCTAATCGCCTCAGCTAACCGTAAGTACGTTCCGCTGATATCACCTTGCTGCACATATGTTTGACTCAGCTCATACAGCCGTCTCACTCTAGGATCATCATCATGCAGCTGATGACCGATTCCCGGAATTTTTTCCTTGCGAGCTAACCATGTCTGACATACTTGCTTTGCAGCAGACTTGATATCCTTGTGTTCATCGTAGGCTGCTTTGGCTTCGTATAACATACGCATCGCCTTTTCTCCGGCTCCGCCATGAATATCACCTAATAGATTCACCCCTGTTGCAACAGAAGAATTAAACGAAATGCCGCACGTAACCGCCATTCTTGCCGCTGCAATAGACGGTGCTCTTGGCCCATGATCCGCACCTGCGACAAGAACACTTTCAAAAAGAGCTGCCTTCGAATCATCTAGTAATTCACCAACAAGCAGTAGATAAAGCATTTGTGGATACGATAATTGACCAATAAGCTCTTCAATTGGATAGCCCCGAAGTTCAATTGAATTTTTTCGAATATGACTAATCTCAGTCTCCCACCAAGCGCCTCCTTCTTTGTATATTTCCAGTGCACTTCGATTTTTCATTGTGTGAATCATTCCTTTAGCCACTTATTTGGAGATGAACGACTCCTTTTATTCCGTCTAGTGGAATTCAATTTCACTTTTTGGAATGTGTTTTCATTGTAAGCGCATTCGTTTTTATCGTCAATCATTTTTTCTGAAAATACTGTCTTTTGATGAGAAATTAAGTGAATCGAACTAATTATTTCACCACTTATTCTTCAATTCATCCTTTATTTAGTCAAACAGACTTATGTATATCGTTCTACTAATTAATGAACCATTTTCGATTCATTCTGTCAAATTCAGCTGAAAATTTGACATAAAAAGACCCCTCCATCTTCTGGAGAGGTCACTTATTTTATTTCCACCAGTCATCAAACATAGAAGCGGGTACTTGACGTTTATGTTCTGATTGAACATAGCGTTTTTCAATCGCTTCTGCTGCTTGATCTGAAACTTGTTTTCCTTCTAAGTAATCATCAATTTCATTGTACGTAATACCAAGTTCTGTTTCATCCGTTTGCTGAGGCTTATCATCCAGCAGATCGGCTGTCGGTTTCTTTAAGTATAATCGCTCCGGCGCCTGAAGGGTCTCAAGCAACAACCGTCCTTGGCGTTTCGTTAAACCTGTGAGCGGAAGGACATCTGCACCGCCATCCCCATACTTCGTGAAAAAGCCCGTCACAGCTTCAGCTGCATGATCCGTTCCAATGACAAGTAAGCCTTCCTGTCCACCGACGGCATACTGTGCGATCATTCTCATGCGTGCTTTGACGTTCCCTTTATTAAAATCAGACAGCGCACCGCCTGTTTCCTTTTGGTATTGTTCACTGAATGCCGTCACGGCAGGCGCGATATCATATTTCCAAGACTTGTCCGGCTGAATAAATGATAGAGCCAGCTGCGCATCGTCTTCATCTTGCTGCGTGCCATGCGGAAGACGGACTGCAATAAAGACAGCATCCTCTTTTCCTTCTTGACGAAGCTCACTTACAGCGAGCTGAGCGAGACGGCCGGCAAGCGTTGAATCCTGTCCGCCGCTAATACCGAGAACGAATCCTTTTGCACCGGTCTTTTTCAAGTAAGCCTTTAGAAATCCAACCCGTTTTTCGATCTCCTGCTTTGGGTCAATTGAGGGCTGCACATGCAACTCTTGGCTGATTTTTTTCTGCAAACTCATACACTTTTCCTCCTAAGCATCCTCTACATGAAGAGAACAGGTTTTACTTCCATTTCAATTGATTTACCTACGATTTTAGCCACTTTATTATATCATGTTTTGAAAAAAGATATTTTTTAGACGTTCCCCTTTTTCATAAATGATCAAACATTCACAAACGAAATAGACCAAGTCTCTTTGACTGGTCTTTCCTTTTCAATCAATCTCCACCCGAATGGATGTACAGCTTGAGCCATTGCATTTTCCAATGTCGGCAGGACATGCAGACACCGCGACGATGAGATCCATTTCTGCACGCAGACGAATGTAATCACCAGGGAGCGATTTTGGTAGCTCGACAGACAGTTTTCCTTTCTCATCAATGACTGTATTCATAAACGCATTAAAAGGATAATACATATCCTCCTTTGGAATCCCGAATGGCTCAAAAGCCGTTCTGAGATTATCGTAGCATGTATGCATGACCTCTAGGTGCGTCCTGCCGTATAAGAGCTGATACATTTCTTGCCGGCACGCAGGCATATATAAATCATGACATTCGACTGTATCTTCGATGACCGTAAACATTGGTTTATATAAATTAGAATAAAGCTGATCTCCCTTTTTCACCTTGGAAGAGAACAGGCTATCCATTGTAGCGCCTTGATCAAATTTTTCATAAAAATCCTTTTCATGATAGGCCATCACGTCTGCTACTTGCTGCCCTTCGACATCAACCACTCGCATACATTGTCCTTTTCCTAACCGAAAGCCAAATCCATCCTTTGGTAAAATCACGTATTCTCCGTTCATCACATGCACTCCTTTCCATGTTGACAGTATGCCCAAAACGTCCTCTTGATCATGTATAAAAAAAAGAGGCGGTCACAAGCTAATGCTATTGAATCGGAAAGGTGTTGCACACAAATTGAAAGAAGAACAATCTTTATCTTGGTGGCAGCTTTCTCTTATCGGAGTCGGCTGTACAATCGGCACTGGTTTCTTCCTTGGTTCCAGCATCGCCATTACAAAATCCGGTTATTCCGTCTGCATTTCATTTTTGCTTGCGGCAGTCGGCACATATCTCGTCTTTAAACACCTGGCTGCGATGACAGCCGAGAACCCAGATAAGGGATCATTTTGTTCCTATGCCCGAAAAGCCTATGGGCGCTGGGCGGGTTTTAGTAATGGCTGGGTGTATTGGTTTTCAGAAATGCTGATCACAGGGAGTCAGCTGACGGCGATTTCTCTTTTTACTCGTCACTGGTTTCCATCCATTCCACTATGGGTGTTTTCAGCGATTTATTCCGCTCTTGCCCTGCTTGTGATTATCATTGGGCTTTCTTCTTTTCAAAAGACGGAAAATGTTCTTGCCGTGCTGAAAACCGGGGCGATCCTATTGTTTGTCGTCCTTGCCGTTCTTGTTTTATGCGGCATTCTCACAGAGCATAGGCCCACCCTACACCTGCCAAATAAAGACCATGAATGGATGCCGCTCGGCCCACTCGGTCTATGGAATGGGCTGATTTATGCGTTTTATGCTTTCGGGGGAATTGAAGTCATGGGGCTGATGGCGGTTCATTTAAAAGACCCGAAAGATGCCGCAAAATCTGGACGTGTGATGCTGATCATTCTTGCTGTCATTTATATCGTCTCCATCGGACTTGCGCTTTTGCTTGTGCCAGTGACAGCCTTTAACGAGAATAGCAGTCCATTTATTACATCACTGGAACCATTTCATTTATCGATTTTTCTTCATATCTTTAATGGCATTTTCATTATTGCTGGGTTTTCCACATTGGTTGCCTCCCTCTATGCAGTCACGACGCTGCTTGGCACGATGTCGGAACATCAGGATGCACCTGCTTGTTTTAAACAAAAAGAACCATCTCATGTCAGATGGTCTTCGATCTTGTTAACTGCTGCTGGATTGATTGTCTCGATTTTGCTGGCACTCTTTTTGTCCAAACACATATATGAGCATCTCACAACAGCAGCCGGCTTAACTCTTTTATACACATGGGTGTTTATTCTGCTTTCGAGCAAAAAGCTGTCAAAACCATCTACTCGTCAAACGTGTGAAACGGTTCTTGCCCTGCTCTTGATTGGTGCGGCTGTTTCAGGCACTCTGACAGAGGCAAGCGGACGACCCGGCTTTTTTATAAGCATTGGGATCATCGCCGTGATTGGCATCATGGTACTCTTTATGAGAAAAAAGTGGAAACAGGATCAGGCCGCATCATAATTTCATCATGTTTTTTAAAGCAGTAAATGGGCATTTGGCGGAGGCTGGTTTCTCCGCCTCTTCATCTGGGAGAAAATATTGCTTCCATTCATGATTTGTTGGATCACCGTACCATTTTAACGATGGATGGACGTCAACTTGATCATATGCTTTGAGCCGCTTGCGAACGAGCTGGCTCATTTTTTGTCCAAACTTGGTCGATCCATTCAATTTTTCGAACACCCATCTGGGCTGAAATGCCATCATGACATATGGAAAGTGGCGGCTCTTTCTGAGCTTATGAGCTGGTGTTGAACACAGAATAAAATAAGCCTCGCCATGAAAGCAGTACTCCCATTCATGGTGATGAGGGTCCAGTGGAATCTCCGCTGGCCATGGCACTTCATCTTTTTGATGTAACCGTTGAAGCAATGACCAGAACTGCTGCTCAAATTCTTCAATTGGGCTTTCCTTTAAATCCTGCGGAGTTTCAAAAAAGCAGATAAATGAAGCGTATTGACCAGTTTGTTTAGCGCAGCCTTGATATTCTTTTAGCAGCTCTGCTAACTCATTCACTGCCCCGTCTCCCCGCAGATCACCGACAAATCCATAGCGTAAATGATCGAGAAAAAATCCTTGTCTGCCTGGTACACACGGAAATGTATCTGCCTCATCCCCTACCATCTCTCCAAACTGTGTGAAGGCATCTTGCTTCCATTCTTCGAGTGATCGTAGATTTTGATCAAGGCAACTTTTTGCATACAGCTGGGCCATTTTCTTCCACCTCGTTTTAGCGTCTTCTCCATAGCCTATGAGGAGGAAAAAGCTGTGGTGACTGTCCTTCAACGACTTTCACTGGACATTCACAAGGTAGTTGATTTGCCAGATGAGGCAGGAATTCACTTCCATTTATCTAATCATGTATGAGTATGCTTCTGCATATCATCATTTAGCCGCCTCTATCTAATAGAGTTGGTCATTATAAAAGAAATGGGTGAATGACATGCGTCTTCTTTTTCTCCATCCGATGTATCTGATCTTATTTACACTACCAGTGATGGCTTTCCTTTGGGGATTTGTTGGTTATCTGCTATTTAAACGGATATTTCCTGTCCTCATATTAACGTCCGTGATTTCGATGATTTTCATCTTCGCTTATACTGGATTTGACCTTAGCAATCTATATTGGGTCCTTCTGATGACGGCTTTTGCTTTTGTATCAAGCGGATTCTCGAAGGTCATACACGTTCATGTTCAAGAGAAAAAACGGGAAAAGCCTTTATGATTGTTTCTTCTTTAAAAAGGCGGAATCAAGCAGCCAATAAATGAAGGCCGCGCAAAAGCTAAATAGATAAACTTTGTAGCTAATAAAGACGACAACACCATAATCAATCCATAATGCGAGCGCCGTACAAACCACCCACGCCCCGATAAAATAAACCAATAAATCACGGCGTCGAAACTTATCAGGATGACGGTGTAAAATCATTTGGATAGGTGTAGCAAATAGGACATAAGCTATCAAAATGAAAAGACTGGTGACCTCCACATAACTGAATCTGGATTCAGGTGGGGCAAACAACATGGTATAAACAAATGTCGCTGTGATCACAGACAAAATCAGCATACACACATAGTTGAATGCTGGCAGGAACATACGCATGGCAAAAACTCCTTCAATTTTATGTATCTCTTCCATCATTATTGAAGAATGTCCTATTTCTGTCAAATATGAAAAAGGGCTAAAATGATTTAGATTTTAGCCCTTTTTCTTATCAACCATTCTATCCAATGAGCGCCATGATTCCTTGATATCCAAAATAGGCACCGAAGCCAAGTAAAGAGAGACCTGCCAGAACGGATAAGCCGTGCAACATTCGTTCATTTAAATACCGTCTAAACGTACTGGCAAGCAGCGCCATACAGAAATCCCATATGAGCATGCCGATAAAAATAGCCATGCTGTACATCAGCATTTGAGATGCTCCATACTTTTCAATCGTATTGGCCAAAATACTGCCATAGATCCCAAGCCAAAATAAAATACTAAGCGGATTGGAAAGAGAAATAAAAAATCCCGTCATGAACGAATGCCCGATCGACGTGTTTCCTCCATCCTTCTTTGGGCTTTCCTGCAAATTGATTTTACGAAGGCTTTCAATACCGGTATAGGTCAGAACGAAAAAGCCGAACAGCCACAAAAAAGTTTTCACAAGAGGTGCAGTCAAAAGCTGGGCGACACCAAAATAAATGAGGAGCATATAGACAATATCCGCAGCCATAGCCCCCACACCAAAAATCCAAGCGTGCCAAAATCCACTTTTAATCCCTCTGTCGATTTGGGCTGCATTGACTGGCCCAACAGGCGCTGAAAGTGACAACCCTAAAAAGATATAACCAAAAAACACCGCCACATAGACGTCCTCCTTTTGATGCTGACTTGTACATGTTATTCACGCTTTCGTTGTTTTAGTACAAGTCCTTCGTCACCTTTTCTGAAGATATGCTATACAAAAGGAGGAGCCACCAGATCAGCTGCTTATCGATCGGCTTTCATCGCCGGTGGCTGTGAGGGTACGGTCTCTTTTTTCCGAGATCGATTCATTTGAATGGCAGCCGCAAAAAGGAGAACAGCTAAAAAGGCGAAAACAAAGACGGCGCTTGCCGCACCTGCCCACTCAAGGCTAAACCCAATCAAAAAGGACAAACAAGCTCCACCTAAACTAGCGGCGGCAATAAAATAACTCGTGGCCTCGTCGATGGCATTTTCAATCATTAATGCAGAAGCCGTCAAGGCAATGGGGAACATGCCAGCTGCGCACAGACCGATGAAAAAGATAAGAATTAGCTGCGCGGCGATGTGGGTGGCTAGAGCAAATACGGCGAGCAGCACAATCATCAGCGCTGCGCTTAACTTTAAAAAACGCAGCGGATGCAGCTGATCGGCTTTTCTCGCAATGACAGTTCTGCCAATGACGATCGCTGTCCAAAAAGTAGAGACCGCAAAAAGACCCCAGTTGTCTCCCCCTTTTTCTAGCATGATCGACGGTAAAAAGTTCGCAAAGTTCGTTTCAATTCCTGCGTAGAAAAACGCAAAACAGATCATCAACACCACAATCATTCGATTCCCTCGATCAAACAGCAAGGACGGTTTCTTCATGTCTTGAATTGGAGCCGCCATCTGCCCACGAGGGAGTTTATTCATAAAGGTAAGCCAGAGCATGAGAAAAAAAGTCAGTGCACCGACTTGAAATAAAAACACATAATGCCACGTTTCCTCTGTCACAGTCAACAGAATCAATAGAGGAAATAATAATGCACCTAATCCAAAAAAGACCTCCATGATGCTGATTCGCTTTGCACTGTTTGCCATTGAAATGACATACGCCCCGGCCGTCGTCTCAAGACTGCCTGCACCGCTCCCAAGGAAAAAACCTGCCACCACAAGAATCGTCCAGCCCGGCACTAAAAGGCCAAGAAGAAGCGCTCCGATCATCAGCAGCAATCCCATCGTCAGAACAGTGCCGTAGCCTTTTTTCCTCACAAGAATGGGCGACAAAAGAACGCCTGTCAAAAAGCCAATAAACTGAAAGAAGATTAAAGAAGATAATTCCCCAGGACCCTTATCATAACTAGACAGCAAATAAGGCGTTAAACTGCCAAAAAACACATGAATGGTCCCAATAAAAAAATAAAAGATACAGCCAAAATAAAACACCTTTTTCATCTTTTCACTTCCTCTAAAAAGGAGCGGAGTTATGATATCCTCCGCTCCACCTCTTCATTAATATGCACGGGCAGAGACGACAGCCTCTTCCCTCTCGAAGCATGTATTCAGCGCAGCCTGCGCGCGATAACCATCTTCAAAATCAGCTACCTTCATATGAGATGGATATGAGTTTGTATTTACCCAATGCATCAGCTGATCACGGAATGTATCAGACCATCCATAAAATTCATTCGGCGGATCTGTCAGCAATGTTTGCGGCATTTGATGACGCTCTACACACAAACCATCACTGATCTCATATTCGTTTTTCATGTTTGTATGGTATTTAAAAACCTTGTCATGCCCCACCACTTCTACACTAAATCCACATTCCTCGGGCTGCGTACTTTTGGACGTCACCAAATGAAAGAACACTTGATTCTCCATTTGTCCAAAAATTTCGGTATGGTCATCAACCTGTACCTTTTTCTCTTCTTTTTCCTTTACATGTGTCAGCATCTTCGTATTAAGGGATTCTTTTTTCATTTCACTGCCAAATAAGTACCACAGCATATCAATCAAATGAATCCCTAAATCTCCTAATGCACCACTTGTACGCAGACTTTCGCCGCTGTCTCTCCACGAAAATGTCTTTCTTCTAAGGGCACTATTTTTCTTAAAATGTGTCCGTACTGTCAAAACGCGTCCTAATTCACCATTGGCAATCAAGTTCTTCAAAATATTCACAAAAGATAAATAGCGATAGTTAAAGCCCATACTGGCTTGAACCTGGAACTGTTTGGCTGTCTCCACCATTTCCTTCGCTTCTTTTAACGATACAGCCATCGGTTTTTCACATAAAATCGGCTGTCCTGCTCTAAGCGCCTGAAGGGCATGGTCCTTGTGACAGAAGTTAGGGGAGGCAATGATCAATCCATCTGATGCATCCGCTAGTGTTTCGATACTGGCATACACCCGTCCGCCGTACTGTTTAATAAATCCTTGTGCGACGGATTCGTGCAAGTCATAGACCCCAGATAATTCTGCACCTTTGATCGTTGATAAAGCTCTAGCATGTGCTTTTGCAATATTCCCTGCTCCAACAATTCCAATTTTCTTCATGAATGTGCCTCCTCATGTTTATACATCACTGTTTTCAATGTTTCATAGATTCCTTTTGCATACCCATGATGACAAATTTGATGATGGTGCCGTTTGGCTTCGGCTGTTGCATTTTGGACAAGAAAGCCGTGCGTGACGGATTGAAGCATCCGCAGGTCATTCCCACTATCACCAAAAGCAAAGCCCTTATCTTTTGACAGGTTATATTGATTCAGCATAAACCGAACGATTTCATCCTTTCCTGTTCCAACTGG
The DNA here is from genome assembly GCF_051172515.1 of Bacillus sp. G402. Classification (NCBI taxonomy): domain Bacteria; kingdom Bacillati; phylum Bacillota; class Bacilli; order Caryophanales; family Bacillaceae; genus Bacillus; species Bacillus sp. G402. The sequence continues at coordinate 270,315 of NZ_JBPIZC010000003.1, forward strand.
TAAAAAATCAACGTCATAGCAATCCGCAGGGTCACCCGCAAGTGGGTTGCATTTATTGATGTTCACCGCCACACCCCGCTCCTTCGCAAGTGTTTGGATGAACGATAGATGATGGAGATCTGTTCGTTCATCCTGCTCCTGATAATAGAAATTCTTTTTATACCCAGAGCTGCCTAGCTGCGTTTGCGGCCTAAGGGTAATCCCCTTTTCACGTACGGCTTGCAGAATATCTTCAATTTTTTCGTCTGAAAAGCCCTGTGCATCAAGCCGTTTCATCCATTCTGCATCCGGCTGTCCAAATTTCCCATCTGATGTATACACGATTTCAGTTCCTAAATTCGACGCAATAAAATGCGGGAATTGATAGAAACCACCTTTCTCCATTTTGCTCGTAACAGAATCGAGGCTGCTTCCCGTCACCCAGCCCAGCATGAGCTGTCCGGCTTCGCTCTTTTCTGCCACAAAAGCTTCCAGCCGTTTTACATCCTCTCTCTGCTCCTCGGTCATTCCGTGAGAATAATAGGTCTCATCGAAATCACAGAAGACGATCCACTGCGGATGTTGCGGTTGATGCACAAGCTTTTTATTGAATGGAAGATTTGATAACATGATGGACCCCCTCGATGACTTTCTCCTGATCTTGCAGCGGCATTCCTGGGTAAAGCGGCAAGTGGAGTAATTGCTGTACGGCTTTTTCCGTATGTGGTAGTGCCGTTTGTCTATACTTTTGAGAAACAAGATTCGTTTGATGCTGATGCGATAAAATTGGGTAATAGACGTCTGTTTCTATGCCCATTTCCAGTAATTTCTCTGCCAGCTCATCTCGGCTTCCCTTCACCACTCTGATCGGGAATAGATGCCATACATGATCGTCTGTCAGCTTCGGAAGCTTTATATAGCCTTCATCTTCCAGCGTTTGCAGCTGATCTATGTATCTCTTTGCCAAGTAAAAACGTTTAAAGTTTTGTAAACCTAAATATTTCATTCGTTCTAGCCCGATTGCGGCCTGTAAGTTATCAATCTTAGAATTAAAGCCATAGTCACTGCGCTTCACGTTTTTCTTTCCTGGTTCAAAACCGTGATAGCTGATTTCCATGCATTTTTCTGCTAGGGCTTCATCATTTGTTGCGATGGCTCCTGCCTTCCCGCAAACTCCAAGGTTTTTGTAAGGATTAAAGCTGAGAACAAGTCCATCCCCAAATGCCCCAAGCCCGCTGCTGCCAATCGCCTGACAGCCATCCTCAATGATCGATAGACCATGCCGTTCCGCAATCGTCGAAATGGCCTTCATATCCGCTTGCTTTCCATACAAATGAACCGGGAGAATACATACTGTCTTATCTGTGATATGCTTTTCTATTTCATTCGCCGCTAGGCAGTAGGTGTCTGGATCAATATCGACATAGACTGGAACCGCCCCAATCGCAAGCACTGCATTTTCTGTTGCAGCAAAGCTGTTGGCAGGTAGGATGACCTCATCTCCAGGATGGACGCCTGCTGATATTAAACTGATCATCAAGGCATCTGTTCCACTTGATGTGGCAATGACATATTTTTTCCCTAAGTACGCTGCGAGCGTCTTTTCAAACTTTGGAATATAAGGGCCTGATGTAAAACGGCCTGAACTTAATACTTCTTTCAGCACCTGCATAATATCATCGATCTCATCCTCTGAAATCAGTTTATCGACCGGCAGGAACGGTATCTTTTTTTCCTTATTTTGTTTATAATGGAAGAGAATTTTTTCCAAACCCGTACGCGCAATATCTTGCTCAAGGAACGCAGCAAGCTTATCATTCGCTAGATTCTTTTCAACTGAATCAGCCTTTACTTGAACACCTTGATTGATCATATCCAGCAACGGTAGATAATCCTTGCTTTTACCTGATATCTTCGTCAATATTTGCATTCCATTCCCTCCAATTAATCAATTCCATTTGTTAATATTTAACTTGTTTCACATTGTAAATGATGTTATCGATTTCAGAACAATAACTTTGTGTAAAGGATTTGTTAATATGTGTACAATTTATGAAATTGCCAAACGCTGCGGGGTTTCAACGACCACTGTTTCTCGGGTGCTGAACAACCATCCATATGTATCAGAAGAAAAGCGCCAGCACATTTTACAGGTGATGAAGGAAATGGAGTATACACCAAGCTCAGCAGCCCGCACCCTTCGGTCACATCAGACAAAAACCATTGCTGTGTCTGTTCCAGCTGTGGACCATCCTTTTTTTGCACAATTGATTAAAGGCATTTCAAAGGAAGCACTGGATCAAGGGTATAAAGCCATCGTGCTCCAAACGTTTTATCAAGAATCAGTAGAACTTGAAGGGCTTCAATTATTAAAAAGAAAAGAAGTAGATGGTGTCATATTGGGGGCGTTAGAAAATAAGTGGGAAACAATCGAGCCATTTTTATCAAACGGCCCGATCGTCATGGCAAATGAGTATCATCAAACAGCAGACATTCCGATTATCGGATATGATGAGCGGGAAGCTGCTTATAAAGCGGTTGACTACTTGATTCAATCAGGGCGTACATCCATTGGATTTTGCTTTGATACAGAAAGCAGTGAAGCGCAAAAACAAAGAAAGCAAGGCTATCTTGATGCGCTTTCTGATCACGGTTTGCCGCTTAAAGAAGATTGGCTGTTCGGCGAGGCTTTTACCATTGAGGACGGCTTTCGTTTAATGGACTTAATCCACAGGATGCCGGATGCGCCGGATGCGATTTTCACCGGCAATGATCAAGTGGCAGCAGGCCTCATTAAACAAGCCATTTCATATGGATATGACATTCCTAAAGATTTAGCGGTGATCGGTTATGACAATCAAGACATTTGCGAGGTGACAGCTCCAACGATCACGACCATCGACATCCCTATCGTCGAGCTTGGCCAGCAGTCTGTCAAACAAATGATTCAGCTGTTGCAAGATCAAAAACCATTACAACGTGAACATATTCAGCTACCTACTCGGCTTGTCACACGAGAATCTACATAAAAAAAAGACTGAGAAATCTCTCAGTCTCAGCGTGTAGACAAACCCTCGCATTCTTTGTCAGTCCTGCGCTCTGGTGCTCACGAATGCCGAATTCGCTCCGCTCCAGTGCTCGTCCTTCCTAGATTGCAAAGGTTTTCTTTCACGCTGAAAAGAAGACAAAGGGCTAAAAAAAGTACATTTTAGCCCTTTGTTAACAATCTGAAGACTGAGAAATCTCTCAGTCTTTCATTTTTCAATCAATCGATCAACCTATATAAATTGAGCAAGAATGAATGTCCATATACATACGATGCCGAGCAAAATGAAGCTGTACTTCACTGTTTTTTGGAAGAGCTCAGATTCTTTACCTGTTTCTCCAACAGCTGCTGTTGCAATAGCGATAGATTGTGGAGAAATTAATTTCGCCATTACACCACCGGTCGTATTTGCCCCGATTAACAAACCTGCCTGAGAGCCGATTTGAGAAGCGGTGACTGCTTGAAGGTTACCAAATAAGGCATTGTTACTCACAACAGATCCCGTAATAAACACGCCGATCCAGCCAAGCACTGGGCTGACAAGCGGGAATAAATCGCCTGTTTTAGCAAGTGCTAGTCCGATAGCAGAACTTAGGCCTGCAAAGTTCGCCAAGTTGGCAAAGCCCATGACAAAACAAATCGTAAGAACAGGGACCCAAAGCTCTTTGACCGCTGCATTTAAGCAGGCAGCCCCTTCTTTTAATGTAATATGTCTGCTGAACAACCCTGTCAGCATCACCGCAATTAGAATGGCGGTACCTGTTGCACTAATAACATCAATTTTAAAGATCGCATCAATCGGTGTTTCTGTTTGGGCAATTGGTGGTAATTTCACAATTTGCTGATGCAGAAACGGCATTTTCACTAAAATGGTTGTCCAGTTAAGCGGTCCTCCTACAGCAAATAATGCTTTAAAAGCTGGTAGGCTCCATACAGTAATGACGGCAGTTAAAATATAAAACGGAGACCATGCTTTCAGCACCTCAACTCCGCTAAACGTTTGTTTTTGTTCAATGGCCGGTGCGCCTTCTTCACGGTAAATGTGTTTTGGCTGCCATTTTCGAAGAAATAGTGCCAGAATTCCCATACTCGCTAAAGCTGAAATAATATTGGCAAGCTCAGGACCCATCGTGACCATTGTAACAGCCTGCAGAATCGCATAGCTTCCACTCACAACAAGCAAGGCTGGTAGTGTTTCTTTGATTCCCTTAAAGCCGTCTACAATGAGAATCAGCAGAAATGGGATACAGAAAGAAATAAACGGAATGGTGTACACAAGGGTTTGAGACAGCTCAAGCGGCGTCATATTCCCCATTTGTGCTCCAGTAATAACTGGGATACCTACTGCACCAAAAGCGCCAGACGCAGCATTTGCAATCAAGCAGAGCATGGCGGCTTTTAGTGGTTTAAACCCAAGCTCTGTTAAAAGAGCGGCACTAATCGCAATCGGTACACCGAATCCAGCGGCTCCCTCTAAAAATGCGTTAAAACTAAAACCAATTAATAAGAGCTGTAACCGTTGATCTTGAGAAATTCCTGCAATACTAGAACGAATGACATCAAACTTTCCAGACTTCACAGCAATTTTATAGAGCCATACGGCCATGATGACGATATATCCAATCGGCCACAGCCCATTAGATACACCGAGCACCACAGCAGATAATGCTTTTTCAATTGGCATATGAAAGAAGAAAACAGCTGTTACAAAACTGACGATCAAGGTAAAACAAGCGGCTAATACCCCTTTTAACTTAAATACAGTTAATGCTAGTAGGAAAAACAAGATTGGAAGCATGGCCACCAATGCACTGACGAACTCATTACCAAACGGATCATATATTTGCTGCCACATAGTGATTCATCCTTTTCTGCTCAGATAGGTTGCCTTTGATTGATTAAAAATGAGGAGCTAAAATTTCTTTTAACACATTCACACTATGTGCGAATTTTTCTTTTTCTGTGTCGTTCAGTGCGAGCTCCATCACTTCTGTTGCACCATTTCGGTTCACGAGGGCAGGTACACCAATGTAGACATCTTCTGCTCCGTATTCCCCATCTAAATAAGTGCTGACAGTCAAAATGCTGTTTTCATTGTGTAAAATGGCTCTAGTAATACGGGCTAAACTCATCGCTACGCCGTAATAAGTCGCTCCTTTTTTCTCAATGATTTGGTAAGCAGCATGACGGACATTCTCCATGATGTCGTCTAAATCTTCTTGTTTGTATTGGTCATTTCTCTTCATTAATTCTGTGATCGGTACACTTCCGATATTCGCATGGCTCCAAACAGCAAGCTCTGTATCTCCATGCTCTCCAATGATGTACGCATGCACATTGTGCGCCGCTGCTTCAAAGTACTCACTAAGCATGTATCTGAATCTTGCCGTATCAAGCGTTGTTCCACTACCAATCACTCGTTCTTTTGGCAGTCCGCTGAATTTCCAAGTCGCATATGTCAAAATATCAACTGGGTTCGTAGCAACTAAGAAAATACCATCGAATCCGCTTTTCATCACATTGTCTACAATGCCTTTAAATATATTTAAATTTTTCTCAACAAGATCAAGTCTCGTTTCACCTGGCTTTTGGTTTGCGCCAGCGCAGATACATACAATGTCAGCATCCTGACAATCCTCATAATCTCCATACCAAGTATTCACAGGATGCGGGGCGAATGCTTTCCCGTGGTTTAAATCCATGACGTCACCCATTGCTTTATCTTGATTCAAATCGATGACTACCAATTCATCTGTGATTGCTTGATTTATTAATGTAAAGGCATAACTGCTGCCGACAAAACCTGCTCCAATAAGTGCTACTTTGTTTACTTTTTCGTTTGTCATTTATCTCATCCTCCTGAGTAAAACTAGGTTGTTTTTCTTATGTGAAGTATTTCACATTCTTATTGTGCAACACTTCACAAACTTTTGCAAGGGGATTGCTCAAAAAAATAATGTTGCCATTTTGTGAACACTCATATTGTGGTTTTAAACCGCTGTCCCCATACATGTTCTCATAAGAAAAAAGCCGCCAAACACTCTTTGGCAGCTTCTCTCTTATTTAATAAGGTCCCCAATTGATCATGACACCGATACAAATAAAGACAAGGCCGATGACGAACCAAATGAGCGCAAGCGGCACCATAAAACGCAGCCATTTCACGTATGGAATCCCACTTGCAGCCAAGACAGCCATCAACACACCTGAAGTCGGATTCACGCAGTTGACCACCCCTTCACCGAGCATCACTGCTTCTACCGCTACTTGTCTCGTGATACCCATTAAATCAGCAAGCGGCGCAAGAATCGGTATAAAGACAACCGCTTCTCCTGATCCTGATGAAATCAAAAAGTGAAGGAGCGCACTGGCGATATACATGCCGATCGCACCAGCGATTGGACTAAACCCTGTCAGCATACTCGCAAGTCCATTCACCACAGTATCAAGCAGCTTGCCGTTTTCCAAAATGACTGAAATGCAGCGTGCCATGCCAACAATGAGTGCGCCGTATACAAGGCTTTGACAGCCGACAATAAACGTTTTTGCAATATCATTGGCAGCTAATCCCCCAAGCAGTCCAGCAGCAATGGCCATGAAAATAAACACACCAGCCATTTCCTTATCGGTCCAGCCAAGCTGAAGCGCACCATACAAAAAACCCCCAAGCGACAAACCACACACCGCTAAAATCAGCTTATGTCTGCCGGTGAATTCAGGCTTGTCCACAGATTCCGCATCAGCTCCTCCTAGCCCTTTAGCTGGAAACCACTCGTCACCAAGCAGGCTTCCCTTTTCTTTATTTTTCAAGCGTTTTGTATATAAATAGATGTACACAATACTAGATAGGAGAAAACAAAGATAAATGATGACACGCAGCCCAATACCAGAAAAAATCGGCAATTCTGCAATCGTTTGTGATAAACCTAAAGGAGATGGAGACAAAATGGTTGCGTTAAAACCTGCATAACAGCCGATGTAAATAACCGCCGCTCCCGCCACTGCATCCCACTTTAAAGAACGTGCCACAATAATCCCAATAGGAATAAAGCCAATGACTGAGTTCACCACAATTCCGGTCGTCCCAAGTACAGAAAACAATCCGCCAACAATACAAATAAACAATAGCTGTTTCGTTTGGAACCGGCTGATGACATTGTGAATCATCCCATTAATGGCACCTGTCTTTTCCAAAATTGCAATGGTTCCGCCAGTAAAAAGAATCAGAAAAATAATAGAGGATGAACCAACCATCCCTTCTTGAATCGCTGTAAAAAAACCAACCGGACTAACTGGTGATTGATCAATACGGTGATAACTGCCAGGAACAGCTGTTGTGATCTCTCCTGACGTTTTCCGATCAAATTCACCGGCTGGTACAAAATACGTTGCGATCGTACAAATTAAAGCAATCATAAATAAGAGTACATATGCATCCGGCATCTGAAGTTTTCTTTTTTGTTTCTCAGGTGCTGATACTGTCGCTGTTTTCATCTGTCAAAACCCCTTTGTCCCGATCGGAATTTCACTTAATTTTCTGAATAATCAAATGATGTGTTATATTATAAACACTGATGATATTTAAGATCAATATTATTTCACTAAAAGAATGTTTTGGCAGATTATCTGTCAGCAAGGAGGCTTCTCATGACAACTTTGACAAACGAGATGAAACAAACCGTGACAGACATCTTTGAACATCTGCACGCCCATCCAGAAATCAGCTGGGAAGAGACAAATACGACGGCTTATATTGAAGATCTATTAAAGAAAGCAGGCTGTAAAACGAGAACATTTGAAGACTGTACAGGGGTAATCGGTGAAATTGGGGAAGGCGCACCAGTGGTTGCTGTGAGAGCCGATATTGACGCCCTCTGGCAGGAAGTAGATGGCGTTTTCCAAGCCAACCATTCATGCGGACACGATGCTCATATGACGATGGCACTTGGGACATTCATGGCATTGAAAGAAAAAGAACTTCCAAGTGGCACGATCCGATTCATTTTTCAGCCTGCCGAAGAAAGAGGAGGCGGCGCTTTAAAGATGATCGAAAAAGGTGTGTTAGCTGACGTCGATTATTTATACGGGGTGCATGTGCGCCCAATTCAAGAAACCTTAAACGGACGCTGCGCTCCTGCCATTTTGCACGGATCAAGTAATCATTACGTCGGGACCATTCTAGGGGAGGAAGCACACGGTGCACGCCCGCACCTTGGGGTCAACGTCATCGAAGTTGCATCTACGCTTGTGCAAAGACTGGCGCATATCCATGTCGATCCACGAGTCGCTCATTCTGTGAAAATGACCAATTTAAATGCAGGCGGCGGCAGCTCCAACATCATACCTGGCAAGGCCTCTTTTACACTCGACGTTCGGGCGCAGACAAACGAAGTGATGGATGAATTAGAAAAGGAAATTGAAAGAGCATGCCATTCTGTAGCGGATGCTTTTGGCGCCTCTATCACACTTTCAACGGATCATCGTCTTCCAGCTGCGACATTAAATGAAGAAGCTGTGGAGATCATGTCACATGCCATAGAGCAAGTGCTAGGCAAAGAACAGCTCGATCCACCGATCGTGACGACAGGCGGAGAGGACTTTCATTTTTATGCAGCAAAGGTTCCGCATATTAAATCGACGATGCTCGGTTTAGGCTGTGATTTAAAACCTGGGCTTCATCACCCTTATATGACATTCGATCGCTCTGCGATTTTTACCGGCATTGAGATTTTGACGGAAGCTGTATACAAAACACTTCAGCAGCATTCATCGTAAAATAAAAAAACCACCCGTCTTTCCTGAAGAGGGTGGTCTCCTTTATTTTACGCATTCACATCTGTCATCGCCGGGACATTGATTTCTTTCACACAGGACACTCTGGATAGATGAATGACACATCTCGCCAGCTCGACAATATCTTGTACAGGTATTCTCGTTTCATCATACAGAGCAATGGCTTTTTCAGCGCCATCTTCGTATGGAACTTCTGCCGCTAGCTCTCCTGGATTGATACAGGTAACGGATATTTTATCTTTCCTCACGTGCTCTCTTAGTGCGTTCACAATACCACGAAGCCCAAATTTAGAAGCAACAAAAGAAACCTGAGACAAATTCGTATGGTCAAGTCCCGCAGTAGAACCAATGACGATGATCTTTCCATTCTCAGATGTCCTTACGTGCGGAAGCAGAGCTTGGATGTAGGTAATCGTTGAGGTAACGTTCACATTGATTAAATGAGCGATATCCTCCGGTTGATCAAGATCGAAAGAATAATCATCTTCAAAGCCGCGTTTCTCCCATAAGCCTACGTTATAAATAAGTACATCAATTGTTTGATTCTTCAATGCTTCGAGCATAAAAGGGATATGGGTTTGGCTTGATAAATCGATCTTCAGCCAAATTCTACGCACCCCATCGTCTATGTTCAAACTGCTTGGTTCACTTCGTGACACAATCCATACTGTATCTCCACTTGAAGGAAGACCTTTTACAAAGGCATCCCCTAATCCTTGACTCGCACCGAATATGATATAGTTTTTACTCATGCTTCCTCCTTCATGGCTCACTTACGAGCTTCCATCCATACACCCATTCATCTGTAAGCGTTTTATACCTATATCATACAGTGTCTTATACATGCCTGCCCCTTTTATGCTCATCTTCACTTTCTAAATGGCCTAGCTTCCTTATTTCCTTTAATTCCGCTGGTAACGCACGCTCTTCTATAAAGCTTTTGATCATGTCGACAAAAAGTTCTTTCTTTTCAAAAGTAAACGTATGTTCAATGTCAGGAACGATGAACCCGGCTGCATTCGGGTGTGCATTCGTGATCTTTTCTGCTGACCTAGTCATAATGCCCTTTTCCTTTTCTCCCACTGTCACAAGAATCCGTGCCTTTGCTTGTTGAAACGTGTCAGGGAGCTTGTAATGAAGATTTTCTTGAAACATCGTAAGCAGCGTCTTCTTCTGCAATTGTTTGGAATCCGCTGCATAATGATCCAGTACATCGTTTGGAAGTCCCATCTTTTCTGCTTGCAGCTGGATGAACCAATCTTTCTTTAATAACGGATATGTAAGAGGTAAAATGGGCCTTACCATCAAATAGAGCCATGGTAATGGCAACACAAGGGCGCTATTGATGATGGCGATGTCTGCGATGTCTGGCTCTCTCGATAACACATCAACGGCTACCTGTGCACCTAGAGAGAAGCCAATTAGAATGACTGTACGGCCATGTGCATGCTCCTTTATCCATGAAATGATTTCATAAGCACTTTCTCGCATGGAAAACGACGTTTCATTTGCTCTTGTCCCGTGACCGATAAAATCAGGGGTATAGCATTCATACGTTTCCTTGAATATTTCCATATGCTCCTGCCACATCCAGCTGCTTACGCCTCCACCGTGCAGGAAAATCATCATTGGTTTTTCCACCATCGACAACTCATCCACCATCCTTATATATAAGAAAAAGCAGTCGCTTTTTGAGCAGACTGCTTTTTCCATATGCTCCCTTCTATTATAAGGGAACTGTTATACAATTGGCTATTTTTTCAAATCTTCGATCGAGTTGACGTTTTTCATATAAGTCGGAACAACGAGACCCATGCGAAGACCCTTCATACTTGTACCGAGATCATCATATTTTCCTTTAAACTTCGCTGCATACGTTTTATGCGTATTTGGAAGCCATGCAGATAATGATGCATCAGCACTTCCGGTTGCAATTGCTGTCCACATTGGGCCCGCTTCAACCTGAGTCAAGGTCACTTTAAAGCCAAGTTCACGCAATACCTCTGCGGCCACATTGGTACTTGCAATCTCACTATCCCACGCAACGTAGGCAAGATTGATTTTGTCACCGTTTGACTTTTTCACGCCTTTTGTCCATTTCGCTACTTGATCTTTATGCTTTTTCACATATTTAACAGCAGCATCCTTTGGTTTGACGCCATCCTGAATATCAAGCATCACTTCACCCATGTCATCTTGAGACCATTTAAACTGACTGAGCATTTTGGCTGCTTCCGGCTGATCCTTCGCAAATCCTTTACGAGAAATGGTGTGAATTTCTTCTTCGTCACCATATGATTTTTTCGGATCATCTAAATATTTCAAATCGTAGCGGGAAAACATCCAGTGAGGATTCCAGCCAGTGATGATAATCGGTTTTTTACGGTCATACGATTTCTTCAATGTCGCTGTCATCGCTGCACTTGAGGCAGATACAACCGTCCAATCCTCTAAACCGTAATCCTTTTTCGCTTGATCGGTTAAGGCCATAATACCTGAACCCGGATCAATCCCGATAATCGTTTTATTGACCTGCTGCGCTGCACTTGCATTTGAATCTGATTGTGCACCACAAGCCGCTAGTAAAAAGACGAGCAGGGCGGTCATCCCAATGTAGAGAGACTTTTTCCACATTAAGCATTCCCCCTGGTTTTTTTCGTTTTAATGTTTTGTGTAATACGATCCAGTGTAATCGCTACGATAACAATGGCAATACCAGCTTCAAAACCAATCCCTGTTTTCAGCTGCGTTACTGCACTATATACTTCCGAACCAAGTCCTGGTGCACCAACCATTGCCGCAATGACGACCATGGATAGAGCAAGCATGATACTTTGGTTAATCCCAGCTAAGATGGTTTTTGTAGCAAGTGGAAGCTGAACTTTGAACAAACGCTGGAATGTCGTTGAACCAAAAGCTTCTGTTGCTTCAATTAAATCAGATGGTACTTGTTTAATCCCGAGAATGGTCATACGAATCGTTGGCGGCATAGAGAAAATAACCGATGCCACAACGCCAGGTACTACTCCGATGTTAAAGAAGAAGATCGCTGGTAAAAGGTATACGAATGCAGGCATTGTCTGCATTAAGTCTAAAATAGGTGTGACAATTTTACGCACTGTTTCCTTCTGTGATGCCCAAATACCGATCGGAACCCCGATCACGATAGAAATGACCACAGCTGTCAGAACGAGCGCAAGTGTTTGCAGCATTGGCTGCCAGTAGCCTAAATAGTCGATCAGTAAGAATCCAAAAAGTGTGAAAAGAGCAACTCCTCTTGTACTGATCCACCAAGCAATTCCGGCAAAGATAAGCGTTAAAATAATGGATGGAATGACGCCAAGTGCAGCTACAATACCATTTACTGTTCCAGCTAATCCATTTGTGATGCCATCAAAGAAACCACCAAAGGTTAATGTTAACCAGTCAACAAATTGATCGATATAATCCGCGAACGGAATTCTAGGTAAATCACTCATACTAAACATCTTATTCTACCTCCTGTGCAGAAGGCTCTTGTGCTTTAATTTCCTCTAGCTTGTTAGAAGACATGTTGATATATTCATCATTACCTGATAATGCACCAATCAATGCACCTCTGACCACAATACCCTTCATTCTGTTTTTCTCATCTACAACGGCAATTGGAATGTTCGCATCAGACACCGCGTCAAAGATCTCTGTTAAATACGTTGATTCCAATACTGTCGTAAATTCTTTATCAAGAACAGTTTCTAGCGACGCACCCGTTTCTGCCGCTTTTTTCGCTGCTTGTGCAGAAATAACACCTAATAAATGCTTTTTCTTATCTACTGCATAGATAGACGAAATACCAAGGTTCTTCATGAGCGTGAGCGCAACACGTGCCCCTTTATCAATCTGAACTGTTTCTGCACGTTTCATAATATGACCAGCGGTTAATACTTTAGAAAGGTCTACATCTTCAACGAAACGTTCAACATACTCGTTCGATGGGTTCATCAGAATTTCTTCTGGTGTTCCGATTTGAACGATATTCCCGTCTTTCATGAGGACAATGCGGTCGCCAATACGAAGCGCTTCATCTAAATCATGCGTGATGAAAATAATTGTTTTTCCTACAGACGTATGAAGCTCAAGCAATTCATCCTGCATGTCTTTACGAATTAATGGATCTAGTGCGCTGAATGCTTCATCCATTAACAAAATATCAGGGTCATTAGCTAGTGCACGTGCCAATCCAACACGCTGCTGCATACCGCCACTTAATTGATTTGGGTACTGCTCTTCAAAACCTTCAAGTCCAACAAGCTTTAAAGATTCAAGCGCTTTAGAGCGGCGCTGTTCTTTTTCTACACCTTGCAATTCAAGCCCGTATTCTGTATTCTCCAGAATGGTACGATGCGGGAACAATGCGAAGTTTTGGAAGACCATGCTGATCTTTTTCCGTCTAACTTCACGCAATTGATCCTTTGACATATTTGTTATCATATCCCCATCAATATAAATTTCGCCGGAGGTTGGTTCGATTAACCTATTTAGCAGCCGCACAAGTGTGGACTTTCCGCTCCCTGATAGCCCCATGATGACAAATATCTCGCCGTCATACACATCAAAATTTGCTCGATTGACACCAACTGTTGCGCCGGTCTCTTTTAGGATTTCTCTTTTTGTCTTCCCTTTTTCAAGCATTTGAGATGCTTTTTTAGCATTTTTACCGAAAATTTTAGATACATTATTTATCTTGATTTTGATCTTTCTCTCTTCAGAATTCATTTTTTCCCTCCAAATTAGCATCTTTATAACCGTAACATAAGCGTTATGATGCGAACAATCTTTAGAATTCGCTTATTTCTCGTACAATATGTATGAATTCCATATAGAGGTCTGGTGATTACAGTTTATACGCCGTATTACTCGTAAATCCTATAGAATGCTTCATAAACTACATATTTTACGGGGTATTTTCTCTCACCAGACAATATTTTACTGGAAATTCCTTATTGTGCTAAAAAATAAGTCGAATCCTTGTGATAGCGGGCTTTTTCTTTCATGGGTGAACCATGCCCCTGAACAGGATTTACCCGAAAAAGGTCACATAAAAACCTTTTTTCTCAAATTTTAATCAAATTCATGAAAAAACTGCCTGCAACTTTCGTTACAGACAGCCTGTTTTTTTAGGACTCTAGGGCAGCTTTCTTAATATTATCTTGAAGCTCAAGCATACGTTTTGTTCCGTCCTCACGTAATCGTTTGTTTTCTTCTTCAATCTGCTTCGTCTCTTTCATCCCTTGTACAATCGTATTAAAGGATGATTCGATCGTTTCAATGTCGATGCTTGGACGACCTGATAATTTAGCAATCTCAACACTTTGACTTGAGATATTTTCAGCATTTCGTTTCAGCATTTCATTCGTTCTTCTGTCCAGCTCACTCATGGAATCAGCCACAAGCTTTTGTCTCTTCACTGTTACAGCTTGAATGATTCCATTTTTGAAAATTGGAATCGTAATGATGAAGGCAGAGTTAATTTTCCCGATTAATTTCGTATTACCACGCTGCAGCAAACGGATTTGCGGTGCCGTTTGAAGTGCCACCATCCGTGCCATATCAAGATCATATACACGCTCTTCAAGCGCTTGAATCCCATTACGAAGCGTATCTAGCTCCATTTGTGCCAGCTGGTTTCCCCCCGCCGCTTTTTCTTCATAAGAAGGAACCAATTGTTTTAATTCTTCGATCTTCATTTGCCCTGCGACGACATACTTTTCAAGCTCCATATAGTATTGAATGTTATGCTCATACATTTCTTCAAGCGTAACCGTCGATTTGGTCATTTCATCTTTGTATTTACTAATTTCCACATTGATTTTTTCAATTTCTGCACCGAGCGTTTGATATTTGCTGAAAATCTTCTCGATCATGCTGCCACCGCGTTTAAAGATTTTTGATAACAAACCGCCCTTTGGCTCGTCAAAATCATTTTTATCAAAACGATCCATAATTTTTCCAAGCTGTGTAAGCATCGTTCCTGAGTCTGTGACACTTGTTGAACGCATCATAGAGAGGATACGGTCAGAAAACTTAGAGATTTCGACAGCCGGCTGTTTCCCGTATTCAAGCAGTTCAAGCTGATTTTTGGCATCAATCTGTCTCGCAATGTTTTGGACTTCTGGTTCATTGCGCAGCTGAACGCGAATATCGTCTGCCTTTTCAATCGTGATTTCCTCTTTATCAATTGAAATGATGTCATTTCCGTTTGTATTTGTCATAAGCTTTGATCTCCTTATCGGTTTTTAATGGATTGAAATAACTTTCTCACAATGGACGGCTCTTTAAACTCTTGGTTCATGACCATTTCATCAAGCCAATGTGTATCAAATAATTGATCGTCTATATACCGCTCTATACACTGATAGCCGGCGGGATGATAGACGAAGATATCCACACCCATTTCATTTAGGAAAATCAGGGCAGCCGCATCAGAACGAGTCAGCTCACCATTATATTCCGTATGGTATAAAATCACTTTCGGTACAGTCTGGGCATAATCAAAGGTTTGAATGAGTTCAATTACATCTTGGTTCATATGCAAAAGCTGCTTGAATAAATAAATACGCACATCTAATTCAGTCTCATGGCCTTCTTTTAACAGCTTCGGATGCTGACATATGCGAGAAATGGCCTCTGCGATCGCACGCTGCGTGCCCTCATACAAATGCGAGAACTGCCACACATTGCTTTTCATTAACAAATCAGGGTCAACCTCTCCTGCTTTAGAGAGTGCATGCTGATAATGAAATTGATAATTCGAAGACACTTCTTGTGTGAAAGGGAAATGACGGATCGTTTTCGTTTCTTTCCCCTCCATTAGCGTATGGATACGGTCCCAATATTCTCGCTTGTCTCTCGTCACCCCCATCATCTTCGCAAAAAGATTCGGAATCTGTATGGTGTCACGGTCTGCTTTGAAATTCGGGCGGATAAACGACCGTTCCTTCGCAATTAAAAACAGCTCATCATACGTTGTCTTTAGCGTAATAGAATGAGGGGTATGATCTCTGAATTGCCATGGCTTATACAGCATGGAATCTTCTGTGTGAAGTACCTCTTCAAGCTCTCTTGTCGAACGGTACGCCACCGTTGATTTCCTCTCAGGCTTTTCAGTAGGGAACGGTTCAAGCTTTGACGTCCCTGGATACTGATCAATAAAAGTCAGCTTTTCTTCTGGATCTAATTCACGAAATTGATCCTTGCCTTCTGGATGAAACAGCACCACATCACAGCCAATCAGCATGACATAGTAAAGAAAATAAAGCTGACTTTTATTCGCCTCTCCATACCAAATGACAGCTGGCATTTTTTCTTCCATATTGCCTTCCTTCAGCCATGGTCCTAGATGATTATTTGAAAACTTCACCACATCTAGTAACACACGGCGGAAATCAGGATGCTGGAATCCCCCTTCATGCAACTGCTTGAAATGTTCAAACACCTGGATTAACGAAAGGCGAATATGCCGGTTCATCACTGGGTTTGGATGACGGACAATGAGCTGTTCACCGTCTAAGAAAGCCACAAATCGATTCACGGACAATCCCTTTTCTTCCTGATTGATCATATGAATCCGCTGGAGCGCTTGAAAGTGCTCCGGCTCAATATGCCGGTTGAGGGTTTCACTTAAAATATGCATGCCGTCAGTTTCGTATAATTCATGTAAATAAATAAAATAATCGGTTGCATCATGCGGAGTTCCAAGGACACGGGCGGCGAGACGCGGCAAGGATAAGGTGTGCTCGTCCTTGACGTAGCCGTCTCGTTCAGGGAGCGGCTTTTTCAGCAGGTTTTTCCAGGCTTCCTGTTTCGCCCGTGTCTGGGTTACGTTGATTTCTTTATAACTCACGCCGCTCCTTCCTTTCTCCTATATTTTCTCGAAAGCTACTACTATCATATCATTCAGCCTTCTACTTCTGCTATCGAATCGAAGGCTTTTTTGCTGTGTTCATCTTCTTTGCGACAGAAGCGGCGATTTCGTCTGCCGCCGCCATGCCAGAGGCTGTCGTCGGTTCAAACGATAGCTCAACATCTAAGACTTCCCCATGACTCGGAGCGAAGCCTTTATCCGCTTGACGTATGAGATCAGCATCTAACAAGGAGTCGCCCGCACCATATACATATTCAAGGTGTAGCCTTTCTTTTAGAAAAGCAACAGCAGCCCACTTATTGAGCGGCTTTGGAATAAAATATAGCTTCCGGCCCTGAAGGGAAACCTGCCAGCCTCTCTCCTCACCCCACAGCCTTAATTCAGCAAGCGGAATATGAGAAAGAAACTCGTCTTTCATAATTAAATAAAGAAATTTTCCCTCAGCTGTTCGAGTACGTTTCACCCAAGCGGCAACCGGAAGTTCAGAGATCTCCCGCAGCATATCTCTCACCGGCATACACTCTTGCAGTCTCTCATCTACAATCGCCTGCCACTCCTCAAGCGGCTTGCCGTGATGAAGGATACAGCCGCCGTTTGTCGTGACGGCATACTCTGGTTTGATCTCTTGCTGAAAGAGAGTGATTCGTTCAAATTGTGCTGTCGTTCTTGTCGTCACTGGGATAAACCAACCTGCTTGATGAATTGCCTGTAAGGATGCTTTCGTTTCAATCGACACATAGGAAAGCGGCCGGTCGTCCAGCACCTCAATTAATTCGTATGCTCCCTTGTATGCATACTGCTCCAGCATTCGATGTGAGTATATCAGTGTCCGGTCTAAGTCACTGGCAAATGCCATGTTCTTCATGACGATTGCTCCAACGGGCGGATGAGTCCGCAGCATGTGTAGGACATGTTGGCATATTCAATCACAGGCACGCCTCTGTCCTCTGCGAGTAGTAAAATGTGCTTGAGCTTTTCCCGAGATCCTGGCTGAATGAGTATTTTCCAAGGGACTCTTCTGAGCAGCACACGGGTCGTCTCACCGACGCCCGGCTTAATCAAATGCGTATTGTCAATTTGGAACTCCTGACCAATTGCTTCAATGGAGGTCATCCCCCGCCAGTCAGGAGGCGTTCCTTGTGCGAGCAGGGTCTCTGCTTTCTCTTGTACATTTGCATTAAGTTCAGAAAATGCTTCTTCAATTGTATTCACGTACAGATTAGAGACATCCTCATCAATGAGCTCTTCATAATACTTGGCCCCATGGAAATCATTGGCATGGATCCAGCGGTTGTTTAGCACCGTTCGACTAACTAGGCCAGATACCGTTGAATTCAAGCAGGCACTTGGAATGAGGAAATCCTCTCTCGTTCCGTAAACACTCGTACAATAACCAGGATCAGCAAGCACAGCCAGCTCACTCGAAAGACGAATTCCATATTTCTGTTCAAAATCGAGCACCGCTTTTTGAAGCTCTTTGGAAATAGCACCCTTTCCAGTCCAACCGTCAATAAAGGCAATCTCAAAACCTGGATGTTCTTTGAGTATATAATGCAGCGCATTCTCATCTATTCCGCGGTCACGAATAATAGAGATGCTATAATGCGGCAAATCGAGACCATACGTCTTTCTGATATACCGTTTAATGAGCACCCCGATTGGTGTCCCAGCCCGTGCCAAGCTGCAAAGAACGGTTTGAAAGCCTCGCTTTTTCACAATTTGTTCTGCGACAACCGCTACGGCTTCCGCTACCTTTTGCTTACTTTCTTCAAGAGATTGATAGAATAAGTCCATATAAGATGCCGTCGGCTTGTATTCAATTGGTAGCATTTCTGAGTAATGGGCACCGCTTTGAATAGAGCGCTCCCGCTCTTCTGTACTTTTCTCCATCTCAATCGATGATAAATCCTTGAGTAAGAAGGTTACGTCCTGCTCTGGATAGCTTCCCATCTTTGTATACACGTTAGCCATTCACCTTCACCTCATCTGATAAAGTCACAATATGCACATGCTTCACATGCCGCTCAGCAAATAAGTGGATCAGCGGCATCAAAGCTTCTTGAGACACCTTTTTCTCAAAAAACAAAAAGACATCATCGTACTGATCTTTAGGGATATTGTACACGTAGTGCTGAATGCGGGCATCCTCTGGACTCAAAAATGCGAATCCGTTTTGAACAGCGTACCCTTCCTTTTCAACCGGATGAATCGGACTTCTTGTCGTCGAATGAAAAAGGACACCTTCGCCCATATGAGCTGCAAGCCTCATCGGCACATACATCAATTCTCCTGTCCCTAAGCAGAGTGTCTGTTTTCCTTTTCGTTCTCGCTGAAGCTTCAGCCCAGCCTCAGCAGCTGCTTGATCAATAGCATCCGTGTCCGCTGCGCTTAAACCGAAACGACCTGTTTCATGGATATACGGCGAATGCCCCGCCGGATTGACTGCATGGGAAAGTGAATATGGCACTTGCTTAAAGAAGGATTGAAGAGAATGAAAAGAGAGTTCAGGTCTTTTCTCTTGCGCAGCAATTTCATACGAATAAGCAGGCTCATCCAGTGTTGTCCCCCGAAACATCATCTGCCCTTTTAATAAAGATAATGATGTGATATTTACCCCTAGCTCCTCTTGAAGCTGAAGCATCGCTTCCTCGTGCTCCTCTGTTCTCCAATCCAAAATGGATAGAATCGTATAAGAGGATCTAGGGTGCTTTGCGTGCAGATCCCGAATAATATTCATATTTGTCCGGCCTGTCGTGACCTCATCATCTACTAGCACAATCGGGCGATCCGTACGAAGTAAGGCGTCGTCTGCGTAGCAAAGCTGATCTGTCGCATGAGAATGTTCCTCTTCAAATACGAGTGAAGGATCAAGATCCAACAGCTGTTCACGTGTCGTATGAATGTAAGATGCTCCTTCTATGACGTCATACACACCATGACCAAGCGCAGTTGCCGTTTCAGCAAAGCCGATCACAATCGGCTCGTTTACCGCCGAAAGCTTCTCTTTTTTGAGCGCAGCATAGGCTTCAGTTAACTTAACATGATCATTCGTTTTTAGTGCTTCTACTACATCGTCTTGATGCGGGGGCGTCTTGCCTGTTTGTTCTTTTGCATAAGCCATTGCTAAAAGACCTGAGACGAGGAGTGGTTTCAACGGGTGAACAGGCATATGTTTCCCGAGCACCTTGCTAACAAATAAAAAGGCTCTCTTTTTGTTCACCCGTGCCGCCATGTCAAAAAGATGTTCTTTTTCAAGCTGAAGCGTACCCTCTTTGAGGTTAAGCTCCACCTCCATATGTTCCAAGATGTTCAGCGTATGCGGCTTCTGATTCTGTGAGTATGTCGATATAGCTTCTATTTTCATGAAACACCCCGTAAATGTCTGACTTCATTAAAATGTTTTCCGCCCAGCGATAGTGCGGCTTCGTTTCGTTCATTTTATTAGAGAAGTTACTCTTCAACACGCCGACTGTACCATCTGCATGCTCTAAAATACTTAATGCATCCATGTACTCTTCCTTTGTGACAACGTACATGCTTTGAACTGGCTTGAGATGCGTTGGATGGATGACTGTCTTGCCATGAATACCGTTTACCACATCCATCTTTGTCTCTTTGAGCAGACCTTGCATATGATCGAGTTCAGATGAGGAAGATTCACCGCTCTTAGAAATTGCACGGATGAATGGATTTTGTTCTTTTCGTGCCGGTCCAAAATGCTCCCATACAGCTCCTGATATCACAAATGAACGACCAAAATAATTGATGATATCTGTGATCAACTCAGCAATGACTCTGATCTCATAAATGGTGGTCTCGCGATCACGGCGAATGCCGTACAATCCACACAGATCCGTTGCCCCAATGCGAATATTCAAAATATATTCCTCATCATTCAGCATGATCTGCTTTAACTCAGACAACACCTGATATCTCGTTTCTTTTTCTAATAAATCTGGTGTTTCTAAAATGGGCATTCCGTATAGTGTTTTCTGAGTTTGTGCTGAAGCTCGTTTCAAACTGTCTACATATTCCTTTGCATTGTGAACGGAGCACTTTGGAAACACAAAACCAGTCAGTAAATGAAGAGAGGAACCGAGCAAATCTGCCATTTTGAGCAGCTGTTTGGGCGAACGAACCCGAATAAATAAAAGCGGCAAATGCTCAGCCATTTCTGGAGATTGATGAATTGTCTCAGAAAGGCAGGTCAATTGTGCCACTATATTCTGTTCAGCCATGTCCACTTCCTGATCACCAATGGCGTCCTCCAAGCAAAACACAACAGAGCAAAGCGCTTCATATTTCTGCGAAAGCAGCATGTCTGCTACATCCTGTCTTGTCGCAGGCATATACAAAGTAGCACCTAATGCATGCGCAAGTACATGCCTTGGCGTCAATGAATGAACTGCCGCCGGCCGCTTAAAAAAAATATCGTGCTGCCTCGTCTCTGATAAAAAACGAAAATATCGCATGCAGTGCCACCTCCTGTTGTAATGACTTGATGATTCAAAAAAGGATGGAGCCGCTAGTCAACTCCATTCCTTTTTGATCGTCCTATTCTTCTTTTGAAGCCGCAGCTTCGTTTGTTACACCTTGATGCTTCTTCTTATTGATTTTATGAACAATAAACGTTCCGATAAACGCTAGGATAATAATCGCAAAGAATGCGAGATGCGGGATTTCAATATGAGCAGCACTTAAGCCCATTTTGATGGCAATAATTCCAATGAGAATAAATGCCGTATTCTCAAGCTCTGGTATACGGTCGATGAGCACAAGGAATAATTGTGCCACTGTACGCATCATGAGAATTCCAAGCATTCCACCTAAAAGAAGAATCCATACTTCCTCAGATACAGCGAATGCAGCAAGAATACTATCTACCGAGAAGGCAAGGTCCATAATTTCTACAGAAATAACAGTTGCCCAGAAGACGCCAAATACACGAATCATCCAGCCTTCTTTTTTCAATTCCTTCGCTTCGTCATCTCCGTCACCTAACCAGAAGTGCTTAATGACCAGCCAAGCTAAGTATGCAGCGCCTAGAACCTTAATCCACCAAAACTTAATAAGCAGCATCCCTACGCCAATGAATAGAAAACGGAAGAAATAAGCGCCAATTAATCCGTAGGTTAATGCCTTTTTACGCTGCTTTTCAGGTAAATGTTTCACCATAACAGCTAATACAAGTGCGTTATCCGCTGACAACAAACCTTCAAGCACGACAAGGGTCCCAATAAGCCCCCAAGAGACAGGGTCTGTTAATACCTCTGCCCACATATGCCAATCAAAAAACGAGGCATACGTGTCCAACATATGTTTCAAAATGTCCAACTGGTTTTCCTCCTATAAGTGTAGAAGCATCAGCAGGCTTTCGCCTGCTGTTATTCTTGATCGCTGTTTCTTTCTCACTTTGGAAAATACCCTCATATGAGTCATTGGCAGCGCCTCTTGAATGAAGTTGTTTCTTCTCTTTACACTTCTAACCCATAATTTTGACAAAGAGCAGCAAGTCCGCCAGAGAATCCGCTTCCGATTGCGTTAAACTTCCAATCGCTGCCGTGTCTGTATAGTTCGCATACGACGACAGCTGTTTCAATTGAGAAGTCCTCCCCTAAATCAAAACGAATCAATTCTTCCCCGCCCTCTTCATTTACAACACGAACAAATGCATTAGAGACTTGTCCAAAATTCTGGCTACGTGCCTCTGCATCATGAATCGTCACTGTAATTCCGATACGATCAATGTTAGCAGGAATTTTCGAGAAATCAACGAGAATTTGCTCGTCATCTCCATCTCCTTCACCCGTACGGTTATCACCGGTATGAGTAACACTACCGCTTGGATGCTGCAGATTATTATAGAACACGAAGTCTGTGTCTTGTTGACAACGATTGTTTGCATCTACTAAGAAAGCCGAAGCGTCCAAATCAAATTCGGCTCCGCCTGAATATTTATTCGTATCCCAGCCAAGTCCGATCATCACTTTTGTCAGCCCTGGATTGGTTTTCGTTAAATCGACACGTTGTCCTTTTGAAAGCTGAATCGCCATATTCGTATCTCTCCTATCTCCTGAAAATATGAAAACGGGCGTTACCCGATATCTAAGCCGAAGTCTGTTGCAATGCGGGCAAGTCCGCCTTGATAGCCTGATCCAACAGCTGAGAATTTCCACTCTCCGCCATGACGGTATAATTCACCTACAATAATCGCTGTTTCAATTGAAAAGTCTTCTGCCAAATCATAGCGAATGAGCTCTTCATTTGATGCCGCATTTAAAATACGGACGTAAGCGTTAGACACCTGTCCAAAGTTTTGGCTGCGTGCTTCTGCATCATGGATTGTAATGACGAAGGAGATTTTCTCAATACTTGCTGGTACAGTTGAAAGATCAACATTGACCTGCTCGTCATCTCCGTCTCCTTCACCTGTACGGTTATCGCCTGTATGTACGATACTTCCGCCACCGCCAGTTGTTTGATTGTAGAAGACAAAGTCAGATGGAGAGTTTGCTTTCCCTGCTGCATCTAACAGGAATACGCTTGCGTCTAGATCAAAGTCATGTCCGCCATCATACTTGTTTACATCCCAGCCAAGACCTACGACTACTTTTGTTAAACCTGGATTCGTTTTTGTTAAATCAATTTTTTGACCTTTCGCTAAAGAAATTCCCACTAGGAACCTCTCCCTTCTAAATTAAATGTAGTTTCTCGTAATATCGGCAAGCTTCGCATCGTTTGTACCATTTCCTACAGCTGCAAACTTCCACTCATTCTCGTGGCGATAAAGCTCTCCAACGATTAATGATGTTTTACCTGCATATTCATCTTTCAAATTATATTTCACTAATTCTTGATTGTTTGAACGGTCAACAATTCGGATGTAAGCATTTTGAATCATACCAAAGTGTTGGTTTCTTCTAAGTGCATCATAAATGTTCACAACGAACACCAATTTATTCACATTGCCTGGCACCTTGCTTAAGTTGACGAGGACTTGTTCATCATCTCCGTCTCCTTCACCTGTCAGGTTGTCACCTGTATGCTCAACACTGCCGCATTTGCTTTTCAAGTTGCCAAAGTAAATCAAATCTTTATTTTCAACAAACTTATCATTTTTCAGCATCAGCACTGAAGCGTCACAATCAATATCAGCGCCGCCTCCGCCGCCAAACAGCTTTCCAAGAAAACCGCCGCCTTGTGACACAGGGTCCCAGCCAAGTCCAACTAGAATATTGGTTAGTCCTGCTTTTCCTTTTGTTAAATCAATACGTTGACCTTTTTCTAATGTAATCGCCAAATCAATCACTCCTCCAGCATAATAAAAATCTATTTATTAAGCGATGGACCCTATTAAAATCATCATACATGAAAATTCGACAAAATTCATGAAATGACATTGGAGCCTCTTACTCTTTTTTCTATTTACTAGTATATACGATCTATGTATAAAAGAGGTTTCAATATGATGATATTTTTTTAAAGAAAGATCCATGACAAAAATGATTCATGTCGTAAAAGAAGTGTTTCATGTGAAACATTGTCGAATGTTCCCGTTATACAGCCTCTCGCTTAAAAACAGAGCTCGCCTCCACTTCATATGTTGATATAGAAAATTCACATACATAGCTGTGATAAACCCTTTCATTTCCTTCCGTTCATGTCTTTCTTTATACTTATGAATAGAATTCAACGTATTGATGAAAGGGTGTTGATGATGCCATCACTTCATATATTAGATCAAGTCGCCATCCCTAAAGGTCAGACCGCACAAGAAACATTGGTTCATACGACAGAGCTGGCCAAGCTTGCGGAAACACTGGGGTATGAGCGGTATTGGTTTGCTGAACACCACAGCACGAGAGGACTCGCGAGTACAGCGCCTGAAATATTAATGGCACATATTGCTTCACACACATCGACATTGCGCACAGGCTCTGGGGGGATTTTACTCCCGCAGTACAGCCCTTTTAAAGTAGCAGAAGTCATCCGCCAGCTTGAAGCCCTTTACCCTGGGCGGATTGAGATCGGGGTTGGTAAATCCCCAGGCGGAATTGAACGGACGAGACTCGCTTTGACAGACGGCGTGAAGAAAGAACTGTCTCAATTTGACCGCCAGTTGGAGGACCTTCTTTTTTACTTATCTGACAGCCTGCCTTCTGGTCATCGGCATGCGGGAGTGAAAGCGGCTCCGCTCGTTGATTCTTATCCGCCAGTCTGGCTGCTTGGACTCGGGGAAAACAGTGCCATCCAGGCGGCATCACTTGGAATCAACTATATTTTCGGACATTTTATTCATCCTGCACGAGGCCGGCAAGCTTTTGAAGCGTATCGGTCACACTTTTCTCCATCCGTTTTCTCACGTCAGCCTCAGTCTATGTTTGCTGTCTTTGTGATCTGTGCAGACACAGACGAGGAAGCAAGCCGCATTGCCACCAGTACAGACTTATGGCTACTTCGGGTTGAAAAAGGGCTGGACAGTCGCGTTCCTTCTATAGAAGAAGCAGAGAACTATCATTACACTGAGCAAGAAAAGAAAAAAGTGTTACAAAACCGCCAGCGAATGATTGTTGGCTCAAAGCAAACAGTGAAAGAACAGCTGCAAATCTTAATGGACCGCTATCAAACGGACGAGATGATGATATTAAACAATTCATTTGATCCAATGGAAAAACAGCGTTCCTTTGAACGAATCGCAGAACTATTTTGAAGCCAATCTTTCATTGGCTTCTTTTTTTACATTGTTATAAAAAATGGGAAATGTAACATCGAGATGTCAAAAAGCTTCCTTCTGTCATCTGATCGCAAATGTGTCTTCTAATCGTTAGCGAACTGTAAACGCATTGTAGGTGTACCTTTTATATAGTAGAGGTACATATGAAGTAACGGTTTACAATGCTGAGAAGGAAGGAGATGACTGGCCATGAATAAACGACTCGACTGGGTGGATGCGGCTAAAGGAATCGGCATTCTGCTCGTCGTTATGGCACATGTACCCATTCCTGATTCATTCAAGCAATTTATATACTCATTTCATATGCCACTCTTCTTTTTACTATCAGGTATGATGTTTCGATCATCCTCACAACCTGCTATATCATTTATACAGAAAAAAGCGAAAAGCTTGCTCTTACCTTATCTCTATTTCTCCATTATTACGTACGTTTTCTGGTTCACGGTGACCCGATTTTTCGCCTTTAAGGGGCAAACAGATATTGATCCCTTCGTTCCATTTACGGGAATTTTCATTTCAAATGCCGATGAAGCAAGACTGACGCATAACCCAGCCATCTGGTTTTTAACGACGCTCTTTTTAGTGGAAATGTTGTTTTTCTTAATGCATCGTCTGACAAAAGGAAAACCAGCTGTATTGATGTTACTGACCGTCCTTTGCGGTGGAGCCGGATATGCTTCCACGCTATTGTTAAACCAGAGTCTCCCTTGGAATGCCAATGTTGCGTTAACGGCTGTTGTGTTTTATTCAATCGGATTTTTAGCAAAACAATGGTTTGTGGAATTAAAAACAGATCCTACCCTTCTGTTATGTACAGGTCTGCTTGTACTGACTGCATATATGCAAAGCTTTAATTCACGAATTGATATGCGGGTCAATGACTATGGGGATCTATTCATTTTTTATGCTTGTGCACTGCTCGGTTCAGCTGCTGTTATTTATTTAAGCTTCAAATTGAAAACGTCCACGATATTGACGTATCTCGGACGTCATTCCATTGTGATTCTCGTCCTGCAATTTGCCGGTATCGATATCATGAAGGCATTTGTTTATTACGGACTAGGCATCAATATCTCTGATACAGCGCAGCTTTCTTGGACGCTCTTTTATACGATCGGTACATTGCTGCTCATGGTGCCATGTATCTCTTTCTTGAGCAAGTATCCTATGCTGCTCGGCAAACCAGCAAAGTCAGCACACCGCTACAAAGAAAAAACATCCGCCGGCTAATGGGGCGGATGTTTTTCTATTATTCATCATTTAATTGAGAAGGATAAAGCGTCATTCCTCCATCAACAAATAATGTAGTACCTGTAATATAGGCCGCTTCTTTCGATACGAGAAATGCAGCGGCGGACCCAATCTCTTTCGGATCGCCAAACGTTCTCATTGGAATTTTCTCAAGTTGCTTTTGTTTTTTCTGTTCATCTTGAAGGTCGTCATTTGATTCCGTTGCCATTGTACCTGGTGCAATCGCATTGACCCGAATACCCGCTTCGGCATAATCAAGAGCCAGCGTCTTCGTCATCATATTCATTCCTCCTTTAGAAGTAGAGTAATGAACATTGAACGGACGCGGGATCTCTTGATGGACACTGGATATATTCAAGATTGACCCTTTCACATCATGCTCCATCATATAGGCAATCGCTGCCTTTGCTCCTAAAAATGAGCCTGTGATATTCACATCAATGACCTTTTGCCATTGTTCCAACGTCATTTCATGCGGCATTGCTTCTTCACCGTTAAAGCCTGAATTATTGACGAACACGTCTAGTGCGTTAAAATTCTCCAGCGCGGCATCCATTAACGCCTGAATTCCTTCCTCTTTGGAGACATCTGCGTGTACTTTCACCGCCCTACCTCCATGCTGTTGAATGGCTTGTACTGTTTCTTCAGCCCCCTCTTCATCGCCTTTATAATTCACAACCACGTTCATTTGTTCTTGTCCAAATCTCAAGGCAATGGCTTGTCCTATGCCTTTAGAAGAACCTGTCACAATGGCTGTTTTCCCTTTTAAATCTTGATACATCTTCATTTCCTCCAATCACGTGCTTCATCTTGTTGATACACAATGGTTACCCATTTTGAAAAAAAGAAAAACACAATCCTCTTGAATACAAAGGATTGTGCTGTTCATCAAGCTAAAAGGTGTTATAAACATTCTCACATGTTTCAGCTGTGGGCTGGTAAAAGCAATGTGACTTATACCTTGCCACAAACGGCTGATTGTACCAAGTGGATGGACAATTTCCAGGCGGTTTGAAATACCAAAGGCTGAATTTCGCAGGCCAAAATCGTTCACCATTAATGTTCCTCCGTGCAAGTGTCTTTTCACTTTCTCGTGCTCGCTGATAAAAATAGCCATGCGTGACTGCCTCAAACGCATGCTCCTGATAAATCATTTGTGGAATCGTACGCAGCCCTTTAAAGTCAGAACAGTTGGCACGCAAACGATTGATGCCTACATTTCCTACAAGCAGCATCCCTTGTTTCCCTTCACCTTCCGCTTCGGCTCTCAGCAGTCTGGCCATTAAATCAATATCAGAGCTTGTCGCTCTTACCACTGCCATACATCCACCTCCCATTCATTTCTCTTTTATTTTATGTAGGGTTTCTGTGTAGATGACTGCCATTTTGAAGGGAAAAGACACATTCCGTGTCGAGAGCCTGTCTAAATACCTCAACATTTCGCTGGACAAGTGTCTCTATGTCAACAACACACAAACCTAGTGATCATACACATCACAGGAAAAAATATTCATTACTAACGACTCATTTACAAGTCATAAAAATCCTTCTATTTGCTACATCTTCTTCAAAAACAGTCATTTGAACCTATTCAATAATCCGACTCAAAACCTTAAAATATAAAATGTTGAGTTTTTACAGGAGATTTCAAACAATAAAATACACATTTCTCCTCTCAACATAGTGTCATTTTTACTACTTGAAGTGGATGAACCTTTCGAACGCACTGAGGTATTGACAGTACTTTCGCTTCATTCTACAGTAAAAAACATACAGTATTTTTCTTTTTGTGCAAAAAGAACGATATGAACTAAAGCTTTCCAATGAAATTCACCATAAAACCCGAGGAGGAAAACATCTCATGTTTAAAAAGAAATTATCCCTGTTTCTTCTGATTTTGTGTGTAACTGTTGTCGCTGCTGCTTGTAGTGGTGGAAAAGACAAAACTGCTGCGAAAGAAAGCGATACAAAAAAATCTCTTGATGCAGCTGAAGTAAAAGTAGAAAGTGCTGAGTACACTTTACCACCTCAATACGATACATCTGTTCAGGATGATCAGTATGTCCTAAAAGTGAATGTATCTGTAAAAAACATCAGCAAAGAACCATTGAATGTGGATAAAAGCAACTTTACGCTTTACCAAGATGACGCTCAGGTGTCTACCATCTCTCCTGATGACTACAACGAAGTATTATCTTCAAGTTCTCTAAATGCAGGTAAAGTATCAAAAGGTGGTCTTTTCTTTGTGGTTGATAAAGAAAAAGACTATCAATTGGTTTACACAGAGCCTGGTTCTGGATCGAAAAAAGATGACAAAACACTAGAATTCGATATTAAAGGAAAAGACTTGATGAAAAAGGCAGATACACTTCAAGCGTCTGCAAAAGCCCTTTCTTCTTATATTGATGTCATGATTTTTGGTAAGAAAAATGACGATTTCGAAAAACTAACAGGTGATAACAAATCAACTGTCGTAAACGAATTTGATAAATCATTCAAACAAGGCTATATTTCTTCTTCTGGTATTTCATCTAGCTCAGCAAAAGACGAAAACCTTGATAAGCTTCTAAAAGCTGTGAAAGAAACATTAGCTGAAAAATCAAAAGTATCAACGAAAACAAAATCAATCAGCGGTGATAAAGCTGTCGTGACTGTGACACTTACACCAATTGATGCAAGCCCGCTTGTCGATCGTTTAAAAGAAAAAGCAACTGAATTCTACAGCAAAAACCGTACAGCATCTTATGATGATGCTCAGAAATATCTACTTTCTATCTATCCAGATGAATTTAAAAAATTAGGACCATCATCTTCTGAAGAAACAGTAGAAGTGAACATGAAGAAAAACGATATCGACCAATGGAAACTTGATTTGAACGACTACAAAACAAGCTCATTGGTTGAAAAGTTCATCAAGAACTAAAGAAAACCCCCGGTTCCCGGGGGTTTTCTTTAGTCTTTTTTCGATTGATGTCTATATTTGATTCCGACATACAAGCAAGTAAGGAAGAAAATGGTGACCCACACCCAAAAGACATTCACCATCAATAATGTGGTGGCTACTACGATCAAAATTGTGAGATCTAGTTTTTTTTCTAGTTTTTTATGGGTGAGAACGAAAATGATTAGTAGAAAAGCGATGAAACAGGTGATTCCATAACTGAAAGCTGCGGGCAATTTTCGCACCTCCTTATTACAAGGCCTATACTGACAAAAGGATACAACATACTATGAAGATGAATTCCCCTTTTCAGCATCATATCCTTTTATGATGTCAATCGGATCAACTGCATCATCTTCTTGTATGTATTCCTCTACATAAGGAGTGATTAATTTCTCGAAACTTTGCTCATCGCCTTCATAGTCAGATGGGAATAAATGTGCAACAGAACTACCTGTTTCTAAAGCTCTATCAATTGCATTTCTCAATTCTATCAGTCCTTTTTTATTCCCTAAAATGAAAGCTTCAAAATGATGTGTTTGCTGAGCATATATATTACATAACCCCAAAACATCATCATCTTCTAATTGATCACTCATATACAAAACCCCTTTTAAGTGAAATGAAGTCAATTTTACACGACTGAGCATTTTTATTCTATCACCTCATTCACATTGTGATCCCTTTTTTATCACTCACTTAAACATACAAAACAAAAAACTTGTAGAAAAAATCTACAAGTTCTTCATTTCTATCAATGAAATGTTCTTTCTATTTCGCAAGCATCCATTTCTCTTTCATAAACAAACTTCTCACGATGACAAACAAGATCATCACTGTCAGCGCCGAGGAGCCGAGCGTCAGGCCAATCGACATTGGGTCAACGATGCCAAACATCAATTGCTTGCATAGTGCGTGAATATTAAGGAATGGGATCGCAAAGTAATACGTATCTAGCTGCATAGCGCCTGCTCTCATGGTGAAAAACATCGGAATCACACCTAGTGTAATGATCATGGACATGTACGATTGTGCTTCTTTCACTGAGCTTGAAACGACACTGAGCAGCAGTTCAATCATGGATACCATGAATGAGAAAATAATTAATGCCGCAAACATAACACCGATGATGCTCCACACTTGATCTCCGAAGTTCAGCGCTTGTTTCAGCTTTTCTGTAAAGAGCAATGTAGAGAGCAGCAGCATACCAATCGCCACAATGCCACTTAATATACCAAACATAGAAACAGCTAGCCATTTTCCAATCAAAAGCTGAAGTCTGCTGGCCGGTGTCAGGAATAAAGCTTCAATTGACTTTCTATCCTTTTCACCTGCTACGATATCAAGAGCAGCTGGCAAAGCACCTGAGATCACGGACGTCACTAAAATCATTGGAAGGAGAATCGACAGCAGCATGGTGGTCACACCGTTTTCTCCGTCCCCGTCCTCTCCTTCTTGCACATCAACCGATTGCACCTCAAATGGATGAATCACTGACGATTTGATCTGATCCTGTGCCAAACGCTTTTCTACGACTTGGTTTTGATACTGTTCAAGCAATGATTGCAGCATTTGAACCGCAATCACGGAATCATCATCTGTTGGATACCCATGGACTTTAATGGCAAACGATGTTTGATGCTGAAGCATATCGCCTGCATCTTTTGGCATTTCTAGATAAGCATTTGCCTCACCGTCTTTAACGGCTTGCTGCGGGTCATCAAAAGTTTCAAGTTTCAGGTTTTTCACTTCTTTGATCATGTCATTCATATCGGACGGAAGCTTTTCATTGATTGCGACTGTATACGTTTTATCGCCTGGATCAGCGATCATGCTTTCGTAGAAAAACACGAGTCCGAGCATCGTCAAAAGAGGGATCAACACTGTTAAGAGCAACGTTTTCCTGTCTCTGAGCGAATCTGTCATTTCTTTTAAAAAGACGGTTTTCCACATTATGCATTCCCCCTTGCGAGCTTCGACATAAAGATGTAATTCAAGTCTTCACTTTGTTCCTGTGCATATAATTCTGGAAGCGTTCCTTTGTACACGAGCTCCCCTTGATGAATCATCATGACACTGTCACAAAGCAGGCTGACTTCTTCCATGATGTGGCTTGAAAATAGAATCGTTTTATTTTGCTGTTTCAACTGATGAATAAACTCTCTGAAAATATTACTCGATGTGATATCTAAACCTGTTGTCGGTTCGTCAAACAAAATAATGTCAGGGTCATGAATCAATGTTCTGGCAATCGCCACCTTTTGCTTCATCCCTCTTGAAAATCCTTTTACCTTGCGATCCATGTACTGCCTCATCCCGAATCGCTTTGCCAAATCCTCAATTCTTGCTTTGATTTCATGCTGATCTAAGCCATATAATTTCCCAAAGTATTCAAGGTTTTCACGAGCCGTCAAACGGTCATAAAGTCCCGTCTCGCCGCCAAATAAGACCCCAATTCGCTTCTTCACTTCAGTTGCTTCTTTGACTGTATCAAAGCCTGCAACATTGACTGTTCCATGAGTAGGCTCCAATAATGTCGCAACGGCGCGTAATAATGTGGTTTTCCCCGCACCATTTTCTCCTAAGATGCCGACAACTTCTCCTTCCTTCACGGAGAACGTCATATGTTTCATCGCCTTTACGACTTTTTTCTTATCTGTAAACCAGCAACTACAATCGCTGAGAGTAATCATTTGGTTCGCCCCTTTCGACTATCTACGTCTATGATAGAAAAAATACCGCCTGTCTGACATAAAAATGTCGCGAAACGTCCTTTTTCTGTCTTGAAATGATCCATTTTAAAAAACAAATGGTAAAATAGACAAATAATAAGAAGAGTCATAGGTGATTTTTATGATAAAAGTAGGTCTTGTCGATGATTACCGAGTGGATTTAGAAAAGCTGCATGCCATTGTCGGCAGAATGGATACCGTTGACATCGTTTTTGTGACACAGTCAGCGGAGGATGCATATGAGAAGGTCAAACAGGGCGACATTGATCTATTGTTTGCAGACATTGAGATGCCTGGCATGTCAGGCTATGAATTAGCAGACCTTATTCACTCTCATGCACTGAATGTAGATGTTGTATTTGTGACGGGAAACAGTGGGTATGCTGTTCATGCCTTTGATTTGAATGTCCATGATTATATTATGAAGCCCTATCAAGCTGATCGAATTGCCAAATCTTTAGAGCGCTACATGTCCACCAAGCAGGAGAAAAGCATTCACGGACGGCTTCTCATCAAGCAGCAATCAGATATCCATGTACTGCAAAAAAAGGATGTCATCTTTGTTGAACGTACTGGCAGGTCGACGACCATTGTCACAACAACAGGAGATATTCAAACATACCAAACTCTCAACGAGTTAAAAGGTGATTTAGCTGAGAAAGACTTTATCCGCTCCCACCGGTCGTTTATCATCAATATTCATTACATTAAGAACTTTTCGGCGTATGCCAAAAATTCATTTATCGTGTCTTTTGAAGGGACTGATAAAAAAGCCATGATGACGAAGCAGCAATTAGAATACTTTAAGAAATACTACTTTTAAGGAGAACGAACGTGAACGCTTTTTATCTTGGATTTCGCATATATACGCTCATCTGGCTGGGTCTTGCAGTTCATGCTGCTGCTAAAGCTGTTCTGCCTTTGTCATCAAGCATGGTGTGGCTTCTGACCTTTTGCATCATGTGCCTTTACACCTTTTTCATTTACAAAAGGTTTTGGCTAGGTATGAGTGGTTACGTGATATTAGGCGCTTTTGTGCTCATCACCTGTTCAGGAATTTCACTTTTTCTCAATCACGGAAATGGGCTCAGCCATCTTTTAACTGTCATCATCATTTTGACAGCCGATCTCCTTTCCTTCAAGATAATGCAAACGGAGCAACGATTAAATGGACGGCTTCAAGAGCTGATTCATGCTGAGTCGAGAACCAATGACTTGCTGCTTGAGCTGCGAAGTAAACACCATGAAACAGCTAGACATTTAAATGCCTTTTCCGCATCGAATGACGAGCATGAGATCAAAGATTTGATTCAGCAATATGTGAAACATTTCCCTTGGATCAAAGGGGAAAATGCTTATTTGGCCTCAACCCTTCATTCCTTTTTCCAGCGGGCTGAAAAAGAGGACATCGCCCTTTCACTAGATCTTCAAGCACCCTTTTCTTCTCTGCCTTTTTCTAAGGCGGATCAGGTGAGTTTTACTGGCAACCTGCTTGATAACGCATTAGACGCCGCCATTGAAGCGAAGCAAGCTGGGAACGAGGGAAGCATCTCGATCACGACTTCCATACGGAGCGGGCTCTTTTTGATTCATTGTGAAAACAGTACGAAGGGAATGGAAAAACACGTATTAGATCATCTGTTTAAGACGTTTGGCCGCTCGACAAAAGGCGGTGATCATCAAGGTATGGGTACTTATATCATTCATCAGCTTGTTGAAAAGGCAGACGGCACGCTTGATTTTACGTATCGTTCTCCAAACCTGAGGCTCGTGATCAAGATTCCTCTCACAATGGCATAAAAAAATAAGGTGCTGCTTGGCACCTTATTTTTTATATTATGAAAAGATCTGATCGATTTCGTTGATTTCTTCTTTTGTTAACTGAACATCGTTTGTTTTCAAGTTTTGTAAGACTTGCTCGGCTCGTTTTGCACCCGGAATTATGGCATCAATGCCATCCTGCGCCAATAGCCACGCCAGCGCTACATGAGCTGTTTCGGCATGTTTTGATTGCGCAATGGCCTTCAGCTTGTCTACTTTTTCGAGGTTTTGAAGGAAAGCATCACCTTGGAAAAGCGGGTCCTTTGCTCGAATATCATCAAATGTCGCATCCTTTGTAAACTTCCCGGTCAACAGGCCTGACGCCAATGGAAAATAAGGGATAAAGGAAATCCCATGCTCCACGCAGTATGGGAGAAGGTCTTGCTCGGCCTGACGTTTCAGCAGAGAATACTCTGATTGAAGCACGTCTAGGTATCCATCTCGATTAAAGGTTTGAAGCTGTTCAAAATCAAGGTTTGATGCCCCAATTGCCCGGATTTTCCCCTCATCCTTCAATTCCTTTAAAGTACCGGCTACTTCATCCAGCGGCGTGCGACCGTCTGGGAAATGCATATAGTACAAATCAATATAATCGGTTTGCAGCCTCTTCAGGCTGTCTTCGACCTGCTGTCTTAAGAAATCTCGGCTATTATCCAGTTCAATTTGTCCGTTTACTTCTTTATGAGCCCCTTTTGTCGCAAGAACCAGTTCTTTTCTGCCGCCTCTTTTGGCAATGATCTCGCCAATCAATTCTTCTGAACGGCCCAGCCCATAAATAAAAGCAGAATCTAAGAAATTGACACCATGATCAAGAGCTGTTTCTACTAGCTCCCGCCCTGCATCTTCACTCAGATTCGGGAATAAATTATGCCCGCCTACTGCATTTGTTCCAAGCCCTATCGGATTCACCTGTAAATCAGTTCGTCCAAGCGTTACTTTTTTCAAAAGCTCATCTCCCTTATCTGCTTAATCATCCTTATTTTCCCATGAATCATTTTCAACATTCAAGTATTCTGCTCTCTGAAAATCAATCTGGAGGTGGACGCTTTGAAAGAAAAAAGTTTTGCGATGTGAATTCTAACACATCTTTTGAAATGAAAACTACCTCCACTTCAAGAATTTTATACAAAAAACATTTAAAACCCATGATAAATAGATAAATTAATTCTTATTAACTAGTATATTCTACTTATTAAATTCCGTTTTTTATAGGTATTTGTGTAAAAATCTATCAAAGATAGGGACTAAAACCTATTCCTCATCACGAATGAAATTCGATAGAATGAATAGTGCAAATCGTCATTAGGATATTTTCCCCTTTAACACCCGAATATACCATTCTATCTGTTTCTTTTTTCTCAGTCAGATAACGGGAAGAAAATGACGAAAGAAAAGCAAAGGAGCATCAACTGTGAATCTTAAAAAAATAAGTGCACTCCTCATGATTTCATTCGTGATGATCATCTCTGCAGCCTGCCAGAGCTCAGCAAAATCAACAAAGGCTGACCAAAAATCAACAAAAACAGCAGAGGTAAAAGTGAATAGCTACGAATATACGTTACCAGAAGACTCAACAACTACCTTGCGAGACAATGAATTGGTGTTAAAAGTCAACCTGACGATCACCAACAAAGGTGATAAAGCCCTTTCACTATATAACTCTGATTTCACCCTTTATCAGGACGATGCCAAAGTCTCTGATTTAAAATTCTACGGCAGTAAAGACCGCCTTGATCTTGGGTCATTGAACAAAGGGAAATCACTATCAGGAGCGCTTTATTTCCTAGTAGATAAAGGTAAAAAATATCAGTTCGTGTACCAAGATAGCATCAAGAAAAACAGCGATTCGATCGAAATTGAACTAGACGGCGAAAAGATACTAGATACAGCGAAAAAGCTAGATAACCCAGCAAAAGCGCTATCTGCTTATACAGATCTCATTGTTTTTGACAAAAAGAATGATCAATTCTCAGAATTAACAGGTGACAATCAATCAGATGTCGTTAATAAATATCACGAAATGTTCGTGAAAGACTTTAAGAGAAGTGCGGGCATATATGGAAACGAAGTCAGTGACCGCGATATTTTATCCATGTACAAACGCATGCAAAATACAATGAAGGATAAAGCGAAAGTGGAAACAAGTGTGAAAACCATCTCAGATGACGAAGCGAAGGTTGTCGCTCAAGTAACCGGTATTGATGCTTCTAACTTAAAAGACAAACTAGACAAACAAAGAGATGAGTTTTACAACGGCAAAATCCGTTCGAAAGAAGAATTGTATAAGAAAAGCTTGAATATGTACGCATCTGAGTTTGAAAAGCTTCCTCCAGTCTCAAGCCCTGCTGAGTATGAAGTGAAAATGAAACGTAACGGAGATGGTCAGTGGAAAATTGACCTCAATGATTATAATACAGAGCAATACATGAGTGGTTTTATTAAAACAAGATGATGAAAAAAAGACGCTGACTCCTTGAAAGGTGCCGCGTCTTTTTTCATGCTATGATACAGTCGTCTCTTGCTCTTCTTTGACCGCTTTTTCAATGTCTTTAAATCGGCTCGATACAGTGGACGCACTAATGCCATACTTTTTAGCAACTTGTGCTTGAGAAAGCGGGGCATCACTTGCAAGTGAATGAATATAATATTCGATTCCCGCAGCAAATGACGCCGCTTTACGGATCACAGGTGCTTTCTGATCACAGTAAGCTTTCCAAACCGTTAAAGCGCCATCTGTCAGGCTTTGGTCACCGTGCTCTTTCATCCCGTCTTCAATCAGCTTGGCTGTTTCCAGCTGAACATCACTAGCCCAGTCCATCCGATCTGCTGATAGCCCTACTGTACTTCCTTCTGTTTGAGCAGGCGCTTCTGTTTCTTCAACTTCTTGCTTCGCAAACATACACTTCAGCACTTCAGGGAAGGCTTCTCTCATAAATGTGCTGCGTGCTCCTCCGTTTGCCTCATGTGCTTCAACGAGCTGGCGAACCTGAAGAAGAAGCGTATCAGTAAACTCTTTCGCAAACATCGTATATTGAATGAAAAACTCTGCCTTTTCTTCAAACTGAACAGGGAAACCTAGAACAAGACTACCTTTCTCTGGCAGCACAGTTTGATCCGGCTTCACATCAACTTCAACCTTCTCAGCTGTCACCATATTCTCAAAGTAAAGAGACTCGTCCGTTTTTTCATTTAATAAAAGCAAAGATGGCTCCATGTCTGTCCAAGATTCAACCACTTGTCGTGTTTTAGGACGGGTAATATCTTCTGCTTTTTTTGTCAGGAATTCTTGGAAGATGGTCTCTTTCTTATCTGTTAATGGGCGGAAGAAAATGCCCCATACACTCAAATGAAAGACTGAGATTTGTTGCGTTTCTTTATCCATATCTGCTAGGAAAGAAAACTCATTAATGAATTGATTGATCGCTCTCTGATGCTTAGAGAACGCATAATTCATTAAATCCTTTTGAACTTGTACAGCTTCCTTAAACACAAGCTCAGACGTTTGTTCTCCGCCTGACTTTTGACCACAGCAATGTTTATATTTTTTTCCGCTTCCGCATGGGCAGAGCGCATTTCGTTTAATTTTTCCCAAAATAAAACCTCCGACATTCTAGTCTAACCTCACTATTTTAACAAACGATTGCACAGGAGAGTTTTATTTTCAAGAAAAAAGAAAAATCAGAATGATCAGATAAATAACAAAGACGTCTAAAAGAGCAAGGCGGCTCATAGTCAAAAGCACTCTGTCTCTGTTTATTTTCTCCAATCATTCCAATAGATTTCCCTCAGCTCATCCCTTCGAATAGCTGCTTTGCTTCAAAATAAAAGATTTGCACGAACTTTTTCGTATTGACTCTGCCTGTTGACCCTGCAGATGAAGAAGTCTTCTGCATTTCTTTCATTCTTTGGCTGACATCAGTGAAATCAAAAAACTTCGACGCATAGTGCTCAAATTTAGGATTTGAAAAATCTGTGAGCCCAAGTGATGCGAAATGATTTAAGGAATGATGGATGGCTCGTCTAATTCGCTGCTCTGCTGCTTTCACTTCCCGCATTACTTCCACATCCGACGCACCACGACCAAGCTTTCGTTCCGCCGTTTTGATAAATAGCTGCTTTAATGGCGGAAAATTCACCTCATGAGAATTGGCTGTCTGCGTTTCATGTAAGTAGATCAAGATCTCTAGTAAATCCTTAGAGCCACTCTCTCCGACAATTCCTAATTCAGATAGGAGGAATTCCCCTGCCTCTTTCATCGTTCTTCGCTTTGATCCAGTACCTGTCTCATGAGAAAGCACTGGCTCTAATGGCAGCACATGCCGAAGAGAAGCTTGAATATCGTAAATTGATTTTTCGAGCTTGATCCGCTCCATGACCTTTCGAATGACACTGACAATCTCAATTCGATTGACGGGTTTATGAATATAATATTCAATTCCAAGTTCATAGGCTTCTGCCATCATCTCTTTTGCTTCTACTTGAGATATCATGATGACCTTTCCTTTGAATTCAGGGTGAATATGACGTATGGTTTGAATGCCGTCTCTAGCTGGCATTAAAAGATCAATCAGAAGGATGTCTACTTTTTTCAGGTTCAATGAATGCGCTTCTAATCCAATGCCGTCATCAGCTTCATCCACGACCTCTCCTAGATCCTCATCCTCAATGATCTGACCTAAAATCGAGCGTATTGCACGATCATCATCTGCAATGAAAAATCGCATACACTCACCCTCTCTGTATTAAATTTTTTATCGGAAGGACAAGCTGAAAAGCTGTTCCCTTCGTTTCTTTCTGCTCAATCTGGATTTGACCGTCCAGCTCTTGAACCAGCTCTCTCACATAGGATAAGCCAATCCCAGTTGACGGTGTTCCATATGCATCAAATTTTGAGGTATATCCAGGATCAAATACAATCTCTCTCAATTTCTCAGGAATACCCGGTCCATCATCCTCAACCCGAATCTCTATTTTATCATGACTCCCTTTTAATACGAGTGAGATGGCTCCATCATCCTTGATTGCTTCAACTGCATTTGCCATTAAATTATTAATCAGCGATAAGAAAATGAACACATGATACTCATGCAAGTGAATGCCTTTTATATCAGATGTAAAGGAAATGTTCTTCCCGAGAGATAGCGCATATTTCTCTTGAATGCGAATCACGATTTGAACAAGATCCTCTGCCCTCATATAATCTTGCATATTCTCCTTGGAAATTAGCTTTGAAAGCCCAGCGTAAATACGCTGATTGTCCTTTTTGACTTCATGTATTTCCCCTGCAAGCTTGAGCAGCTCTTGACTCACTTTCTTTCCTGCCTCATGTTCATTCAGCAGACGATAGAGCCGATAGGATTCTTGCGTTATGTGCTCTGTATGATTTAACGTTTTCTTTAAATGAACTGTTTCCTCATATAGATTTGAAATGACCATCATCATATGCTCATTTTGCTTCATGATTTGTTTCTCTCTTGATTGTGCCTCATACAGCCTCATCATATTAAAAAAGCTGATGACCACGAAGCTGTGAGCAAATGCAATGAGCATCATATCACTCAGCTTTGAGAAAGTCATGGTTGTATCAAACACTAAAAATTGTACAAACAGCTCAACAAAATCAGCAAGCAGTTCAATCATCAGTCCGATCAGCCCAATAAAAATGGAACGTTGCTTGAAACGTCCTGTACGGACAACAAAGAAAAGAAAAGCATAAGTAAAGTAAAAAAAGAAGCTCGGAAACTGCTGATAAAATGACAGAGCCAAATCAGCTTTTTGCTGAATAAGATCTAAACCTACTCGAAATAGGACAATGGCTGCACCTGTTAAAAACCCTGGCAGCAATGGTCTTGATTTTCTTAAAAGTAATAAGCAAAAGAAAAACGCAGGTGCCCCAAAACTAATACGAAATGTTTCATTCACAGGATAAAACTTCAGCTCTCCCGCAAGCGGCACAATGACGATCATAAAAATCAAAATAAATGCGTCTTTTTTGACAAGCTGGTTTAAACTCAAATGACTGACATCCCTTCCCCTGTTTACATAGCCACAGTATACAAGGAGACTCTTTGCTTCACAATGAGCAAAAAAATTATTTTCACGGCTACTTCTCTCTTCAAAATCATTTTTTATGACTATTCTCCGAGGAGGCATGGTGACCTTTCAGCTATTCTACGATTTGGAGATTGTCTACAATAATGGGAATTGTTTAGACAATTGCATGCAGACTGATTTTTTATTTGTAAGTTTTTCTGTAGATTTTCGTCAGATTGTGTAGTTTCCAAGATAAATTGAATAAATAATTTTAGTGAAACTATATGTAAGCGTTTTCTTACTTTTCACTAAAAACCCTTTTTGTTGTTTCGCCGCCAAAGCCTTCATTTGAACATATATTTAGGTGTAAAGGAGTGGTACAAGCAGCGCATGACAAGTTCTTTGAAGATGTGTAACATGTTTTCGTGCCTATTTGATCGCATTTTTTGTCATCCGCCAATTCAATAGGGTACTTTTTGATTTTTGATTGGAGGAATCGTATGAAAACAGCAATTTCTAATAATACACAACACGCATGCCAGTCTTCTGTTGATCAATGGGCAGAAGAAATACGTCCGTATTACAAAAACGGGCAGAACGCTGGCTACATTCCAGCACTCGGAAAAGTAAATTCCTCTCAACTTGGTATCAGCGTGATAGGCCCAGATGGATCATCTGTACGTTATGGTGATTGGGACGTTCCCTTTACCCTGCAAAGTATCTCAAAAGTCATCAGCTTTATAGCTGCCTGTTTAGGAAGAGGCGTTCCGTACGTCTTGGATCGGGTAGATGTAGAGCCAACTGGTGATGCATTTAATTCCATCTACCGCCTTGAGATGCATAAACCAGGGAAGCCCTTTAATCCAATGATTAATGCTGGAGCTATTACCGTATCCTCCATCCTTCCTGGAAAGACTTCTACAGAAAAGCTAGCATATATTTTCGATTTAATCGAAAACTTAATAGGTAAGCGTCCTTCTGTTAATGAAGAGGTTTATCAATCAGAATGGGCAACTGCACACCGCAACCGGGCACTTGCTTATTATTTAAAAGAAACCAATTACTTAGAATCAGATGTCGAGGACACGTTAGAAGTGTATTTAAAGCAATGTTCCATTGAGGTTACAACAGAGGACATCGCCTTGATTGGACTGATTATTTCAAGTGATGGCTACCATCCCTTTAAACAAGTCCAAGTCATCCCAAAAGATATCGCAAGACTAACAAAGGCATTGATGCTGACATGCGGCATGTACAATGCGTCTGGTAATTTTGCTGCTTTCGTAGGCGTTCCAGCCAAAAGTGGTGTGTCTGGAGGAATCATGGCTTGCGTTCCGCCAAGCGCAAGAAGAGAATTCCCATTTCAGACAGGCTGCGGTATCGGCATTTATGGTCCTGCCATTGACGATTGTGGAAATAGTATTACCGGTGTCATGATGCTGAAGAAACTCGCCAAAGAGTGGGATCTCAGTATTTTTTAAAGAGAACAGTGATGAAATCGAAGAGGTGATGTTATGAACGAAAAAGCTTTGCTATCTTATTTAACAACTACAAATGATTTTATTTGGACTTATCTAATCATTGCTCTGTTACTTGGAGTAGGGGTCTACTTCACATATAGATCACGCTTCCTGCAAGTCAGAATGCTGAAAGAAATGCTGCGTGTTCTAAAAGAAGGAAGAAAAGAAAAAGAGGGAATCTCACCGTTCCAAGCATTTGCCATCAGTATGGCAGCACGTGTCGGAACAGGGAATATCACAGGGATTGCCATCGCTATTGCGATCGGTGGACCTGGCGCAATCTTCTGGATGTGGATCGTAGCGATTATCGGTTCTGCTTCAAGCTTTGTTGAAAGTACACTAGCTCAGGTGTATAAAGTAAAAGATAAAACAGGATTCCGCGGTGGACCTGCTTATTACATGGAAAAAGGATTAAATAAGCGCTGGATGGGGATTTTATTTGCCATCCTGATCACGATCTCTTTTGGGATTGTCTTTAACGCCGTGCAATCAAATACAATCACCGTCGCTTTTAAAAACTCTTTTGGCCTAGATCGTTTAACTGTCGGAATCGTTATGGCTGTTATTTTTGCGTTCATTATTTTCAAAGGGATCAAAGCGATTGCAAAAGCATCTGAATATATTGTCGTTTTTCTTGCCGTTGCTTACATCGGGATTGCTTTCTTTGTCATTATCACAAATATCACTGAACTACCAGGTGTCATCAGTACGATTGTGAAGCACGCTTTCGGATTTGAACAGTTTGCCGGCGGCACATTAGGTGGAGCATTGTTACAAGGGATTAAACGCGGTCTCTTCTCAAACGAAGCCGGTATGGGTAGTGCCCCTAACGCAGCAGCAACTGCTGTCACGAGCCACCCCGTCAAACAAGGATTAATCCAAGCATTTGGTGTGTTAACAGATACGTTAATTATTTGTACAAGCACAGCCTTTCTTGTTCTGTTCTCTGATGCGTATAAAACAACCAATCTGGAAGGAATTGAGCTAACTCAGGCTTCATTAAGCCAGCACATTGGCCCTTGGGCTTCTGGATTCCTGGCGATCATGATTTTCTTATTCGCTTTTAGTACGTTAATTGGTAACTATTACTATGGTGAAACGAACATTGAGTTCTTGGGAGCGAATAAAATTTGGCTCAACATCTATCGTGTTGCTGTCATTGGCATGGTTCTTTTCGGAGCTGTTGCGACTGTTCCTCTCGTTTGGGGTCTAGCCGACTTATTCATGGGTCTCATGGTCATCGTCAACCTCATTGCCATTACCATGTTGTCCAAAGTCGCCTTTGCAGCACTGAAGGATTACATGAGACAGAAAAAAGAAGGCAAAGATCCTGTTTTCTATAAAAACGCTGTTCCAAACAATGAAGAGATTGAATGCTGGGACGACGAACCTGTTTCCTTGAAAAAGAATCAAATCGGATAAAACAAATAAGCTCTGGTCATATGATCAGAGCTTATTTCTTTATGTTAAAAATTCGAGTATGAGCTTATTCACGACATCTGGCTTTTCATGATTGATCCAATGGGTGGCATCATCGACAAAAATCAGCTGTCCATTTGGGCAAATTTTGATCGTTTCTTTTGCGAGCTTTCTGCTTAGAAACTTGTCCTCCATTCCCCAAATCATTCGGACAGGCACGAGAATTCGTTTGGAAATCGGTTTTTCAAAGCCGCCTTTTTTAATCGCTCGATACCAATTCAACATGGACGTAATGGCTCCCGGCTGCGTCCATGCCAGCTTATAGCTTGAGACATCTTCCTTCGTGAACAGATGAGGTCTAGCAGACAATCCAATGGCTTCATCCAGTCTTTGAAAGTGATTTTCTTGAAGGGCTGCCTCTGGTACATTTGGAAGCTGAAAGAACGCGATATAAGAGCTCTTCTTCCACTGCGGCGGATAAAACGGAAGGACCTTCATCATCACACGAGGATGCGGCATGTTGACGATGATTAATTTTTCTACATATTGAGAACGGGTTGAAGCAAGATGCCAAGCAACAGCTCCACCCCAATCATGTCCGCCGACAATGGCCTTTTGATTTGGGCTCAGCGCCTTAATTAATCCCACGATATCATCTCTTAATTTGTCTAAGACGTATGATTCGACTCCTTCTGGTTTGTCACTCAGATGGTATCCCCTTTGATCAGGAACAACGACACGATACCCCGCCTCAGCTAGGGGGAGGATTTGATTTTTCCAACCATACCAAAACTCAGGAAATCCATGCAGCAGGACCAGCAGTGGGCCATCTTCAGGACCAGCCATTGCTGTATGGAGCTTTATGCCGTTTGTTTGAATATATTGAAACTCAACTTGATCCATTCCTTTTCCACCCTTTCCCCATGTCTTATCATTCTTCCAACATAGCATATTTTCCATTTTTCAGAAAATAAAAACACTCACAAAAAAACCTTCACAAGGGTGAAGGTCTTTATTTATTTCATATAATTCAGCACCCATATCAGACCATTCTTCCGATCTTGTACTTGTCCATGAAGTGCGCCAAAAAACGTATCCTGTAATTCTACAAGGACATCTCCGTCAGCTTCAAGCGCCTCGTATACAGCCTTTAACTCTTCCTCATTGTCAAACTGCATGATCAATCGAAGATTCTCCGGTTTTGGTGTGCGACCAAATGTATCTGAAAAGTGGAGCAGTGATTCTCCAAGGTGTAGCTCAGCATGCAATACACGGTCTTGATGTTCATTTAAGATACGAATATCTCCGCCAAAAATTCCTTGATAATATTGAAGAGATTCTTTGACGTCTTCTACGACAATATAAGGACTAACGCTGATCATTTCCCTCATCCTCCTCTTGTTCCGTTCATTATCTCTTATATAGCTTATCCCAAATCGTATGAAAAAAGGCACAAATCGTCAACGGATTTGCACCTTTTTCTCAAGCAGATTTCGCTAATTCACTATGTTTGTTAGAATATGCTGCGTACATGACGACACCGATCATCAGCCAAACCCCGAAGTACAGCCATGTCCGGCCTGGTAAATTGAGCATCAGGAACACACAACAGCCCATCGAGATAATTGGCAAAACCGGTACAAACGGAACCCGGAATCCCCTTTCCAGCTGTTTATGTGTCTTTCTCAAAATGAGTACGGATAAGCTCACCATCGCAAACGTTAATAATGCACCGATA
Organism: Bacillus sp. G402; assembly: GCF_051172515.1. NCBI lineage: Bacteria > Bacillati > Bacillota > Bacilli > Caryophanales > Bacillaceae > Bacillus > Bacillus sp. G402. The sequence goes on from NZ_JBPIZC010000003.1 coordinate 315,225, forward strand.
TTGGCTAGGTTGGACAGATCCTTCAAATCAATAAACCCTGAAATAACAGCTGTCATCCCGCCAATCACCCATATACTGGCAACAGGTGTATCACTTTTGTTTGTTTTTGAAAACACTTTAGGCAAGAGCCCGTCCCGCCCATCGCAAAAGCAATTCGAGTTGCCGCATAATTATTGGCGAAAATCACAGCCATCAATCCAATCACAGCACCGACAGAAATAATACCAGCCACGCTATGTTGATGGACACTTTGCAATACATAAGACATTGCCTCTGTCACATTCAACTTCGTATAGTGCACCATGCCTGTCATGACCAAACAAACGACAATATAAATGATCGTACAAATGAGCAATGAACCAATAATACCAATTGGCAGGTTCCGCTGTGGATTTTTCACCTCTTCTGCAGAAGCTGAAATGGCATCGAATCCTAAAAAGGCAAAAAACACAGCAGCGGCACCAGCAATAATCCCTTCCGTACCAAACGGCATGAACGGCTGCCAATTGGCTGGCTCTACATAAAAACCACCTACTACAATGAAAAGAACAATAATGCCAAGTTTCACAAACACCATGATATTATTGAATTTTTTACTTTCTTTCGTTCCTCTAGATAGGATCCACGCAATGAGTAAAGCAATGATAATTGCTGGCAAATTCATATATCCGCCTTGTTCTGGACCAGCTAAAAATTGATGTGGAATTGAGATTCCAAACCCCTCCAGCAAGCTGTTAAAATAACTCGACCAGCCACTCGCTACAGCTGAAGCAGTCAGCATATAAACAGATAATAACGTCCATCCCATGAGATGACCTACGAGCTCACCCATTGTGGTATATGAATAAATGTACGCACTGCCGAACACAGGCAGCGCAGAAGCCATTTCTGCATAACAAAGTGCTGCTAAACTGCACACAATCGCTGCGATCGCAAAGGAGAAAATAACAGCCGGTCCTGCATCCTTAGCTGCTGTAATTCCGGTTAACACCATGACCCCCGTCCCAATCACAGCCCCTATGCCAAGGAGCGTGAGATCGAGCCCGCCCAGTGTTTTCTTTACCTTTTGCTGTCTGCTCTGTTCTAACAAATCGTGAATGTGTTTCTTACGAAGTATATGTCGCAAACCCTTTCCCTCCAAAACGTTAGAAAAACAAAAAAATCATTCAAATTTCATTATAGCAGAATAGGTCCTACGCATTCACAACCAATTCACGTAAATCTTTCTTCATGATTTTACCAAGTTTATTTTTTGGCAGATCCTGCGTGAAATGAATGGATGGCACTTTGTAATCTGCTAAACGTTCCTTGCAGTAATTCAACACATCTTCTTCGCAGAAATCGACAGATTCGTCTTTTACGATATACGCACTTGGTACTTCGCCATATAAGTCATCTGGTACCCCAATGACAGCAGATTCAATTACACCTGGAATTTGATCAATGACCTCTTCCACTTGGTCAGGATAAATATTATCCCCACCGTATAGAATCACATCTTTGTATCTCCCTGTGATGTAAAGAAAACCGTCTTCATCCAGATAGCCTGCATCCCCCATATGGAACCAGTCATCTTTGAGCACTTTCTCTGTCGCTTCAGGTTGATGATAGTAGCCTAAGAAATAAAATGGGCTTCTCATGACGACCTCACCAATTTCTCCAGCTGGGAGCGCCTCCTCTGTCTCAGGATGCACGATTTTGACTTCTACATCCGGATCCACTTTACCAGCAGAGCCCATCTTATCCTCACCCATCGCTGGATGCCACGCACTCACAACCCACGCTTCTGTACTTCCGTAGCCATGCATCATCTGAATGCCTACTTCTTTGTAATCTTTAATTAAGCGTACCGGTACCTTCGTACCACCAGAAATCGCAATTTCAAAAGATGAGAGATCGTACGAACCGCGCTTCATTTCTTCTAGCATGTACGTATAAGCTGATGGGAAAGCCATCATAAACGTAATTCTTTCTTTCTCAATCGTTTCTAAAATGCGTTTCGGTGTTGCATCATGTAAGAAGACTAACGTATACCCTTCAATTGCAGCTGCAATCAAGTGATTAATAGAACTCATATGATACAGCGGATGACTTGCCAAGTACCGTTTTCCTTTCAGATCAAATCCTCGATTCCCACGTCTTGTTAAAAATTGATAGATTCGTCCATGTCCGACCATACAGCCTTTTGGATTACCTGTTGTACCTGAAGTGAATAAAATCATGGCCAAATCTTCTTCTGATACCTGTTCAGCAAGATCACTTCCATCATTAGACGCCAATATGTCTTCAAACAGCTGTGTTGTTTTCGCATTGACACCAGATTCCACCATGAGACAATCTTCTAAAGACACATTCACTGCCGCAATAATGTCACGGAATTCACGGTCAAAAAATAAAGCCTTTGGCTCTGCTTTTTTCAAGATACCTTCTAGCTCAAAAGAGGTAAGCTGCCAGCTAAGCGGTACGGCGACTGCACCTGCTTTAATGGCTGCCAGCATAATCGTAGAAAAGTGATGATGGTTTTGACAAATAAAGCACACCCGGTCACCTTTTCGAATTCCTTTACGATGTAAGTAATGCGCTAGCTGATCAATGCGTTTTGCATATTCTTCAAATGTATAAGACACACCTCCGCCAGTTACCGCTTCAATTTGTGAAGAGCGTTCCATTCTGTCGTTTAGTAATGCCTGTAAAGTATTCAATATCTTCATCTCCAAACGTTTGATGTCCAATAGCCAATTTCCAGTGAATTGGATTGGCAGATTTTATCTCATTCACATTCTAAAATAAAAAAAGGTGAAAGTAAAATCATTTCATTTTGGAATTGTTCCTTTTATTAATTGATAATATAGGTAATTTTATAGCCGTCTTCCATTTTGGTTTAAATGATGATGCTTATTATGATAAGATAGACCTAGTAATTGATCGGAAAATGCGAATGCAATAGGAAAAGAGGTATGGAGAATGCAACATTTCGAGCTAGAGGCAAGTTTGTTAGACCATGCACTGACAAAGTATTTAAAGGCGACGAAACGAATAGATGAAGAGAATATCCCGAAAAACGTCACGAATGTAAAAGGGTTTATTTTACGCATCATCTACCGCCATCAATCATGTACTGTAAAAAATATTCTGCAGGAAGTTTCATTATCTCCCTCCGCAACAACAACCGCTCTCAATCACTTAGAAGATGAAGGGCTGATTATCCGCTCTAGAAATAACAATGACCGCCGTACGGTATGGATTACACTCTCTGAATCAGGTGAACAAATCGCCAGACAAATGATCGACAATCGTCAGCTGCTTGTCAATCAACTGTTCAATCACCTATCAGAAGAAGATAAAAAAACATTTTTTGAATTAATCGAAAAAATGATGGACGAGCGCACATTAAAGGCTTAGGAAATATCCTAAGCCTTCTTTTTATGGCTTTAAGATGACTTTTATACAATCATCTTGTTTTTCATTGAATATGTGATACGCATGAGCTGCATCATCTAGCGGTAATTGATGTGTGATGATCGCTCTAGGATCAATTTCCCCGGTTGTCACTTTTTGATAAAGCTTTGACATGTACCCTCTCGCCGGTGCCTGTCCCATTTTCAGCGTGACGTTTCTTGCGAAAAAAGCACCTAATGGGAACATATTGTAAAGACCTCCATACACACCCGTCAGCTGAACAGTCCCGCATTTCCTCACAGCTTTTGTGGCAATTTGAATGGGCCCTATCGTTCCGCCTTGCAGCTTGAGCTTCTGTTCAATCTTTTCAAGCGGTGACTTTTTTCCATCCATCCCCACACAATCAATGACAACATCCGCCCCGCCTTTAGTGAGCTCTTTTAGGGTTTCTCCCATGTCAGGGTCTTCTGTAAAATCAAATACTTCTACGCCGCTCATTCGTTTTGCATGATGTAGACGGTAGTCAATGTAATCAACAGCAATGACCCGCTCTGCGCCCTTTTGCCAAGCAAATTGCTGTGCCATTAACCCAACAGGTCCACACCCCAGCACAATGACTGTATCCCCCTTTTTTACACCTGCGTGTTCTACACTCCAATAAGCAGTTGGCAGAACATCTGATAAAAACAGCAATTGTTCATCCTCTAGCTCACAATCATCCGGCACCTTAAATGGTGTATAGTTTCCAAAGGGCACACGTAAATATTCAGCCTGTCCTCCGGGGTAATTCCCATATTTCTCACTGTATCCAAAAAGTCCGCCTGAATCATAATGAGGATTTGAGTGATCGCATTGACTTTCTAAATGGTGATGGCAATACTGGCATTGACCACACGCCACGGTAAATGGAATAACGACACGATCTCCCTTTTTCACCGCAGTGACATCCGGCCCGACTTCCTCTACCACCCCCATCGGTTCATGCCCAATCACATAGCCGATAGGAAGCGGGAAATTCCCTTGATATAAATGTAAATCTGACCCACAAATAGCTGTAGATGTTATCCGAACGATGACATCTTCACGATCTTGTATGGATGGTGCAGCTACTTCCTTTACCGCAATGCGGCTTTTCCCTTGATAGGTGACAGCTCTCATTTGCATTTCCTCCTTTAGTTCAAGTCATCATTTCTATAGCTTCACCTTGAATGGATGGTTCATACATATGAATAGGGATGCTGTTCCACAAGGGAAAACAAAATAACCCGCCGATTGATTCGACAGGCTGTTTATTCAAATCTGTGTAACGCGTTACACAGCTATTTTTCTTCGACAAACACCAAATCATACTGAGCAGAGGTCTCCCCATCCTCCATCATGTCCCCTTCCTGTATAAAATAAGGGCACATACCTGGACTTTGTGCTTCTTCAAATTGTTCAAACACTTGCTCAATATAGCCAGGCAGCAGCAAAACCAACATTTTATTTGAATGAGACACGAATTCATACGAGTGAACGGTATTCGGAGGAATATAGGCAAAATCCCCTGGCATCAAGCAAATATTTTCTCCGTTTAACTGAAGATTGATTCTGCCTTCAACACAATAAAGTGCTTCTGTATGCATTTCATGATAATGCGAACGTAACCCTTTTCCCTTTGTCCCTTCAATCACAAAATAACTAAATCCGTCTCCTGTTGTTTCCGTTGTCGCAATCAGCTCATGAAGCTGACCTTCGACCATGTATTGCTTTCCTTCACCAGCCTCCAGCACATATGGCTGCACTGCGCGCGGGAGCTGACTATGAAACAAAACAGCTGGCTTGGTTGTATTGGATAGCTCCCTAATGCCATGCATCAACATGATATCGCTTTCTTTTTCAGCCTGATGAAAGCTGTCTGCATCAAATGGGTGATCAGTCATCGGCCATTCATTCTGCAACAGCCTCTTTCCGATTTGCTGATAGACATCTGTCATTTGCCCGCCCAGTGTATAAGAAATAAACCTTGTTTTGTGACTATGCATTCTATAGCCATGAATTGTTTTGGGCGGAATATGAATATAATCGCAGGCCGTCACCATATACTTTTTACCGTCCAGTATCACTTCCAGCTTCCCTTCCAGCACAAAGATGGTTTCAAATAGCGTCTCATGACAATGCAGCGGAAAGTAAGCACCTTTCCCACCTGTGATTAAGACAAGCTCAAACAGTTGATTTGTTTGATTTGCTTCTGCCAGCACATGTACAAGCTGATTTTCCAAACCATACAGCTCCCCCGAACCGGACACGGTATAAAAAGAGGTATCTTCGGATTGCTTGATCGATTGTGGTTGCTCCGACATCCCATCACTCCTCATGACTAATTGACTATCTTTATTATATAGACCAATTGATATAATAGATAGGCAATATGCGAGAGATTTTACTCTTCTCGCATAAATAAGTGTCTAAGGTAACATTTTACGTGCTCTAAAGGTGTCGTTTGCTTTAATGCAGTAGTCATTGATAATCCGCCGATGACCATTGAATGAAGGAGAGATGCCCGCTCATCCGCTTTTATTTCATCATATCCGCTATTCATCAGCTTTTCTTTGACAAGCTCTTGCCAGCGGATCATTTCTTGTTTGCATGCAGCATGAAGTTTTGTATGTTCAGGTTTTGACTCTGCCGCCAGTAAGACAATCGGTATCCCTCTTTCACTTTCTTGCTCCATAAAACCTCGAATTATATTTGTCATAAAATGATCGACGGCGACATATGGGTCATCAGAATAGGCAAAGCTTGCTTCAATTTGATCGATGACCCTTTGACTCATATATTCAACGGCTGCTATGGCCAGCTCTTCTTTTCCATTTGGAAAGTAATAATATAGAGATCCTTTCGGCGTGCCGCTCTCTCTAATGATTTGATTCAACCCTGTCGCATGATACCCCTGTTTACGTAAAAGAAGTGCGGCCGTTTGAATGATTTTGTCCTTCGTACTCACGTGTGACACTCCTTTCCTCCATAGACCAACGTCGATGCCATTGTATTATTGATTCAGTAATGGATGCGTTCCTTTCCATAATGAGGATGATTCTATTTCTGACGCCAGTCTGAGCAGCCAGTCCTCTTTTCCTTTCGGTGCTGTCACCTGTACGCCTAAAGGCATGCCTGCTTCTGTGAGATGAACTGGCACACTCATAGATGGCTGGCCGGTTAGGTTAGCCAGCTGTGTAAATGGTGTGTAGGTCAAACTCTTGAGGAACATTTCATAAATCAGATCTTGCTGTGCTTGCATTGAAAGGGATGACACACGTAACAATGCAGAGATTTCTTGATCGTTATGCATCAGCTCGCCAACCTTTGGAGCCGAATAGGCAGTAGCTGGGGTCACATATAGATCGTAGGTTTGATGAAATGCGGCCATTTTTGCAGCGGCCATATCCCATGCATCAAGACTTTCTGTATAAGCAGCAGCTGTCACATTTTTTCCTGCTTCCGCCAGTACCCATGCCACAATATCTGTCTCCTCAGGCTTCACCGGACGCCCGAATGAACGAGCCAGAGAGGTAAATAAGGCAGACATTTCACCGCTGTTCATGACATAATATTGCTTCATCAGATGGACACCATCAATGTTCGGCTTCGCTTCCTCTATTTGATGCCCTTGTTCACTCAGCCATTTCACTGTGTTCAAGACTGCCTGCCTTGCTTCCTCACTGACCTTCGTGCCTACTGGAGAGTCTACACTGTAAGCAATTCGCATAGAAGAGGTTCGTTTCACCAAATCCTCCTGATAGCTGCCGTCATATAATGGCGTTTGGAACGCAGCCTCTGGCTGAATGACTTGAAGCAAATCAAGCAGGGCTGCACTGTCTCGAACTGTTTTTGTGAGCGTAAAGTCAATGGAAGCCCCTTGCCACTGCCTTCCTGCACCCGGGCCGACCGGTGTTCTCCCCCTTGTTGGCTTGAGTCCAAATAAACCAGTAAAGGATGCCGGAATCCGAATAGACCCTCCGCCATCACTCGCTCCACCCGCCGGTACGATGCCGCTTGCCAAAGCTGCTGCCGTCCCGCCGCTTGAACCGCCCGGAGAATAGTCAGCATTCCAAGGGTTTCTCGTCGGACCATATAAAGAGGGTTCTGTCACATTTCGCAATCCGAATTCAGGTGTGTTCGTATGACCGATCATGAGGAGCCCAGCCTGCTTCAATCGACGGACAAAGTGGGAATCTGTTTGCGCCTTTACATCCTTTAACAGCAAAGCACCCGCCGTCAAAGGTTCATGCTCCAGCCCCTGCGATATATTTTTCAACACAAACGGAACACCAGCAAACGGCTGATCCGCATCTAGTGACTTCATGTCTTTGAACACTTGATCTCGCCTTGTCTGAATCACCGCATTTAGTAGTGGATTCACTTCTTCCAATCTAGCAAATGCAGCTTGTACAAGCTCTTCGGGCGTGACCTGCTTTTTCTGCACAAGTGACGCCAGTCCCGTCGCATCATACGTCATATACTCTTTTACATTCATCGGCATGTCCTTCTTTCTCATATTATGATCTCTCTATTGTCTACTAGAATTCTATGAAATTCAATTTCGGGATACATGTGAAAAAAACTTTCTTTCTAGACTATGATTCTTCTAACCATCCATCTTATTTCTCCGATATAATAAAGAAAAAAAGACGGAGGTCACCTCATATGCAAGGAGCCATTGCCTTGAAAAAGAAAATCGTCGTGGTCATCGCGTTTCTTCTTGCTTTGACAACTGCTTTGCCCTTCCATTCGCAGGCAGTTGCACCACCAAAAGAAACAGATGTCATCATCGTCTATAAAAATCAAAAAGGAAAACAGACGGCTATTCAAGAAAGTGAAAAAGTGAACGCTCAATACATACATCTTCCAGCTGTAGCAGTGACAGCAGATGAGCAAGCTGTCACCTCACTTAAAAAAGACCCAAACATCGCTTATGTTTCAAAAAACGTTAGGGTCAAACTCGCTTCTTCTACCGTGAAAAAAACGGCTGCTGCTACTGGTCAGGATGCTTTGGTACAAAAATCTTATAACTTGCAGAAGCTCAATGTAAAGCAAGCAATCAAAGAAGGTGTGACAGGGAAAAATGTGAAAGTAGCCGTTCTCGATACTGGTATTTTCCCACATGAAGATTTAAAGGTAGCCGGCGGTAAATCATTCGTCAATTACACGTCTTCTTATAAAGATGATGAAGGACATGGAACACATGTCGCCGGTACAATTGGGGCGCTCAACAATGATTACGGTACGGTCGGCGTCGCTTCTGGTGTGAAGCTGTATGCTGTAAAAGTATTAGATAAAAAAGGAGAGGGCGACTTATACAGTCTGCTCCGAGGCATTGATTGGGCGATTAGCAATAAGATGGACATCATCAACCTAAGTCTAGCTTTTGAAGATAACATTCCGATTTTACGTTCAGCAGTTGATGAAGCATATAAAAAAGGACTGCTGGTCGTTGCTGCAAGTGGAAATGATGGAAAGAAGAATGGGATTAGTTATCCTGCCGCATACAATAGCGTCATTGCTGTTTCCGCAACGACTGACAAAGACAAACTCGCCTCCATCTCTAATACGGGGAAAGGAATTGAATTTTCCGCTCCCGGCGAGAACGTCATCAGTACCTATTTGAAAAATGAATATTGGTATGCCACGGGTACATCACAAGCGGCACCGCATGTCACAGGGATGCTGGCGCTGTTAAAACAGCTACATCCTAAGAAAACAAATGTTCAGCTCCGCACTTTATTGCGCAGCTATACAGTGGATCTTGGCGCAAAAGGAAAAGATCCACAATTCGGCTATGGCCGCGTGCAATATGTGCCGCAGTCAACCTTTTTAAAGGCTGCGACAAGCGCAGTCAAGACAGCCGAAACATCTAAAAAACAAACAGATGTTGATCAAGCCAAAACGAAAATTGGCAGACTCACTGCCAGCAAGCAAAAAACCGCACTCACTGACCGAGTCAAAAAAGTCCAAACAGCCATTGATATTCGTGACGCACGAGCGAAGGTCAAATCAGCTGAAAAAAATAAAACCCAAGGCTCGATTAAAAGTGCCCAAACGGCTATTAAAAAGCTATCCAAAGGCAAAGAAAAAACAAGCCTGCAAAACCGGCTCGACAAAGTCAAAAAACAAGTCGCCTATCAAAAGAAAGTGACAGATGCCAAACAAAAAGTTAAAAAAGCCGAAGCCAAACGAACAAAGAAAACAAAAGCAACCGCTCAAAGTGCGGTCAAACAACTAAAAGCATCTAAAACAAAAACTGATTTACAAAAACGAATCAACCGGATCAAGGTTTGATAAAAAAACGATTCCTTTCAGCAAGGAATCGTTTTTTCTATTTCAACATCTTCTGAAACAGGGTGTGATGATATTTCCCTTTCGCATCCAGCCTCACTTGATCGAGGATGTGCGCTAACGAATGGATGACATCACGGAGTGCCCGATGAACCGAGCCCTGCTCAAAGGAAGCTAAACTCTCCGGCAGTTCATCTTCATCCAAAACAAAGAAATCACCATTCGGAAGAACGAGTAGATCAATCAATAAATCTTCAAAAACAACTGTCCGTTCTTCAAACCATGTATGTCTGACGATATTCAAATAAGAGCCAAGTTCATTGCCTTGATCATCCCGCCAAAAATAGACATTATAAGGCCGGTCCCTCCAATAATAGGCGGTCGTATAACTCCCTTTTGGAATCGTGACAGTACCATCACCAGCAACCATTGTAAATGGTTCTTGAATTTTATGAAACAACACGACTTGCTGCTCCTGTGCGTCTAACAGCTGACACGTATGTTCCACAACCTGATCATCGTATTTGATTTTTCTCTCGATTACGTCATCCCAAGAATTTGCATATAGCGGAAACAATCGGTCACAACCCCTTCTGCATCTACTTCTTATTCTAGTATACACTGCTTTCTTTTGAAGAAATAAAGGTTCACTGCTGCTGCCTATGGAAGACATATGGTGAGGTGAAAACAAATGAACGGAATCACAATCATCGAAACCGTAGCAAAACTCGGACAAATCATCTTGGTTTTTTGTGGCTATGCCCTTTACTGGCGGCTTGTGAAAACGAAAAGAGATCGAAAGCTAACCCCTTATGAACATGTGTTGAAATTCTTTGTCATGTTCGGGTTAATCTCTTGGTGCTTTTCATATATGGCACTGAACGTATGGGTGTCATGAGAAAAAGGAAGAGTCCCGTCCATGCAGGACATACTCTTCCTCTTCTTATTCGGTGTATATTATGAGCCAGCCGGCTGTTCTTTTTTAATCACATACTGATAGCTCTTCACATGCGTCCCATTTTGATTCACAAATTCTTTATCAAGTGCCCGTTCAAAGCCCATTCTTTCATATAAACGAATGGCGGCCTGCATTTTATCCGACGTATGAAGGTACAGGACGTTCTCGCCCCACGATTGCGTCAGTTCTATACTTTTACGCAACAATGACTCTGCAATGCCTTTTCCTCTCACATCAGGATCTACCCCTAAAAACCGGACAATCGCTGAAGTAATGCCCATCTCCGGCTTGTCATATGCCTGTTCTGATGATCGAAACATTTGAAGGGTTCCCACGACCTTGCCCTCAAGCTCGGCCACAAGCATCAACTCCATGTTTGGGTTATCTACAGCCGCTCGCAGGGCTGCAGAATAATTTTGCCAGCCTTCCTCTGTAAATTGAGGCTCATACTGTGCGTATGATTTGATCAACACATGTGTGATCGCCTCATGATCTTCGCTCACCGCTTGACGAATGATCAACTCTTGCTGCTCCATGCCAGCACCTCCTGTTTGTCTATGAATGGATATACGTATCATGCAATCACTGCATGCCGATGATCTGATTCTTTTCTCTACTCATTCAATGTAAAGAGTCTCCTTCGAAAGATCAATGATTTTGCACGAAAACTCCTTTGAAAATTTTGATTGAAATGGAAAGCTTGATTCATTATGCTGATTTGAGGACGTATACGAGGAGTGGCATCATATGAATTCTTTATCTTATCCCCAAGAATCGAAAAAAAATCGATTCCTCCTTGCCGCGCTTCTTGGCTCTTTAACAGCCCTGGCACCGCTGGCAATGGATATGTATTTACCTGCTTTACCTAATATCGCCCGTGACTTTGAAGCAAGCACGGCGCTGTCTCAGTTAAGTCTCATGGCTTGTTTGATTGGACTTGCGCTTGGACAGCTGATTGCAGGTCCAATCAGTGATACAGTCGGCAGAAGAAAGCCGCTGATGGTTGGATTGATCATTTTTATTGCGGCCTCTCTTTTATGTACAGTGGTCACATCAATTTGGACATTCATTCTTTTAAGGCTGATTCAAGGACTTGCTGGTTCAGCAGGCATTGTCATTGCACGAGCCATCGTACGAGATCATTATGAAGGCTCAGAAATGACGAAATTCTTTGCTTTGCTCATGTTAGTCAACGGAGTGGCTCCAGCAGCGGCACCGATCGTGGGCGGACAAATGTTACGGTTCACGACGTGGCAGGGTGTGTTTGTTCTGCTAGGAATCCTCGGGGCACTCATGCTCCTAAGATCGATGTTTTCATTGAAAGAAAGCTTACCTGTGGAACGTAGACAGACTGGGGGCTTCAAACAGATCCTAGGTGCGATGAAAATTCTAGCGAGCGATCGACTCTTTGTCGGATATGCTCTCTCACAAGGACTTGTCTTCGCCGCCATGTTTGCGTATATCTCTGGATCACCGTTTGTATTGCAGGAGATTTTCAACCTTTCTCCGCAGGGCTTCAGCGCTGCCTTTGCGGTGAATAGTCTTGGCATCATCACAGCCGGACAAGTATTTGCCCGCGTTGCTGCGAAAATTGGTGAGGAGAAAGTCCTTCGCATCGGGCTGCTGACAGCTGCTTTAGGGGGCGTCACCTTGTGTGTGATGATCTCTATTGATGCAGGATTGTATGGCATTCTCATTCCGCTCTTTTTTGTGGTCTCAAGCGTTGGGATTGTCGGCACCTCTGCACCATCTCTTGCGATGCAGCATCACGGCGCACATGCTGGAAGTGCCGCTGCCCTCATCGGTGTGGCGCAAATGCTGCTAGGCGCTTGCATGACACCACTTGTCGGCTTAGCTGGTAGCCAGACTGCCTTTCCAATGGGGCTGATTATTATGCTCTGTGACCTTGGCGCACTTTGCTGTTATTTTTTCTTTGTTGCCAGAGCGAAAAAAAGACCCGCATAAGCGGGCCTTTCATTTATGGCTTGCTCCAATTGATCGTGCGGAACACATTGTACTGGTCATTATTTTGATATGCATCTAGGTCAAAGCCTGAAAGTCCAAAACCAATTGCCATGACAATTCCTCCGGCAACGGTGAAGATGATCCCCCATTTGATGCATTGCTTTTTTAAATCATTCACGTTCATACTCTCACGACCTTCTTTTTAAACATTCCCATGAATGCCTTAGTGGATTGAACAGTCCCTTGCACAAATAGCTTTGTCAAATACGCCGTGGCTATGCCGCTTAATAATCCGACACCTAATAGAAGAATACCAACTCCGATCTGCGTCACCACCACATGCAAACCGTCTTGAAAGATAAACGGAGAACCAATGATGCTCCAAAAACCGCCGAGCAGACCAACTAGCGTCATTGTACCTGTCACGAGTGGAATGCACCAAATCACCATATACACAGAAAGAATCAGCAGGAAGACTGTTGCTAGAATACTGCCCCATAACGGAAAGCCCAAAATGAGGATGGAGAGTCTTGTGGCTTTTTCTCCAAACGTCGGCACCTGAACGGTTTTGATTCCTTGTTCCTTCATAATCCCTTCAGCGATGATGGCAGGCTGACCGACTTGATGAACTGCCTCCTGTTCACTGTAGCCATCTTCCTGATAATCCTCGATCATTTCATCGTAATACTCGATGAACCGATCACTTTCTTTTTCGCCTAGACGATGCAGATGCTTCTCCAAGCTGGCTAAAAATTCTTTTTTATTCATTGCTCTGTCCTCCAGAAATAAAGTCGTAAATCGCCATCACTTGATCCCATTCCGCTAAAAACTGTGCCATATGCTCACGGCCACTTGTTGTCATCCGGTAGTATTTTCTTAATCGACTGTTATGTTCCTGTGAATAGGTCTCCACATAATTGTTTTGCTCTAACCGCTTTAATATCGGATATAATGTCGATTCTGAAATCTCAATACAATGGGACATATCTTTAATCATTTGATAACCATAGGAATCGCCTTTCTTTAATACCGCCAGTACACAGAATTCCAGTAATCCTTTTTTTAGTTGTGCATTCATGTTTACAACTCCTAACTATTTATACTATACAATACATAGTATGATGTGACAAGAGGTATAAAATATAAAAAAAGACCCTTTTGGGTCTTTTCGTTTTTATATATTCACAAATCCTTCTCCAAACACATCACGCACGTCATGGACAACAACGAATGCGTCTCGATCAATTTTCTTAATGATTTTCTTTAAACGCATCAGCTCCTGTTTTTGAATGACCGCATAGAGAATTTCCTTCGATTCCTTCGAATAATGACCGCGACCGTTTAAAATGGTCACGCCTCGATCCAAGGTGTGATTGATTTCTTCTGCAATATCATCTTTGCATGAAGAAATAATCGTGACCGCTTTTTTCGTGTTAAGCCCTTCTATGACGAAATCCATCACCTTAGTCGCCACATACAGCATCACAATCGTAAACATTAATTTTTCCGCACCAATAATAAAGTAAGAAGCAAAAACAACGATCAGATCAAAGAACAAGATGGCGTAGCTCACGTTCCAGTCTAGATACTTATTCGCAATTCGCCCAAGAATGGCAGATCCCGCTGTTGTACCACCCGCTCTTAAAACAAGACCAATGCCAATCCCAATGATAATCCCTGCGAAAATAGAACCAATGATCAATTCATGGACATTCACCACCCATGTAGTGGTCAAATGTAAAAATAGAGAGTTACTTGCGACAGCTATCACTGTGTAGATCGTGGTCTTCTTGTCCAAGTATTTATACCCCACAAGTAATAAAATCGCATTCAACACAAGGTTTGTCAGCCACGGCGCAATCTCAAACATATAGTAGAAAATGATGGACAGCCCCGTTACGCCGCCTTCACCAAACTCAAGTGGAATGACAAACATGTTCACAGCTGCAGCAAATAAAAAAGAACCGACTAGAATCATTGCAATATCTTTTACACATTTTTTCAATTTCTTCTTTCCTCCTTTTTTAAGCATATAAAAAACCCTCTTTCTGCACGAAAGAAGACAGTCGTTGGACAAAATAAAAATCAAAAGACGGCGCCTTTTGATGAAGCTTTCTGAAATGAACCTTTCCATAATATATATCTCTTTTTAGAGGCTGTCAATGACTTGGTTTTCTATTATTTCAACTGTATGTTTATGCACTCAAACCCGCATGTTTTCAGGGTTTTTCCGTCATACGATGCTTATTCCTCTCCTTGACAAAAACACTTTAGTCATTTAAACTACTGCCTCATATCATATCCATTATTTCCGATCGACAAAGGAGGCTGTTTGATTTATATGAATCCTATTCAAAGCCGTTTACAGGCTCACGCACCTTTGATTTTAGATGGTGCACTTGCAACGGAGCTTGAACGAAAGGGCTGTGATTTAAACGACAGTTTATGGTCAGCCAAAATCCTTATTGAACAGCCAGAATTGATTCAGCAAGTACACTTGGACTACTTCCAAGCAGGTGCTGACTGTGCAACAACAGCCAGCTACCAAACGACGATTGATGGCTTTGCTGAAAAAGGCTATACAAAAGAAGAAGCCATCGAATTAATGAAACGATCTGTCACGTTAGCAAAAGAAGCGTGCGAGCAGTTTTGGCAGGATGAGACACAACGTAAAGAGCGGGCAAAACCATTTGTCGCTGGATCTGTGGGGCCCTTCGGCGCTTATTTGTCTGATGGTTCAGAATATAAGGGAAATTACGGACTCACAGAACAGGCGCTCATTGATTTTCACAGACCAAGAATTCAAGCATTGGTAGAGGCTGGTGCAGATATTCTCGCTTGTGAAACCATCCCTTGTCTCATTGAAGCAATCGCCATCGCTAAACTGCTGGAGGATGAGTTCAGCGGTGTATATGCGTGGATTACATTTAGTGCAAAGGATGGTCGGCACATTAGTGAAGGAGATTTACTTAGAGACTGTGTACAAGCACTCGAGCCATATGAGCAGATCGCTGCTGTTGGCGTAAACTGTACACCACCGCAATATATGTCTTCTCTCATTCAGGAGATGAAAAAAGGGACGAGCAAACCGATTGTCGTGTATCCGAACTCAGGGGAATTATATGATCCTGAAGAAAAGGTTTGGAGCGGAGATACGTCTCACCATACATTTGGTGAATGTGCGCAGCAATGGTATAAAGACGGCGCACAAATCATCGGCGGCTGCTGCCGGACGACACCAGAGGATATTACCGATATCTTAAAACAGGCAACATCGTAGCATCATGACTCAACACACATACTTTTAAGCAAAAGGGCGGGAAGACATGGAACAAGCAAAAGATCAGTCACAACAATATCAACGAAAAATGACAAGCCGTCACCTGTTCATGCTTTCTTTAGGTGGCGTGATTGGCACAGGACTCTTTTTAAGTTCAGGATATACGATCAATCAGGCCGGACCTGCGGGAACGATTTTGGCTTATCTGGTTGGGGCATTAATTGTGTATCTCGTGATGCTCTGTTTAGGTGAACTGTCTGTCGCAATGCCGGTTACAGGCGCTTTTCACACATATGCAACAAAATACATTGGGCCCGGCACTGGCTATACAGTGGCTTGGCTTTATTGGCTGACATGGACCGTGGCACTTGGTTCAGAATTTACAGCGGCAGGTCTTTTAATGCAGCGCTGGTTCCCGGACACATCAGTTTGGATGTGGAGCGGTGTTTTTGCCATTCTCATCTTTTTACTCAATGCTTTTACAGTTAAGTTTTTTGCAGAATCGGAATTTTGGTTTTCTAGCATTAAAGTCATGGCTATTATTCTCTTTATTATCCTTGGCGGAGCCGCAATGTTTGGATTGATTCCACTAAAAGACGGTGAGGCCGCTCCGTTCTTCTCTAACTTCACTGGAGATGGGGGTCTCTTCCCAAACGGCTTTTTACCGATTTTAATGACCATGCTGGCTGTTAATTTTGCTTTTTCGGGTACTGAGCTGATTGGGATTGCTGCGGGTGAAAGCGTCAATCCAGATGAGACCATTCCCCGGGCGATTCGCACGACTGTGCTGCGCCTTGTCCTGTTTTTCGTCGGAACGATCGTGGTCTTAGCCGGCTTAATTCCAGTAGAAGAAGCCGGAGTGATCAAAAGTCCTTTCGTTGTGGTATTTGACCGCATCGGGATTCCTTATGCGGCAGATTTCATGAATTTTGTCATTCTGACAGCGATTTTATCTGCTGCAAACTCAGGGCTATACGCCTCATCTCGCATGCTATGGTCCCTTTCTGAAGAACGAACATTACCTAAAAAGCTGGCAAAATTGACGTCAAAGGGAATTCCTTTGAATGCACTCATTTTAAGTATGATTGGGGGCATTCTCTCTTTGCTATCGAGTGTCATCGCACCTGAAACGGTGTATCTGGTTCTTGTTTCAATCTCTGGACTCGCCGTTGTTGTTGTATGGATGGGAATTGCAGCTTCACAGTTCATGTTTCGCAAAAAATTCTTACAGGATGGCGGACAGCTTCATGATTTATCTTTCCGAACCCCGCTCTATCCGGTGGTTCCGATTGCTGCCTTCCTCCTATGCCTTGCATCTGTGATCGGCATTGCTTTTGATCCAAATCAGCGCATCGCTCTCATCTGCGGTATCCCTTTTATCGCACTCTGCTATGCTGCCTATTACGTGACAACATGGATTCAGAAAAAACGAGAAAACCCTGGTGTATAGCACCAGGGTTTTTTGTTTGCCCCAAAAAAGGATATCACTAGCAAAACAAAGACATTTTGGTATATGATAGGAATCTATGATTTTCAGGACGAATCAAGGGAGCTGTTTTTAATATGGAAATGACCATTACAAGAGCATTAAGTGAACTGAAAATGTTAGATAAAAGAATCAGCCGAACGATTGATGAAGCCGTACTCGGTGGTTTGATCATCGGGAAACACATAC
This sequence comes from Bacillus sp. G402, assembly GCF_051172515.1. NCBI lineage: Bacteria > Bacillati > Bacillota > Bacilli > Caryophanales > Bacillaceae > Bacillus > Bacillus sp. G402. The sequence goes on from NZ_JBPIZC010000003.1 coordinate 332,817, forward strand.
AGAACGGATTTCAAAATCAAGAAGAAGTAGAAAAAAAGGCAAAAGCAGATCACCAATCGATTCAAGCATTAATCAAACGCCGAAATGCCATTAAATCAGCCATCGTTGTGTCGAATGCTACGACAACGATTGAGGTGGCGGGTGTTAGCATGACCGTAGCAGAAGCCATTGAACGCAAGACATCCATAGATTACGATATTCGTTATTTACGAAAATTAAAAAAGGTCTACACAGAGCTGGTTGACCGGTCAGAACAAATCAATGAAGATGTGAAAAAGAGACTGGATCAGCATTTAGAAACACTATTTGGGAAAGATGGGAAAACACAAGCCGCTGCCAACCAAGAGATCGTCAAGTCATTCCTAGCTGAAAATGAGGCGGCGATCATTGACCCTCTTCGTCTTCGAGTGAAGATTGAACAACTTTCGAAAGAGATTGAAGATTTCCAAATGGAAGTGGATTTCTCCTTATCAGAAAGCAATACCTTGACCAAAATACAGATCGACTAGTCGCTTTTGTTAGTGAGCCGAAAATCGATAGGACTAAACACCTCCGAGGGAAAGGTCATTCCCTCCTCATCTGATGATCATCTTAGGATGATCCATGCTAAAAGCTCAAAGCTGAACGTTCAAAGCTGAAAGCTCAAGTATTCAAAGTTCTTATCCATCAAAGCTCAAGATGTAAAGCTCAATGCTCGATCGAATCTGGGGAGAAACGGCTCATGAGTGTTTGTTTATCGACTCTTTCGGTTGCCGCCCAGCAGGTTTGCTAACAAAAAGAAAAGGATGTCACTAGCTGACATCCTTTTTTTCTATGAAAACGACAGGGCTTGCGCCAAGTCACTTCTTCTAGCAGATTAGTAACGTGATGTATATGCCAAATGGTACACACTTGTCACATTTGAAGATAGCGTGATGTCGTTTGAAGTGAAAGTCACTGGAACAATATCGTAGTAATGTGTAGACCAGCCTGCATTATTGTATGTACGGTAGCCTGCACCTGCAGGAACTTGAATCGTTAGTGAAAATTGTCCATTCTCGTCTGTTGTACCTGTTGCTGTTTGAGCATACGATTTGATTGCTGCTTCAAAATAAAGCTGAATTGGCTGATTCGCCATGAGTTGACCACTTGTGTCCTTTAATGTTCCTTTAAAAGTAGCTGGATAATATGAACCTACACGATATTTACTGCCAGAACCGTAATTGACCATACCACCGTCTGCTGCTGTGACGCCTGTTACTTGTACGGATGCTGGTACTGCTCCTGTTTCCTCTGCATGTGCAAAGCTTGGGAAAACGAGAAGCAATGATAGAAAGAAAGCAAACATGATTTTTTTCATCGATAAATCCTCCTTTTTTTTCCTACTATATTACTATCGACAGTTATTGTCATTTTTCCAGTAAAAACAAAAAACTTCCCTTTTTATTCAAAAAAGGGAAGCTGCAAAACTATTTTTTCACAACAACTTTCACTGCTTTACTTTCTCTTTTTCTCACATCTGAAGCCGTCACATACAAGACGGTTTTGGCTTTTTGCGGCTTGATTTTAGCCGTAAATGCGCCTTTGCTATTGGTTTTGACCGTTTGAATGACTTTCTTTGACTTGTTCTTTACCTTGATTGTCAAGCCTGCACCCGCAGTTCCTTTGACCGTTTTACTTTTCACTGTTACTCGATTCACCTTTGGCTTAGCTGGTGCTTTGCCCTTTTTCACGACCGTTTTGAGCGAAGTCGCAGCCTTTCCTTTTGATATCTTGATGTGAAGCACTTTATTTTTGTTTTGATGCTTGATCTTCACACTAAAGGTTCCCTTTTTGCTTGCCGTGCCTTTTCCAAGCAGGGTTTTGCCTCTATACACAGAAATGGCAGCGCCGGCTTTCGCCTTTCCTGTCACCTTTTGATGCTGATCTTCTACTTTGTTAACTGATGCGTTTAATTCAACAGCACTTAACGCGGCAAAAGCATTGAGTCTGCCATGTCCAGTCATCCAATCGATACCCGGAATTTTCGGATCAACAACAGGCTCGTCATTTTCATCATAGAAAACGTCATCTGTTCCATCAACAGCTTTAAATGAAATATCATCCGCTGTATTTTGTAAAATATTTCTCACTTGATTTGGTTTCAGGGTTGGATTTTTAGAAAGCAGTAATCCTGCTGCTGCTGCAACATACGGTGTAGCCATTGATGTCCCGCTCAGGTATGAAACATTCCCATCAGGCATTAAGCTTGGAATATCAGACCCTGGTGCAGACATGCTTAATCCTTTCCCATAGCTTGAGAATTCAGCGGCAATATCCATGCGATTGCTTGCACCAACTGCCATGGCGTACTTGGAAGTCGCAGGATAACCCATTTCTGGAATGCCATCGTTTCCGCTCGCCACTACCACTAATACATTTTTTTGTGCAGCATAGTTCATCGCATATTCAATGACCTTGCTGTAGTAGCCGCCAAGGCTCATGTTGATGACCTTTGCACCTTTGTCCACTGCATGTTTAATGCCAAGAGCAATATGCTCTGTATCTCCATTTCCATACGCATCCAGTACTTTGACTGGGATGATACCTGTATGTTGGTTCAGCCCTGCCATGGAGTAATGATTGTCGGCTTTTGCTGCAATGATACCTGCCACATGGGTACCGTGGCCATTGTCATCAATTGCATCTTTATTACGGCCAATCAGATTAGCACCTAAGTCTGTGCGAACCGTTCCGCTTAAATCGGACAAACGGCTGTCGACACCTGTATCCACAACAGCAATTAACGTTTGCTTCATTTTGCTTGTGCCAATCAATGTATTCATTTGTTCAAACTTCACATCAGCGCCTTTTTTCCCACTGTTCTGCGCACTGTTTTTCAGCGGCCACTGGTAACCATACTGCGCGTCATTACTGAGCGCACGATACGTTTGTACAGGCTCTGCAAATTCAACATTCGGCATACTAGAAAGCTTTCTCGCCGTGCTTTTGATCACAGCTTTGCCTGCTTTAAGCGTTTTGCCAGCCGATTCTTGCCCTGCCGGTACATCGTAAACATACATTCCTTTAAATAAAGGATTTACTGACTGAGATGTCACACGGTTTTCTTGAATTCCGTAGCCTTTCATCTTCTTTTTTGCGGATTGAAGCGTTTGTCCATCCTTTAATTTAAAGATGATTTTGTTTGTGTTGACCTTTTCTTCTGGAACAAGCTTTTGTTTCTCTAATACATAACCGATCGATTTTCCTTCAAGCTGATCGATTCCTACTTTTTGTCCCACTGTTTCTAATTCCTTTTTTAGATAGGCTGGACTTGCCTCTTTGAGCATATCAAAAAGGGAACGGATCGCCTGTTGCTCTTTCTCTGTGACGATATGACCGCTGAATGCACCATTTTTCTCTACGTCATTCAGCAATGATTTTAATGTAAGCAAATGATTGTACACCGTTTGCTGCTTTTTTTGATTGTTGATGAGTTTAGATTTAAGAAACGGCTTTGTTTTTTGTAGCAGACGTGTAAGCTTCTGACCATCGGCTGTTTCATTGAATCGTTTGTCTTCGATCGTACGAATGGATTGAAGAATTTGACGTCCATGCTTTTTCTCAATAATGATGATCCCTAGCTCTTCTTCTTCAGGGAAAATCGGTTCAGATGGCGGAAGATTCGCGCCTTTATACCCGATTGTATATGCTGCATCCTCTTCCTCATCACGGCTGTCTTCCTCTGAACCTAAATACAGCACTTTGACATAGTAAGGACCTGACCATGCATGCGGGAAGTTGATTTCTGTCTCTCCACTTGCTGTGTCCACACGATATCTCGAATAAGTGTCATCCTTTATCGCTCTATCCTTACTTGGGTAGACCGATACAGATAACACTTGTTTGCTTTTGACAGCAATTTGCATATGTGTATGTTTTGCCACATCTTGTGCAGATGGCGTGATTTGGTACCATGACTCTTCTTTTTCATTCTGTAATGTACCTGAGATGACTTCACCATTTTTTAACCCAATGGCTTCATTGACACTTGTGCCCTTACTAACTGCTGATGCCTCGTACCCAGGTAATGCAGCCATACATAGAATGATAGCCATGAGTACAACCACACAGGATTTGACCTGCTTTTTAAACATGAAAAGACCCCCTTATCTTTTACAATACCTTGGAAGAATATCACAGAATCCCTTTTAGTAGAATCTGTTTTTGACATAATTAAACTCGTTTTAAGCTAGGATTTGAGATATTCAGATGGCTAGTCTGATCGCTTCATAAACTTTTTGCCATTTCAAACGGAAAATGATGCTATTTAACCATGTCGAAAAGTACATTACAATCGAATTGTAAGCGCTTAACAAACAAGAGAGAAGGGATCAGCTTGTTCCAAAAAGATCATGTTTTTACACAAGTAAACGGTCGATCAAAGAATGAGATTTTACAATACATTTCCGAGAAAGCTGAAGACCTTCACATTACAGATGATCAGTCAGGGTTATTAACAGATTTGTTGAAACGCGAAGACGAAGTCTCAACAGGACTTCAGCAAGGTTTTGCGATTCCTCATACAAAAAGCTCTGCTGTTCAAACGGCTTCACTTCTCTTTTTAGAACTTGAACAACCCATTGATTGGGGAAGCTTCGACGATTTGCCAACAAGCTATTTATTTACACTGCTCGTTCCACTAGAAGAGGCCAATGTCACACACCTCAAATTACTGTCTGGCATTGCCACAAGTTTAATGGAGCCTGCTTTCATCGAAAAGATTCAACCCGGTCAAACAGCAGACTATTATTACGAAGTCATTGAACAACAATTGAAAGAGGGGATTACACAATGAAAATTGTCGGTGTCACTTCATGCCCAGCAGGGTTAGCTCATACTCCAATGGCAGCAAAAGCATTAGAGAATGCGGGTAAACAGCTTGGACACGAGATTAAAATCGAGCAACAAGGAATTATGGGACAGGTGAATGGCATTACAGCAGAGGAAGCTAAGCAGGCAGACCTTTGCATTATTGCCTCCAATCAGCACATTAACGACGCTGAACGCTTCTCAGGTATTCCTACTGTTCGTGTCGAAATCGGACGCGCCCTAAAAAATGCCGAGCAAATCATCACAAAAGCCGTTGCGCTGGTTGAAAAGAAAAAATCTGAATCCCAATAAACAAGAGCAATGCCATATAGAAAGGAGCAAAGCAGAATGAAAGCAAAATTAAAAGTCATTGAAGGCCACCTCATGACCGGTATTTCTTATATTCTTCCGGTGATCATCGGAGCTTCACTTATCGTTGGTTTAGCCAAACTAGTCGGATTAGGTTTTGGTGTATCAGATTTAAACGCCTATAAAGATGCAGGCGGCATTTTACATGGTGCCTATTTGATGGAACAGGTTGGCTGGACAGGCATTGGCTTAATGAACGTACTGCTCGCTGGCTTTATTGCCTATTCGATTGCGGATAAATCTGGTCTTGCGGCCGGCTTTATCGGCGGAGCTCTTGCCAGCTCAACAAATGCTGGTTTTATCGGCGCCGTCATTGCAGGTTTCTTTGCCGGATATGTCGCTCTCTTTGTGAAAAGAAAAATTCAAATTCAAGGCTCCGCAGCTGGACTCGTCCCTCTGCTCATCTTACCGCTCATTACTGTTGGCTTAACCGGACTTCTCATGTCCGTTCTGCTAGGCGGTCCATTAGGGGCTTTGAACACCGCATTAATTGAATGGATCAAAGGCATGGTCGCAGATGGAACAAGTACACTCGCACTTGCTCTCATTCTAGGTGCCATGATTGGCTTTGATCTTGGCGGCCCAGTGAATAAATCAGCTTGGATGGCTGGTAACGCGCTCTTCCTATCAGGTGTCTATCTTCCTGCCATTCTCGTCAATATCGCGATTGTCATTCCGCCGCTTGGATACGGGCTTGCGACATTGATTCGAAAACGCAACTTCTCTCCTACGTTTAGAGAAGCCGGACGAGGCGGTCTTGTGATGGGGATTATCGGGATTACAGAAGGAGCCATTCCCTTTACACTCGTCAATCCTTTGAAATTGATTCCGCTGAATGTCGTCGCTTGTGCTGCTGGAAGCGGGGTCGCTGCCTTATTAGGTGTCCATGACATCATGCCGCCAATTGGCGGACTATACGGATTCTTCTCAGTAGGAAACTGGTGGGCGTATTTAATCGGCGCACTAACTGGCGCACTTGTTATTGGAATTGGCGCCAACCTACTTGTGAACTTCTCTGAGAAAAAAGAACCCCAAAAGCCAGAACATGATCAGAAGCAGAAAGAAGAAGATGATTTTGACCTTGTGCTAGAAGGATAATTTGAACAAAGAAAGGTGTCGTTACACAATGACTGTCAATGTACATGTGATTCCACATACTCACTGGGACCGGGAATGGTATTTTACCACCTCCCGTTCCCGTATCTACTTAATGAAAAGCGTAATGGACATATTGGACACCCTCGAAACAGATGAACGATTCCATTACTTCATGCTCGATGCACAAGCATCCTTGCTAGATGATTACTTGAAATGGCGCCCAAAGGATGAGGATCGAATTAAACATCTCGTCACAGCAAAACGCCTCATCATCGGTCCGTGGTATACACAAACGGATCAGCTCGTGATTTCTGGGGAATCGATTGTACGGAATCTGCAATATGGGATTGAGCGCTGTCAGCAGTTTGGACATGTCATGAAGGTCGGTTATGTCCCTGATTCCTTCGGTCAATCTGCACAAATGCCTCAAATTTATCAAGGCTTTGGAATTGTCGACACAGCCTTTTGGCGCGGCGTTTCTGATCATATGACGAATCACACAGAATTTAATTGGCGCGGGGCGGATGGCAGTGAAGTGTTTGCAGTGAATCTGCCATTTGGCTACTACTACGGAGGAAATATTCCTGAAAAGGATGAAGACCTGCAAGCCTTTCTTTCTGAAAAAATCGGGGCGCTGCAAGCAAAAGCCACGACAAAGAATGTCTATTTCCCAAATGGCTTTGACCAGGCGCCTATTCGTAAAAACCTGCCTGACTTATTAGAAAAAGCCAATGAAATAGACGAGCATCACTATCAAATCAGCAGTTTAGAAGACTACATTGCAGCAGTGAAAAAAGAGCGGACTTCTTTTGAGACATTAGAAGGAGAACTCATTCATGCCAAGCATATGCGAATTCATAAGTCCATTTTTTCAACAAGAGCAGATTTGAAAATCTTAAACAACCAAATTGAAAACTATCTTGTCAATGTGATGGAGCCGATCCTTACAATCAGTTATTCACTCGGACATGACTATCCGCATGACACGGTGCGTGATATTTGGTACCTCATGTTTGAAAATGCAGCGCATGACAGCATTGGCGGCTGTAACAGTGATACGACGAATCAAGACGTTTTCTTCCGCTACAAGCAGGCAAAAGAAATCGCCGAGAATCTGGTGGACTTACACATGCGTCTCATCGCCATCCGGCTGCAAACTGAGCAAGAAATCACGTTCACTTTATTTAACACACTGCCTTCAAAGCGCTCTGAAGTCATTGAAGTCGAAACCTTTATCACAGAACGTCCATTTACGCTAAAAGACGCTGATGGACGAACTCTTCACTACACAGTCAAAAGCAAAACCGATGTGACAGATTATGTCTTAGCACAGCAGATTTCACTTAACCCAAGCAAAGAGGTGTACATGCCAAAGCAAGTCTGGAAAGCTGTTTTACTCATTGAAGCAGTCGACTTGCCATCCGTTGGTTATACACAAGTCAGCATGGTTTTCGATGAATTTAGTGAATCCATTTTGGAAAAAACAGAAGGTCGTGTCATTGAAAATACGTTTTACCGCATTGCAGCAAATGACAATGGGTCATTAGAAATTACGGATAAACAGACCGGACGAACTTTCTCTGAGCAAATGATCTTTGAAGACAACGGAGATGATGGGGATTCTTATAACTATTCACCACCGCGTGAGGATCATTATGTATCGTCTAAAGATATCTCATCAGCTGACATCACCGTATCTAAAAGCAGTTTACAGGAAGAGCTCACCATCAAGCTTCAATTGACTGTCCCATATGATTTAGAGGAACGTTCGGAGCAAAAGGTGACGACTTCCCTTCCGATCACAGCGAAGGTGGCTTTAAATAAAGATGAAGCGGTCATCCGTTTTCATGTAAATGTTGACAACCATGCGCTAGACCACCGTCTACGGGTACTCTTTGATACAGGTATTGCATCAAACGTATCACTCAGCGATCAACAGTTTGGCACCATCGAACGTCCAACGGAGCTGACGCAAGAGCTAGAATGGTGGAACAATGAACATTGGGAAGAAAAACCGATTACCATTGAACCCATGCAATCATTTGTTGCACTTCGCGATGAAGCATATGGTGTCTCTCTTTTGACGGACTGCGTCAGAGAATACCAAATCACAGGCGCGGGCTACACAACCATTGCTTACACACTCTTCCGCTGTTTCGGAAAAATGGGGAAAGAAAACCTTCTTTATCGTCCTGGCCGGGCTTCTGGAGAAAAAATCGTAGAAACACCTGACGCCCAGCTTCAAGGATCGCTATCATTCTCCTTTGGCATGCACTATAGCCAAGAAGCGGTGAATGAAGGACACTTGGCTCAGCTTGCTAAACGTTACACCACCCCGGTTCAGTGCTACGAGCGGGCAGACTTTTTAAACGGTCGTTTAATTTTCTCTTTCCGAGATGAAAAAGAAGACTTACAATCTACTTATAGCCTGCTTGACATTGAAACAGACGGGGCCGTTCTAAGCGCTTTGAAAAAAGAAGAGCATGGAACAGGCATTGTCATTCGTCTCTTCAATCCATATTTAACACGTCAAACAGCCGCTTCAATCAATAGTTCATCTCTACAACATGGAGAAACAGCGAATTTAGGCGAAACACCTGAAGGACATATACTGAAAGCACAACATGGATCATTACACATTGAACCGCTCACACCTTGTCAGGTACAAACCTACATTGTAAAGAAAAAATGAACATGTAGGGGCGGGATCCATTTGGATTCCGCCTCTCTTTAATGGAGGGCACTGATCATGCGAATTGGAGGCATCGAAGCAGGCGGTACAAAATTTGTCTGCGGCTACGGAACAACAGACGGAACGATTGAACATATGACTTCCTTTGCAACAGGGAATCCAGAAGAAACATGCCGGCAAGTGATCGAATACTTTACAGAGCATCCAGTCGATGCGATTGGCATAGGCGCATTCGGGCCTGTCGATGTAAAAGAGCACAGCCCCAGCTATGGAACGATTCTCGAAACACCCAAAACAGCTTGGCGCCAATTTCCATTACTCTCAACCTTAAAACAAGCACTCGGTCTCCCTATGAAGCTTGATACGGATGTGAACTGTGCGGCGCTCGGTGAAGCTCGTTTTTCAACTGACACAGACAGACCAAATTCCTTGGTCTACATCACGGTTGGGACGGGAATCGGCGGCGGTGCCTATATTGAAAACCGCCTCATTCACGGACTGCTTCATCCAGAAATGGGACATATCACCGTTCAGCGCCACCCTCATGACACCTATGGGGGCTGCTGCCCTATCCACCATGATTGTTTAGAGGGACTAGCATCTGGACCTGCCATAGAAGGCCGATATCATACATTGGCAAAAATGCTGCCAGAGGAGCATCCAGCCTGGTCACTTCAAGCTTATTATCTCGGGCAAATGACCGCAAATTTATTACTCACCCTTTCACCAGAACGCATTATTTTGGGTGGAGGTGTCATGAAACAACCGGCTTTGCTGCCGCTCATCCTTGAAGAAACAGACAAGCGGCTTCATGATTATTTACAATTACCAAAGCCATTAAATGAAATCGTCACAAAGCCTTCCTTTGACGGATTATCTGGTTTAATGGGAGCCATCGCCCTTGGAGCTGATGCCTTAAAGGAACAAGGAGCGGCGCAATGATGATGACGGCAGATACTCGAACCTACCAGCTCATTCAGCGGCTATTTGAAACGAAAGGGTTCGTGAAGCTGGAGGAGCTCACTGCCTCTTTTCGCTTATCTGACCGCTCCATCCGCAATTTAATCAAAGAAGCAAACGAGCTGTTAACACAAGCTGGAGCCATGATCAAAACCATCCGCGGGAAAGGATATACGCTCTTAACAAGTGACCAAGACGCTTTCCTGCTTTGGCTTCATCAGCAAAAGCTTCCTGCCCGCTCTCTCGTACCCGTCATGCCAGAAGAGCGCATACGATTTATGATGAGAAAACTATTGCTTCAATCAGACTACTTAAAAATTGATCAATTAGCAGAAGAATTGTTCATCAGCCGTATGACGGTCAGCAGTGATTTAAAAAAAGGACGGGAGCTGTTAGCCCGTTACGGTATGACCCTTGTCTCAAAGCCTGGATTTGGCTTAAAAGTAGACGGAGACGAATTGCAAAAAAGGACGTGCTACGCAGACTTACTGCTTGAAGAAGAACCCGCCCTATCTCATATAACTGAGCGGGAACAGCTTCATTTCCCTGACATTTCACTTGAAACCATTCGATCCATTGTGCTGACAAATCTATATCAAGAATCACTGCTCATTAAAGATATTGCCCTAAAGAATTTAGTGATTCACTTAGCGATTGCCATTCAGCAAACGCAAAAAAAACAGCGGATACCCGCCAGTACCACTCACACACAAAGACCGCCAGTGTTAACAAGAATCGCTCAAAAGATCACTCATCAAATAAGTGACACGTTTCACGTCACCTTATCAGAGGATGAAACAGATTACTTGGTGATGCATCTCTTAGCGAATCAAACGTGGAAAGAAATCGATGAGCACCAAACGACAGAAGAAGTGCGTCAGGCGGTGACACGATTTCTCCAGCACATTGAAAAAACAAGCGGTCATCGTTTTGTAGATGACGATATCCTGCGTCAAGATTTGATGCTGCATATGAAGCCATTATTAAATCGAATTCAATACGGCGTGTCTTTACAAAATCCGCTTTTGCATGAGATCAAAACATCTTACCCTTATCCGTTTGATTTGGCTGTCAGCGGACTCAATGCCTTACAGCTGGTGCGGACGCCAAATGAAGATGAGGCGGCATATGTTGCCTTACATATTGCTGCTTCATTTGAAAGAAGTCATCTTGACACCTCGCAAAAAAAGAGGGCCATTATTGTATGCGGGTCTGGACTAGGAACGGCACGGCTGCTTGAAATTAAATTGAAGGCAGCCTTTCAGCATGAGCTTGAGATTGTTGAGCTTTATTCTTATCAGGATTACGCTTTTAGCACGACTTTGCCATGTGATGTGATTATTACAACCGTACCTCTCGCACCAAAGGGGAAACCAATCATTCAAGTGAATGCTTTTTTTGAACACCATGATGTCCAGCGTGTGAGTGAGGTCATTCACCTGTTAAACGGACACGGTTTCCCTTCGCAGGAGCTGATGGCTTTTTTCCAAGAACGATTGACCTTGTTGGATGTGAACCTTTCAAGCAAAGAAGAGGTATTAGATACGCTTTGCAGCCGGCTGGAGGCGCATCAGCTTGTTTCATCTTCTTTTCGTTCCTCCGTGCTGGAGCGGGAGCAAATGTCATCGACCTATCTTGGCAAGGGAATTGCAATGCCTCACCCGCTCATCACAAATGAAGGCACCTCCTGCGTGGCAATTGCACGATTGAAACAGCCAATTGATTGGCAGGGAGATCAAGTATCTCTGATTTTCTTGTTAGCCATTCAGAAAGATGACGCTGCCTGCATGAATCAATTTTTTGAACAAGCTGTCGATTTATTAGACAGTCCTGACCGCCTTCACTCCTTGACACATGCAAGGACATTTGATGAGCTGATGCATGTCCTGTTTCAATAGCACATAAGGCCGCCCAAGTGAAATCGGGCGGCCTTTTATTCATCTATTCCTCACATACGAATCAATCGTATATGACATTTTTTCCTTCTTCCCTTAACTTTTTTAACGACGTCAGCATATGATTGATTTCTTCATCGGAGTGTCTTTCCCAAGCGCCTAATTCTGCGACAATTTTCAAAGGGGATGTCGATCGATAAGAACGGGTCGGATTCCCTGGAAACTTTTGATCCGTCAAATTCGGATCATCTTCGAACTCGCCTGTTGGTTCTACAACATAAATTCTCTCTTTGGAATCAGACCGGGCTAATTCAGCTCCCCATTTGGCTGCATTTAATGTTCCGGTGAAATAGATGTGGTTCGATAGTTTATCCTGATAAGTAGATAAATGCAACGGTTCAAGAAGGTCCCCAATCTTCAATTCCGCTTTCGTCCCATGAAAAAACGGCCCAGGATCTAAAACATCTTTCTTGTCATTCATACAGCCACATCCCTTATCGTTTTTGACTTGCGTATAACAGTATACGGGCTGATGCGGGCGGAAAACAGTCTATAAATGAGATTAAATTCGGGGTATAATGATAGTAGAGAGTAAGATGTGATCGGTAAACTCCAGCAAGTTGAAAAAACAGCAAGCATACATACAAAGCAGTCTTCTTGAAAGAGATAAAAAGCTGTTAGACGCCATAAAAGCCAAAGAGACGTTTGACGTTTTATGTGGTTGGCGTGTTGGCACATAATCAATTAAATTCTTCAGGAAGGGTGTAATGAGATAATGAAAGATAGAGATAAGATTTGCCATATATATGCACAAAAAAGTTGGCATATGGATTCTTATATTATTGGTAATCGTGAGGGTTTAATTGAATTAAAGAGTGCTATTGACCAAGCATTGAAAAGTAATGTTGGTCAAGCTGAATTGTTTCCATCAGATTTAGAGGATTATACAACTTACGTTGCTTTAGTTGATGATAAGGAAGAATTGGATTCACTTATTATGCCTTACACTGATGAGGATAATGATGATGAAAACTTGATACATCCAGTTGATATAGTTACAAGTCATGAAGAGAAAAAAACCCCTAAAGATTAGGGGTTTTTTAGTGTGATATTGTTACTTCCCGATGTTCTCTCCATTTTGCTCGATCAATGTTTCATACCAATAAGAGCTCTTTTTCCGAATTCTCTTCAGGTCTTTCAGATCAAATTCATCACGATTGACGTAGATAAAACCGTAGCGTTTTGAGCAGCCTTGGTGTGTACTGATTAAGTCGATGGCTGACCACGGGCAGTACCCGAATACCTCAACACCGTCAGTGATCGCCCATTTGATTTGTTCAATATGTTTTTCTAAATAATCAATTCGATAATCATCCTGAATCGATCCATCCGCTTCTAGCTTGTCAAAAGCGCCTAGCCCGTTTTCCGTAATAATAAGAGGCAGCTGATAGCGGTCGTAAATCTCACGCATCGTTGATCGGAAACCGATAGGGTCAATCTCCCAGCCAAATGCATTTTTACTTAAGAACGGGTTGTTGCCGCCTTTGTAGACGCCATCTTCACCGGATTTTAAATGCTGATCTCCGCCGCGGGCAAATTCATCATTGCCATCTCCTTTACTCGCTTCAACCGTTTGAGATGTGTAGTAGTTAAAGGCAATGAAGTCTGGTTTTGCACTTTTCAAAATATCCATATCTCCCTCTTCAATCACAGGAAGAATGTCTTTTTCCTTCATGTATGCCCATGCAAGGTTGTTATAACGACCGAATACCGCCATATCAAGATATAGCCAGTTGCGGATTGCATTGTAATTAGCCGCAGCAATGACATCCTCAGGTTTGGGAGATGCCGGGTAAATAAGGGCGATGTTTGGCGCTGGTCCGATTTTTGCCTCAGGCAGCAAACGATGACAAAGCGTCATGGCTTTCGCCTGTGCCACAAGCATATGGTGGTTCTGCTGATATAGTTCTTTTTTCGGATTTTCTAAATTTGGATCCAGTGTACCTAGAGCTGATCCATGTAAGATCATCATGTTTTGTTCATTAATCGTCAGCCAATATTTTACCTTCTCGCCATACTCCTGGAACAAAACCTCCGCATAACGTTCAAACGCATCGACTGTCGAACGATTTGACCAGCCGCCTTTCACTTGAAGCGCATGAGGTAAATCAAAGTGATACATCGTCACAATTGGTTCAATGTCATAGCGGCGTAATTCATCAATGAGAGAATGGTAGAAGTCAATTCCCTTTTGATTGATCTCCCCATCTCCATCTGGAATGATACGTGTCCATGCAATAGAGAAACGATAAGCCTTCAAGCCCATTTCTGCAAACATCTTCACGTCCTCTTTATATCGATGATAGTGATCGCTGGCTACCTTAAAATCAGTTGTTCCTTCAGGATAGCTTTCTCTCATATCAATGACTGAAGGTCCCTTGCCATCCTCGTTCCACGCACCTTCTACTTGATAGGCGGAAGTCGATCCGCCCCAGAAAAAGTCTTTTGGAAATGGTGCTAGTGTTGAATATCTCATGATTATGTCCTCCCTTTTCTTAAACTAAGTGTAAAAATGATTGTCCTGGTGTCACTTGTTTTTCTTCTGTCTCAATGATATCGCTAAATTCACCGGAATTGGTAATAATCACAGGTGTTGTGACAGAAAGACCTGCTGCTTGAATGGCCTCAATATCAAACTCCGCAAGCAGTTCACCTTCTGTAATGGTTTGGCCCTGCTCAACCTTCGGCGTAAAATGACGGCCCCCAAGTTGTACAGTATCCAGTCCAATATGAATGAGTACTTCTGCTCCGCTTTCAGAGGTGAGACCGTATGCATGTCCTGTTGGGAATACCGTTGTCACGACCCCAGTTACTGGTGCAAACAGCTTGCCTTCTGATGGAATAATGGCTGCACCCTTACCTAATGCGCCAGATGAGAAGGCTTTATCTTGCACCTCTTCTAGCTTGATGACTTCGCCAGATAAAGGACTTTTCACATGAGCTGCTTTGACACCATGTTCATTTTCAGATGCTGGTGCAGAACTAGCTGCAGGAGCATCTTCTTCATCCACAGGATCTTTGAATCCAATCAAATAGGTTAAGACGATTGAAAGGACAAATGAAACGGAAATTCCGATTAAGAATCCTGTAAACCCTTGACCATAGAAGATCGGAAGTGTCAGTAAACTCGGAAGACCTGATGCGATCGCAATACTTTGTGAATAACCGATAATGGCACCACCGACACCGGCAGAGATAACCGCTGCAATAAATGGTTTTTTCAAACGAAGTGTGACGCCGTATACAGCAGGTTCTGTAATTCCAAATACAGCAGAAACCGCTGTCGATCCAGCTAATGATTTCAGCTTTTTGTTCTTTGTTTTCAGCATAACACCGATTGAAGCACCGGCTTGTGAAAATACAGCTGGCGCAGTGGCCGGCTTAATATGATCTTTTCCATGAACCGCAATATTATTTAAAATGACTGGCACAAGCCCCCAATGGATACCGAAGATGACAAGAACCTGCCATGCCATCGCAATTAAAGCACCGGCAAGTGTAGGGCTAAAGGAGAATACTTTCAGCAGGACGGCTGCAATTCCATTCCCTGCATACACACCAAATGGTCCAAATACGATCAGTGTCAGTGGAACGACCGTGACCAGTAAAATCAGTGGTGTAATAAAGTTTTTCACACTTTCATGAATGACTTTGTTAAAGAAACGTTCGATATATCCCATCACAAACACTGCCAAAATAATCGGGATAACCGTTGATGTATAAGACATTAAGACAACCGGAATGCCGAAGAACGACACATCTCCGCCGCCTTTTGTGAGCTCTTGAATAGTCGGGTAGATCAGTGCACCTGCAATCGTCACAGCGACAAATGGATTCGCTTTAAACTTCCTAGCAGAAGTGAATGCGAGCAGCAGCGGCAGGAAGTAGAACAAGCTGTCTGATGCGGCAAATAAAATTTGATACGACGTATCTTCAGGAGATAACCATTTTGCATTGATACAGATGCCTAGAAGTCCTTTTAAAATACCGGCACCCGCCATGACACCTAGAAGCGGTGTGAAAATTCCAGAAACAATGTCGACGAATTTTCCAAAAAGACTTGTACTCTCTTCACTTGATCTAGCAGATGAAGAAGTGGAATCCTCTAATAGATTCGTAAACTCCCCAATCTCTCGATATACCTCTGGTACGGTGTTGCCAATGACCACCTGAAACTGGCCGCCGCTTTCCATGACAGTCACCACACCATTTAATTTTTCAATGGCCGCTTTATCTGCTTTTGATCTGTCATTTAATGTGAAGCGAAGTCTTGTGGCACAGTGAACCAATGAATGAACATTTTTCTCTGTCCCGATATGTTTGATAATGTCTTCTGCTAATTGACGATGACTCATACAAAAACCCCCTTTTTTTCAAAAAAATACGTTTTTAGGCAAAATAAAAACCTAAACGGGCACCAAAAATAGTCGCAACTTGCTATTGCGCTTTTTCAGTGAACGTTTAGGTTTTGCCTGCCGAACAGTCACAATCCTCTAAGACGATCATTGTGAAACCGTATTCTTTTATGTTTATGAGCAAATAGTACCACTCACTTTTTATGATGTCAACGCTTTCTTTTAAAATTCTATCTTTATTTTTCTCGTTTGATGAGTCGATTCAAATGAATTGATAGATAGAGCATCTCCTCTGATGTCAGGTCGCGATGATACGTTTGATACACATATTCCGCGATTTTCTTTGCGCAATCGTACGCCTTCGGATATTTTACTTTAATCAGCTGATATAAATCTTGATCTTCACTGACGAGTAACGTTTCGTTGATGAGACGCTGTACGAAAAAGCGTAAATGTGTGAGAAAACGATAAAAGTTGAGCGAGTCTTCATCAAATTCCATGTTCAGATGATATTTCACAATGGTCAGTATGGCATTCACTTCTTTCGTGATATTGACCGTTGTATTCATGTCTTCATTGAGCTCTGCATTAATAATATGCATGGCAATAAAGCCCGCTTCATCTTCAGGCAGTTCAATATGAAGACGATCTTCAATCATCTCCAGGCATTCCTTCGCCACGAGAAACTCATCTTTGTATAAACGTTTAATCTCCCAAATCAGTGAATTCTCAATCAAGTGGTTTTTCTTTAATCGTTCGATGGCGTAATGAATATGGTCTGCTAGCGATACATGCAGACTTTCGTTTAATCTTCGGTTCAGCTTTGTATGTGCGTATTGGATCATTTCCTCGGTCACCTTGACGACATCATACGGAACCTCTTGAAGCAGCATTTTCATCCGTTCATGTACGGAATGATCCTCTAGGCGGAACACTTTATCAATTAACGCCTCGTCCACCGGGTCTCCGGGACGTCTTTGAAAAGCGATGCCTCTGCCCATGACGACGATTTCTTTTCCTTGTTCATCTATCACACTAATGACATTATTGTTTAGAACCTTTTGAATCTGCATCTCCAAACACCTCCGTCTATAACCAGCCATCTACACTCAAAATATGCTCTCATCTTAACACAACTGTCAAATCACTTGGCGTTTTTATCTGACTTTTGAAATAGATTTCACGATATTTTTCCTTCTTTCTTGCTGGTCTGATCCTCCCTCGGCCTGCATACAATACCCCGAGGAGGTGACCTTCGATGAAGGCTTTTTTCTGGTCAGCATCTTTTTTATTCATGTTCATTCTGACTCTCTTTATTCTAGGTATTGTTTTTTGGCTTAGTGGACAAGGCTTAGATCAGCTATGGAGATATGCGCTTATCTGTCCTGTGACAGCCACCGTTCTACACGGCGTTACCACTTGGCTAAAGCAGCATGTCATGGATCATCCATCCAAATAAAAAGGCTGCCCTCAGTATTCAGGCAGCCCTTCCGTTATTCCTTAGATGAGGCGGCTTCTTTCTGAGAAGCACGCAGTTCATCGTTGATTTTTTTCGCATCTTCTAAAAACTCTGTTTCAAATCCACTTTTGAGTGCCCACATATAAAATAACAACGCCACAACTGCAATAAGTGCCATATCCCAACCATAATGAATGACGTTATACCCGCCAAATTTATCACTGCCGAGACAGGAAATCGTCATCATCACAAGCAAATACACAACCATCCAAGCACCTGCTTTAAAGTGACGACCAAAGCCCTTCCACTTCGCTTTTGCTTGATAGTAAAAATAGATTGGCAAACCGATGAGAATAATGAACAACACCTGACCCGTCAGCGGCCATCTCGCCCAGTACAGTGTCAATGATGCAAAGACAAAACCAAGCGGAGCAATGATGCTGAGTCCTTTAATTCGCAGTGGACGATATAAATCTGTGCCCGTCTTTCTCAGCGTCATCACTGTCACAGGTCCTGTCAAATAGGAAATCAGGGTCGCCACAGAAATAATTTCAGCGAGAACCCCCCAGCCTCTAAACAAAAACAGAAAGATAAACGATACACCCAAATTAAAAAACATCGCTGGACGAGGCACACCGTAAATTGGGTGCAGACGGCCAAGTACACTCGGCATGTACTTGTTTTTTTCCATCCCATAAATCATACGAGACGTCGTCGCCGTATACGTAATCCCTGTGCCAGAAGGAGAAACGAACGCATCTGCATATAAAATAAGGACAAGCCAGTTAATCCCTAGCGCAATGGCAAGGTCAGCAAATGGCGAGTTGAAATTCAAATGCCCCCAGCCATTCACAATCATTGATGGATCGACAGCGCCAATAAAAGCGATTTGCAGCAGCACATAAATGACCGTTGCAATCAAAATCGATCCAACAATGGCGATTGGAATCGAACGCCCTGGATTTTTCGCTTCTCCTGCCATATTAATCGGGCTTTGGAAGCCATTAAAAGCAAACACAATCCCCGATGTTGCCACAGCTGTGAGCACACTCGCCCAGCCGTTCGGCGCAATACTTGTTCCAGAAGTAAAATTCTCACTATGAAAACCTACGAATAAGAGCGCACCAATTGTTAATCCTGGAATGACGATTTTAAAAACCGTAATGAATGTATTCGCCTTTGAAAACAACCCAACTGTCCAATAATTGAGCAGAAAATAAATCACCAGCAGCACACTTGCCACCATGAGCCCCTCGGTCGTCAAAACCCCTTTTGTGACCAAATGACTTGTCCACTTTGCCCACTCCCAAGGCCATGAGCTCATGTATTGAACGGAGGCCACTGCCTCAACAGGAATCACTGAGACAATCGCAATCCAGTTTGCCCAAGCGGCGATAAATCCAACAAAAGAGCCGTGTGAATATTGCGTATATTTGACCATTCCGCCTGCCTCTGGAAACATCGACCCGAGTTCACTATAAGACAATGCGATAAATAAAATAACAACCATCCCGATCAACCATGACAAAATAGCAGCAGGGCCGGCGATTTGAGCAGCCCGCCACGCACCAAAGAGCCATCCTGAACCAATGATTGAGCCAAGACCTACCATCATTAAAGCGAAAGTTCCCATCCTACGATGCAAATGATTCATGTTCATAACACCTTTCGATTAAAATACAGAGCATGTGTCGAGCAAGCGCCTTTCTTTTATAGCAGCTCACCTTTCATTCCATTGGCAAATACTTTCTGATCTGAACTTTTATCTTTGTTCATTTTTTTGCCTGTTATATTATCTCTCAATTCTCCATTTTCTGAAATAGTCGAACATGCTTATTTCAAAAGAAAGCGCTTTTTCAACTGTTCAATCTATTAGACTGATTAACTACCTTTACCCTTATTTTGAAAAAAACAAAACAAAAAAGAAAGAGGAAATGACTTCCTCTTCCCTCTGAACACATATCATCCAAAGAAAAAAGGATAAAAGGGAAACCCTCTTATCCTTGTGAGATTGCTTGTTCTTTTTCAATGACAGCTAGTCTTTCTTGAACTTCTTCCTCAGACAAATTATGCTGTTTCACATAAAGGTTACGTTCGCTTGTGCGGCATTCATGGCTGCAGCTGCGCATATATTTATGCTCGCTTTCTTCTGTTGCAATCATTTTGCGGTTACATGCAGGGTTCGCACAGTTCACATAACGCTCGCAAGGTTCGCCAGTGAAGAAATCTTTTCCTACCACGACGTGCTCTGTTTGATTGACTGGAACCGTTAGGCGGTTATCAAACACATAACATTGACCGTCCCATAGCTTTCCTTGAACTTCTGGGTCTTTTCCGTACGTGACAATTCCACCGTCAAGCTGGGATACATCTTCAAAGCCTTCACGCTTTAACCATCCTGAGAATTTCTCACAGCGTACGCCGCCTGTGCAATACGTCAGAATTTTTTTCCCTTCAAGAATCTCTTTATTGTCACGAATCCACTCAGGCAATTCACGGAATGTCTCAATGTCAGGGCGCACAGCACCTCTGAAGTGACCGACATCAAACTCATAATCATTACGTGCATCAATCACGACCGTATCAGGTGATTGCATTTGCTCGTAAAATTCAACTGGGCTGAGATGTTTCCCCGTTAATTCTAGCGGATTCACATCATCTTCAAGACTTAAATTCACCAATTCATTTCGATGACGGACGTGCATTTTCTTAAACGCATGACCATCTGCTTCGTCAATTTTAATTGGCATGGACGCAAAGCGTGGATCTTCTTTCAATGCTTGCATGTACTTGTCCGTTTGCTCAATGGTACCAGAAACGGTTCCGTTTATGCCTTCAGATGAAACAAGAATACGACCTAACAAACCAAGTTCCTTACAGAATGCTAGATGCTCTGCTGTAAACGTTTCTGGATCCTCAATGGGGACATATTGATAGTAAAGTAATACACGATATTGTTTTTCCATATATATAAACACCTCTTAAATTTAATCAAAACATACCATTTTATATCATACAGGAAATACATACCTTAAGGCAATGTCAGCAGTTCAATTCCATAAAACGGAATGGTCTATGGTCTCATATTGTTCGATTATTTGACAGAACTTTCTGTAAAATGAGATGATTTAAGAACTATATGATTTCGTAAAGGAGCATAAGTCAATGATCCAGCCAGAAGAGATCGTCAGAAGCGGTCCTAACCAGTTTATTTCTCAAAAGGGAATTTATCACGAACTCGAGTCACTTGCATCTCCTTTTCACTCACCTGCTATAGTGACAGGATATGACTCATATCAAGCCTTTTCACATTACACAAAGCTTCCATCCGAGTGGCCTATTGTTCAGCATAAAGGTTACAGTTCACCAAATGCGATTACACGAATTGCGGAAGAACTCAAGAGTTCAGACGTGATCATCGGGATCGGTGGCGGAACGATTTTAGATACAGCGAAGTCTGTTGCCGACGCTCTCCAAATTGAAGTGATCATGGTGCCGACGATTCCTGGGACATGTGCGGCTTCTACACCGCTCAGTGTCATTTATGATGACAAGGGAAATTTCATGAGGGTCGACTATCATAAGCGGTCCAGCTATCTCACGTTAATTGATCATACTTTTTTGCTTTCATCTCCTCTTTCCTATCTCCAAAGCGGAATTGGGGATACGCTGGCAAAATGGTATGAAGCGGAAGCCATTATTCGTAACACAAAAGGCACCTTGCCGCTCATGGTACATGCTGCATTAAAGCAGGCAGTGTACGTTCGTGACATTCTTCTGACTCATAGTGAAGAAGCCGTTAGCAGCTTAAAAACAGGTCAGCTTTCTCAAGCCTTTGCAGATGTAACAGATACGATCATTACGTTAGCCGGAACAGTCGGCGGCTATGGAGGACGTTATGGCAGAATGGCAGGAGCCCATGCTGTTCATAATGGATTAACATTTATTGATGAAACACATCATGTGTTACATGGACAAAAAGTGGCCTATGGCATTCTCGTTCAGCTTGCTGCAGAAAACCGTATGACGGAAGTAGAAGAATTACTTGAGCTTTATCAAACACTCGGATTACCTAGAACGATGCGTGAGCTTGGCATCACAGCTCAGCTAGAGGAAGCAGCACATACAGTGGCAAACCATGCTGCACGTAAAGATGAAACCTTTTGTTTGATTGGAGACTATAAGAAAGAGCAAATTGTCGACGCCATTCAAATCATTGAGACCTATCAGCCTCAAAAAATGGTCTGAACATACCGGCAAATAAAAAAGCACAGGCATCTCGCCCGTGCTTTTCTTATATTAAAAATCGAAGTTATCTGGGTCTGGACCCGTGCGCTCATCTTCATTGAGCTGATCAATGACACTCATTTCTTGGGCGGACAACTCGAAATCAAATACGTTTGTGTTTTCGATGATTCGGCTCTTCGTCACAGATTTCGGAATGGTGATAATGCCATGCTGCAAGTCCCAGCGAAGAATGACTTGCGCCACTGACTTCTCATGTTTTTTCGCAATATCTTGAAGCACCGGATGGTTAAGAAGTTTTCCGCTGCCTAATGGCGACCATGCTTCTACATGAATGCCTTTTGCCTTGCAGTAGTCACGTAAAGGCTCCTGCGTCAGCTTCGGATGCAGCTCAATTTGATTGACCATTGGTACCACTTCTGCCTCTTCTAATAAATCTTCTAAATGGTGCTGATGGAAGTTACACACGCCAATGGCTTTCACGCGGCCATCCTTATAAAGCTTTTCTAGCGCTTTCCACGTTTCTTTATATTTGCCTTCAACCGGCCAATGGATTAAATAAAGATCCAGTACATCCAGACCAAGTTTGTTCATACTCGTTTCAAAGGCTTCAAGCGTTGACTCATATCCTTGATCACTATTCCACACTTTTGTCGTAATGAACAGATCATCGCGAGAGATGCCTGATTGCTGAATGGCTTTGCCAACACCTTCTTCATTTTGATAGGCCGCTGCTGTATCTATACTGCGATAGCCCGCTTCTAGTGCGTCTTTGACTGCATTTACAGCCTCATCCCCATCTTTTACTTGCCATACACCAAAGCCAAGCTTCGGCATTTTCACTCCGTTTGCTAATGTGACTGTATCTGTTAATCCACTCATCAAACAAACCTCCGCTTCATTTTTGCTTACCATGCACTATACCCGAATGTGCGAAAGATCATGCATGAAAAGATAAACCATTCATAGACTGAATGATCTCAGATAGTTGACAAAGGGCTAAAATGAACTTGATTTTAGCCCTTTGTCTTCTTTTCAGCGTGATAGAAAACCTTTGCAGCCCTAGGAAGGACGAGTACTGGCGCGGAGCGAATTTGGGATTCGTGAGCACCAGAGCGCAGGACTGACAAAGAATGCGAGGGTTTGTCTACACGCTGAAACCATTCATAGACTGAATGATCTTATTTGATGTATTGTCCCATATCGACTTGATTTGCATCAACGATTTGGTATTTACTGATTCGATTTTTTGTTTTAGAACCATCATACGTCTCTAAAAAGCTTTGGTCATAAAAAGTCAGACCATACATTTGCTTTTCGTTCTCGTACACTCTGATCCAATAAGATTCTTTTGTTTCTTTTTTAGATCCAGTTAATTTCTTTAATTGAATACCCGAAAATTTCTTCAGCAGCTTTTGAATATCCTCTTTCTTGTCCACCACAACGCGCTCATCATCATGCTCAATTTGAATGGAAGTCACTTTATCTTTATCAATCGAGACCACATCATCAAAAGCATATGTTTTGGCATTGATCATAAAATAAAGACCTATTCCGATGAAAATAACGACTACTAAACCAATGATCCACTTCTTCAACCTAACTCCTCCTTCAATTCACGCCATCCCTATACAAACAGCGAGGTCCAATCATCCTCCTCAGAGAATACTTGAATCCCATGCTGTTTCAGCAAGGCAGACGTCACACCGTCCCCAGCCTTTGTCTTCCCGTTAAACTCTCCCCGATAGATCATCCGGCTTCCGCAAGAAGGGCTGTACTCTTTTAACACGACGGATGTTGCGCCAAGAGTCTGAGCCTGCTTAAGCGTGGCTTGTGCACCATTTACATACATCTCTGTCACATCTGTTCCATGAACATCAACAACAGCAGCCTGCCCCCGTAAGACATCATGACCATCTCCACCAATAATTTCAGCGGGAGGTCTTGGTGTAGAGAAACCGCCAAGCAGCTCAGGGCAAACTGTTACCGCCTTTCCTTCCTGCACAAGCTCCTCGATACGTTGATCTAATCGATGGCTGCCATTATAACGGACCTTTAATCCCGCAAGACAAGCGCTAACAACGATCATGTATCTTCCTCATTTCTATGTATTGAACGTTTTTTGCTGACTTTAAAATAAATCCATAAAGGCAAACAGAGTATCGTGTACATCAGAAAGGGCAGAGCACAATACAAAATAGCTGCCCAAATGGACCCTTCAACTCCTGTGATCCCAAAAAAATAAACAAATAA
This sequence comes from Bacillus sp. G402, assembly GCF_051172515.1. Classification (NCBI taxonomy): domain Bacteria; kingdom Bacillati; phylum Bacillota; class Bacilli; order Caryophanales; family Bacillaceae; genus Bacillus; species Bacillus sp. G402. The sequence continues at coordinate 357,033 of NZ_JBPIZC010000003.1, forward strand.
TAGCAAGCTGACAAACAATCCGACGAACGGCATGATAAAAATAGATTTTTTAAAATTCTCCATCATCTCTTTCACCAACACGGCTCCCTCCCTCAAACATCATCACGAATAACGTCAATATATGTTAATTTTACCATAAAAAAACCGAAAGCATCTAGTTTATAGAAAGCTTTCGGTCCGTTATTTATATCTTTTCCTTCCAAGCCTTTAAGAAGCGCTCAATAACCTGTAGCTCGTCTTCATTAAATTCATGGAGGAATTCTAAATAGGAGGAGACTGCCTGTTCATGAAGCTCATCATGCAGTGCCGCAAGCTGTGTGCCTTCCTCTGTGAGTGAATAATAGACGGATTTCTTGTCACCTTGCCGGTGGCAATAGTCGACCATGCCTTTTTCGATGAGCTTTTTCACAGCCTTTGTAATAGCTGGTTTTGATAGTTTTAGTTGTTGTGAAAGAAATGTATTATTGGATTCATTAGGGTTTGCTTGAATCATAGATAAAATATGAAGCTGTGTAAGTGTCCAATCTTGCTTGAGTGTATCAGTCGTGGTAATCAGTGGATCTGTTGGATCGTTCCGTTTCTTTTCCCTATGCATAATCAAATCTTGAATCGCTTTTAAGACAATCTGCTCGTTTGTTTCCATCTGAACCTCCACTCTTAACTGGTTAATAAAATGGTACTAATAATCAATAAAGGAGTCAAAAGAAATGTGGGGATGAGGAAAAGAATGGGTCATCAGACCTGATAAATAAAAGAACTTTTTTACTAGATTGCAAGAGACGGCATAATTTCCTTTTCTTTGCTATTATTTATGATAAGTAACCCTCAATCAAAAAAAGAAGGTGAGAGAATGAAAACAGAACAGCAAATGGCCATTCGCCAGTTAGAAGAAAAAATAAATTTGTTTTCTTCTGTTGTCAACGGATCGTTCCTATCAACGGAAGATTTCGTTCTATCAAACACGCATATATCAACTGACACGTTCAATTTGTTATTACCCATTTCAGCGCACATACAAGATCAACAAAAAGTGGAAGTTGCCATCGAACAAATGCAGCAACAGCAACTAACATTCAGCACATGGATCACTCAAAGCCTGCTTCACCCCGATTGGTCGAATATCATGCAGAAATATGGGCTTCAAGAAGTGGAACGCAATACCATCATGATGCTTGAACATACAAACGACATCGATCAAAGGACCTCTCAATCGCTTACGATCAAGGAAGTGACTGACGATCAAACCTTTCTCGATTATCAACATTTATTTATCGAACTTTTCGAAGGATCACCTGAGGCAATCTCTTTAAACAGCTATTTCCAGCGCTTTTCGATTGAACGATTACACCCGAGTACCCGCATGTTCGTTGGATATGAACACAACAAACCGGTCACAACGGGCTTATTGATTGAAACAGCAGACAGCTACGGTATTTATGATGTCATCACAAAGGCAGAACACCGCGGAAGAGGACTTGGCAGTGACATGTTTCATTACCTTCTGACCCAGACAGATAACAAACAAAAGTGTGTGATGTTACAAGCCTCAAATGACGGCAAACATATCTATCAGCGTGCCGGATTTCAACCAATTGGAGAAATGGTAATTTTTGAATAGACGATGACATTTTTCCTGACGTATCAAGGGCAAAGAAAGGCATCCTGTCTCTTCTTTGCTTCCAACATCTCACCACAAAAATGAATGTACATTCATTCACTCCTTTGGTACATTTAAAAAAAGGAGCTGAAAAAACAGATGGTTCGACCAGGCGATCAATTTCAAACAAGCAAAACCTATACGCATGAAGATGTGATTCAATTTGGCGAGATGACAGGTGATCTTGGCAAACATCATACCGAGCTAGATGATCAAGGCAGGCTCATGGTACACGGTTTTCTCACAGCAAGTCTAGCCACGAAGCTTGGCGGTCAGTTTCATTTTATCGGTCAAGAGATGACATGTACCTTCATACGCCCTGTTTATACAGGTGACACCATTACCTGCCAGATGGCCGTCACCAAGGTAGAACCCCTTGAAAAATACCATCGAGTCTACCTTTTTTCCCGTTATATCAATCAGCATGGAGAAGAAGTCATTACTGGTAAAAGCGAAGGTGTGGTTTTCAAAAAATAAAAAGCTGCCTATGATGAGGCAGCTAAACGATCTTATTCTCTTCTATTCAGCGTGATGCTGACGATCCATATAAAGCGGCGGTCTCTTTAATGAAATCACTGCACAGCTAAAGGCAATCAGCACAAAAACAGCGCCGAATTTAGCCAAATCAACAGATGAACCGGTCATTGTAAACATGACGCCGCCCACTGCTGATCCAATGGAAATCCCAATTTGCAAAGCGGATGTGTTCAAACTCTGCTGAATATCAGACGTCACAGGGTCTGTTTGAATCAAATAGCTCTGCAAAGCAGGTGTCAGTGCCCAGCTAAGAGCACCCCATAGGACAACCATCACCATAAAGAGCATAAACACTCCCGCTGTATAAGGAAGGATAAACATCACAATGGCAAACGCCATGGTCACAAGCAAAATGGCTTTTCCTGATCCTAGTTTGTCACTCAGCCAGCCGCCAAACCCATTCCCGCCAATAGACGCAAGTCCGAAGACCAAATAACAAATACTAATCCAAAACGGAGTCATATGCAAAACTTCCATCAGAAATGGCGTGAAATAAGAATACAGCATATAATGACCAGCAAGCATGAACAAGCTAATCAAATGTGCACTGAAAATTTTCGGATGCCCTAAAGAACGAATTTGTTCTTTAAGCGGTGTGACTTTTTCAACAGGCATTTTCTCCAATAGAAAATAAATGAGTACCATGGATATGGCGGACAAAATACTGATTCCTAAAAACATCACTCTCCAGCCAAAGCTCTCTGTAATAAAAATACCGATCGGTACACCGAGAACAAGTGATGAGCTAATCCCAATAAAAATCAGACCTAATGCTTTCGCTCGATGCGCCGGTTCCACCAGCTTGGCGGTAATCGTTAGTGATAACACCACAACAAGCGCTGTACTCATGGCAATCAAGACCCTAGAGATCATGACAAGGGCAAAGGTGGAACTAAAATATGTGAATACATTGCCTAATGTAAAGACCAATAATGCGATTAAATAAAGACGCTTTCGTTCGATTTTGGCTGTGACGGTCAGTAGCACCGGTGCTGAAATAGCATACACAATCGCAAATACCGTGATCAGCTGCCCAGCTGTCGCAAGAGACACATTGAGATCCTCTGCTAAACTTGGCAAAATGCCCCCGACCACAAGCTCAACTAATCCAACCGCAAAAGTAGAAACAGCTAATAAATAAACTCTCCAGTTCATGTCTAACATCCCTTCTCTATATCATGGCTTTCACTTTTGATACAGGGTGCAGACAAACAAAAAAACCCTGATTACAAAAAAGGAAAGCGCGCTTTTGTAATCAGGATTTATCGGATCCTGGTAGAAACCCTCAAACCATATTATTGAGGTTATACAAGTCTATTTTTTTCTTCAAATATATTAGCATAGCCTTCCATAACGTGCAAGCTGCAAAAACAGAAAATATCTGCCAATGGCTCTTCGACATAAACGACCTCAGAAGGGCATGAAATGAACTTGCGGACCAACTTGCTTTCTCCCCCATTTACAGGTAAACTGATGAAAAATCAACGAACAAGAATCAACGTAGATCTGGAATAGTAGCTTGAATCGATCTTTACCAGAGAGGGAACGGTGCTGAGAAGTTCCTACTGACATCTTCAAGTGAACCTGCCGATTTAGTTCTGTTTCATACAGCGGTTCATACCGTTATCATGATCGAGTGTAAAGCTGTGCTTTAAATTAGGGTGGTACCACCAGGAATGGTCCCTAACTTAAAGCACAGCTTTTTTGTTTTTTAAAAGGAGGAAAAAGACGATGTCAAAGAAACAATTTGTTGAGAAAATTACAAGCATGGAAGACGACTTTGCCCAGTGGTATACAGATGTTGTCACAAAGGCGCGTCTCGTCGATTATTCAAGCGTTAGAGGCAGTATGATCATTCAGCCATACGGTTTTAAAATTTGGGAGAATATTCGCGACGAACTTGATCGTCAAATCAAAGAAACGGGTCACGAGAATGTCTATATGCCGCTCTTTATCCCAGAAAGCCTTCTCCAGCAGGAAAAAGATCATATCGAAGGCTTTGCTCCTGAAGTGGCGTGGGTGACACATGGCGGTGATTCGGAATTACAGGAAAGACTCTGCGTCAGACCAACATCCGAGGTGCTGTTCGCCGAGCATTATAAAAACATCATTCATTCCTATCGTGATTTACCGAAGCTATATAACCAATGGGCCAATGTCGTCCGCTGGGAAAAGACAACACGTCCATTCCTTAGAACCCTTGAATTCCTCTGGCAGGAAGGGCACACTTGTCACGAGACTGAGCAAGAAGCGATTGAAGAAACAGAAAGAATGCTCCATGTCTATGCGTCTATTTGTGAAGAGCTTCTAGCGATCCCTGTCATTAAAGGAAGAAAAACAGAGAAAGAAAAATTCGCTGGCGCCCGCTTCACCTATACGGTTGAAAGCTTGATGCATGACGGAAAAGCCCTGCAAACCGCCACTTCTCACTTCTTCGGCAACGGATTTGCCAAGGCGTTTGGCATTGAATTTTTAAATCGCGAAGGAAAACTAGAGCATGTCCAGCAAACATCATGGGGCTTCACCACAAGAATCATTGGCGCTATGATCATGGTGCATGGCGATGACAGAGGACTTGTCCTACCGCCAAACATTGCGCCAACCCAAGTACGTGTTGTGCCAATTGCTTCCCATAAAGAAGGTGTCCTCGATCATGCCTATGAATTAAAGGATAGACTCGCCCGCATCGCACGCGCTGACATCGATGCAAGTGATAAACAGCCTGGCTGGAAATTCAACGAATGCGAAATGCAGGGCATCCCATTACGCGTAGAAGTAGGACCAAAGGATATGGAAAAAGGCCAGGTGATACTTGCAAGACGAGACACAGGTGAAAAGCAAGCCGTCACATTAGATGCACTTGAACAAACCATCACGGCCACGCTTGAAGACATTCAGCAGACGATGTACGAAAAAGCAAAAGAACGATTACATGAAAAAACATCAAACGCCCACACAATCGAAGACATCGAGCAGCTTCTTGCCGAAGAAAACAGGTTGATCAAAGCCATGTGGTGCGGCGATGAAGACTGTGAAAACGACATCAAAGAGAGAACAGGGGCGACATCACGCTGTATCCCGTTTGAACAAGAATCCGTTTCTGACACATGTGTCTGCTGCGGGAAACCTGCTTCTGATATGGTGTTCTGGGCAAAAGCCTACTAACCATATTTCAAATTTTTTACAAAAAATGCAAGGATTTGTCTATTCGCTGAAGCATCTTATACGATGCTTCTTTTTTGTTAAAAAGAGCCAAATATCCATTGACCTCATTCACACAATCCCCTATAATTCATATTAATATAATCGGTTTTTAAGACTTTAACTGGAGTGGTGATCTATGAAGCGCTGGCTCTCAATATTTAACGAACGTTGTCCAAAATGTAAAACAGCATTAGATGTCTCGAAGTCCAATGCCTTGCAAGGCAAAGTCGTGAAAACATGCCCCAATCTTCATTATCAAAAAGAGTACCACCCTGCACTTGAAACGTATATTGAGCACGATGACATGAAATAAAAAAGACCAACATGGAAAAGAGCCCTTGCTCTCAGTTGTTGGTCTTTTTCTTATAATAAATCCACCCAGATTTTGATCGCTGTGGCTGTAATCATCACGGCAAGCGCCCATTGCAAATAAACGGCATTGATTTTCTGGCCAATTTTCGCCCCAATCGGCGCAGCAATCAAACTGGCCGCCATTAAGACAAGAGCAGGCATGAACATGACTTGACCAGTCAGCACTTTCCCAGCCGATGCGCCGATCGCAGAGAGAAACGTAATCGCCAGAGACGAGGCAATCGTCATCCGCACAGGGATTTTGAGAATCGATAGCATCACCGGTACTAAAATAAAGGCACCGCCTGCACCTAATACGCCCGATACACTTCCGATCACAAAGGCAATACCAGCCGCCAATCCTTTATGAAAGGTCACCTCTCCATCCGCTTCTGCCTGCTGACCTTTTTTCGGAACAAGCATTAAAATGACAGCGACAATGGCAAGCAGACCATAGACCACATTGATGCCTTTCTCTGGAAGGAAATGTGATAAATAGCTGCCTAATAAACTCCCTGCCAATATACTGCTCCCCATATATAAAATCAATGGTCGATGTAAAAATCCGCTTTTTCGATACGCCAGCACACCGCCGAGTGTCGAAAATAGGACTTGAATGGCACCAATCCCTGAAACCTCGTGTGCCGATAATGCCATCACTCCGACTAGAGGCGGGATATAAAGCAGCATAGGATAGTTGATCACCGATCCTCCTATTCCGACCATTCCTGATAAGAAGGAACCAATAAATCCGATGATAAATAAAGTAATGAAAAATGCAAAATCCACGCTGGTCTCCTCCTTTGCAAAAGGAAAAGGGGCTCCCTCATAGATACCCCTCTCCCCTTTAGGACCCTTTTCTCACCCAGAACTTCAGCACATGCCCTTCATCTGTCTGCGTGATCAATTCATGTCCGCTTGACTTAGCCCATGCAGCCAAATCAGCTTTGGCCCCTTTATCTGTTGCATGTATTTCTAATACTTGGCCTTCTGCCAAGTCGTTCATTTTTTTCTTCGTCCGAATAATCGGCATTGGGCATGCAAGCCCGGTTACGTCTAAAATGTGATCTGATGTCATCTGATCATCCCTCGCTTCTTTATTTTATTGAACATTATCGAATCGCACAACGGTTTGGACCAATTTCCATGTCTCGCTGCGCTTCCTCGTCTGGATGCAGCTTCCCCATATTGGTAGACCGAATGTCTTGATAAGCGTTTGGCTGTGCAGGTAGATGCTGCGTGACCATTTGTCTAAATACGTCTTCATCTTCAATGTTCAGCCCGTGATTTTCTTCAAACAAAGCGCCTAGTTCCTTCCAAACGCTCCCGTCTTCATTCAGCTCATCCACGATCATAAAATGTGCAGGCAGCACAATCAATTCTGCCGAAAGCGCCGTATATCGTGTATAAAGGGTTTCTCTCAAATCACCTACCCAGTCCTCCGCCATACCGGCTAGGTCAGGTCTTCCGATCGAATCAATGAACAAAATATCACCTGAAAGGAGGTAACGGCCGTCTACGATAAAAGAGGTTGAACCAATCGTATGGCCTGGTGAATAAAGGGCGTGAATATCAATCTCCGTCGCTCCAATCGTCACACGCTGCCCTTCTTCAAGGTGATTGTAATCAAACGTCACCTCTTCGGCGTCTTTTGGTGGTAGCCAATAGATAGCACCAGTCTGTTCAGACAGCTTTTTCCCGCCAGATATATGGTCCGCATGAAGGTGCGTATCAAACACATGCGTCACTGTGACTTGATGTTTTATAGCAAATTGCGTATAGACCTCCGTCATTCTAGCCGCATCAATAATCGCAGCTTCCCCATTCGACATGATCATATAGGACAAGCACCCCTTGCCCATTCGCACAAATTGGTACAACTCTCCACCGCCAGTTAAATCACCGATCTTCACTGGCTCTAAATGCTCACTCCATGCCTTCATGCCGCCTTGCAAATAATGGACCGTTCTGCCTGCCTCTGACAGCATCTCTGCCACCATAATAGAAGAGCCCTCTTTCGCACAAACGACCAGTACATCTAGGTCATCCGGTATGTTCTCCACCATATCCTCTACGCCATCAAGAAGCTCAAAGTAAGGCACATTTAAATATTCAACGGCTTTCCCTTCAATTTTCCAGTCCTGCACATCTGATTCGTTTCGTACATCCAACAAAAAGATCGGCTCTTTGTTGATGATCTTTTTTGTTAACTGTTCTGCTGTCATTGATTTTACAGTCATCGTTTCAATCAGCTCCTATTTTTCAATCTCTCCTGTCCAGCTGTTCATGCCTGGCACTACATTGATCAATTGATGAAATCCTTTTTCTTTTAACTTTTGTGCGGCTAATTCACTTCTTCTGCCTGAATGACAGATGAGGTAAATGAGCGTCTCTCGGTTCAATTCTTCAGCACGTTGTTCCACCTCGCCAAGAGGGATGTGAACAGCTCCTGGTATATGACCCGCTTCATATTCATCCGGCTCTCGTACATCTAAAATAAACAATGACTGATCTTCTTTTACCTTCTGTTGAAACATGTTCAACGATATTTCCGAAATCATTGACTGCTCCTCCTGTTTCGCTCCACCTTTACGAATCAAATGATGAAGCACCTGCCCTTCTACTTTTGTTCCTAAAAATTCATGACCGGCGCTTTTTGACCAAGCTGCTAAATCCGCTGTAGACCCTTTGTCAGTTGCTTGCACTTCAAGCACATCTCCTGGCAAGAGCTCATTCATTTGTTTTTTCGTTTTGACAATGGGCATTGGGCATGCCAATCCTTTTGCATCTAGAATTGCTGTTGGTTGCTGCATTGTTTTTCCTCCTTTTATAGGGGTGGGGGTATATTACAAAGCCTATTGATACCTATAATCGCCAAGCATTCATGCCACCCTTGATATTCGTAATGTGGGTAAATCCCTGTTTTTTTAACAATTTAGCCGCCTGCATACTTCTCATCCCGCTTTGGCAGATCACATACACTTCTTTGTCTTTCTCAAGCTCATGCGCTCGATTCCTTAACTGTGGTAAGGGGATATTTTGAAAGCCTTTTATATGATTTGTTTGAAATTCTAAAGGTGATCGCACGTCTATCAGCTGTTGATGCCGACTAGGCAATTTAGGTTTCAGATGAGCTGCGTCCATTTGTTTCACACCCCGTACGGGAAGAAAACGGCTCACAAGCAAAGCGATCACAATGATGAGCAAAAGCATTTGAATCATGTATGGACACCCCCTAGATAAATAAGTTCACATTCCCGATTTCTGCCTCTGCTAAATACGCTGCCACACCGGCATATTGAATGTCTGCTAGTAATTCATCCTCCTGCAGCCCTAAAAGATCCATCGTCATCGTACATGCCACGAGGTTGATCTCTTGTTCCTTCGCCATATCAATGAGCTGCGGCAGGGTCATGGCATTGTGTTTGTTGATCACATGCTTGATCATCTTCGGTCCCATTCCTGCAAAATTCATCTTTGACAGCCCCATTCGATCAGCGCCACGCGGCATCATTTTGCCAAACATTTTTTCTAAAAATCCCTTCTTCAGTGGCACCATCTCTTCCTGACGCAAGGCATTCAGCCCCCAAAAAGTATGAAAAATAGTCACCTCGTGATCATAAGCTGCTGCGCCATTTGCAATAATGTAAGCGGCCATCGCTTTATCATAATCTCCACTAAATAAAACAATTGTTGTTCGTTTTTTCTGTTCCTCCATCATGATCCTCCTTATCTTAATTACCCGTGGGGGTATATAGAAAACAAAAAATATATACACATACCGGTAAGGGTATATTATAACAAGTAAAAAAATTCGTCAACCTCCAAAGGCTGAGGAATTTCTTACCGGCTTTTCACCAAGAGCTCAACCGCTTCTTTGACAAGCCCCTCTGTATCCTTGCCTTGTTCAAGACTTTCACGGACACATTGCTCAAGATTTGTACTCACAATCACACCCATTGCACGATCAATGGCATTGCGTGATGCAGATAGCTGCGTCACCACCTCACGGCAATCCTTTCCCTGCTCCATCATCGCAAGAACCCCTTTAATCTGCCCTTCAATCCGGCGAAGACGATTCTTCATCTGTTGATTATACTCCATGAATAAGCACTCCTTTCTATGACAGATAGTATACCCTAAGAGGTATTTAGTCAAACGACTTGCCCTTTTCTTTTGTAGAAAACGAATATGAAAAGAATTGCACATTCCACCATTTATTGATAAAAAGTAAATAACCAACGAACGAGAAATCATTGAAGAAAAGAGGACAACCCATGACTTTACAGCATTATATTGGATCAAACAAAGAACTACCGCTTGGGACCATTGGTCAAAACCCTACCTATAAACCACTCTCTGAACTCAATATCAAATTGTTTGATCAAAAACAAAAAAAGCACAAAACCTATCAAAAAGAAGATCCTTTGATAGAAGTATTCGAAACAGAAGAGGATTTCGAAGGCATTCACATTGATTATTTAGATCCTTTCTATGAAACGGTAAGAAACAAATTCACACATCCTTTTGTTTATGAATTGGACATCATTCATTCTTTTCGTGCACTTTTTCAATTCATTGAAAAAGAGCTGTCAACAGGAGAAACCATCGAAATCTATTCTTGTCTAAATGAACTCGAAACGAAAGAAAAGGATGATCAATTGGATGTAGAAATTGACCTAAGCAAAAAACGGTTTGGAAAACATATCTATTTTAAAGACATCAATGAACTGATTGATATGTTTGAATTAGAAAACTTACAATATGTATTGGTGAAGAAGTAAAGATGATAAATTCCTTCCAAATGAGGGATCTTATAAAAAAGAAAAAAGCAGGTGACCCATGCCAAACAACCAAACACCCAACCCACTCATCACGGAAAAATCACCCTACCTCCTTCAACACGCCCACAACCCAGTTCACTGGTACCCGTGGGGGCAAGAAGCATTCGACAAAGCGAAACGTGAAAATAAACCGGTGCTTGTCAGCATCGGCTATGCCACTTGCCACTGGTGCCACGTCATGGCACACGAAAGCTTTGAAGATCAACAAGTCGCTGACATCCTAAACGAGCATTTCATTTCAATCAAAGTCGATCGTGAGGAGCGTCCGGACATTGACTCGATGTATATGTCCGTTTGTCAGATGATGACTGGACAAGGCGGCTGGCCGCTCAACGTGTTTGTCACGCCTGATCAAAAGCCGTTTTATGCGGGGACTTATTTTCCAAAAAGAAGTGCTTACGGCCGTCCTGGCTTCATTGAAGCACTGACGCAATTGATGGATGCGTATCACAACGACCGAGATCATATTGAATCATTGGCAGAAAAGGCAACAAATAATTTGCGGATCAAGGCAGCAGGGCAGACAGAAAATACGCTCACTCAGGAGTCGATTCACAAAGCCTATTATCAGCTCATGAGCAGCTTTGATACGCTGTATGGCGGCTTCGGTTCTGCGCCTAAATTTCCCGCACCTCATATGCTCACGTTTCTCATGCGTTATTTTGAATGGACAGGGCAAGAAAATGCGTTATATGCTGTCACAAAAACGTTAAACGGTATGGCAAACGGCGGTATTTATGATCATATTGGTTCTGGATTTACTCGGTATTCAACCGATGAAAAATGGCTTGTGCCGCATTTCGAAAAGATGCTGTACGATAACGCCTTGCTGATAGATGCCTACACCGAAGCCTATCAAATCACTCAACACCATGAGTACGAAAAGCTTGTCCAAGACCTCATTCAATTTATTAAACGAGACATGATGAATCGTGACGGCTCTTTTTATTCCGCAATCGATGCCGATTCAGAAGGAAAAGAAGGGCAATATTACGTTTGGACAAAAGAGGAGATCATGACCCATTTAGGTGATGACCTCGGCACTTTATTTTGTGCGGTCTACCACATCACAGAGGAAGGAAATTTTGAAGGACAGAACATCCCTCATACCATTTCCACCTCATTTGATGACATCAAAGCAGCATATTCAATCGACGACAAAACCCTTCATTCCAAACTGCAATCCGCTCGACGCATTTTACTCACTGTAAGACAGCAGCGACCTACACCGCTAATCGATGACAAGGTACTCACCTCGTGGAATGCGCTGATGATCTCCGCACTTGCCAAAGCAGGGAGTGTCTTTCATGAAAAAGAGGCCATCCGCATGGCAAAACAGGCGATGTCTTTTCTCGAAACACACCTCATCCAACAGGGACGCCTCATGGTCCGCTTCAGAGAAGGGGACGTAAAGCATCTAGGCTTTATCGAGGATTATGCGCACATGCTCACAGCGTATATGTCTTTATACGAAGCGACCTTTGACCTAGATTGGCTGACAAAAGCCAGAGCCGTTGCTGAAAATATGTTTGAACTGTTTTGGGATGAGCAAATCGGGGGCTTTTTCTTCTCAGGCTCAGATGCAGAAGCGCTTATCGTTCGTGAAAAAGAAGTATACGACGGGGCCATGCCGTCTGGTAACAGTACTGGACTCCAACAGCTTCTGAAACTAAGCAGAATGATCGGACGTCAAGACTGGATCGAAACACTAGAGAAGATGTTCAACGCCTTTTACGTCGATGTCTCTTCCTATCCAAGCGGACATACCGCCTTTTTACAAGGACTATTAAGCCAATATGCCGTAAAACGAGAAATCATTATTCTCGGGAAAAAGGGCGATCCGCAAAAAGAACAGCTTCTACAAGCATTGCAAAAACGATTCATGCCATTTGATCTCATTTTAACTGCCGAAACAGGGCAAGAATTAGCAAGGCTCGCACCTTTTGCAAAAGATTACAAAACGATCAACGACAGCACGACGGTCTATATTTGTGAAAACTACAGCTGCCGCCAGCCGATCACCAATCTCGACGAAGCGATGGAACAATTATTCCAAACTTGAGCTGTCATATGATGACTATGAGAAGACAAAATGAGGACAAACAGATAAAAAAAATGTCAATCCGCTAACAATTCGTCTATACGGTTTTATTTTTCCTCTAAAACGGTTAGAATGCGCACTAGATGTTCTCATACCGAAGGGAGAGAAAATAATTGAAAAAAGTATCATATACACTCATTGCTTGTCTGTTATCAGTGGGGCTTGCAGCCTGCTCATCAAACGATGCGAAACAGGATAAGCAAAACGATTCAGCCAAAAGCAAGGAAACAACACAGGCTGACCAAAAAGAGCAGCAAAAGCAAATGGAAGAGATGCAAAAGAAATTAGACGCACAAAAAATTGATGATCAAAAGGTCGTTGCGACCGTCAACAAAGATAAAATCACAGGCAGTGAATACAATAGCGCCTTATCGACCATTCAAGGTCAACTTCAGCAGTCAGGACAAGACCCAACATCTAAAGAAGGCGCAAAAGCTGTCAAGAAGCAAACCATTGATGCGCTAGTAGGTCAAGAGCTCATCCTGCAAGATGCTGAGAAGAAGGGCTATAAAGCCTCTGACAAGCAAGTCGATAAGCAGCTAAAAGAAGAAAAGAAACAATTTAAAGACAATGCTCAATTTGAAGAAGCACTCAAAAAGAGCGGACTGACAATGGATCAGCTGAAAAGTGATATTGCCGACAGCATCAAATATAGCCAATATGTCGACAAAGAAATTAAATCAGCCTCTGTGTCTGAAAAAGACGTCAAAGCGTACTATGACCAATACGCCGAACAAATGAAAAAGCAAAAACAAAAAGCACCTGATTTCAAAGACGTCAAATCACAAATCAAGAAGCAGTTAGAATCTCAAGAAAAGCAAAAAGAAGTACAAAAAGAAATTGATCAACTAAAGAAAGCTGCAAAAATTGATGTATCAATTTAACCACTATTAAAAATCCGCCATTGTGCGGATTTTTTTCATCACTTCATGAACTGTTTTTCCAAAATAATGACAAAAGCCTCATCATAAACATCTTCTCCATCCGATATGATGGGAGTACAAAAGAAAGCGTTATCAATTCTTTTGTCTCTGAAAAAGTACAAGATCAAAGACAGACCTCGTACTTTTGTTTCAGTCATATCTACAAGAGGAGGATGTTTATGTTCAAATGGTTTAAACCAGCTCCGCATATCGACAGGCTCGATGATGCCAAAACAGACGAAACCTATAAACGGCTGCGTCTGCAAGTCTTTTTGGGAATCTTTATCGGATATGCGGGCTACTATTTGCTGCGCAAAAATTTCGCATTTGCCATCCCTTATTTACAGGAAGAGGGGTTCACAAAAAGTGAATTAGGCTTTGTACTGGCGGCTGTTTCAATCGCTTATGGCTTTAGTAAATTCATTATGGGGATGATCTCAGACCGGTGTAACCCAAGATACTTTTTAGCCGCTGGACTCTTTCTATCAGCTCTTATCAATATTCTATTTGTCTCATTTCCATGGGTGACTTCCAGTGTATGGATCATGTTTTTATTCATGTTCTTAAACGGCTGGTTTCAAGGAATGGGGTGGCCGCCATGCGGACGAACGATGGCGCATTGGTTTTCGGTGAGTGAACGTGGTACGAAAATGTCCATTTGGAACGTCGCTCACAATATCGGTGGGGGAATTCTTGCACCGCTTATCACATTAGGAATTGTTTTGTTTGCGACGTGGAAAAGTATCTTTTTCTTCCCTGCCATCATCGCCATTATCGTCTCCTTCGTCATCATTCTTCTCGTTCGGGACACCCCGCAATCCGCTGGTCTTCCGCCAATCGAAGAATACCGAAATGACTATCCGGCACAACAATATGAAGATCAAGAAAAAGAATTAACCGTAAAAGAGATTTTGTTTAAATATGTACTCAACAATAAATTCCTTTGGTATATCGCCATTGCCAACGTCTTTGTGTACTTTGTCCGTTACGGGGTCGTAGACTGGGCACCTACCTATTTAACAGAAGCAAAAGGATTCTCACCAGAGCATTCACGCTGGTCTTATTTCCTTTATGAATATGCAGGCATCCCTGGTACATTATTGTGCGGGTGGATTAGTGACCGCTTCTTTAGAAGCCGCCGCGCACCTGCTGGCGTCCTCTTTATGATTGGCGTATTAATTGCGGTTCTTGTGTACTGGTTAAACCCTGCTGGCAATCCAATGGTTGATAACATTGCCCTCATCAGCATCGGGTTTTTAATTTACGGACCCGTCATGCTCATTGGACTGCAAGCCATTGATCTCGCTCCGAAAAAAGCCGCTGGCACTGCTGCCGGGTTGACAGGATTCTTTGGATATATTGGTGGCTCTGCTTTTGCTAATGCCATGATGGGCGTCGTCGTCGATCACTATGACTGGACAGGAGGTTTCATTTTACTAGTTGGTTCTTGTATCCTTGCGATTGTGTTCCTCGCCATGACATGGAATACAGGAAAGCGCGTAGAGCAAGCTTAATGAAAATCACATAAAAGATTCATCTCCGCCCAACATGCCCTTTACATCTATTTCTTATGATGGAGGCAGTTACCGTAAAAGGAGGATAAAATATGAAGAAAAGTAGATTACTTGCTTTCGTGTTACTCTCTTTTGCTTTACTGTCTTTTGGTTGGGTGCCGACCACCATGTCGGCACATGAACATCTTTTATCTCCAGATCGCATTTTAACCGTTGCACACCGCGGAGCATCAGGGTATGCCCCAGAGCATACCCTAGCTTCCTACAAGCTCGCCACAAAGATGAATGCAGATTACCTCGAACTCGACCTTCAAATGACAAAGGATGGACACCTCATCGTCATGCACGATGAAACGGTTGACCGGACGACAAACGGAACCGGCTGGGTCAAAGACCTCACACTTGCCGAAATCAAACAGCTTGATGCCGGTGCATGGTTTAACGAAGCCAACCCCGACAAACAAAATGCCCACTTTATTGGACAGCAAGTCCTCACATTAGATGAGGTATTACGCTACTTCGGTAAACGAGAAAATTATTATATTGAAACCAAAAAACCAGACATCTATCCGCAAATGGAAGAAAAGCTATTGGCCGTCTTAAAGAAACATCATCTTCTTGGAAAACATACTAGAAAAGGGCAGGTCATCATCCAATCTTTCAGTCAAGAAAGTCTATTAAAATTGCAGAAACTCGCCCCTCGGCTTCCAAAAGTACAGCTATTAGATAGAGCACAAATGACGTCTATTACAGATGATCAGCTCGACTTCATCAAATCGTATGCAGTGGGGGTCGGACCGAATTTTAGAGCTTTGACACTTGAAAATGTACAGCAAGTCAGAAGCCATGGACTCCTCCTTCATCCATATACGGTAAACAGCGAAGCAGACATGACACGTCTTCTGCAATACGGCGTCACCGGTCTTTTCACCAACTTTCCAGATGTCTTTCAGCGTGTCAAAGCTTCTCTGTAAACGACAAAAGCCTTGCGGGTCCACTCCGCAAGGCTTTTGATTATTTCACCGTTTGATCAGAAGAAGCTGTTTCAATCGGTTTTCGTTTACCAATTCCAAATACAAAAAAGCTAAGCGCCACTAAAATCAAGAACCCAATTGCCACAATGAGAGAAATTCGTGTATCCTGATTAATCAGCATAAACACAAGCACCATCAGCAAGAATCCGATTGTCAAATAGTTAGAAAATGGCGCAAGCGGTAGCTTAAATGGATGCTGATCAAGCGCTGCCCCCTTCGCTTTTCTGAAGCCAATATGACTAATCAAAATGACAAACCAAGGCACCATACCAGGAAGGACACTGGCACTATACACATAAACGAAAATGTTTGGCGGCGAAACATAATTTAAGACCACCCCAACCGCTAAACCAATCAGCACAGCAAATGTCCCAAAATACGGTACACCATTCTTCGAAATTTTTGTAAAGAAAGCAGGTGCCTGTCCATTCACACCTAATGTATAAAGCATACGTCCCGCACTGAAGATTCCACTATTACAGCCGGACATCGCTGCTGTAATGACAACAAAGTTAATAATACCTGCTGCTGCCGTAATTCCAATTTTCGCAAACGTCGCCACAAATGGACTGCCGAGCGTATTCAGCTGATCCCACGGATACACAGTTACGATGACAAAGATCGCACCGATATAGAAAATCAAAATACGCCAGATGATGCTTTTGATGGCATTTGTCAGCGTCTTTTGCGGATTTTGCGCCTCACCTGCAGTAATCCCAATGAGCTCTACCCCTTGATAGGCAGCAATCACTAGGGACAATGCAAACAAGAACCCGGTAAATCCACCTGTAAAGAATCCGCCATGCGCCCAAAGGTTAGACAAACCAATCGCTGTTCCACCATTGCCAAACCCAAAGAAAATAATGCCTAAACCTGCAATGATCATTAAAATAATCGTCACAATCTTGATCATCGCAAACCAGAATTCAAACTCACCGAATGACTTAACCGAAATCAAGTTGGCCGCACCTAAAATGATCATGGCGATTAATCCGGGAATCCACGCCGGTAACTCCGGGAACCAATATTTCATATAAGCGCCTACGGCGATAATCTCAGACATTCCAACAATGACCCACTGGAACCAGTTACTCCAAGCTGTCATATACCCCGCAAGCGGATGAATATATTGATGCCCAAATGTAGCAAAAGATCCCGTACTCGGTTCAAGATACAACATTTCTCCCATCGCACGCATAATAAAAAAGATAAAAATACCACACACTGCGTACGCGAGAAGAACCGATGGACCTGTCCATTGAATGGCTTTAGCTGACCCCATAAATAAGCCAACACCAATTGTGCCGCCAAGCGCAATCATTTGAATATGACGAGCACTTAACCCTCTCTTTAATTCCTTTTGAGCCACTTCTATTCCCCCTCATCAACAAACAACATAAAAAATAAAAAATCAGAATTTTCATTCTGATTCAAAATCTTCAATCTTTCGATGTATATTATCATAATAAATCTACCCTTAAAAAACAATTGTTTTTTTGAGGAAAACACTATTAACAAAATATTCTGACATAAAAAGATATTCAAATTATTTTATATTGATATATCGAATCAGAGGATCATCATCGCTTCAATGACCATCACTTAATAGAAAAGAACCTCCCCTTATATCGACCTCAAAGCTTTTCCCTCCATTTTTATAAACCATTCTATCCTGATCATCAACACAAGGAAAGTCATTGTGAAAAGTACCTGATCTTTTCTTCACATAACAAATAAATCCATCATTTTCCGGAATTGCCACTTTGACAGATGATCCAGTTGACGTCGATTTGAGCGAATGCAACATGGCCTTTGAATGTATCTGTACCCTTCTGCCTATTAAATTCAGATCAATATCTGAAAAAGCACCTACCATCTCCACTTTTGACGAAGTAGTACGCAGGCTCAATGTCTGCGTGTTGAGCTGTTGACTAGAGATAAGTCCACCCACTGTCTGCAAGCGCAGATGCTTGATTTCTCCCGTGAACATGGACTTTCCAGAAATCAATTGGCAGTCAGCCTCCTTCACCTTCAGTCCATCCAAGAATAGATTTGCTCCTTTACAATGAATAGACAAGGACTGTAACTGTGCCTGAGGGAGGTAAATCTCCAAATTCGTTTGATGAAGATGAAGCCCCAAGCTGATCGCTCGTTTTCTTTTATCTTGAATGACTAGCCTGCCTTCCTGCACTTGATGATGCAGTAAATACCGATGGGGGAATACATGATTGGTGGTCTGCTTCATCAATAAATAAGGATGATCATGGTGATAAAGGCGAACATCTCCCACCAGCCAGTTTAACGAAAGTTCCGTTATTGCTTCTTCAATTTGAACCGTATGCTTCACATGTCTCCACCCTTTTCCCATCATGAATTACCTCGTTTGCAGCCGGCCGATGCGGCTCCACAATTCCAAGATCACAATGAGGATTGCTGCAATCATCACTCCTGACAGGATGAGGTTCATTTGATCATTGCCATAAATGGCGAGCGATACATTTCCTAAAACAGCACATAAAACAATGGCAGTCAGGACGGTCATCAAAACAGATTTCTTGCTCAACCCTATTCTCATCGCCATCATGCCAATCGCTTGAACACAAACAATCAACATAAAGAATGTTTTCATCAATTGAAACAGAGAACCTGCCGTCAGCGTATCGTGAACAATAGGGAAAAACAATTCAGTCACACTAAACACAACAAACGAAGGAATGATACTACACATCATCGCAAACGTTGAAAGGCACACCATCCATATCATATGAGAAAGGAATCTCACTGAATTGGATGTGCGTTCCTGATCAACAGTCTTTCCTACACGCCAATACAGCATAGCTGTGATGATAGAAAAAAAGATCATCCATACTGTACTCGTTAACAAATAAATATTCGTATATTGCTGAAAACCCGGTTCGCGTTCAATTTTTGCAGCAAACGCAATAAAATAGATGAATACTAGCAGCACAATACTCGTAATGAAACTAGCTTGAATATACTGCTTCATGTGGCCTTTTCTTAGCTCAACCTTCATAAAATGAATCATACGTCATCCTCCTATCAGTTGGCATTCTTTATCTTTCGGGCAGATCATACCCGCCAATTTCAGCAAAGTGCGCTGTCACCTTTTGAATAAATAGATCACTCACAATATCCACGCCAAGACCCTTCATCATCTGCTTTAAAAAACACAAACGCTGGACCGTTTCTTCATGATTGCGGACAAACAATGTTGGATTCAACCATATATTCACAAGAAGCAAAAATACTTCTGCCACTTCACCAGGAAACGCAGTTTCCATCGAACCATCCTCAATCCCTTCAATGATTAACTGTTTGATTCTCAAAGCATCCTGATTGACACCTGTCTTCATGCCTTCAATCACAAATTGTGGGTTTTTCATCTGATCAACCAAGATCCCATCAATCGAATGAGACTGCGGGTCTGCCACAAGCTGCTCCAGAATAAGCTGCAGCTTCTCTTTCGCATGAGCTGCCTCCGTATGCTCAATTAACTCCTCAAGCTTCTCGGTTGCATAACGAAACTGCCGATCCATCACGCCGCGTAATATTTCATCCTTCGATTTAAAATGATGATAAATAGCCCCTTTAGACATATTCAATTCATGGATAATATCTTGCAAACTTGTCTTTTCAAATCCCTTTTCCTGAAACAACTTTGTCGACACGTCCAAAATTTGCTGCATCGTCTTTTCTGGATACTTATTTCGCGCCAGTTCAAACGCCTCCTTTTACATACCGACCGTCGGTATGTTTATTTATATTTTTCATTATAAACGGTTCATCCAGATTTGTATACAACAAAAAAAGACCGCTCACACGGTCTCCTCAAGCTCAAAATGCAAATTCATCGGCACATCTGGCAGAGCCGAAGCCTCCACCATATTCGTTGTAGGTGTTTTCTCATCCACTTCCTCAAATCGAAAACCGTCAGCCCAGACTGTTCCATGACCGCTGAGTAGCACTCCAAAATGAATGGATTCACTGCGCGTAGGAACATCTAATACGATCGCATATTGATTCCATTCCGTAGAATCTGTCACAGGTCGATTCTGCATATTATCAAACTGCACCGTATCACCCTTTCCGTCATCTACCCGCATCCAAATTCCTGCTGAAGATACATTCTCTGTTTTCAAGAAAGCAGAGAGCTTCAATCGCTTGCCTACATACTCTTTTGCTTGAAACCCCTGCATCATCGTCGCAAACTGTCCTTCTTGTACGCCTTCTTTAGATGATAAAACACCTGATTGCTTTCCCGTATGAAACTCTGCTGTATCAACACCCATCTCATACATATGCGGATGTGAACCACTCAAACCCCAGCCAGGTACTGCTTCATGTAATGTCATCGAATCTTCCTCCTTTTTCATTTGCATGTCTCTCATCATGGACCTGTACATTCCGGGAGGTAAAGAATAAAGATGCTTAAAAGCACGCGTAAAGGCTTCCTGCGATTGGAATTGTAACGAAAAAGCGATGTCTAAAATCCCCTGATCCGTATACAAAAGAAGCTGTGCAGCCGTAGCTAATCTTCGTTTCCGCATATATTCCCCCATCGACAGCCCGGTTTCTCGTTTAAACACACGCAGCAAATGAAATTGTGAATATCCTACTTTCTCATGCACCTGTTTCAGCGACAGCTCATCCATCAAATGCGACTCCAAATAAGAAATCACCTCTTGCGTCACCCGACTATACATCATCTCCCTCACCTCTTCTTGATCATAAAACAAATCAGTTCACTCGTTTTGATCAAAATTGCGATGTTTCATCTGTCCAGCTGAGGAGGAAAAACGCTAACGTGAGCGCTCGTTGTTCGATAGAAACTCCCTCACATCATCTGCGATTTCTTTTGATTTCGTATGATGCAAATAATGCCCGCCTTTGAAAGTAACGACTTTTCCGTGGTCTACATGTTTCAGCAGCTCTTCATGCATTGGTTTCCAGTTTGGTGTTTCTTTCTCCGTTTGATCCGCTAGATAGAAAGCCACAGGGAGCTTCTTAGGGAAATGTAGGCGTTGAGCGTTTTTAAAATTGTTTCTAAAGTTTTCTGCCTCACTCGCTTGGCTTTCATCCAAGAAATTTCGGAAAGTCAGCATTTTAATCTGAGCTTTCGTTTGATCATCTACTTTAGGCATCACCAGTTGATCTGGATTCATTTTCACTATCAATCTGTAAAAGCCGGATTGATGAAGCAGCTGTAAGCTGGAGACTGGCAATTCATCCGTTTCCTGTTTAGGAACACTAGTATCAATTCCAACAAAGGCTTGGACTTCTTTTTCATATTGATTCACATATTCTAATCCATAAATGCCAGCAATCGAATGACCCATCAGCGTATATTTTTTAATGTTGAGTTTTTGCAAACATTCATGAATCTCATCCACAATGTTTTGACTTGTCCTTACTTTATCTGTGTCGTCACTTAAACCATAACCAAACGGTTCAATCACAACGACTCTATAATCTGGCGATAACTCCTTGACTAACGGTTCAAAATCCAGCACTGGTGAAGCAGTTCCATAGCCTGGGAGAAGGACAATCGTTTCTTTCCCATCGCCTTGAATGAGCACATTCATCTGCTTCCCATCTACCAAGACCTTTTGCCCATAATATTCTATTTTCCCCTGTTCTCTTTCATTACTAATTAGATTCACAACATAAACACTGGCTACAAATACAACCAAGACAGTCAGAATGGTACATAGAGCAATCAGCATTATTTTCAGTAATTTTTTCAATATTTTTTCTTCCCTTCATGATGAAGTACCCTAGCTTGCATCCGCAGATGAAAGATTAGTATTTTCTTTCACAATAGATAATGCCAATTGTATTTGCGCAAACACTTGATACATACATAAACGTAATCGCTATATAAAACCATTCCGTTGGAGATGATAATTCATGAACAAAAGCTTGAATGACAGCAACCAATATATAGGCTAATGCCACACCTACAATTGAAAAACTTCCGGCTTTCGCTAAAATAAATTGACCTCGTTCATCCTGTTTATATTCACGGCTTTTCTTAAATTGAAAGACCGTACTTAAGATAGAAAGGATAATCAGAGAATAAAGTATGATCGTTGTCATCATCGCTGTTGTTCCTCCTTGTCGACCTCTTGAAAAACGTCATATAAATCAACTTCAAATGTTCTCGCAATTTGAAATGCTAGTTTTAAAGACAAAGAATATTTACCATTCTCAATCGCTGCCACAGTTTGACGAGTCACACCTAACTTCTCTGCCAAATCCTTTTGTGTCCAGTCTTTTTCTGCCCGTAATACTTTCATTCTATTTTTAATTTCCATTTCAGATTCCTTTCTTAAAGGATGTTTTATTTAACATAATGTTAAAAATAATTAACATTATGTTAAATAACAATAACCTGTTTTCTTCTGTATGTCAATTTCACCGGATGCAAAAAAGAATCATCCATTTTGAAAGGCCTACCTACCTCAAAATGAATGATTCTCTATAAATGATGTGATCATCTGATTTAAAACACTTTCCTCTGGTAAATCGCAGTAGAAAGTCCCCAAGATAGCATGTAGATGAGCATAATCAGTACAGTTGACCCCGTATATACAATAGGGATCGATAAATTCATGATAAAATCAGTGATCCCACTAAATTGCTCTGCTAAATAGATCACAACAGGCGGTCCCATAGCAGATAAGACGATAAAGCCAATGATCACTGCCGTTGTGATATAACCAGGCTTTAAGATATAAAACAATGGAAACGTACATGCTGCGAACAATAAAAACAACCCACTGCCAATCGCAATATCTGACAGCGAAAACAGCTTCCCAAACACAAATAATGCAGCACTTGTCAGCACGATCGCAATACTCATATAGAAAATGGCGCCAAGATAACGTGATGCGATAATTTCTTTACGTGTATAGGGCAAGGAATTTAATAGAATATTCGTTTCTGCCTTCTCATCATAAGCATATGTGTTAAATGGAATGAAGACACTAGCGACTAGAAACGTTAATACTGGATGGACATCCATGAAAATAAAAAATAAGATAAACGGAATAAAAATAAGTAACTGCTTCTTTTGCAAAATCACATCACGCTTAATTAAATGAAACATGCGCAACCCCGCCTTTCAAATAAAACATGATATCCTCAAGCGACGCCGGTTCAATCACAACAGCATCCCCAAAAATAAGTTTCACCTCATCAATCCGATCTGTTAATGCTTCAAATCCGGCTGCCGTACGCTGAATATGGATAAACGCCTTTTCTGTGTCTCGATCCAGCAAATCCAGGCTCCCCTTCACCAGCGCATAATTCTCCGCCACCTCATGAATCGACTGTTGAAAGACCAATCTTCCATTTTGTATAAACGCAATATAATCCGCGATGCGATCTAAATCAGTCGTCATATGTGTTGAGAAAAAAATCGTTCGATTCCCATCAATCATCAATTCTTGTAACGTACTGAGCAGCTCTCTTCTAAAGACCGGATCTAGCCCAGCAGTTGGTTCATCCATGATAATCAGCTCTGCATGATGCGACAGCGCAATCGCAAGTGACGCCTTCATCTGCATCCCTTTTGAAAATGTTTTAATCGCTTTATTCAGCGGCAGACCAAACTGTTCAATATATTGATAAAAAAGCTGGTCATCCCAGCGTTTATAGGCAGGTGCCACAATTCGTTTGATGTCTTTTAAATTCAATCCTGGGAAAAAAACGTTAGCATCGTAAACAAAGCCAATTCGTTCCTTAATCTCTTTTTCATGGGTGCAATAATCTAATCCAAAAATTTTAACCTCACCAGAATCTGGTTTTAACAAATTCATGATCATTTTAATCGTGGTCGACTTACCAGCTCCATTTTCTCCAATAAACCCAGTAACAAAGCCCTTTTTGACCTGTAAATCGAGATTCTGCACAGAAAAGTCTTTGAACCGTTTTGATACTCCTTTGAATTCAATCACATGCTCCACTCATCTCACTCCTCATACAAGAACTTTAATAACTGCTGCAATTCATCAAAAGATAAGCCTAATTCCTTGCCGTTTGTAACAACCGCTCCAAGCTGTTCCTCAATCACCTTCAATTTTTTCTCTCTCATGACCTCTAGGTTTTGCTCGGCAACAAATGATCCCTTCCCTACAATCGAATAAATAAATCCTGCTTTCTCTAACTCTTCATATGCACGTTTTGTTGTGATGACGCTGATTTGTAAATCCTTCGCCAGCTTTCGGATAGACGGCAGTCCCGCACCTTCTGCAAGCTCACCCGTTAAGATCAACGATTTGATTTGCGTCGTAATTTGCTCATAGATAGGCTCCTTAGAATGGTTAGAAATCGTAATTTGCATATAAAAAACCTCTTTTTTCTGTACTGGTATTCGCAATGAAATATTGTATATACACTATATATACATTATATACACACTGAAAAAATATTCAACTCCTTTTATGAACTTTTTTGAATGCGATCCAACTAAAAAACCGCACAGCTCTTCAGCCATGCGGTTCCTCAACAAATCAATTTATCTCCAATATACCCATTTTCCCATAAGCCATTCCACAGGCCCTCTTCTCCACTTTTTCAAATAGAGATAGCTGATGAACAGCTGAGCTGTGTAAAGTCCAACAGCAAGTAGCAGTCCAAACATTGAGCCCATTTGTCCGAATAACCCAAGTCCGTAAGAATAGAAAATCGTTGTACAAATAATAGATTGAGCCAAATAGTTTGATAAAGACAATCGGCCCAGTCCTGCAAGCAGACGTTTCAACCCTTGTGCAGCCTTTGAATAGTAGAAGACAATAAAAGCTTGAATATAACCGATCGTCAGGACATAGGCTCCTAACGTCAGCACCATTTCACTCCAAGGAGCATCACTGAACGTCGCACATTTTAGCGCGAGCCCGATCAAAATCATCCAGATCCAGCCTTTACGATACGCCATCCCTCGATCTTCTTCTGTCAAATGGCCTTTTTTCCCGATCGCCATGCCAAGCAGTGCAAATGGACCCACCATGATCGTACCGAATAGAAAACCCAAGATCGGCATCATCATAATGGTCACGATCGCCATAATAATGGTCACAATCATCATATCGTCTTCAATCGTCACCCGGCTCAATAAAATATCACCGTATGCACCCTTCGCATACACATCCGTTAACAAATCATCATTTCCATAAACAAAGGTCATCAGATATGGTAAAACCACTAATGACAAAGCACCTAACACACCTGACCAAATCAGCATTGTTTTGATCCGGCTGCTTAAAAACATCATCAAGAAAAACGTACATGCTCCATAATATAAGAGAATATCACCATTCCAAATGAATATGTAATGCAACATCCCAAGCACAATAAGACCAAAGCCGCGGCGAACGACGATGGCATTCGTATTCAGCCCCTTTGCCTTAGTGGATTCAATCAACTTGATAAAAGAATACCCAAACAAAAAGGAGAAAATCGGATAAAATGACCCTTGGAACAAGATTTCCGTCACATATACCCCAAACTCCTGTCCCCATATGCTCGAATCAAACATCTTCTCAAAATCATAATCATATTGAAAATTAAGCATATTCACTATCAAAATACCTAATAAACTAAAACCACGTAAACTATCAATAAACTCAATCCTAGATCCCTTCAACACGACAGCTCCTTAAACAATATATAACAAATTTAAGATATACCTGTATATTTTACCAAATATTTTTCGGAATAGTATATATATTTCTAATAAAAAAGTGATCTTTCATCCTATCAGTGAATCCAGCCTATCTTATGATTCAATTTCCCCCTATTTTCATCTCCTCTTGATCATCAAAACGCTCATTCAAGGAAAAAGCCGAGGGTCCCTTACATTTTATCTCTAAATAGCACAATATATCTTCATATTAATTCAATTATTACATAAATTTTACATTTTATTGTTAATATGACCTTCATTGACAATGAATATTTCTTCATATACACTTTGGGTGGATTTAGGAATAACATTCCTAATCTATCAAATTCTAGAGGGGGAATATCATCATGAATGATCAAAATTTATGTGATATCATGAGACACCACGCCACTCACACGCCGCATCATCCAGCTTTAGCGTGCAACCATCAGAACATCACATATGCTGAACTTGAGAAACAAAGTAACCAGTTCGCCAATTACCTTATCAAAATGGGCGTAACGAACGCTTCTCATATTGGCCTAGCCTTAGAAAGATCACCACAATTGATTGTCTCTATTCTCGCTATCACCAAAATAGGAGCCGTTTATGTGCCTATAGATATAAATTACCCTAGTGAACGTATTCAATTTATGATTGAAGATGCCGAACTATCGTTTTTACTCACAACATCACATGTCACTCAAAGCCTAATCTCCTTGCCTATTCCTACTATCTACTTAGATAAAGAAAAACATCTCATCCTTACACAATCAACGTCAAACCCGTCTTTTGATGTCAAACCTTCTGATGCCGCTTATATCATGTATACCTCTGGCACAACAGGAAAACCAAAAGGTGTTGTCATTACACATAGATGTATCATGCACCTAACGCATAACCCTTCCTTTCTGCCCGTTAATTCTTCTGATACCTTAGCATTATTATCTACCATCTCTTTTGATTCCTCTACATTTGAAATATGGTCCGCTTTATTAAATGGAGCGACACTCGCTATTCCTCCTTCTGGAAAACTGACTCCTGAACTCGTCAGTCAAACCATTAAAGACTATGATGTATCGATTCTTTTTTTAACTACTGGATTGTTCAACTTGATGATGGAGTTACACCTGAACGATATCAAATCAGTTAAATACATCGTCTCTGGCGGAGATGTCATGTCTCCTCAAGTCGTTCATCAAGCATTAAAGGAGCTCCCACATACGACCATCATTAATGGCTATGGCCCGACAGAAAATACAATCTTCACAACAACTTTTCAACTGCCAGACACCTGGGATGATCTCGTCAGTATACCAATTGGCAGACCTGTAGCAGGAACCATCATTGACATCACAAATGAACAAGGTGAATCTGTCTCTCAAGGACAAATAGGGGAACTCATCACTTCAGGAGATGGACTAGCATTAGGCTACTGGCGAAGAGAAAACCTAACAAAGGAACGTTTCATCGAACGGGATGGAAGAACCTATTACAAAACAGGGGATCTTGTTCGACAACAACCTGATGGGCTGATTGAATATATTGGTAGAAAGGATGACCAAGTCAAAATTAGAGGCTTTCGTATTGAGCTTAGCGAGATTGAGCATGTGTTGATCCAGCACCCGAGTGTTAAATCCTGTTTGGTGACAGCCACAGAAGTTATACCTGGGGATAAACGCATCATTGCATACATCATTCCATCCAACAAAAAGACATGGGATCTATATACCATTCAAACTTATGCAAAGAAAACATTCCCTGATTTCATGCGCCCTGCACATTATGTTCTATTGACAAACTTCCCTACGACCACAAATGGAAAAGTCGATCGAAAAGCACTACCAAGATATCATTTCGACAGACCCAAACTGCAAACTGAATATGTCGCACCAACCAATCAAACCGAAGAAGCACTCTGTGAAATATGGACAGACCTATTAAAGGTAGAGCCCATTGGCACAAACGATCACTTCTTCGACTTAGGAGGAAACTCCATCCTTGCCGCCAAAACCTTAATGCGTATGCAGGAAACATTACACGTTGAACTACCTGCCAGCACCCTTTATGAACATCCTTCGATTCAACAAGTTCATCGTATGCTACAAAATCAAACACCTGAGCCGAAACAACAGCTCACATCAGAGGGATTTTTAGATGAAAAGATTCAACCAAAGCACCTATTCGATTCTAAATCCTTTAAGCAGAATGCCGTGTTATTAACAGGAGCAACCGGCTTTCTAGGCGCTTATCTCATTAAAGAGCTTGTTCGAATGAATCCATCCATCCAAATCTATTGTGTCATCAGAGCAAGAGACAAAGAGCACGCAAGACAGAGAATACAAGTAAATATGGAGAAATATCACCTATGGGACGAACATTATCTGAAACAACTAAAACCGATTGTAGGTTACTTGGACAAGCCTCAACTAGGGCTCTCAACAGAGGAATTTCAACAACTCGCCCAAACCATTGATGCCATCTATCATAATGGAGCAAAAGTCAATTACGTTCAGCCCTATCACATGCACAAGGATACAAATGTCACCGGCACAGAAAATATCATCAAACTCGCCTGCACAGAACAGGTAAAGCCTGTTCATTTCTTATCGACCATTGCCATATTCGGACCTGCCGGGTATCTAGATGGCACGACCGTTCTTTTTGAAGATACATCCATCGATGCTTATCTTCCTATTGTAGAAAAGGACATTGGGTACTCTCAAAGTAAATGGGTGGCAGAAAAAATCATGTGGGAAGCAAAAAAACGTGGCGTGCCGATCACAGTCCTTCGCCCCGGCTTCATCATGGGCGACAGTCAAACAGGCGTTCATAATACAGAGGATTACATGGCGAGACTAATCAAAGGATGCATCCAATTAAAGGCTTACGGTGAGCTACCGAATCAACGAAAAGAATTCGTACCCGTCGACTTTGTTTCAAAAGCCATTACAACCATATGCAAGGATCCAGCCAACTTCGGCAAAGCCTATCACCTCGTTCCACCTCAAGAAGAAAGCATGGAATTAAGTAAATATTTCCAAAAAATAACAGAAGAAATAGGCTATCCATTAGAAAAGAAAACATATGACGATTGGGTAGAAGCTCTCATTCAAGCAAGCGATCAAAACGCAGACAACGCCCTTACGCCATTTCTTCCAATGCTCACTGAAAAGGTAGAACAAGACAAAACAGTCTGGGAACTATACGAAAACATGGCGCACTTTGACTCAACAAATACTCAAACGGTTCTCCAAGCACATGGAATGACCTATCCCCCTATGGATGATCATTTAATCAAACGCTATTTCAAATACATGGAGGACATTGGATTTTTAAAATTTGATTCAAACACTGCTCTGAGAATATAAAAGCATTCCCTTGTTTTTAAACTCAATACAGGAAGTAATAAAAGGTTGGATTCAACATCCAACCTTTTATTACTTACCTTTCATCAACTGTACCTTTCTAAATCACCTCTGTAGAAAACTCATGCCTTATGATCTTTTTCTTCTTTAAAAAGCTCACGCTTCACATAAAACAAAATTCCCAATCCAAACAAAATCAACAGCAACTCCCATTCTGCAGAAATCGGCAGCCATGTCAACAGCATGAGAATCAGCAAAACAGCTCCCACACCTGCATAAAAGACCACCGTTTTTTTTAATTCTTGGTTTGATTGAAACAAAACGCTCTCCTCCATAACTCTAATTATGATCGTTTTTCTAGTTTTTTTAATATTTTTTCCCAGCCGGTATCTCCCATTTTCCGATCAATTAATTGTCCCTCTTTATCTATGAGGCAAAAACTTGGCAATCCTTGAATTTTATATTTTGTGACAATCTCATAATCTTGATCCAACACAATGGGAGCAATGAGATTCTTTTCCTCCGCATATTTCGAAACAACCTCTATCGATTTTTCTTCTTCCGTATATGGAACATGGACACAGGTTAAATGGATACTCAACTGATCCACACTATGTAGAATGTGGTCGGTTAATTCTTCACAATGCGGACAGTTAACTGACCAAAAATAAAGAAGCTGAGTATGCCCTTCAGGTAAACACCGCTGATGTGAAGAATGAATCCAAGGAAGGTGCTCAGGCCATTTAAGTATTTGCGTTTCCACTACTCATCCCCCTTTTCTTTTAATTGAAAAGCGATGATTTTTCCTAGTGCCTCTTCTGCGGCAAAAGGGGCCACATTTCCTGATGGATTCTCTTGTTCCTGTTTTAGGCACTCGTACATATTTTTTTCGATTTTTGATGGGTCAATCCAAGAGATACACCACGATGCCCAAAAACAAGTAGGACCCTCATAACGCTTTGCCAAAGACAGAAGAAATGGCAAACTAGGCTGACCAATTCTCATGAGTGAGATCGCCGCCGCCATTCTTGTCTCCTCTTCTTCACTTTCTAACAGTTTAGCAAGAGCTTCTGCTGCATCCCCTGCATCTGCTCCAAATTCACCAAGAACCGCTGCTGCAATATTCCGCAAAGAACCCTCTTCTTTTAAGGCTTCAACAAGCACTGGCACTGCCTCTTTTCCTGATTTCCTTAATTCCCCCATGGCTTGAACGATTGTTACTTCATTCGTATTGACTAAACGTTGAACCGATTGGGATAGCTTATCTTCTGGTTTCATGACAATCAACTCCTCTTTTTAATGAGTCCCACGGCATCGATAACACATCACATAACATACACATCCAGCAAATACACATGTCATCGTTGTAAACCAGCCATTAGTGAACAGATGAATCCCAATGATGACTGCAGCACTTATGACAGATCCGATGAGCAATGATCGATAATAGATGCCCAAAGAAAGACTCGCTTCTCGTCTCAAAGGCTGCGTAAAGGCAAAGAGCCGAATGGTCAAAAACCAAATATAAACCCCTACCCCATAAATGGCCCAATACAATACATCATGAATCTCTAACAAGATAAGAGAAACCAAGTAGACACCATACAACCAAAAGGTTTGAAACACTTCCAATAGAAGAATTTTTTGATATAAAGCGCCCGGAAAAAGATACAGCAATCCCGTTTGCCCGTGTCTTACAATCCCAGCGTAATATGAACTGAGCAGGACAGATGCACCAATGACCAGAAAGAATAGAGTCAACCAATCTGAAAAATAAGAACTGACGACATAGTAAGTACCGATCAACAGCATGGTAGATAACAGGTGGAAGGTAGCATACTTTTTGATCATCAATATTTCTAGCCAAAGGAAAGCCCAGATGCCCGTTAATGATGAAAGCCCCCACCACGTCTTGCTTTTCTTTGGACTTATTGGATTTACATGAACCTGTTTCCCCTCAAATTCCTCCCAAAATGCCGCCTCTTTGACTAACGACTCCATCATCTCTATACGATGACTCGACCTGTACATCATCATGAAAGATAAAATCATCACTCCAAGTAATATCAATACAGAAATGAATGAAAACTCCTCTATCATGCGTCCGACTTGATACATCAAAGAAGCAGATATCTCCATCATTGACGACTGTTTCAATATCAATTGATTCATAATAAGCAATGAAAGACAACCAAACATCAGTATAAAACCAATGAAGAGCACTCGCTTATATACTTGAATGGTTCTTGCACAAGATACCGCAATCATCCATGTTTCGATCATACATAACAGCGCTGTTAACAGGAGTGATTTACCAAGTAGAAAAAAGTACTGCTGCGTTAAACAAAGAAGGAGGATATCAGCCATCACAGCAGAAACAATAAGAAGAGCACATCGCCAAAAAATGTGATATACCCATACACTCATCACAACTGTCCATAAAGAAGCACCACTTCCATACAACCACATGATATCGTTCATCTGACTAGGCAGCCTATTCGAAAACAAGCCAAAGCCAGTATAAAGAACAAATAAAACGACAATGATCCATCCAGCTGTACTTGCATTCCAATCGCCCATACTTGAGACTGCGCTCAGCTGAAAACCGATGGCAGCCATCATAAGTAGCAAGATCAGAAAGGGCATTTTCTTTTCTTGATTTTTACTGATCAAGCGCCTTTGGGATTTCATCCATAAAAGGGAAAGCGTGTTATTCACTAGACCACTCCCCTAGAAGTTTAATGACTTCTGTCCGCCACTTCATTTGTTCTTCCTGCTGCTTAGGAACAGCGATATTTTTCATGATGGCACCGTCTCGAATCAATATCACCCTACTAGCCGTATCAAGAACAAACTCTAGACTATGAGTGGACACAAGAACCGAACCACCTTGAAGGCTCTTCTGTATCAGCCAATCTGACAGCCATTGTTTCGAAGGGATGTCTAACCCAACAGTCGGCTCATCTAAAATAAAAAGGGAGGCATCTTGCACAATGGCCCCTGCTAAGACGACACGCTGTTTTTGACCTCTTGAAAGCCTTCCGCACAATTCGTTCATCTTCATTTCGATATGTACTTCTTTCAACGCCTCAAATACCTTTTCTTTGATCTGTTTTAAACCTTTATGATAGCCTCTCGCACGAAATTGAACATGTTCAGCAACCGTTAAATCTGGGTACAAATATGGCTGATCTGGAATAAGAGCTACTTTTTTTTGGACATG
Source organism: Bacillus sp. G402 (assembly GCF_051172515.1). Lineage (NCBI taxonomy): Bacteria > Bacillati > Bacillota > Bacilli > Caryophanales > Bacillaceae > Bacillus > Bacillus sp. G402. Next base: position 389,474 of record NZ_JBPIZC010000003.1, read on the forward strand.
GGAATGACCAGGAGGAAATCCCTCTATGAGTATTTCCCCTTGATCAGGTTGATAGAGACCTGTTAAACATCGAATGGTTGTCGTCTTCCCCGCACCATTAGGCCCAAGCAGCGCCACAACCTCCCCTGCTTCAATGGAAAATGAAAGACCCTCTATCCCATCACCATTGCTATATCGTTTGCTTACATTCTGAACCTCCATGAATGGCATCAAATCTCTCCCTTTTATTAGAGTGATGTATGCTGAGGCTTTTTGGTATGTAGATATCTTTGAAGTTTAAATTGCCATAAGGGCATACAAACGAGCACAAAATTGTGAATAAAATGTGCCGCCAGTACACAAATAAATCCATAATGCATAAAAAGAAAACCAAGAAAACATCCAAAAACAAAAAGATGCGCCCAGCGAATCCATCTTGGATCATACCCAGTGACCTGATGCATAATTGCCCATAAAAAAGATGATATTAAAATGGAAGATATCGCATTCCCACTAAACCAAAATATAAGAGAAATCATTAAGAGTCGGTATATTACTTCTTCCCCTATAGAACTTTGCAGACTCATATTAAGCCCTTGTCTTAAAGTAAATCCAGATAAAAACATACTTCTATTTGATAGTTCCGGAGAAATACGTAATTTATTCATTCTCTCTAAAAGGTAAAAGACCAGTGATGTGATGCCTAGACTAATTAACCCAGCGCTAAGACCAATAAAAGTTTGTCCAACGATTTCATCTAAAAATTTCATTTCTAATTCATTCGCAAGAGCGCCTCCTGCCAATGAACATATAAATACTACAAATCCTGTCAATAATCCTGCAAACAAAGTAGAGAGTATACCAAGTAATTTAACAGTTTGAACACTCATCCTAGCATCGTAAGCATTTACTATCGTTAACTGTATATCCTCCTTAATTGTGAGAGATTGCACTAGTACAATCATGAAACCCAGCATAAGACTTAATGTGAGGTAAATTTGAACATTCATTAAAACTAAAACTAATATAGCCATGATCATCGCAGCAGCTGATCCTAACATACCTGAAAGACCAAAAGTAGACTCAACTTGTTCATCTCTTATTACTTTATTCATCTGATCCGTTAAAATCTCTGTATCTGTGCCGATATAAGTGATCACACCAGATTGCATTTCAACTGTTACCTTAAGTCGGATATCTTCCTTTTCAGCAAGATACCAATATGTTTTAATTTCACGAAAATCCTCTTCTTTTGAACCAGAACCAGTTGGTTTTGTCTTAGCCCATAACCCCTTTGAAGAACAAGTCAATTGATCTTTTAAACCTTCTAGTGAAATCTGACCGTCTTTTTTAGATAATGAAGTTTGCCTTACATCTGCATAAAAAAAGGTCACTTCCCTTTTAGCGTTTACTCCTATCACGAATGATTGGTTTTGGTGAACAAAACGAACACGCCAAGATTCAACCAATCCCATTTCATGAAGTATATGTCGATTTTTTTTAAGCAAACCTAAATGATGTAAATTATTCACTGTTTCATGATCATACCAATAGACTGAATATACTTCCCAAGCTTCCACGTCTATGCCCACAAACTCTCTAATAAAATCGATACCAACTTTTCTTGCCTCAATTTTATCTAAAAGGTTTGATTCTATTGTTGACACTCTATACTTCGCAAACAAGAAGAGCCCTATCACTCCAAGACCTGACCACAAAATAAAAGTCATACTATTCATGAGCGATGCCTGCTCTCATTTCATTTTCAAAGGGAAGATCTGGCTCAGATAGTTCAACTTTCCCTATACATTTACAGTTTTTCGCTTCACATTTCAATTTCAATAGACGTGTTGGTGAACCAATATCAGAAAAAGAATCCGTTAGAATGTGACCTAAAGGAATATCCTCTAATTGACAAGGTGTCACATAACCGTCTGCCCTTATATACCAAGCCAAATAACCCGGTGTACAAAAATCAGTTGTAAAAGAACTCTCTTCATGCTCCCAATCAATTATATTCAAATGGTGTCCCCACTTAGAACGCGCCTGCTGTAACTGGCTTTGAACACGCTGCTCAAACGAAGTTTCTAGCGCTTTAAAATTCTTTGTAGCACGTCCTACGGATAATGTCTTACCAGCACGGAAAATGGAGGCATTTGCTTTTGCACAATGATCAACAACCTCTGCTACTTGATCAGCGTTCATTTCATTGATGGTCATTGCAACAATTACAGGAACATTCACTTCTGTTAACCGCTGGATGGTTTCCATACTTTCCTGAAAAGCACCTTTCCTTCCCCTTAAGGAATTGTGAGTGTCGCTCGTACCGTCAATACTAATTTGTACAGATACATTTCCTAGATGACTGAGTAATTCCACTTCTTCTTGTCTCCAGTTTAAGCCATTGCTAAAAACGTTTACGTTCGTAAATAATGAACTCGCAACCATCACAATTTCTTTGAAACCTTTTATGAGTTTGGCTTCGCCCCCTGTTAAAGTGACATCAGCCACACCTTGCGCAGCTAGTTTTTGCATCACATTAATCCACTGGGAACATGTTAATTCTTCAGGATAGGGCTTACCGGAACTAGCATAACAAAAGGAACAACCTAAGTTACAAGCGTTTGTTAATTGGAGAGTACAGCTAATTGGTAAATAGGACTGTAAAGATCCTGTAAATTGAATAGGTTGATTCAATAACCCTTGTGTCCAAGCTTCTGTAAAAGGATGGGCACTCAATTCTTCACGCAATTGATCAGCTGTTAGCTCTTCCTTTTTAACGATTTCCCAGATACGAGCAGTTTTGCTCACGTCTTTATTCTTAGATAATAAAAATGCAAGCTGAGCCCCTCTTCCACTCAATCTAAAATAATACATTGATTTTCTATCTATCATAACTGCGCCATGAGGCTGCAAATGAATCGCTAGTTCAGGTAAATCGTATTCTGCTAGTTGATTACTTGACATAAATAGACACCCCTTTTATAGAATAAGGAGCTAGCAATATATGCTTAACTCCCTATGTTATTCATTAAATAGCTCTCATTGCAGGATGTGGCAGTGCACAAACTCGTGTCATTGCAATACTTTTTGAGGCCCAGCACCCCATACATCCAGCCGCCTTAACAATTGAAGTACCACCTGGACGCTTAAGGCTTTTTTTACTCACAGATTCCCATTCTTTTTGGTTTCTTGTCATAAGTAAAACCTCCTCTCAAAATTTGCATAGTGTCAATAGACCCAATCACTATGCACCCTGATATTACCATATGAAAAATGTCGAAGTAAGGGGAATTGTGTAAAATATTCTAAAAATATACTTAAAAGGTTTTTATATCAATAAATTAGAGAGAACTAAATATAAAAAAGATTGGATATGAAAACCCAATCTTTTAGCCCATACTTCCCTTATACAAAAATTTTTCATTATCTACCTCATCAAGATAATCATTAAACTAAGTCCATATCCCGACAAGCCCAAGCATCCACCTCGACCTTTAAAGCAGGTGAAGCCAAAGCCACCACATAAATCATCGTCATACAAGGCAGGTGATCTCCTAAAAACTGACCCATGATTCGTTTTCTGCTCTTAGCATCAAACTCACCTACCAAATAAAACACAAGCTTCGTTATATCTTCCACTTTCATATCTGCCGCTTCTACATTGCGTTTTACATTCTCTAACGCTAGCTCGAGCTGTTCCATCGGGCTCGCTGGGATGGTCCCATCGACTTCCATCCCCACTTGCCCTGATAAGGTTAACCACCGCTGCGGCCCTGTTGTCTCTATTTGATGGATGTACGGTGCAACTGGCGCGTGAATGGTCTCAGGATTACGTGATGTTTTCATTGATCAAACCCCTTTTCTGAAAATACAATCAATTTACACCTATCATACCAAACTTTCTTCCCATCCTATCTGCGTATGCTCCGAACGAAGCCAAAAAAAAGACCTTTCTTCAAAAGAAAGACCTCTCTAAAATGATGCTCCGCTCCGATGCTCAATTTGATGAATCCAATTCAAATCCGCCTCTAAATGAAGCAACGTGCCAGAAATCAATAAGTACCGACTCTCATCACCTTGCACAAGACATTCCGTTTTCAGCTTCGTGAGTTCCATCACATCTTTCATGATGACGGCTTTCTGCTGCTGAAGCATTTCTTTTTCTTGATGAAATCTGATTTTCCGTGCACAGCCCCATTTAAAGTGAAAATCATCCTTTACAGCATGATACGGAACAGGCGCCAACAGCCATGATTCAAGCTCTTGTCTGCCTTCTTCCGTCACGTCGTACAACTTTCGATCTTGGTCATCTATTCCCACTGCTGTCACCAATTGATCACGGATTAACCGATCAAGCGTCGTGTAGATTTGACCCGGGTTGATTTTTCCTTTTATTCCGAGCAATGACTCCAGCTCTAGCTTTAATTCATATCCATGATGTTGCTGCTGACAGAGCGATGTTAAAATTCCGTATTTCACTGACATATGATTTAACCTTCTTTGAGAGATGATATCATCTCTATTTTACTCGCTGTCGCACTAGAAATCCATGAAGCCGCTAAACTGAGTGCAATTCCTGCGATCACTGCCAGCATTAGATGCACAAACGGCAATTGGAATGAAACAAATCCACCCAGCCAATCAGATTGGCTTGAAATATATAGAAGAATCACACCAAATAAAATGCCGCCAATCACACCTGTTAACCCAATGAGCACACCTTCTCCGACGATCATTTTTCTCACCTGCTGCTTTGTCAGCCCCAGCGCCCGCATGGTGCCAATCTCAGATGTACGTTCAAGCGTATTCATCAGCAGTGTATTGGCTGTTCCAATGCTCGCGAGCCCCATAATGAAAATGAGCATCATAGAAATTAACTCGTTCATACCAGTGAAAGCCGATGTCGTTGATTTAATCCCATCCTCTACTGTTTTCACCTTTGAAAGCCGATGTCCAAAGTCTTCCCATAGCTGATCTCGTAAAGACTCACCGGCACCTTTGTCTTTTAACGTAAGCAGGATATCAAGGGGCTGCGCCCACCCTAAATCCTCTTGTAAAAATGTCTGATCGACAAATGCCACATAACCAGAATGATGAGAAGTTTTGACCACATCAATGACTTGTAACTGTTGCCGGCCAGAAGGTGCATTGAGATACACACTCTCTCCAATACGCCCACCCCATTCATCAAACGCACGCTCTCCTAACACGATAGAAGGCGTTTCTGATAATCGTTGATACAAATCGCCTTTATTGTCACCTTCTATAAAAGACGGTCCCTTTTCCTCTACGCCGATCAGAGAAAATTGTCTTTTCTCTCCATCAGCCGTTTCCCATGTCAAAGGAGCCGCTTCCATCATCGGTTCCACCCGTTCAACAGCCTCATAGGATGACAGCTTTTCTTGATCCGCTTTCGTCCATGACGCTTCAGAAGTAACCCTGAGATCACCGCCGTACGTTTGACGAATCTCTCTTTCGTAGCCGTCTGGAGCCGATTCAATGACCGCACTTAAAAGCAAGATCACAGCAATCCCAACAGCTAGAATCGCCGCCGTATTAGCGTTTCGATTCAGTTGCTGCGTGACATGCTGCGCTGATAGATGACCTGGATAGCCAAAAACCAGCTTCAAAAGAGGTGCCAACAACCGGTTCAAAAAGAGCAGGAAAAATGGGAATAACAGAACCATGCTGGCTAAAATGGCAAGATAAGCAGCCGGATGATCCACCCATATGAATGAAAGCAAGCCTATCCCTATCACCGCCCTAATGACCGATCGTTTTTTCGGTGCAGAAGTTTGGGTAGTGGATTTTAAAGTCAGCAGCACAGACGTTTTCCCTGCATGATAGATCGGAAATAACGAAAACAGCACAGGGAACACAATACCAATGATCACTGAAATTACAACAGGCACTTGCCAATTTAACGAATACACCATATCAAAAGCGAACACACCAAGCAGTGTTTGCATGAACACATCTCCAAGCCAAACGCCAATCGGCACCCCAATGGCTGTTCCAATACATGCCAAGATCAAAACCTCAATCAACATTAGTTTTGAAACAGAGCCCTGCGTGTAACCGAAGCTCTTCATAATCGCAAATTCCTTTTTCCGTTCCATCACACTCGTATAAATCATGTTAAACACGATAAAACCGCTCATAAACATCGACAGCCCTGCGATGAGATAAAAGAACGTGTACAACCCGCCAATGTCATTACTTTGTCGGTCATCCGCCACCACAGGCTGGACAAAAACATCGGCATCCTTGAACTCTTTCTGTAAAGATTGAAAGAGCTGCTCTCCGCCATCATTCGTCTGAAATCTCATATAAGAAAGCTGATGATCGAGTCCCGTCCAGTCTCTCAATAAATCAAGCGGCGCCATCACACGAAAACTCGATGATTCTGCACTCTTCCAGTCACTCGGACTTGAAAGCAGCTGTGTATATTCCACAATGGCAGATACCTTCGCTTCGCCCAAATCAGAAAAACGAATGGTATCTCCCACTTTTTTATTCAGCAGCTTCGCCACAACATCTGGTATGACCAACCCCTGATTATCCAAACGCCCTTCAATCACAGGCAGCTTCAGTAAAGAGCTCGTTTGATCTTGTACTCCGGTAATGCGCACTGCCCGTTGGTTAAGAGAGTGATCACCTTCTACATCAAAAAACGTCTGTTTATCCAGCGCTAATAATGATCCTGTCACATCAGGATGCTTTAAAATGGATGAGATCTGTTCCTCATCATACGTATGATCATCACTCAACACCCAATAATCTGCATCAGCGACATACATTTGCTCATAGTAATGAAACACATCATTTGTCGTTCGATCGGCAATGAGCATCGACGTGACAAAAGCAATTCCCACCATGATGCCTAAGACAGAAATGGCGAACCGCTTTTTATGCTGAATCATGTTACGCCATGAAATTCGCCACATACTGAGCATAATCATCATCCTTTCTAGAAATCACTTGATCAATGACACCGTCTTTAAAAAGGATGATTCGATCCGCAAACCCCGCTGCGAAAATATCATGCGTCACCATGATAATCGTCTGCTTGCTTTCTCGATTGAACTTGCACATTAACGCCAAAATATCCTCCGCTCTATGCCGGTCCAAGTTCCCCGTCGGCTCATCTGCTAACAGCACTGACGGCTGATTGACTAGAGCTCTTGCAATCGCTACACGCTGCTGCTGCCCGCCGCTCAGCAAACTAGCCCGTTTCCGCCCAAGTCCATTCAAACCAACAGCCTCTAACAGCTCTACCACCGTCTGTTGATTCTCCTTTGTTAAACGTCTATCTGCATGCAGCGGAAACGCCACATTTTCTTCGACAGTTAACGTAGGCAGCAGCTGATAATTTTGAAACACAAACCCAATCTGTTTTCTGCGAAAAATCGTTCTCTCTTTCTCATTCATCTCACTCAACTGATGCTCATCTATCAAAATCTCTCCATCAGTAGGCAGATCAAGCCCGCCTAACAGCTGAAGTAATGTACTTTTTCCAGAACCACTCGGTCCCATCACCGCTACAAACTCCCCTTCTTCTACCGTCAAATCAACGCCCCTCAACACCTCAGTCCGCTCCTGGCCTTGAAAGAATTCCTTCTTCACATTCTTGATCTGAATCATCTACAAACTCCTCCCATCCCTTTACGGAGTAATTATATACTAAGTATATATTATTTCAACATTTAAATCATGATAATATGTATTTATGCCTTATTTTTTACTTACTAAATACATAAAAAACCCTCTAGATTTTCATATCCAAAGGGTACACCATGCTATAATTCTTGTTTTCTAAAAAGAAACCATCCGATGAGAAAAAAGAAACCAATCAATACCGATACACCTAGAAAGCTAGTAAGTGCCTGATCTGAATAAGTCCCTCTATGAATCATCTCCTCAGCCGCACTTGTGACGCCTTTAGGTGCAAACTTCCCTAATGTATCCTCATAAAACGAAGGAACGGTAAACAGGATGAGGTTGATCAAAAGGGAAACGCCGCCCGCAGTCACTGAACGCTTAAAGAACGCCGATGCACAAATGGTCGATACTACAATGAGCAGTAGGTTCGGATAATACAAAAGCGTTCCTTTTAACACATCGCCCCAATCCACATGCCCAAATTGGATGTCCACATAATAAACGGAAGCAAGCACCGCCACTATCAAACTAAACAACGTTAAACAGGCATAGGCACATATTTTTGAGGCATAATAACTCATTCGACTGATCGGTTTCACCATAATCATCGCCGTTACCCCAGAGGCACGCTCTCCAGCAATCGTCCCCATCACGATCATAATAAGGATAAACACGCCGAGTGAATCAAATTTACTCAATGCACTGGCTAAAGCCTCTCCAGCACTAGGCTCTGGTATATAAAATGTAGACCCTTCAGGTAAATTAGCCGAATTCGATAAAAGATCCGGCAGCATTTTGAGCGTAATAGGCTGTGTAATCATTAAAATCGTAAAAATGATCGGCACAAATAAGATTTTATAACTAGTGAATAACTCCCTAAATTCCTTTTTCAACATCATCATGCCGTCACAACCTTCATGAAAATATCTTCAAGCGTCAGCTTAGATAATCGATATTGGAGAAGAACACCGCCAGTTTCAGTGATGAGACCCGGCAGCTCCTTCAATGCCGTATGTTGATCTTTGACTCGCACCTGATAAGTGCCTCCTGTCTCCATGCATTCCTCCACCCAATCCCGTTCTTTTAACAAAGCCATTAGTTTCGTATTCTGTTGTTCTAATTGAAATTCAATCACGGGCTGGATATAGTCTTCTTTGATCTGTTTCATCGAAGAGGACATCTCAATTTTGCCGCTGTTGATCATGATAATATGATCAGCCACACGTTCAATGTCATCTAAAATATGGGTCGACATAAAGATCAGCATCTCATGCTTTAGACGCTCAATCAAAGTCAGGACGTCTTTTCTCCCCATGGGATCAAGTGCCGACACAGGCTCATCTAGGATCAGAACCTGTGGGCTATTGATCAGCGCCTGTGCAATAGCAAGCCTCTGCTTCATGCCTCCACTATAGCTGCCAATAACGCGATCCTTCGCCTCATACACACGGCAAAGCTTCAACAGCTCCTCTGTTTTGGAACGAATGATGTTTTTCTCTAAATGAAATAACCCGCCAACCCAATGCATCCACTCCTGCCCCGTCATATCTTGATAAAATGCAGGATACTGAGGACAGTACCCAATCACCTGACTAATTTGATCCATGTCCTTTGTGACATCAAAACCTGCCACCTTCACAACGCCAGACGTAGGACGAGCAAGCCCCGTCAAAATCCGGATCATCGTTGTCTTCCCCGCTCCATTGGCTCCTAAAAAGCCAACACATCCAACCTCTCCAACAGAAAACGAGACATCTTTTAACACTTCATGCCGCCCATACGATTTCGTCAGCCCGTAACACTCCAACATATTCAAGCGAATCCCCCCTACTAAGATTGTTTACGACCAAAAATGAAATACGCAATAGGACCAGCACTCGCCACAAACACAATCACCAAAGCCCAAACCCACTTCACCTCTCCCCTGATTCTCGATGGATCTCTTTTCAACAAATCAAACAAACCAATCACCATTAAAATGGCTTGTAGCAAAATAAGAGGTAAAATCAGCTTCATATCCATCACGCCACTCCCTTTTCAAACGCCAATTTGTTTTGGTATTACTTTTTTTGACGACATGAAGAGAGAATTCGTTCAAATGGATTTTATTTTTATTGGTCGAATGGTCTATAAATATAAAAAAGCCCAGTGAAGGTTATTCACTGGGCTTGCTTGTTTTAGTTCCTTATAATGGATTAAACACATGCTCGTCGATTTACGTTCACTCTTTTAAACAATCAAATACATCGTTTTTTTATTTCTCTGAAACCGGCTTCAAACTTTTGTAGGATAAGGCTTTCAACATCAATCATCTAGTTCATTGCCTAAGTGTATAAGTTGAGTAGTTCTTCCGTTCCTCCATTTCGTTGAATTAAATCCATATAACTAGACTGAACACGACCTTCTCCGCCTCATTAATGTTCATAACATTCTCTTCTAATACAGTATGACCCCTAATGACTACTATTGATTTTTGGCTGAATAAGTGACATTATATTTACAAAACATCTTAATTGTAAAGATCACTAAATTTAAATCGTGCAGTTTACGGAATCTCTTCTAAAAATGATGTCTTTATATAGACAAGTCTTTCAATTTCTTTTTTAAATTGGGGTATATGAATTTTTTTAAATAATTAATATGGTTAAAAACATCTTCATCTAATTCATCTAAATTATTTTGTGTTGATAAAACACTTTCATCATAAAAGCACTCTTCAATGAGATATAAATTAATAATAGATTCAAATCTCTCAATATGTTCTAACATCATTTTTTCTGGATAACTATCATTTTTTAAAAATAGATTCATATTTTTCGTAAGCTCTTGTAAAATTACTAACAGTCTCATTCGGTTAGGAATATACCTAGCTTTCGTTAAATCATACTTAGTCCTATTAGCTCCTAGCCCTTGCAAAGATCTTTCATTAATTATAGAAGAGAAAATATATAAACAAAGGTGTTTTATAGTAGGCGCCACTGTATAAAATGATGGCAGATTTAAAAGTCCTTTTACCAAATATTCATTGGTAACAATTCTAAATATATTTTTAGTAGCAAACTCATCGGCCTCCACTTCTAACATTTGATATTCATATGCTGAAATATTCAGATCCTCCAATTTTTTGGATCTTGGATAAATCATCATTAAATCGTTATTATAATTTAAGTTTTTCAAATACAATATATGATTATTCACAATATGCCCAAGCTCATGCAGAAAAATAAAATTTATAGTAATATTAACATATAAATTAGCTAACGATACTGGGAAATCTTTATCGCAAGAAGAATTTTCATCTATAAAACCTGCCATTTTCACTATACTAAGATTTTTGTCATTAAAGGTTCTATGATAAAAATTCCATATTTGATGAAAAACGCCTTCATTAATCTTTATTAAAAACTCACCTTCATGATTCGACCTAAAACCTGCACTCGCATTAAAATTCAAATCCTCCATTACAATAATTTCCAAGTTTTGCATTTTTAGCTCATGTTTCAAAAAGTAATTCCAGTCATTTTTGAACTTATCAATAACTTCTGTTAAATCTGTTAATCGTCTCATTACCTTCCTCCTTTCTCGATTGCCGTCAGAAAATATTTCTGTAAGCTTTTATTAGAATTTATATTTTTTTAATCTTCATTAAATAAGTTTATGTTTTGGAAGAAAAATTTTCAATAATAGTTATATCTTCTTTTCCAAGCCCATATATTTTATATACTAAATCATTCACCTTTCTCTCTTTTTTCTCTATATCTCCTTTCTGCGATTTAACTTCTATAATTTTATCAACGAGTGACACCATTTCACGGTATAAGGATTCCTTCTTATCCAACAAAACAATGGGATATTTTTTCATAATAGGTGACTGAAAACGAAACCTTTTTGAGTTTAAATGGGTTGGATTTAATTGTTTGTGAATAAAGAAAATTAAATTACTATTTAATATACCTAACAAGAATTTATAATCATCTAATGTGAAATTAGATTTTAGCCTAATAGCATAGATAGTACCATTATAAAAAAATCCATTTGTATCCAGTGAAAAGCGACACTCAGAAGATAAATCAGGAGTCAATATTTTTATGTTTTTAAATGTTCTATGCGAACGTTCTACCCAATGTTCATACCATTCTTTACCCCGTTTATTTATTATATATTTTCTTTGATCTAGCTGATCTTTGTGTGATAATAGATATTTATTAACATTTGGAAAATTTTCTAAAGTAATTTTTCTTGTGATACCTGATTTTTCAATATAAGGATATAAAACATACGTATCTGAACCTTCTATATCTCCTGTCCATTGATAAGTCCATCTTCTTAAATTTTTTCCTCTTAACATTGGAAATACCAAATTTTTCTCTAACTTATTTTTATCGATAAATTCATTAGTTATTTGTTTACAAAATACAGAATCTGCAGTACTTTGAAAACCAACTAGTATACTTTCAATAAACTCGTCTAAATATTTTGCTCTAGGATGTTCATTTATTTTATTAAATACTCCTTCCATTGAAGGCAAATTGTATCTCCAGTAGCTTCCCAGATTAACTGTTCCCATTTTATTTGTAGATAAAGCTCCATCGTTTTGAACCACCTTTTCCCATGTTGGATTTTCGTTTACTCTTCTTTTAGGTGTCTCAAAAAAATACACAGCAGAAAGAACAGCTGCTTTAAATGGAAAAATAGCGCTTAAATCCATAACTTTAGCTAAATGAACATTTTTCTCGACATATTCCCTTATAGCTTTACCGTATGATGCACTCATAAATTTGTCAGAAGTTACAATTGCTATTTTTCCTTCTTTTTTATTTACAAGTCGAATTGATTTTTCTATGAAAAGCGTATATAAATCATATTTTCCTTTTGCTGAATAATATTTCTTTTTATATAACTTTCTTTGATTCTCATTTAAAGAGTGATACCTCAAATAAGGTGGATTAGTTACAACTAAATCATACTGACTGTCTTCTAATACATTATTTTTTTCATCACTTAAACTATCCAGTTGATAGATAGGTAGAGTATTCTTTGGATTTATTTGATTTGAATATTTAAAAATTAGCATTAATAATCTAAGCTTTGCAATCAGACAAGTATTTTTTTGTACATCTATTCCAACTATTATTTCCCCTTTAAAGATTTTTTCTATAATGATATTTTTTAAAACTTCATTGTCATTATATACTGAAAATAACCTATTTAGGTATCCGACCAAAAAATTCCCAGATCCACATGCAGGATCAATTACCTTTCTTTCTATGTTAACATCTAATTTATACTCATCATAAATTAAGTTAACGAGATCCATTCGAGTATAATGTTCTCCTAATTTTTTTCTTTTTTCTCCTTCAGATAATATTAAATATATAGAACCTAAAATATCCTCGCTACTTTCAGGGGGAGGATTTTTCATAAGCCAATCTAATATCTTTAGTGCAGATAATGAATTCTCTTTAAGTTTATGAAAAAGCTCTTCATTAAATTTATTCATAGCTTCTAATTTAATTTGCTCAATATTGTAAGGCTTATTTAGCAATGAATTTAATTGAACATATCTATTACAATACAAAATTCCATATAATAAATAAAAAGTATCTAATTCTTCTAATACAAATTTTTTTAAAAATTGGGAGGCATCTAATATATATGAATTAGTTATTTTACTATTCATATTCATTAGGAATCTCACTCAACATATAAATTACATCTTTTAAATCATTTACTAATATTTTAAAATTTGTATTAGAACACAAAAATAACGGCTTTTTCAGGTACTTCTCATCATGTCCCCACTTTACTTCATCTTGCCTAGTTACATTAACATTTTTATTAAAATAGGCTATCACTATAAATGCTTTGAAAATACGTGCATATCTCTGTGTAATCTTTTTTTCAATATCTTTTTTTACATTACCAAACTCTTCAGCATTCCTTTTTGCTTCAATAGCAACAATATACTCAGAATTTTTCTTAATATCTTTAATCCTAATTAAAACATCAATGTCTCTAGAACTCCTAAGTGGCACGCCGTCACTTTTCAAATCAAATTGAGCATCAGTTTTAATATTAATAATTTTATAATCACTGTGCTCTGTATTAAAATCTTCCTGTACTTTTTTAACAACTTCTTCTACAAACTCTTGATGCCAAAACACTCTTATATAGTGTAATAAATGATATGTAGGAGCATATATTTTTTCAAACGAATTATTCTCTATAATTCTTCTTGGATCTTCTCTATTATTCTCATCAAAGATAAGCCCCAATGAGGGATCAACCCATATACCATTCTTAGGAAAATTATTGCTAATAAGTCTATGATAAGTGGACAAGAATTTGCTTATTTGTCTATCCGAAGAAACACTTTTAATATATTCCTGCTCATTTAAGTAACCTTTATTTAACAATTTCTCTAAAACAAAAGAAATTTTTTCTTCCAATTGATTTGCTTTTGTGATCTTCAAGAAAGATTTCATTAATTCATTTGATGTGATATGTTCTTCAGCGATTCGATAACCTGAAGGTACACTTCTACTCATCAACCAATTCCAATTTATATTATTTTCCCATTTAACACTTCGGATCCATTCATAATTATGTATATTGTCTATTATATATTTTAACATGTCATATTTGAATGCTTTTATAGTGACCCTAAACTCGCTATCTATCTTCATATAACCAATAATAGCAAAGCCTAATGATAAAGTTTTTAACTTAAATATAGCAATATTACTACAACGAATATTATGAAAAAGAGGTATCGGGGAATAATGTTTATCTTTATAATCTACATTTGCTAAAAACTCAGATTCCTTATCATAATTTATTACTTCTCCATCTTGAATTCGAACTAAATAATTTAAAAAATCATCTTCATTTATATTTTTATCCATAATGTTAAAACTAAATAAAATCTCTTGTGATTCATAGATTAAAAAATTTAAAGAGTCCTCATCATAGTCTGATTCATCATTATTTTCACTATATTTATCCAGTATTATCTTAGCTATCATTACCTTTAAATTTTCTATTTTATCAATACTTGGTTTATTATTTGTATCAAAAACGATAATCTGGCTTATTAGAAATTTATACTTTAGTTTTAAATGAGTTAATATTTCTTCAATATCTGATTCATCTAGTTCAATGCCTTCTGGGACAGAAAATTCAATGAATAACCAACTTTTCACTTCATCAGTAAACACTTGAAACAACCTCTCCGTTTAACTAAAGTTAGATACAAATCTATTAAATTTTGTTAACAATTTATTTTTTAGAGCATCAGTGTTTGCATTACTGTAAGCTAATAAATTTAATAATTCATTCTGCTCTAATGGTACATTTATTATATCTGGATGATTTCTAAAATAATTTAAAACCGTTTCAGTTTCTGCTTCTTTTTGATAAACGAATACAGTAGTAAATTCACTCTCTTTTCCAAATTCAAGTAATTCATCTTTAAAACTCAAGCACTTTTGAAATTTATTACCTAAACTTTTAGGGTTAGTTGCTGTAGCAATATAGATCAATTTTTCATCAATTTTTCTTCGAATATATAAAACTGACGCTAATTCTTCTACGCCAAACTCAGTTTTAAATCTTACAATTTGGTAATTTAAATCTAAAAATACTTTCTCAAGTGAGGACTTTATTAGACCGGGCCTCTGATTATGATGTGCTTTTTGCCATTGTGCCCTAACTTCATCTAAAATTCTTTCCTCATCAGTTTTAACATTAGGTGGAGTCTCAATATCTATAAAGTTACTGTCCTCCCTAAGATTTGCGCTGTTTTGTTTCTCTTTTTGAAAATCGGATAAGTTCATTCCTTTTAACCTTAGGTCATCCATTATCTTTAGCATATTCGAAATCGCATCTCTATAACTTATTGCCTGCGTTGTATCACCTAAGTAAGCAAAAAATTGCTTTTTCATTTCTTTAGCATATTCAAGTCCTACGTCATATTCATATCCTTTTTTATATCTAATTGCCAACTCGTGAAATAGTTCTTCGAATTCATCAACATCCGAAGGGTTAAATTCACTTAATTCAAGTACATGATGTTCTAAACGAGTCCATAAAGCAATTTCACCTTTTGAAACAGCCTCTTTTAAATTACCCTTATATTGTTCGGTAACAGATGTAATTAACGCAACTGACGGTGGTTCAAAATTTACTACTTTATCAATAAACTCTTTATAACTAATATAAAAATTTCTTCTTGCTGCAGTTGTTAATGCTGAAAAAGCATGTTCAAATTCATCTAACAGAATTAGAAGAAAACCTTCCTTCTTTTTTCTTTTTATAAAAAAATGAATTATTTTTATATAATCAGTATTATTTAATTCTCTGATACCTAATTTGTTTATCTCTGTTCTGCCATGTGAAGCTCCTAAAACCCTCATAGCTGCACTACTCTTATTTTCACCTTTATAAATTGTATAAAGAAGAGTTGCTAAATTACTACTAACACCAAGCCTTTCACTGATTATACTAATATCGGTATCTCTGTCTTGACTTTCATTTATAGTTATATCTTCTGCTAGTTGTTTAAAACAGCTTGTAAAATCACTGAAATAAATTTGAAATAATTTAGATACAACCATTCTTACAAAGCTATACTTTACGACATTAGTCTCTTGAACTTGGAATTTAACAGTATAATAGTTACCCAGATATGTTAATCTAGATTCTATCCAGTTTAAAAAATGAGTTTTGCCTCCTCCAACTCTTCCAGTTAAAACTATGTGTGAGAAATTCCACCCACTATCACAATCTAAAAGCTTTTGTGTAATTTTTTCCTTTACCATCTGTTGATTAATAATAAATGTTGGGGATTGAGGTGGCTGCGAGTTTTTCATCCCCGTTAACTCTTTTCTAATACTTGAAACTGATAAATCCTTTTCATTCATAAATAGGTTTTTGATATTCATTTATCTATCCCTCTTTTTTTAAAAAAGATTTTTTTATTTTGATGTAATAAAAACTTTCATCCTTAATTTGAAAATAATCATTCTTAGCAAAGTCAACATTAACAGTCGAAAAGGAAGTGTAAGTTGCAAAAATAGGATCACTATATAGCAGTTCCAAATTCCTTTTGAATTTTTCTTTTTCATAACCATAATTCTTTAGCGCTTCATAAAGAATTGTGATCGATGCATTTTTCCCATACTCACCAACATGAATAAGATATTCATTTTTAAATACTGAAAGGAATTCAATATATTCTTCATACTCTAAAAAAGGATTAAATACACTTTCTCTTTGAACAGCTTTAATAAGACGTTTTATCGCATACAATTTTTCTGTAACGGTCCTTATATTTTCTTCAACATATCCATATTTTAAAATTTCCTTATATAGTGAGGAAGTAGTCATTTTCAATTTTGGATCAATTTTGCATATTAATTTGCAACTTTCAAACAAATCATTAATCTTATATACATTATGCAATAACAGTTTGTCCAGTTTTCTATTTAAATCAACATAAAGCTGTGCTTCCCACGTAAGATTAACAACACTTCTTCCCTCTATTAAACCTAATTTAACAAGTTCCTTTATAAGGATATTAGTTCTTGACATACGTTTACCATACAATTGACTGGTGATAACCCTTAATTTTTCTAAAGGCAATGAAGAACTTAGATCAATAAGTTTTATTAATTCTTCCAACTCTTCTAAGGAAGGAGGAAATTCATATATAGAATATAATTTCACTTCTATCCTCCTCTCATATATTAATCGATAAGTAAAGTTTATCGATTGTAGAATATGTTTGTCAATTTTATTTCTTGAAAGCACATTCTAAAATCATATTAAAGGTACTAATTCTCATTATCCCCACGAAACGTTAATTTAACAACTGAATAAGTTGTTAAACTTTCTTTTTTCTCTAAATTAAACACTCTATAATCCATATCCATCGCTATTATAAGATTAGACGGAATAATTCCTTGAAAAACCAGACAATTCATTCTTATTAAGTTATAACTGCTTCACTCGAGATATAGGATTGAGGATTGAAAGTATCAATTTCACCAACTCCGATGTTATCTATTTCAGTTCAACCATATCTAAACTTTATCCCAATAGAAAAAACTGTCAGCGGGTTCTGAGTAAGTAAGTGTTCCCAGGCTGACAGCTCTAACAACTTTATTAACATCAATAAAAGTGAATAATCTAATTAATCCCTACTCCACCGTCACACTCTTCGCAAGGTTACGTGGTTTATCCACATCACACCCGCGGTGAAGGGCTGCGTAGTAAGCGATTAGCTGTAATGGAACAACAGATGCAAGTGGTGCAAGTGCTGGGTGTACAGCTGGAAGGACGAAACGGTCGCCTTCGTCTTCTAGGCCTTTTAGTGAGATGACACATGGGTTTGCACCACGTGCAACGACTTCTTTAACGTTACCGCGAATGCTGAGGTTCACGTGCTCTTGCGTGGCAAGGGCAATGACCGGTGTGCCTTCTTCAATTAAAGCAATTGTGCCGTGTTTGAGTTCTCCGCCAGCAAATCCTTCTGCTTGGATGTAAGAGATCTCTTTTAATTTCAGTGAACCTTCAAGGCACACATAGTAGTCAAGTCCTCTTCCGATAAAGAATGCGTTACGTGTCACTGTGAAGAAGTCACGAGCGATTTGTTCCATTTCATCCTTTTGATCGACAAGGGCTTCCATTGCGTTTGCTACAATCCCAAGCTCTTTCACAAGGTCGAAGTCAAGAGATTGACCATTTAATTCAGCTGCAACAGATGCAAGGATCGCAAGAACAGCGATTTGTGCTGTGTAAGCTTTTGTTGAAGCCACTGCGATTTCTGGTCCTGCATGAAGAAGCAATGTGAAGTCCGCTTCACGAGAAAGCGTAGATCCTGGTACGTTTGTGATCGTTAATGCTTTATGACCAAGCTCTTTGACTTGAACAAGTACAGCACGGCTGTCCGCAGTTTCCCCAGATTGAGAAAGGAAGATGAACAACGGCTTTTTCGATAGAAGCGGCATGTTGTAAGAAAATTCACTTGCTACATGAACTTCTACAGGTACTTTCGCCCAGTCTTCAATGTATTGTTTACCAACAAGTCCAGCATGGTAGCTCGTTCCGCAAGCCACAATATAGATGCGGTCTGCTTCTGCTACTGCGCTTGCGATATCGCCAGCAACTGACAACTTGCCGTTTTCGTCTTGATATTCTTGGATGATTTTGCGCATCACTAGCGGCTGTTCATCCGTTTCTTTTAACATGTAGTGAGGATATGTGCCTTTCTCAATGTCGCTTGCATCTAGCTCAGCGATATAAGAAGGACGTGTCATGATATCACCGTCAAGGTTTTTAATAATAACCTCGTCTTTAGTAACAATGACCATTTCTTTATCCATTAATTCCGCATATTCGTTTGTTACTTGAAGCATCGCCATTGCGTCAGAAGCCACAACGTTGAAATCTTCGCCGAAACCAACCAATAATGGGCTTTTGTTTTTCGCCACATAGATTGTTTCTTTGTTTTCGTTATCGAAAAGGGCAATTGCGTAAGAGCCTTTTAGTTGAAGAAGCGTTTGACGGAAAGCTTCCTCTGTATCAAGACCTCTATTCACAAATTGTTCGATGACTTGAACAACAACCTCTGTATCTGTGTCGCTTTTTAGTGTGACGTCTTGTAAATATTCGCGTGTCAATTGTACATAGTTCTCGATGACACCGTTATGAACAAGCGTAAAACGGCCAGAAGCACTTTGATGCGGATGCGCATTTAGATGGCTTGGTACACCGTGTGTTGCCCAGCGTGTATGTCCAATTCCTGCTGAAGATGCCACGTTTGCATCAACGACTTCACGAAGCTCAGCGATACGTCCTTTTTCTTTGAACACATGCACGCCATCTTCGTTTGCCACAGCGATACCTGCTGAGTCATACCCACGGTACTCAAGCTTCTCTAAACCTTTTAATAAAATTTCCTTCGCATCATTCTGACCAATATAACCTACGATTCCACACATAAATATTCTTCCTCCCGATCATGTGAAAGGGACAAAGAAAGCCTACTAAAATAGAAGGGACATTTCTTCGTCCCTCTCTACATGTTTAATTTGGGAGATCATGTGTATTCCCTTTGTACAAAGAGTCACCTCTTTGCTTTAAAGAAACACTTACGGCTGTGATCTCAATATTTGATCAGCCGGGAGGCATCCGCCGAAAAATTCGATAACCTCCATCCTCGTCAACTAAGCATCTGTCGTTCGATCGCTTAGTTCGGGCGCTATAATTATAAGAGTGGCTGAACATCTACCCTGCCTTTCCTGCTAGAATAAAAATCCAGTAACACAAGGATGATTGTACTATAAGGTCTGACCTCCGTCAATCACAATTTAGCGGGTGATCCCCATCATGTGGGAAAGTAAGACCTCCCTACACTATATGCGATGAGGCTTGTCACGTTCTACCTTTGATGTGCTCTCTTATGTATGAAAGCAAACAGCAAATTGCCCTCGCTTATATGATTCGTATAGAACTTTCCTCTTATGACGTTTATTCGAAAAAAAAGCAAACCGCTACTTTGCGATTTGCTTTGATCAATTACTCAATACCCATTTCTTCTTTGACAACAGCCGTAATGCGAGCCACGTATTCATCACACAACTCTTTTGTTTTCGCCTCTGCCATGACACGTACAAGCGGCTCTGTTCCAGATGGACGAACCAGGATGCGTCCGTCACCGTTCATCTCTTTTTCAACCTCTTGGATCACAGCTTTTACTTTTTCATTTTCTTCCACTTTATATTTATCAGATACCTTCACATTCACTAGAAGTTGCGGGAATTTCTCCATTTCAGCTGCAAGCTCTGACAATGTTTTTCCTGTTGCTTTGAGTGTATTCACCAGCATGATCGCTGAAAGCATGCCGTCACCTGTCGTATTATAATCAAGGAAAATCAAGTGGCCTGACTGCTCGCCTCCGACATTATAGCCATCCTTTTTCATCGCTTCGACCACATAGCGGTCACCAACAGCGGTTTGAATGCTCTTAATGCCTTGCTTCTCAAGCGCTTTATAGAAACCAAGGTTACTCATGACCGTTGACACGACCGTGTCATCCTTTAATCGGCCTTCACCCTTTAGATAACGTGCGCATATGTACATAATTTGATCGCCGTCTACAATATCACCTTTTTCATCGACTGCAATTAAGCGGTCGCCGTCGCCATCAAACGCAAGACCAATATCGGCTCCTTTTTCTTTCACAAAAGCAGAAAGTGCCTCTGGATGAGTAGAACCTACGCCATCGTTGATATTCAATCCGTTTGGTGATGTTCCCATTGTTGACACATCTGCATCTAAATCTGCAAATAAATGTGTTGCAAGAGAAGATGTTGCACCATGTGCACAATCAAGCGCTACGTGAATGCCTGTGAAATCCTCGTCCGCTGTCTGTTTCAAGAATTGCAAGTATTTCTGACCGCCTTCAAAGTAGTCATTTACTGTTCCAAGATCCGCTCCAACTGGGCGTGGCAATTGATCGACCGGCTGATCCATCAGCTGCTCGATTTCATTCTCCTGTTCATCTGACAGTTTAAAACCATCACCACCGAAAAATTTAATTCCGTTGTCTTGAACTGGGTTATGCGAAGCTGAAATCATGACACCTGCTTCTGCATCCATTGCCTTCGTTAAATAAGACACACCAGGTGTTGAGATCACACCTAAACGCATGACTTCAGCCCCAATTGAAAGTAAGCCTGCTACGAGTGCTCCTTCTAACATATGACCAGATACACGCGTGTCTCGTCCAACGAGTACCTTTGGACGTTCTTTATCCTTCGTGAGCACATAGCCGCCAAATCTCCCAATTTTAAATGCGAGCTCTGGCGTTAATTCGCTATTAGCCACACCCCTTACACCATCAGTTCCAAAGTACTTGCCCATGTTTCAATCGCTCCTTTTTTACCATTCAAGAGGACGCTGCGTCCTCTTTGTTATCTTCTTTGACCCGCTGTCTTTGACTTGATTCTTTTTTTGCTTTATCTTGTGTTGATTCCTTTTGACTCTTCTCTTCCTGATCATCATCGGATGATTGATCTTTCCGATCATTCGTAGAAGCCGGCTGATCTTCTGTATCAGTAGAAGTCAGTTTCACTTTGACCTTCGATCTAGATAATGTCCAAGTCACATTTTGAGGGCCATTCACTTGTACTTTGACCTCATGTGTTCCTTCGTTTAAGTCCCCGACATTGATATAGGCTTCAATATCTGAAGTCTTTAGTTTATCAATTGCACTCTTTGAACCTTTTGCTGTTAGTGTGAGACGCCCAGAAGACGGACTCACAAATGCAGAGCTGAGATCCTTGCTCAGACCCACGACAGAAATTGGGACATTATCGATCTTTTTTTCTTCAGCTGTTGCAACCTTCACTTTGATTTTAACAGTTTCAGGCGATACCTTTTTCACGCCATCTGGCAGTGGAATGTCGGCATCAATCTCTGTATCATCTTTAATCTTGCTTAGGTCCAGCTTAACGCCGTCAATAAAATCAAGTGCATCCAGCACCTTTTGAGAACCGTAGACTGTAACCTCACTTGGGCTTGTCTCGATGCTTGAGATACTGATTCCATCTGGTAAGCTGCCCGTCCGCTCAATCTTAAACGGGACCTTCTTGCTTGGACTCGTAATCGGGACCGTAATATCTACTACAGACGGACTCACTTCGACTGGTAGCTCATTCCCGCTGCTATCATACACAGTGAGCTTCGCTTCTTTCTCAATTTGCTGATCGACATCCTCTAAATTCACAAATGCTTTAATGACAGAAATTTTGTCGATCACGTCTTTTGAGCCAGTGACCGTGACCTTTTTCGGATTCACAATAGGCTGTTCCGGTGAATAGCCGTCTTTGATTTTATTTTGATTATAAAATTCCGTTTCAACAGGGAATTCAGCTGTCGTTTTTTCTTGTATCGTCACAGTCGTCACAGACGGATTAATCGTTAATGTGATTCCTTTCGATACATCTCTTGCCTTCAATTCGACTTTATGTGTACCTGTCGTCAGGTTTTGCATATCTGCGTAAATTTCAAAATTTTTCGTTTGTCTTGCTGTTTTCACAGCACTAGTTGATCCTTTAATCGTGACATTGACTGTCTGCGGCACACCAGTGACTACATACTTTTCGTCGTCATAATATGCTTTAACAGGAATGTCCGTTAAGGTTGCTTCGTCTGTTGTCGATGTTGGGAAAAAGGATTCACCGATTTTTTTCGGCGTGGGCGCTTGCGCTGAATTGACTGCACCATACAGCAATAAAGCGAAGACCAATGCAAGAAACTTAACGGCCCAGCGATTATTCAAAATCTTATCCATTTTTCTTGCCCCTCCAATACCATTTGGTCGAGGAAGCATCTTTGCTGTTCTTACTAAACTCAGCAATCAGCATTTCTTCAAGCGCTTCTTCTGTCAATTCTCGATGGAGATCACCATTTCTTGCGACACTAATGCCGCCTGTCTCCTCGGAGACGATGACGGTTAAACTGTCCGTTACTTCACTAATACCAACTGCCGCGCGGTGACGTGTACCGAGCTCCTTAGAGATAAAAGGACTTTCAGACAGCGGTAAATAACACGCTGCAGCTGCAATCTCATCACGCTTCATAATCACAGCGCCGTCATGAAGCGGTGTATTCGGAATGAAGATATTAATCAGCAGCTCAGAACTGACCTTTGCATTTAAAGGAATTCCGGTCTCTATGTAATCATTCATCCCAGTATCGCGCTCAATCGTTAACAGCGCGCCTATTCTTCGTTTTGCCATATAGTTAATTGCTTTTGTAATTGCCTCGATCGTTTTCTGCTGCTGTTCCTCTACAGGTGTTCCGCTTCTAGAGAAGAAACGGCCGCGCCCAAGCTGCTCAAGCGCTCTCCTTAGCTCTGGCTGAAAAATAATAATGATCGCAAGGAACCCCCACGTAATCGCTTGATCCATCAGCCATTGAAGTGTGTTAAGACCGAGATACGCACTTCCCATCCTGACGAGAACAATGACGACAATTCCCTTTAAAAGCTGAACCGCTTTTGTTCCGCGGATGACCATCATTAATTTATATATCACATACCAAACAACGAGAATATCAACAGCATTACCGAGGTACTGCAAAAAAGGAATATCCCCTAAAGCCATTTCCTCGTCCTCCAGAATTTTCAGTTATTCTTCGTTCGATTCATTTTTTATAAAAAAAAGAGCCTATGTGTAAGTACATAGCGTGGCTATTATACCACATTTTGTTTCAGCAAGGAAAATAGTTGCCATATCTGGCTGGCATTCAAGTCTGTCCATCAATAGAAAAAGAGCAGTCCCCTTAGAGACTGCTCTCAAGCTGTTTGATTTACTTTTGCTCCTCTGGTCCAATGACCCGCATCACGTCTTGTGCTGTAGACTTCATTTTGTACCAAACCCAATCAAACACTTCATTAATTTCATTGATTTGACCAGTGACTTGTCCGGCAGAAGCAGTCAGCTGTTCTCCATTGACGACTGTTACGTTTCCATCAACCTTGCCTTCTACAATCAGCTTGCCATTTTTCACAGTGACGTCACCTTTGACGGTTTCCCCTTTAGGTACCGTCACTGTATCATTTTCAACCACGAGATTCGGCTGCTTTGACACACTGAAATTATGATCCGTATTCCAGCTAGTAAACAGACTGCCTCCCATCAATATGACAAAGAGGGCAGCGGCGACCATTAGCGGATGAGCTTTGATCCATCTTTGAATCGACACACGCTTTTTCTCCTTTGGAAGACCTGCCATCACCTTTGCAGTGAAATCAGATGGTGCTTCTATATGAGATGTACTCTGCACGAGCGCGATGGATTTCTCAATTTGTTGAAAATGAGTACGGCATTCCTCACACGATTGCAGATGGCTCTTTAATTCTTTTTCATCTTCGGGCTCAATGTCCCCGTCTAAATACTGATGCATAAGCAGGACGATTCTTTCCTGACAGCTCATCAAAATCACCTCACTCAAAGGTCTCTCAACTGTTTCCGGAGAGCCTCTCTACCCCTGTGTATTCTCGTTTTCACCGTACCAACTGGTATATTCAGAATCTCACTAATTTCTTTTAACGAGAGTTCATCAATATACTTTAATACGATGACCGAGCGATATTTATCGGGTAATCTTAAAATTTTTTGCTGAATGGTGCTCGATAATTCAAGCGACACCACCTCGTCCTCTGGCAAAATGCCGTCAGCCGCAATTTGAGAATACATATTCAGTCCTTCTGTCCCTGCCACCTCTGCATCTAAATAATAATCCGGCTTTTTTTTACGAATACGGTCGATGGTCAGGTTGGTTGCAATGCGGTACAGCCACGTGGAAAACTTACGATTCACATCAAAGCTCTCAATATTCACATAGGCACGAATAAACGCCTCCTGCGCAATATCTTCTGCTTCATGTGCATTCCCAAGCATACGGTAGCACAGCTGATAAATTTTGTCTTTATACAGGTCTACGATGTCTGCAAATGCGTTCTGGTCGCCTTTTTTCACTTGCTTAATTCTCTTTTTAATCATTGTTTCCATAGTATATTCAACCTCTGCCTTCACCGGTCTTTATGTATACGAACCTCGTTCCAAAAGGTTTCATTCTCCTCTAAAAAATAGTGTAACAAATTTTTGACAGCATGTTACGCTTATCAGCCGGTAAAAACCTTAACATATCCTTAAATTTCCCCAAAATTAAAAAAAGAACGGGAACAAGTCCCGCTCTATAATAGCTTTTCACCCATTAAAGAACCAATTAATGCAACTGCCGTTTCTGCTGTTTTATTTTTCTCATCTAATACCGGATTCACCTCAACAAACTCAGCAGATGTCAAAATACCTGCTTCCTCTAAAAGCTCCATTGCAAGATGACTCTCCCTATAACTGATGCCGCCTGCAACCGGCGTTCCCACGCCAGGGCACTCCGCTGGATCTAGGCCATCTAAATCAAGCGACAAATGAACACCATCTGTTCTTTCTTTTAAATACGCAATGGCTTCCTCCATTACTCTCGTCATCCCTAATCGATCTATTTCATGCATCGTATACACTTTAATGCCTTTTTCTCTAATTAATGCCCGCTCTCCTTCATCTAAAGAACGAGCACCAATCAAGATCACATTCTCAGGCTTTACTTTAGGCGCATAGCCGCCAATATTCGTTAGATCAGCATGCCCAAGGCCGAGACTGACAGCAAGTGGCATCCCATGAATATTTCCAGAAGGAGAAGTTTCCTCTGTATTTAAATCACCGTGCGCATCATACCAAATGACACCCAAATTTTCATAATGCTTGGCTACACCGGCTAGTGTACCAATTGCAATGCTATGATCCCCGCCTAAAATCAGCGGAAACGAACCTGACTGCACAATACTGCTAACCTTTTCAGCAAGAAGCTGGTTTGCGCCAGCATTCTCCGTTAAGTTTTTCAGTTTTTCACTTGTATAGAGACCTTTCTCATCATCCCTTTGCTCAACAGGAATATCCCCTAAATCCTCGACACCAAATGAAAGCGATTCCAATTTTTCTTTTACGCCAGCACAGCGAATGGCACTCGGCCCCATATCAACGCCTCTTCTCATTTGACCGAGATCCATCGGCACCCCGACAATCGTGACCTTCTTTTGATCTCCCATATGTACATCCCCTTTCCGTTCATGCTTATATTTTACTTTCTCGGTACCTTTTGACTCAACTCAACAATATTTTGAATAGTTATACATTCCAATCGTCAAAATAAAAAAAAGACACCTTTTTAAAAAAGGTGTCTTAACTGGGCTAGCTGGATTCGAACCAACGCATGACGGAGTCAAAGTCCGTTGCCTTACCGCTTGGCTATAGCCCAAAAATGGTGGAGGGGGGCGGATTCGAACCGCCGAACCCGGAGGGAGCGGATTTACAGTCCGCCGCGTTTAGCCACTTCGCTACCCCTCCACATATGGAATTGATAAAAGAAAAACAGTGCCGGCAAGAGGACTTGAACCCCCAACCTACTGATTACAAGTCAGTTGCTCTACCAGTTGAGCTACACCGGCATATGGTGGAGGATGACGGGCTCGAACCGCCGACCCTCTGCTTGTAAGGCAGATGCTCTCCCAGCTGAGCTAATCCTCCACATCATGGTGACCCGTACGGGATTCGAACCCGTGTTACCGCCGTGAAAGGGCGGTGTCTTAACCGCTTGACCAACGGGCCAGTTTGTCAAGTTTACTGTTTCCGTGAAGCTGACAAAAGTTATTATATACAGGTTGTCCCCCTTTTGTAAAGGGGATTTTTATTTTTTTTATTTTCTAACTATTCAACCCTCATCAGCATAACATTTCGACTGAAATATAATTTCAGTATTTAAATATAATATTGAAATTTCATGTCATACTCAATATACTGAAAATGAAGAAATAAGGAGGTATGTCACATGCAGCCATCTCAACTGCGTTCTTTGACAACAGAATCAAGAAACCCTAACACCATGAGAATTTCACAAGCAAGCCCGCTAGAAATACTCCAAATGATAAATGCGGAAGATATGAAGGTCGCTGAAGCCGTCAACCGTGTCCTTCCAGACGTAAAGACAGCAAGTGACTTGGCCTTTGAATCCATCTCGAATGGGGGCAGACTCATTTATCTAGGCGCTGGAACAAGCGGCAGAATTGGGGTAATGGATGCGGTCGAATGTCCACCTACCTATAGCATTTCACCTGATGTCATCGTAGGCATCATGGCCGGTGGCGACTCTGCCTTTTCACATGCAGCAGAAGATGTGGAAGACAGTGAAGAAGCTGGTCAAAAAGATTTAGAACACATCCACCTCACATCAAAAGATACAGTTGTCGGCATCGCGGCGAGCGGTAGAACACCCTATATCATTGGCGCTTTAAACTATGCTAGAACCATTGGAGCAAAAACAGTAGCCCTCAGCTGCAATGAACAAGCAGAGATTAGCGAACTAGCAGACTGCGCCATTGAAGTCGTTGTAGGACCAGAAGTCATCACTGGGTCAACACGAATGAAAGCCGCATCCGCTCATAAAATGATTTTAAATATGCTTTCCACCTCTGTCATGATCAGACAAGGCAAAGTATATGAAAACCTGATGGTAGATGTAAAAGTAAGCAATCATAAACTAAAAGAACGCGCCATCACCATCATTCAGCATGTGACCAATGCTTCCTACGAACAAGCCGTAAAAGCCCTTGAAGCAGCCGATTTAGAAGTTAAAACAGCCATCGTCATGCTCCAAACCAAAACAGATAAAAAGACAGCCAAAGACCTGCTCAACAAAGCAGATGGTCACATCGACAAAGCCATCTTACGTCATCAATCTTAAAGGAGGAAACTCATGTCAGCAGGCGGACTCACCCTACTACACACAATGAAATCAAAGCTTCCCCAATCTGAAAAAATCATTGCAGACTATATCCTTGCCCATCCTGACAAAGTCATTAAAAGCACAGTTCATGAAATCAGTCAGGCTGCCGGTGCAAGCAGCTCTGCCGTCATCCGCCTCTGTAAGTCTCTCGGGCTGGATGGCTATCACGATTTGAAAATGCGGATCGCTGGAGACTTAATGCACACTGATAAACAAGGCTACCGGGATATCGAACAAGATGAACCACTTCAATCCATTATTCAAAAGACAGCAGGAAACACCATTCAATCGATCAAAGATACAGCCTCTATTTTAAATGTAGAAGCTTTAGAAAAAGCTGTTCAACTGCTACTGAATGCAAACCAAATCCATTTTATCGGTGTGGGTGCATCTGGCATCGTCGCAGCTGATGCCCAGCAGAAATTTCTCAGAATCAATTATGCAGCTACAGCCTTTACTGACATGCACATCGCATCTACGGTCATCGCAAATGCTGGAAAGAATGACATTGTGTTCGGTATATCCTTTTCTGGAGAAACGTTAGACATCATCCAAGCCCTTCAGCTCGCCAAAGAAAATGAAGTAAAAACCATTGCTTTAACGCATCCAGGGCATACAAGCGTTTCTGCATTGTGTGATGTCCATCTATCAACGTCCGGTTCCAATGAAGCACCTTTTCGCAGTGCTGCCACTTCCTCTAGAATGGCACAGCTCTATTTAATCGATGTCTTGTTCCTCAGTTTAGCCTCCCGTCAATATGAACAGACAGCACAATATATTGACAAAACAAGGCATGCCATCCGCTCCATGAAACGAAAAACAAAGGGGGATTCAACATGAGTCATCAAAAGAAATATCAGCAGTTGGCGAAAGAAATCCTTTCACTCTGTGGTGGTTCTGAAAACATCTCTTCCCACACACATTGTATGACACGTCTCCGAATTACACCCATTGATCGTGAAAAAGTGGAAACCACCGCGATCAAAGAACTCGATGGCGTCATTGGCGTCGTCGAAGCGGAAACACTGCAAATCATTTTAGGCACAGGTGTTGTCAACCAAGTATCAAGTGCGTTTGAACAGCTGCTCAATGCCTCAGGTTCATATGACTTAAACAACGAAGCACAGAAAAACAAACAAGCCATTTCACAAAAGAACCGCACACCATTCAAGCTGTTCTTACGGCGGATCGCCAGCATTTTCATTCCCATTATTCCAGCACTCGTTGCATCGGGTCTTATAACGGGTATTACAAAAGCGGTCGTGCAAGCAGGCTGGCTCGATGAAAAATCTCAAGCTGCGATTATCCTAACCGTTATAGGCTCAGGCTTGTTTGCTTATCTCGGTATATTAGTAGGAACAAACGCCGCAAAAGAATTTGGTGGCTCTCCTGCATTAGGCGCATTAGCAGGTATTCTCATCATTAACCCAGCTGCCGCTGATATTATGTTATTTGGCACTAATATTCTACCAGGAAGAGGCGGACTTATCGGTGTTCTTCTTGCAGCTATTTTTATGGCACTTGTTGAGACCCGGATCAGACGCTTCGTCCCGCAATCACTCGATATCATTGTCACACCAACCATCACACTACTCATTACAGGCATTTTCACGTACGTTATCTTCATGCCAGTCGGCGGATTTATATCTGATGCCATCACCTCTGGACTTACTTATCTATTAAACATTGGCGGTATTTTTGCCGGATTTGTTCTTGGTGCGACCTTCCTTCCTCTTGTTGTCACTGGACTTCACCAAGGCCTAACACCTATTCATATGGAACTGATTAATTCAATTGGAGATGACCCGCTTCTGCCAATCCTCGCTATGGGAGGCGCAGGACAGGTCGGTGCTGCTTTTGCCATTTATATGAAAACAAAAAAGAAAAAGCTGAAAAGAGCCATTGCAGGCGGACTTCCTTCAGGAATGCTTGGAATTGGAGAACCGCTCATTTTCGGTGTCACACTCCCGCTCGGAAGACCCTTCCTCACTGCTTGTCTCGGCGCAGGAATCGGCGGAGCATTTCAAGCCTATTTCCAAATCGCCACTAAAGCAATCGGGGTATCAGGTCTCCCATTAACCTTTATCGTTCACACACATCAAATGCTGCTTTACTTAATAGGTCTCTTCATTGCATATGTCGCTGGATTTATCTTCACATACTTATTCGGATTTCATGATGATATGGCTGTTGAATTCGAGGAAAATAAGCAATAGGAGGTCTAGCTCTTGAAGAAATATTTTCTCATCATCACAAGTCTGTTCATGCTCCTAGGGTTACCAGTACAAACATTTGCAACTAGCTCCCATCCTGTATCGTCTTTGTCTAAAACAGCACCTGAAGAATATCCCGTCTTAAAAAAAGCAAAACGACCGGAACAAGTAGGTTTTTCATCTAGGCAGCTTAGGAAGGTTGATCACATGATTCAAAACGATATCAAAGCAGGATTTCCAGGGGCAGCACTCATCATTATCAAGGATGGTCAGATCGTCCATCAAAAAGCCTATGGCTACAGACAAAAATATAAAGGGACAACAGAACTCAAATTCTATAAGAAAATGAAAAAGAACACACTGTTCGATTTGGCATCCAATACAAAAATGTATGCCACCAACTATGCCCTGCAAAAGCTAGTATATGAACAAAAACTAGATGTAAATGAAAAAATACAAACCATCCTGCCAGACTTTCAAGATGAACCAGATGCAAAGGTAACCGGCAAAGATCAGCTTCGAGTCAAGGATCTTCTCACCCATTCTGCCGGACTGCCTTCCAGTGTTTTATTTTATAGCAAAGAGCAAGCGGGCTCTTTTTTCTCTCAAGATAGACAAACAACCATGAAATGGCTGCCAAAGGTGCCTCTGCAATACAAGCCAGGCACTCAGCATATTTATAGTGATATTGATTACATGCTGTTAGGCATGATCATTGAGAAAAAAACCGGTATGCCACTTGATCAATATGTAGAGTCAACGATTTATCGACCGCTTGGTCTAAAACATACCATGTTCAATCCGCTGAAAAAGGGATTCAAGCCAAAGCATTTTGCAGCAACCGAGCGTCTAGGCAATACAAGAGATGGTGTCATTGATTTTGAAAACATTCGCAGGTATACCTTGCTAGGTGAAGTCCACGATGAGAAAGCCTATTACTCAATGGCAGGTGTCTCCGGACATGCTGGACTTTTCTCTAATACATCAGATATGGCCGTACTGCTTCAGCTGATGCTCAATAAAGGAGGCTATGGGAAAACAACCATCTTTGACCAAGCTTCTATCGATCTCTTTACGGAATCATCAGACACGAACCCAACTTACGGGCTAGGCTGGCGGAAAAACGGCAATACTGACATGGAATGGATGTTTGGGAAATACGCAAGTAAAGAAGCGTATGGACACACAGGCTGGACCGGAACGATGACTTTGATTGATCCAAAACACAATCTAGGCGTCGTCTTGCTGACAAATAAAAAACATTCACCCGTCGTTTCACCTGAAGTCAACCCAAATCAATTTGAAGGTGACCTTTTCCCAACTGGTACTTATGGAAGCATCATGACCGCAATCTACGAATCTTTTAAGTAAAAGGAGGAATTCGATGTTAAAAGCTCTGTTCCCCGCTGCACTCGTTTTGGCCCTGCTCACCTCTTCCATTCCAACGGAAAAGGTGAGCTCCGCCCCTCTCCCAACTGCCAAACAAATGGTTCAGGACATGTCCTTGGATGAAAAAATTGGCCAAATGCTCATGCCAGACTTTCGCAATTGGCAAGCAGAAGGTGCATCCGCTCCTACAGGCTTCACAAAAATGAATAAAGAAGTCTCTCACCTTGTAGAGAAATATCATTTAGGCGGTGTCATCTTATTTGCAGAAAATGTCGTTGATACGAAACAAACCGTCAAACTCACACATGAATTTCAACAAGCATCACCCAACATTCCTTTACTCATTTCCATTGATCAAGAAGGCGGAATCGTCACAAGACTACAAAAGGGAACACATTTCCCAGGAAATATGTCGATTGGTGCCTCTAGAAGTAAGAAAAATGCATATGACACAGGAAAAATCATCGGCAAAGAATTAAACGCTCTAGGTATCAATACAAACTTCTCTCCTGTTCTTGATGTGAATAATAACCCGAATAACCCCGTCATTGGTGTCCGTTCCTTTAGCTCTGACCCTGCACTAGTCACGCGACTTGGTCTTCAAACCATGAAAGGACTTCAAGAGGGAAAGACCATTTCCACATTAAAGCATTTCCCGGGACATGGTGATACAGCTGTTGATAGTCACTACGGACTTCCGCTTGTCGAACATGATCTAGATCGTCTTAAAAAGGTGGAGCTGTATCCGTTTCAACAAGCAATCAACGCAGGGGCAGATATGGTCATGACCGCTCATGTTCAATTCCCAGCCATTGATGACACAACGTATAAAAGTAAAAAAGATGGCGAGGACATTATGGTTCCAGCAACCTTATCAAAAAAAGTCATCACAAACTTATTAAAAGAAGACATGGGCTTTCAAGGAGTGGTTGTAACAGACGCCCTTAATATGAAAGCGATTGCAGATAACTTCGGACAGGAAGAAGCTGTGGTAATGGCTATTAAAGCAGGCGTCGACATTGCCCTCATGCCAGCACCTGTCACGTCCTTAAAGACAGAAAAAAACCTAGAGAATGTGTTCAATGCTTTAAAAAGAGCAGTTCTCACAAACGAAATTCCAATGTCCCAGATCAATCAATCTGTCGAAAAAATCCTTCAATTAAAGATCAAACGCGGCATCATTTCCGCCAATAAATCAGTAAGCCTTGAGAAGAAAATCAAAAAAGCCACACAGCTCGTTGGTCAAAAGTCGCACCGAAAAGCAGAACAAAAAATGGCACGCGAAGGAATCACTCTCCTTAAAAACAACGACAAAACCTTGCCTTTTAAGCCTAAAAAGAATGACAAAATCGTACTCATGGCACCATACGAAGATCAAACAAAAGCAATGTCCGTCACAATTGAATCTCTGATCAAACAAAAAAAGATCAAACCTGTGCGTATCCAATCATACACATTTGCAGATAAGAGCTTCTCCAAAGAAACAGCCAAACTCATTCAAGATGCTGACTATGTCATTACAGGCTCTTACGTTGTCCAAAATGACCCAGCTGTGAATGATGGCGTCATTGATGACGGTGTACAGGATCCGAAAAAATGGGCGACGGCATTCCCTCGTGCTGTCATGAAAGAAGCAGCAGCACAAAACAAAAAATTGGTCATCATGAGTCTTAGAAACCCATATGATGCTGCAAATTTCGAGGAAGCCGACGCCTTACTGGCTGTGTACGGTTTTAAAGGGTACTCAAACGGACAATTCAATCAACCGAATATTCCTGCGGGACTAGAAGTGATTTTTGGATCGGCCTCACCTAAAGGGAAATTGCCCGTCGCTATCCCATCAGTCACTCATCCTAATCAAACCCTTTACCCATTTGGCTATGGACTCAATTTAAAAGGCAAACAGATCAAATAGGAGGGATTCTCTTGAAAAAGACAGCAAGCTTAATACTCGCTAGCATTCTCATGATCAGCACATTGACCGCCGCCTCCCCCGCAGATTCAGAACGAACAGATACAAAAGGAAAAAAAGCAACAGTCAAAACAGGTATCGAAACATTACTCTCAAGTAACCTCTCTTGGCTTAAAGGGAAAAAAGTAGGGCTTATTACGAATCCTACTGGCATTGATGCAAACATGAAAAGCAGTGTCGATCTGCTATTTGAACACCCCGATATTAAACTGACTGCCTTGTATGGACCTGAACATGGCGTCCGTGGTGATGCACAAGCAGGAGAAGGCGTGGAATCGTATACTGACGAAAAAACAGGCCTGCCTGTTTACTCTCTTTATGGAAAAACAAGAAAGCCAACTCCTGAAATGCTCAAAAATGTAGATGTCCTGCTATTTGATATTCAAGACGTTGGTGCTCGTTATTACACCTATATATACACGATGGCGTATGCAATGGAAGCAGCTAAGGAAAACAACATTCCATTTGTTGTCTTAGATCGTCCAAACCCAATAGGCGGACTAAAAGTAGAAGGACCCGTATTAGAGCCAGAACACGCCTCATTTGTAGGTCTCTATCCCATCCCATTAAGACATGGGATGACAACTGGAGAACTTGCATACATGTTTAACAAAGAGTTTCATATCAACGCTGATGTAAAAGTGATCAAAATGAAACATTGGAAACGATCCATGACGTTCGATGACACGAAGCTGCCGTTCGTCCTCCCTTCACCTAATATGCCGACCGTTGATAGTACCTTTGTTTACCCAGCAACAGGATTAATCGAAGGCACAAACGTTTCTGAAGGCAGAGGAACGACAAAACCGTTCGAACTCATTGGCGCTCCATATATCAATAGCAATGAGCTAGCAGATCATTTAAATGGGTTAAAACTAAAAGGCGTTCAATTTAGACCTGTCTCATTTACCCCTACCTTTTCAAAACATGCCGGGACTTTGTCTCACGGGGTACAGCTTTATGTCACAGACCGAAAATCATTCGAAGCAGTCAAAACAGGTCTATCCATCATCAAAGCAATACATGACACGTATCCTAATGACTTTCAATTCCTACAAACAGGCAGCTTTGATAAACTCATCGGGAATAGCTGGATCAAAGAAGAAATCAATAAAGGCACTTCCATCAAACACATCATGAAACAATACCACCATGATCTAAAGACATTCGAAAAGAAACGGAAGAAATACCTCATCTATTA
The DNA here is from genome assembly GCF_051172515.1 of Bacillus sp. G402. Taxonomy (NCBI): domain Bacteria; kingdom Bacillati; phylum Bacillota; class Bacilli; order Caryophanales; family Bacillaceae; genus Bacillus; species Bacillus sp. G402. Next base: position 424,305 of record NZ_JBPIZC010000003.1, read on the forward strand.
ATCGCAAAAAAGCCTCCACCTTAAAGGATGGAGGTTTTTTCATGATAAAGACTTAGTCACAGCAGGTACTTTCAGCTCGAAACGATGAAGTAAAAAGCCAAACAAGGCTGCAAGCACTTGCTGAAACAGCATGCCAATCACGACAGGAACAGCAACAGCAGGCGGAAAAAAGCTAATGGCAAGCACAGCACCCGCGCTAATGTTCCGCATACCGCCCGTATACACAATCGCCACAATTTCTCCTTGGGTACATTTCATCGCCTTTCCAATCAACCACGCAAACGCATACCCACTCATCGCAATGAAAAAGACAGTCGCTGCTTTGCTAAAAAACGCAGCATCCAGTTCACGCAAATATGGGGCGACAACAGAACTGTTAATCGATACGACAACAAACAAGCCTAATTTTGAAAAAGGAGCCAAGGTCTGACTCATTGCTTTTGTCACCGATGGCTTTGCATACTGACGAACGAGCATCCCTAAAATAGAGGGCAACACCACCATACCGAATAGTCCTTTCATGATCGCCACCATGTCCATATGGACCTGTGTACCAACGAAGATTGATAAGCTGACTGGCACAATCAATGGCGAAAGCAATGTATCAATTAATATGATAGATAACGTTAACCCCACATTCCCTTTATACATTGCTGCCCATATTAAACTAGACACACCTGTCGGAATCACCATCGCAAGCGTCAAACCGGTGATCGTCATAGAATCACCCGCAAATATCAAATGCCCCGCCGACCATGCATAAAGGGGCATCAGCACATGCAAAATCATAAACGATAAAATCAAAGGCAATGGATGCATCACCGTATGTTTTAAAGCTGAAAAAGTAGATGACAAGCTCCCTGAAAATGTCATCACAGCAAACACCCAAGGCACCAAAAAGGTGAAATCTTTTAAATACGCCGCCAATAATACACCAAGTAGCACGCTGACAGGCGTAATGAGCGGCATCATCCGGCCGAGCACCTGATTCAAACGGACAAGCATGCCGGCCACCTCCATCCTTCACTTTCTTCCTTGTTCTATTGTAACAAACAGAAAAGTCTTTTTAAGATCCGATCACTTGTTTCATAAGTTTTTGACTAGACGTATCCATTCCAACTACGTCCACCTCTACACCAGCTGTACAATATTTTTCCTTCACACGTTCAATTGCGGCCACACCTGATTCGTCCCATATACGCGCTTCAGACAAATCAATCACAACCGTGTTCAAGTCGTTTCCATGATGGAAGGCTTGAATCAATTCAGTCACGGAAGCAAAGAAAATTTGACCCTTAATTCGATAAACCCATGTACCAGCTTGGCTTTCTGTAGAGGTAATATGCAGTTTTGATATTTTAGCCACAAAGAATACGGCACTAAGCAGCACCCCTGCAAAAACACCCTTGGATAAATCATGAGTGAACACCACCGTCACGACCGTGACAATCATGACAATAGAATCTGTTTTTGGGTTCTTTTTTAGCTGCTGGAATGAACCCCAATCAAAGGTACCAATAGAAACCATGATCATGACAGCAACAAGAGCAGCCATTGGAATTTGAACAACCACATCACCAAGCACAAAAATCAATACCATTAAAAATGCACCAGCAACAAAGGTAGAAAGCCTGCCTCGTCCCCCTGCCTTTGTATTAATCACAGATTGACCAATCATCGCACAGCCAGCCATACCGCCAAAAAATCCTGCCACCACATTGGCAATTCCTTGGCCTCTCGCTTCCTTATTTTTACGACTAGACGTTTCCGTCATATCATCTACAATCTGTGCTGTTAATAAAGATTCAAGTAAACCAACCATCGCAAGTGCTAAGGAATAAGGAAAAATGATAGCAAGTGTTTCCCAGTTAAACGGTACATTTGGGATAAGAAAAACTGGCAAAGAGCTAGGCAGCTCTCCCATGTCTCCAACCGTTCTGACATCAATATGCCCAAATACAGCAATCATCGTCATCACAATAATCGCAATAAGTGGAGAGGGAATAACTTTTGTGACCATCGGCAATACATAAATGATCAACAATGCTCCACCTGTCATGACATACATAGCCATGGATTCCCCAACGAAATGCGGCAGCTGTGCCATGAAGATCATAATTGCCAATGCATTAACAAAACCAACCATCACAGACCTCGGAATAAATTTCATCAGACGAGAAACACGGCACAATCCAAACACAATTTGAATCAAGCCTGTTAAAATCGTAGCTGCGAACAAATACTGCAATCCATGATCTGCAATCAAATTGACCATGACCAGCGCCATAGCACCAGTAGCGGCAGAGATCATACCTGGCCGTCCACCAACAAACGAAATCACAATCGCAATACAAAACGAAGCATACAAACCGACCTTAGGATCAACGCCCGCAATAATCGAAAACGCAATCGCTTCAGGAATCAAAGCCAAGGCCACTAAAATACCCGCCAGCACATCCTGACGCACATGCCCAAACCATTCTTGCTTTACAAATAAATCTTTCAAACCATCTACTCCTTTTTATATACATACCGCACAAGGAAAAAGAAGGCGAATAAAACCCGGAGATACAGAAAGGAAAAAACAATAACCATTCAATTTCGGGGAAAAAGAGGAACGTACAGAGTCTTTTGTAAGAGAGGAAGTCATCACTTTAGTAAGGATAAAAGAAATACGCCGAAGAATCAAGAACAAATAGAAGGAGTATGTAGAAAGCTAAGGCAAAGCTTCCATCAAAATCGCTCAATTCATTTTCTAGTTTAATAAGCCGAACCAAGATCAATAAACGTTAAATATATATTTTAAAACAAACAAAAAAAGCCTTCTCATCAACGAGAAACCTTAACATTTACCATTATCATATAGAGGAAAGCTTCCAAGCGGGCTCGAACCGCTGACCTCTTCCTTACCATGGAAGTGCTCTACCTACTGAGCTATGGAAGCATGGCTCCGCAGGTAGGACTCGAACCTACGACCGATCGGTTAACAGCCGATAGCTCTACCACTGAGCTACTGCGGAATGGATAAAGTAACTTCTTCCATTGGAAGGATATAAACAAAAAGCTTGGCGGCGTCCTACTCTCACAGGGGGAAACCCCCAACTACCATCGGCGCTGAAGAGCTTAACTTCCGTGTTCGGTATGGGAACGGGTGTGACCTCTTCGCTATCGCCACCAAACCTGATGGAGAGAATGTTCTCTCAAAACTAGATAACAACGTTCATTTTTCACATTAGAATATAGGTTAAGTCCTCGATCTATTAGTATCTGTCAGCTCCACGTGTCACCACGCTTCCACCTCAGACCTATCAACCTGATCATCTTTCAGGGATCTTACTTCCTTGC
>NZ_JBPIZC010000004.1:0-274546 GCF_051172515.1 Bacillus sp. G402
TCCATCAGGTTTGGTGGCGATAGCGAAGAGGTCACACCCGTTCCCATACCGAACACGGAAGTTAAGCTCTTCAGCGCCGATGGTAGTTGGGGGTTTCCCCCTGTGAGAGTAGGACGCCGCCAAGCTTGTCATTTTATATCGTCGCGGGGTGGAGCAGTTCGGTAGCTCGTCGGGCTCATAACCCGAAGGTCGCAGGTTCAAATCCTGCCCCCGCAACCAAATTATTTTACCTATTAAGTAGCGAGTGCTCATTGAGTACAGCCAAAATGGTCCGGTAGTTCAGTTGGTTAGAATGCCTGCCTGTCACGCAGGAGGTCGCGGGTTCGAGTCCCGTCCGGACCGCCATTTTTATGACTTGTAAACGAAAACGTATAGTTTCGTTTTTTTTTATGTCTTTTTCTTTCAATAAGTATCCTAAATGCAATGAAACTCCTTGTGTTTGGCTACACTAAATGTGATAAGAAAAGATCATGACTTCAACAAACAACGCCTGGTTTTTTTATACCAGGCTTTCTTTATATCGTTTTTAGTTGGAACCGAGGCTCATATTCGCTACACTAATACTAACTGTGTCAGACATCATGTTTGCTCAATCAGTTGATTGTATGAAGGGGCTGTCTTTTATGGATGAATTTGATCTTATTCGCCGAATTACACCAAAAGAAACGCATCAGCGTTCTTTGGTCATGGGCATCGGTGATGATGCTAGTGTTTATCAACCTCATTCACATTGTGAAGAGGTCGTTTGTGTTGATACAATGGTAGAGCATGTCCATTTTCGATTTGATTTTTCCACACCCTTTGAGGTTGGATTTAAAGCGTTGGCAGTGAATATCAGTGATATTGCAGCCATGGGAGGAACCCCTAAGTATTATCTTGTATCAATTGCGATCCCCCCTCATGGGGATGAAGCAATTGTTGCAGCTTTTTACGAGGGAATGAAAGCATTGGCTGATAGATATCATATGGATTTAATCGGTGGAGATACAGTAGCCACCCGCAGTGACTTTGTCATCACAGTAACGGTCATTGGTGAGATTCCAAAGGGAACAGCCTGTTACCGTCATAGTGCTCAGACAGGAGACGTTGTCTTTGTCACAGGTGAACTAGGTTCATCAGCTGCTGGGCTATCCCTTTTAATGAATGAAGTAAATGCTGCACATTCGATTGACACTGCTTTTTTTCTAGAGCGACACAAAATGCCGCAGCCGCATATTGCTGCTGGCCTTATTTGTTCAAGCTTCCCCCGGGTGACCTTGAATGATGTGAGTGACGGATTAGCGAGTGAGTTAAACGAAATAGCGGAAGCCAGTCGTGTGACGATTGAAATTGAAGCTGATCAGCTCCCAAAACATCCACATCTACCGTTGTTACATAAAGAATGGCTTGAATGGGTCTTGTTCGGTGGAGAGGATTTTGTCTTAACTGGTACGATTCCTGAAACGGATTGGAAGCGTTTTGAGACGCAATGTAAAAAAGATCACATTCAGGTCACGCGAATTGGACAAGTCAAAGATGATCGAGCGTCCAGCGTTATTTTAAAAGACCACGATCAACAAACAATTTTAATGAAAAAAGGATATAATCATTTTAAGAAATGAGGTGACTCCACCATGAAGTTAACGTGGACAACAAAAGGTGCGGATGAGACGAAACGAATTGCTGCTGCCTTGGCTACACTTGTGATGCCCGGCGATGTCTTAACATTAGAAGGAGACTTAGGCGCAGGTAAAACGACTTTTTCAAAAGGTTTTGCAGAAGGCTTAGGTATTACCCGTATCGTCAACAGCCCTACTTTTACAATTATTAAAGAATATACGGATGGCAGACTGCCACTTTATCATATGGATGTGTATCGTATGGAAGATGCGGAAGAAGATATTGGACTGGGCGAATATTTTGAGGGGGAAGGTGTATGTTTGGTTGAATGGGCACATCTCATTGAACCTCAATTGCCTTCATCGTATTTAAAAATTGAAATGCTGAGAACAGAACGTGAAGAAGAACGTCATCTTACGTTTTATGCAAAAGGGGAGCGCTATGAGGCCCTTTGTAAGGAGATGAAAGACATTGACCATACTGGCAATTGATACGTCAAACCATACACTCGGAATAGCTCTTGTCCGTGATGACACTGTGGTTGGGGAAAGTATTACGTACTTAAAGAAGAATCATTCAGTACGTGCAATGCCGACAGTTGAAGCACTGATGAAAGAATGCGGCGTAGCACCGAACGAATTAAGCAAAATTGTTGTAGCCAAAGGACCCGGCTCTTACACTGGCGTTAGAATCGGTGTGACCATTGCAAAAACACTTGCTTGGACGCTGTCTATCCCGATAGCTGCTGTTTCAAGTTTAGAAACGCTGGCGGCAAATGCTCGATATTTTGATGGAATGATTTCTCCTATATTTGATGCAAGAAGAGGACAAGTTTATACAGGGTTATATACATTTGAAGGTGGAAAGATAAAAGAAGCGAAACCAGATCAAAATATCCTGCTCACTGATTGGCTTCAAGAGCTGAAAAAGGAAGGGAACCCTGTTTTATTTCTTGGACATGATGTGCATCTTCATCAAGAGAATGTTCTCTCCATACTTGGAGAAACTGCTGTGATCGCAGACGAGGCATTTCACAACCCAAGACCTTCAGTGCTCGCATTTTTAGGGGCAGACCGCCCTTCTGAAGATGTCCATCAGCTTGTTCCTAATTATATTCGTTTGGCAGAAGCGGAAGTGAAATGGCTTGAAGGACAAAAATAATCTCAACACAGTAGAGATGCGAAGAATGACAGTAGAGGACATCCCAGAGGTATATACGATTGAAGTGCATTCGTTTACAGCGCCTTGGAAAAAAGAGTCGTTTGTCTATGAAATTCTCCATAACCAATACAGCCATTATTTCCTCATTGAAGAAGATGGTCAGCCTGTTGGGTATTGCGGCGTTTGGATTGTCATGGATGATGCACAAATTACGAATATTGCGATTCTCCCTGAGCACCGGGGAAAAGGATACGGGGAAGCGCTGCTTCGATATGTCATGGAATTTTGCAAAGAAAAAAAGACAGATCATCTTTCACTAGAAGTGCGGGTATCAAATACGCCAGCGCAATCCCTTTATGAAAAGCTAGGTTTTAAACCAGCTTCTATTCGAAAGAATTATTATACGGATAACGGGGAAGATGCATTAGTCATGTGGGTGAAGATAAATGAGTGAAAAAAAAGATCGATTCATATTAGGTATAGAAACAAGCTGTGACGAAACAGCTGCGTCCATTGTGAAAAATGGGAAAGAGATCGTAGCGAATGTTGTCGCCTCACAAATAGAAAGCCATAAACGATTTGGCGGCGTGGTACCAGAAATCGCTTCAAGGCATCATGTGGAACAAATGACGATCGTATTAGAAGAAGTCATGACGCAGGCCAATATGACCTTTCAGGATGTAGACGCCATTGCTGTGACAGAAGGACCGGGCTTAGTTGGTGCACTTTTAATAGGTGTTAATGCAGCCAAAGCACTGAGTTTCGCACATCAAATTCCGCTTGTAGGTGTTCATCATATTGCTGGACACATTTATGCGAACCAGCTCGTTGGTGAACTGGTGTTTCCTTGTTTAGCTCTAGTCGTCTCTGGTGGGCATACTGAGCTTGTTTTGATGAAAGAGCATGGGTCTTTTGAGGTCATTGGTGAAACGTTGGATGATGCGGCTGGAGAAGCGTATGACAAAGTAGCTCGGACAATGGGTCTGCCATATCCAGGGGGACCTCACATTGATCGATTGGCACATGAAGGGGAGCCAACGATTAAGCTTCCTCGAGCGTGGCTTGAAGAAGGGTCCTATCATTTTAGCTTCAGCGGTTTAAAATCAGCGGTTATCAACACACTACACAATGCGTCTCAAAAGGGTGAAACCATTGCGCCAGAGGATTTGGCTGCAAGTTTCCAAGAAAGCGTGATTGAGGTGTTAGTCGGAAAGACATTAAAAGCGGCTGAAGCGTATGGTGTGAAACAAGTCGTTCTAGCTGGCGGGGTTGCTGCGAATAAAGGTCTTAGAGAAGCCCTTACTTCAGCATTTGCGAAGCTACCTGAAGTGAATGTCATGATTCCGCCATTGTCTCTTTGTACAGACAATGCAGCCATGATTGCTGCTGCGGGAACCATTGCATATGAAAAGGGAATAAGAGGCGACATGGCAATGAACGGTCAACCTGGACTGCCGCTTGTTTCCTATGAATAAGAACTTCTGTGGATACAGGAGTTTCAGCGTGTAGACAAACCCTCGCATTCTTTGTCAATCCTGCGTGCTGGTGCTCACGAATATCAAATTCGCTCCGCGCCAGTACTCGTCCTTCCTAGACTGCAAAGGTTTTCTATCACGCTGAAAAGAAGACAAAGGGCTAAAATCAAGTTCATTTTAGCCCTTTGTCAACAATTTGGAACTCCTGTGGATATACAGGAGTTTTTTCTATTGAAATGAAAGCGATTTATTCACATGTAAACGTTATATATCCACAATTGTTAGAAAATTCGTTTTAAAATGAAGAGAATGTGTATAAATATGATCTTTTATGTGGATATGTGATTAAAATGCTGTGGATAAAGTGGATAACTTTAAAATATTTAAGAATAATCAAGAGATTATTGTGGGTATCATTGTGGATAAAGATTCTCGCCTTAAAAAAAGAGCACCCGTTAGGGCACTCTTTATGCATCTGATAGGTCTTCCCATTCCGCAAAAAGTGATTCCATCTCTTGATTGAGCGCATCATTTTCTGTTTGAATGGCTTGTACTTTCTCGTGATCTTGGAAAATAGCAGGATCACATAGAAGCTCTTCGTTTTCACCAAGTTTGTCTTCGATGACAGCGATACGCTCTTCAATTTCTTCAATTCGGCGCTGCTTTTGTCTTTCTTTCTTTTTGAGTTCTTTCTCTTCTGCATAGGAAAGTTTTGCTGTTTCTACTGGTTTTTCTGCTTGTTTTTTATGCGTCTCCTGAGTTTGGAGTGCTTCAAGCTCTAATTGTTCGTTTTTCTTTTCAAGATAATAATCGTAGTCACCGAGGTATTCTTTTGTTTCATTTGGTGACAACTCGAGAACTTTTGTTGCCAGGCGATTGATAAAGTAACGGTCATGTGAAACAAACAAGATGGTGCCTGGATAATCTATTAGTGCATTCTCTAATATTTCCTTACTGTCTAAATCAAGATGGTTCGTCGGCTCATCGAGAATGAGGAAATTGGCTTTTTGGAGCATCAGCTTTGCCAGTGCAAGTCGTGCTTTTTCTCCACCGCTTAATGCATGTACAGGCTTTAAGACGTCATCACCTGAAAAAAGGAAGTTTCCTAAACAAGTCCGAATGTCTTTTTCAGTCATATGGGGAAAATCATCCCAAAGTTCATTTAACACTTTTTTGGAGGATGTCAGCTTGGCTTGTTCCTGATCATAGTAGCCAATCGTCACATGAGAACCAAAGCTGATCTCGCCTTTTACTGGTTTTAACGTATCCGTTAAGGTTTTTAAAAGAGTTGATTTCCCGATACCGTTAGGGCCGATGAGTGCCACGCTATCCTCCCGTTTAATATGAAAAGAGAGGGAGGAGAGGAGCGGCGTTTTTTCATCGTAACTAATATCGAGATCATGCACCTTCAGCACGTCATTTCCGCTTTGCCTCATAATATCGAAATGGAAGTTTGCGGATTTTTCATCTCCTAACGGTTTATCTAAACGATCCATCCGTTCCAGCTGTTTCCGCCTGCTTTGAGCACGCTTTGTGGTGGAGGCTCTTGCTAAGTTGCGATCCACGAAATCTTGAAGCTTCGAAATTTCTTCTTGCTGTTTTTCATACAGCTTCATATCACGCTCTAGCTGCTCAGCTTTTTGGTCAAGATACTTACTATAGTTCCCTGCGAACTTTTTCATCGCTGTTCTTGACACTTCATATACATGGTTCACGACTTTGTCTAAGAAGTATCGATCATGGGAAACGATGAGGATGGCTCCTGTATAATTTTGCAAATACTGCTCAAGCCATGATAAGGTATCAATATCTAGATGGTTGGTTGGCTCATCCAAAATCAAGAGTTCTGGTTTCATCAATAATAGCTTTCCAAGCGCTAGACGGGTTTTCTGACCGCCGCTTAAGGATTGGACGGTTGTATGGTCTTCAAAATGACTAAAGCCGAGTCCGTGTAAAATGGAGCGGACATCCGCTTCATATTGGTAGCCGCCTTGATCTTTAAATGCTTGCTGCAGTCTGTCATAGGTTTTCATTAGAGAATCTAATTCTGTTCCTGTGGAAGAAGCCATTTTCTCTTCTATGGTTCTCATCTCTTGTTCCATTTCTTTTAAATGATCGAAAACGGATAGTAGTTCGTCTTTTAGCGTACGTGTAGACGTCACATCTGTATGCTGTGCTAGATATCCAATGGATAGGTCTTTCGGTTTGATGATCTCACCTTGTTCGTAAGACATTTGACCGGCAATGATTTTTAAAAGCGTGGATTTTCCTGCACCGTTACGACCGACAATGGCAATACGATCCCTCGCTTTGACTTCCAATTTTATATTCGTTAAAACGGTATCAGCGCCAAACGATTTGGACAGCTGATTCACTTGTAGAATCATCATGTAACTTCACCTCTGCTATAATATGTTAAGTGTAGCTTATCAGCAGTAAACCGGCAAATCTTACATACGGCTGCCATGGTCAAATGAAAGACAGATAGGAAAAAATAGTGTATGATTTGAGTGAGGGAGCGTTGAAAGATGAGTCAATTTAGCCACTTTAACGAACAAGGAAGAGCAAAGATGGTCGACATTAGTGACAAATCGTCTACAGTGAGAACTGCCGTTGCTGTTTCAAGCGTTCGTATGATAAAAGAAGTATTTCATCAAATACAAAAGCATGACATTGGAAAAGGGGATGTACTATCTGTCGCACAGGTAGCTGGCATTATGGCAGCAAAGCAAACGTCCAGCATCATTCCAATGTGTCATCCGCTTGCATTAAAAGGTGTCGATATCTCCTTTGATTGGGAGGAAGACGGAAATGCGTACATTCTGAACATACAAGTACAGGTGAAAACAAAAGGAAGTACGGGTGTGGAGATGGAAGCGCTCACTTCTGCCTCAGTATGTGCACTGACCGTTTATGACATGTGCAAAGCAATAGACAAAGGGATGATCATCGGCCCGACCTATCTAGTAGAAAAAACAGGCGGGAAAAACGGTGATTTTCACAGAGCATCTGATATTTAAGTTGGAGGATCTTATATGAATATAGACCAGTCAAAAATTCCACAAGCGACAGCCAAACGTTTGCCGCTTTACTACCGTTTTTTAAAAAATCTGCATGCATCAGGAAAACAAAGGGTGTCATCGGCAGAGCTTAGTGATGCAGTCAAAGTGGATTCTGCCACCATTCGCCGAGATTTTTCTTACTTTGGTGCACTTGGGAAGAAAGGGTATGGCTATAACGTCGATTACCTCTTGACCTTCTTTAGAAAGACCCTTGACCAAGATGAAATGACGAATGTCATGCTCATCGGTGTCGGGAATTTAGGGACTGCTTTTTTACACTATAATTTCATTAAAAATAATAATACAAAAATTTCAATGGCTTTTGACGTCAATGAGAGTAAAATAGGAAGTGAGATAGGCGGCGTGCCTGTCTATGATTTGGATAAGCTTGAAGAGCATGTGCAAGAGGTAGGAGATATTCCTGTTGCGATTTTGACAGTGCCTGCCGTAGCAGCTCAATCCATTACAGATCGTTTGATTGCCCTTGGCATCAAAGGAATCCTTAACTTTACGCCGGCTCGATTGAATGTGCCGGAACACATTCGAATTCATCATATAGATTTGGCGGTTGAACTTCAGTCTCTTGTGTATTTCTTAAAGCATTACTCTGTTACACAGGAGGACTGACGAAAAGGGGTAAAGGGGGTGGAGCAAATGGGTCCGATCGGTCCTGGAAGTTTGGTTCTGATTGCGGTTGTTGCGCTCATTATTTTTGGGCCGAAAAAGCTTCCTGAATTAGGAAGAGCAGCAGGAGATACATTACGTGAATTCAAAAATGCCACAAAAGGTTTAGCTGATGATCAGGAAGAAAAAAAGAAAAAAGAAGATCAGTAGAATAGGATGAGCTTCATGAATGTCAAAGATATGCCGCTTATGGAGCATATTGTGGAACTGCGAAAACGTTTAGTGATCATTGCGATGTTTTTTGTCACCTTTATGGTGGCAGGTTTTTTTCTCGCTAAGCCGGTCATTGTGTATTTACAAAATACCGATGAAGCGGCCACACTGACATTGAACGCATTTAAGCTCACAGATCCACTGTACGTGTTTATGCAGTTCGCTTTTGTCATTGCTCTTGTTTTGACGTGTCCCGTGATTTTATATCAGCTTTGGGCGTTTGTGAGTCCTGGCTTATATGAAAAAGAAAGAAAGGTGACACTTGCTTATATTCCGATTGCACTGCTTTTATTTTTGAGCGGTGTGGCTTTCTCTTATTTTATTTTGTTTCCATTTGTCGTCGATTTTATGATACGGATGTCAAATGATTTACATGTGGAGCAAGTGATTGGGATTCATGAGTATTTTACATTTCTGATGCAGTTAACACTTCCATTTGGCTTTTTGTTTCAGATGCCTGTCGTGTTGATGTTTCTCACAAGACTTGGCATCATCACACCGATGTTTTTATCAAAAATCCGGAAGTATGCCTATTTTGTCCTCCTTGTCATTGCCGCACTGATTACACCGCCAGAGATCGTTTCTCACCTCATGGTTACCTTGCCAATGCTCGTTTTGTATGAAGTGAGTATTGTCATTTCAAGAGTGACCTATCGCAAAATGCAGCAAACAGAGACAGAGGAGAAAGAAAATGATGTTGTCTCATAAAAAAGCATCGTGATCCTAATAGGGGTCACGATGCTTTTTCTATTGTGAAAGAAATTGATTGATTGCTTGAAAGAGATGCTCATAATAGGCAGGTTCATGCGGGACAAAATCATGTACATGGACCTCTCTCTTTTCCTCACGTCGCTTGCCGTCTGCATCCACTTCAAAGCCCTCGATATTCATTTTTTCGCATTCTCTATTTAAAAGCTGCTGTGCATCCATCAGCCTTGCTCTATAAAGTCCAGCAACTTCTTCTTTCTGTAGATGGACATCCATGTGCTCTTTTTGATCCATATAAAGATACACATGGCAAAACTCACGATCGGTAAACGAAGGCAGATGGATTTCATCTTTAATGACACCAGCAAAGGTAAGGTTCTCAAACGAGATGGAGAGACCAAGCTCTTCTTCGACTTCTCTGATGCCATCAGAAGGCTGTTCATCTGCGAGAAGGTGGCCTGCTGCTGTGATATCAAATAGAGAAGGGAAATCCTTTTTGGCGGGACTCCTCAGCTGAAAATAGAGAAACACTGTGTCATCTTCCTTTTTTAAAAGCCAGAAATGAAAGGTCTCATGCCAAAGGCCCTCAGCATGGATATCAGATCGAGCGGCTGTACCAATCGTTTCATGCTGATTGTTCATGATGTTCAGTTTTTCGTGTTCCATGAAAACATGACCTCCATAAAAAAACCATTTTCCAAACGGCGGAAAATGGTTTTTTGTTTATTTTTGCTGCTGTTTTTTCATTTTGACAGAAAAAGCAAACATTTTTAACGCGATATTAATATTATAGGCCGCAAACACCATCAGCAAAATGCTGTAAAATGACCACATGTCACCTGGATTTTGAATGGCCATATAGGTGAACGCCACACCTACGGCAAAATAAATAATGCCCCATACGACAGGGTTTCTCATGAGAAAAAGCCTCCAATAATCATTTGCATTGTTTGAGATTGTTCTTCAATCATTTTTCTTACTGGCTCAATCTGCACAAGAATGACGAGCGAGTTCATCAGCATGTGTGCGCCGATTGGCACAATGATTCGTTTTGTTTTCGCATATAAAAAGGCAAAGGTAAAGCCCATTGCGGTATAGAGCAAGATATGTGGGAAATCATTGTGTACAGCAGCAAAAACCACTGAACTGACAAGTGCGCCAATGAAAAAATTCGTTTTTTCATAAACCACACCAAAAATGATTTTTCGGAAAATGATTTCTTCTAATATCGGTCCAATCAGAGCGATGACGATGACAAGCCATGGAACTGCATCCATAATGGCTAAAATGTTTTGAGTATTTTCGGATTCTCGGCTAATGCCAAATGCATATTGTTCAATCGCCCCCGCAATGGATTGTGCAAAGAGGGAAAGAAAGAAACCGCCAATGATCCAAGCGATTGCCGCGCCGACTGATGCCGGTGCTTCATTTCGGAGTGAAGCTTTTGGTACAGTCCGAAGGATGAGCAGAATAATGATTAGTCCAATACAGAAGCTGATGATTGTCCAGGTTCCTGACAATTCAGAGAGCTCTGCTTGTGTCATCGGTGTCTGAATGTAACCTAACCACTTCATGATGAACACATAAGGAATCGCAGAAACCTGCACCAATATATACGTTAAGATGATGTACCAATATTGTTTTTTCAAGTAACGAAAACCCCTTTACTAAAAGAACTAGATTTATTGTAACACAAGTCTTCTTTTTCGTTGAAAAGGAAAGAATCGGTGATAAAAAAAGATCATGAAAGCGTAAAAATTTTTAAAGGTTTTTACTTGAAATTACAGAAGACATTCTTTATTATAATAAATGTGTTAGCACTCACTAGTGATGAGTGCTAAAAAAGACTACATATAATAATTGAGGAGGTTGTTTCTTATGTTAAAGCCATTAGGCGATCGCGTAATCATTGAACTCGTTGAATCTGAGGAAAAAACCGCTAGCGGTATTGTCTTACCGGATTCTGCAAAAGAAAAACCGCAAGAAGGTAAAATTGTTGCAGCAGGTTCAGGTCGTGTACTTGAAAGTGGTGAGCGCGTTGCGTTAGAAGTAAACACAGGCGACCGCATTATCTTCTCAAAATATGCAGGTACTGAAGTGAAATATGAAGGAAAAGAATATTTAATCCTTCGTGAAAGCGACATTTTAGCTGTTATTGGTTAATCACATAAACAAAGATTGAGATATATTTCTAAAAAGACTGAGGAGGTTTCGTTATTATGGCAAAAGATATTAAGTTCAGTGAAGAAGCACGTCGTGCGATGTTACGTGGTGTAGATGCACTTGCAGATGCTGTAAAAGTAACTTTAGGACCTAAAGGACGTAACGTGGTTCTTGAGAAAAAATTCGGTTCTCCACTTATCACAAATGATGGTGTAACGATTGCAAAAGAAATCGAGTTAGAAGATGCATTTGAAAACATGGGTGCAAAACTTGTGGCAGAAGTTGCAAGCAAAACAAACGATGTAGCTGGTGACGGTACTACGACTGCAACGGTTCTAGCTCAAGCGATGATCCGTGAAGGTCTTAAAAACGTAACAGCTGGTGCAAACCCTGTTGGTGTTCGTAAAGGAATCGAAGAAGCAGTGAAAGTAGCACTTGAAGGCTTGCATGAGATTTCTAAACCAATCGAAGGTAAAGAATCAATTGCTCAAGTTGCGTCTATTTCTGCAGCAGATGAAGAAGTCGGCAGCCTCATTGCTGAAGCGATGGAGCGTGTAGGAAACGACGGTGTCATCACAATTGAAGAATCTAAAGGTTTCACAACTGAGCTTGAAGTGGTTGAAGGAATGCAGTTTGACCGTGGATACGCTTCACCATACATGGTAACTGATTCTGATAAGATGGAAGCGGTTCTTGAAAATCCTTACATCTTAATCACTGATAAAAAGATCACAAACATTCAAGAAATCCTTCCTGTACTTGAGCAAGTCGTACAACAAGGAAAACCATTATTGATCATTGCTGAAGATGTAGAAGGCGAAGCACTTGCAACACTTGTTGTGAACAAACTTCGTGGAACATTCAACGCAGTGGCAGTAAAAGCACCTGGATTCGGTGACCGTCGTAAAGCAATGCTTGAAGACATCTCTGTTCTAACTGGCGGAGAATTAATCACAGAAGACCTAGGACTTGACCTGAAATCAACTGAAATTGGTCAGCTTGGCCGTGCGTCTAAAGTGGTTGTCACAAAAGAGAACACAACGATCGTAGAAGGCTCAGGAGATTCTGCTCAAATCGCAGCACGCGTGAACCAAATCCGTGCTCAAGTAGAAGAAACCACTTCTGAATTCGATAAAGAAAAATTACAAGAACGCCTTGCAAAACTAGCTGGCGGCGTTGCTGTCATCAAAGTTGGTGCTGCAACTGAAACAGAACTAAAAGAACGTAAACTACGCATCGAGGATGCACTGAACTCAACTCGTGCAGCAGTTGAAGAAGGTATCGTATCCGGTGGTGGTACAGCACTTGTGAATGTATACAACAAAGTCGCTTCCATCGAAGCTGATGGTGACGTTCAAACAGGTGTCAACATCGTTCTACGTTCTCTTGAAGAGCCAATTCGTCAAATCGCTCACAACGCAGGTCTTGAAGGATCAGTCATCGTTGAGCGCTTGAAAAACGAAGAAATTGGCGTAGGCTTTAACGCAGCAACAAACGAATGGGTAAACATGATCGAAAAAGGAATCGTTGACCCAACAAAAGTAACTCGCTCTGCACTTCAAAACGCAGCTTCTGTAGCAGCTATGCTTCTTACAACTGAAGCAGTCGTAGCTGACAAACCAGAAGAAGGCGGCTCAGGCGGCGGAATGCCGGATATGGGCGGCATGGGTGGCATGGGTGGAATGATGTAACACCCCTCGAAAACCCCTTGAAATATAGGGGTTTTTGTTTTGTCTATTTTTTGGTTAAGAGCGTTAAATGAATTGAAACTTTCACCGCTTTACATCCGTTAACTAAAGAGACAGTGATTTTTTTGGTTTTATCTAACATAAAGAGATGAGATGATTTTAAAAGAAAAGCGGTGATCATATGGGCTTTACGACTTGGGTGGCGATTATTGTTGCACTGGCTGTCGTGTTTGGATTGTTTGGATCGAAGAGGCGTGATAAATAAGAGGTTGAACCCACTTCCAGAGAGGAAGTGGGCTTTTTATTGCATATACAATATTCATGAGCTATACTAATTTTTAAAATTTATGTAAATACAATAAAAAAGAGGCGTGATAAATGAGAGAAATTTTGCGGGAGATTGGCGTGATTGCTCGGGCGCTTGATTCCATTAGTAATATTGAATTTAAAGAGTATGATTTAACGAAGGGGCAGTATTTGTATCTTGTGCGTATTTGTGAGGAGCCTGGCATCATTCAGGAAAAACTAGCGGAGATGATCAAGGTAGATCGAACAACGGCTGCCCGGGCTATTCAAAAATTAGAGCTGCATGGTTTTATTGAGAAAAAAGATGACTCAGTGAATAAAAAAATCAAGAAGCTGTTTCCAACTGAGAAAGGGAAAGTCGTCTATCCAATGATCAAACGAGAACATGATCATTCAAATCGGGTAGCGCTGGATGGGTTTTCTGAAGAGGAAGCGGAACAGATTTATCAATATCTTTTGAGGGTGCGAAAGAATATCGAAAAAGATTGGGAAGATGTGAAAAAAGGCAAAAAGAGAAGCTACTAATGACTAAGGAGGGGTTACTTCATGACCGTCACGCTCATTCGGTGTAATGAACAACATATAAAAGATCTGCAAAAAATCGGAATCGATACTTTTATAGAAACGTTTCAGGAGCAAAACAAGGCGGAGCATATCGACGCATATGTGAAGACAGCTTTTCATTCGAACCAGCTGCTAAAAGAATTACAACATCCCTTTTCACAATTTTATTTGGTTCAAGTAAATGGGCGCCTTGCTGGTTATTTAAAGGTCAATATGGACGATGCACAGTCAGAAGAGATGGGTGATGACACATTAGAAATTGAACGCATTTATATCAAACAGTCCTTTCAAAAACTAGGATTAGGTCGATATTTAATGAATCAAGCCTTTGAAATTGCAGAGAAACATCATAAACGTGATGTTTGGCTTGGTGTGTGGGAGCATAATAAAGCCGCCATGGCATTTTATCAAAATCTTGGGTTTGTTCAAACAGGAGTGCATGCTTTCCAAATGGGGGACGAGGAGCAAATGGACTTCATTATGACCAAAACATTGAGGTAATCAAAAAGGGGGAAGGGAACATGCATATACCATCATTTTTTCAAGTGAAAGATATGGAGAAAATCAAATCATTTATTCAATCTCATTCATTTGCTACAGTTGTGACGACAACGAATGAAAAGCCCATTGCGACACATATTCCAGTGAGTTTTCATCAAATTGGCGATTCGTATGTGATCTCAGGGCATATGGCGATTGGAAATCCTCAGTGGAAAACGTTTGAAGAAAATGAGAAGGTGCTCGTCATTTTTCAAGGGCCGCATGCCTACATATCCTCTTCATGGTATGAGAAAGAAGCCGTACCGACGTGGAATTATCAAGCTGTACATGTATATGGAAAGGCTGCACTGCTCGAAAAATCAGAACTGGTCAAGGAATTAACAGCGATGCTGGAGACATATGAAAGTCATAGAGATCAGCCAGTGTTATGGGATACGTTGTCTGAGGAACTGTTAGAGAAACAAATGAAAGGGATTGTGGGCTTCAAAATCATCATTGATGAAGTTCAAGCTGCTTTTAAGTTAAGCCAAAATCGCCATGAAAGAGATTATGCTCGCATTATTGAACAGCTGGAAGCAGAGGGTGAAGTGGAAATGGCGGCTGCGATGAAAAAGAGAGAAGAGAATATATGAAAAGAGCACTCTGAAGAAAAAGAGTGCTTTTGTTGTTATCCTTTTATGTTCAAATATTCTTCAAGGGTTTTGCCGCTCTTTTTCACTTTTTTCGCATTTTTTGATCCGAGGTATCTGAGGTGCCATGGTTCATATTGATAGCCTGTCACTTTTTCTTTACCTTTCGGATAACGGATGATAAAACCAAATTCATGGGCATGTTTGGCCAGCCATTTCGCTTCTTTTGTATTGGCAAAAGAATCTTCAGCCCAATGTTTTGAATTGGCACCGCCGATATCAAAAGCAAGGCCGGTTTGATGTTCGGAATAGCCTGGTCTTGCGCTAAATCGATCTGCTTGTTTTTTGCCATGAGAGGCGACGTAATTGTTGTACAAGACACGCTGACGGTCGTATGAACGGAAGGTGCTAAAAGCGGTGAGTCGGATGTTTGCTTTTTTTGCTTTCGCGATCATAGCGTTTACTGCTTTTCTCGCTTGTTTGTTTTCTCCGGGATTGTATGAAGATGGGAGTCTATGTTTCTTATTCACAACCAATATCCCTTTTACATACGTACCTGGCGTTTTAGTGGAAGGAGCAGCATATGAAGCTGGTGAGCTTTTGCCTGCTTTTTTGATATATTGAGAGCTGACGTAACCCGTCTTTCCTTTATACTTTGTTTGAATCCATGAACCATTCTTTTTAAGATAAGGAATCCTTTT
This sequence comes from Bacillus sp. G402, assembly GCF_051172515.1. Lineage (NCBI taxonomy): Bacteria > Bacillati > Bacillota > Bacilli > Caryophanales > Bacillaceae > Bacillus > Bacillus sp. G402. The sequence goes on from NZ_JBPIZC010000004.1 coordinate 15,455, forward strand.
CCCTTTTGGAATGGTCAATATCACTGAATATTTTGTTCCAGGTCCCTTGCGAAGATGAACATTCGCTGTTGTCACGTATTTCGGTGCGGCTGCTTTTGCGACTGGTGTCGCATGAGTCATGTGTAAAAAGGGCAGCTGGACAGGAAAGATTCCAAGCCCAAGTACGAGAACCACACTGACAATAATTCCTTTGATCCACGGGTGTTTCATCTTCATTTCTCTCATCCCTTTCAATCTACTAACATACATATATTGAGATAGATTGAAATAAAGTGCAATGGTTTTTTTATGTCAATTGAGATTGAATCATATCATTTGGTTCTTTTTTTGTTTAAAATTACATAAAAAAATCCACTATTTCCATAAAAAATCAGATGAATTCCTTATAATAAAAGTATCTGAGAACGGGGAGTGAGTCGAGATGGACCAAAACGTGCTGCAAATGGATCAAGACAGATCAGAGAATGAATTCGCGGTTCTTAATATATCTTCTAAAGAGATTGGTGCTCTATCAAAGGGAGCAGCGGAGCAGATTTTACAAACGGGAGATACGGACCGTATTCATCAGCTGATGTACGTTCCGATTGAAAAGAAAGAAGATTTGAATTGGCTGATCCAATGTGTTGGGGAGGCGCTAAAGAATGAAGTTGGTGATGACGTTGCACTAGAAGTAGCTGATTTGCTCTATTTCTTTGTCACTCCGTATTATGGGAAGTATATGTTGAAAGATCGTCATTTGTATGAGTATATCGATCATTTGCTGGTACGATTAGCATCTAGAACTCACTCGGATATTGACACACTGATTGATATCATAAGAGAAGATTTAAATGAAAATATACAATGAAAAAAGCTTGTAGAGCGACCCTCTACAAGCTTTTTTATATCAACTTTATTCAGCTGGAACTGTTTTGACAGGCTCTTTTCTAAACACACCCATGCATCCTGCGATGAGGATTAATACAGCTGGAAGGATAAAGAACATAGAAATAGAAATAATACCACCAACAGCAGATACTAATAATAAAATCCCGCCAAGCTTTGCTTTTTTCTTCACGATAACAGATGCCACAATCGCAAGAATAGAGAAAAGCATTGCTGCCCAGCCTAATCCTGTGATTTGACTCGTACCTGATTCACTAAATGCGGCATCGAGTCCTCCAAAGGCAATGGCAAACATTGCACCAAAAAACCCAAAAATACCTCCAATTAAGCCTAAAACAAATTCCGTTGTTCTTTTCATAATACTTTCCTCCGATATGTAAATAAGAATTATTGGTACTTAAGAACCAACACAATCTTACTCATCGGCATTCTTTTCACAATGTTAATAGTTTTGTTAAAAAAAACAAGAAAATCCATAAAGGATTTTCTTGTCCAATTACTGGGCTCTCTCCCAGGTAATCTTTGTTTCGTTTGTTGTTTTCTTTCCTTTTGCCAGTACTTTTCCGTTTTCCTGTTTCACGGTAATGTTTAGGTCATAAAAGGAGTAGAGGGCGCCGAGGCTGTCATTTTCCGGTTTATGCAGGTTGTTTTCCTTTTCAGTGGATGCACCAATAGCTAGTGTTTTGGCAAAGTTCAAACCAATGACTTCAGCGTAATCACTATTGGTCTCAGATGAAGCCGTCACGTTTAAGGAAATGACTTTTTTCTTTTGATCAACGGTGATCGCTGTGTCTTTTACGAGCTTAGACTGCTCCATGACCTCTTTCGTTTCATTTTGAATGCGTTCATTAATCGTTGGAAGTGCCGTAGATTCTGTTTTTTCTTCTTTTGCCGTATTTGAGCAAGCTGCTAGGATAGAGAAGGTTGCAACAAGACTCATGAAAACAAGTAGACTTTTTCTCACGTTCTTTCTCCTTTGTTCTTCAAAGTATGTATGCTTATGTTACCACGAATTGATGTTTTGATTAAAAGAGAAGTGTTGATAAGCTGTGAACAATCAAAAGCACCCAAAGTTGGGTGCTCCAGCGTGTAGACAAACCCTCGCATTCGGTGTCAGGCCTGCGCGCCGGTGCTCGCCCTTCCTAGACTGCAAAGGTTTTCTTGCACGCTGAAAAGAAGACAAAGAGCTAAAATAAAATCATTTTAGCTCTTTGTCAGCAATTTTGAAGCACCCAAAGTTGGGTGCTCGTGTTTTATTGTGCTGAAAGGGTTGTACTAAGTGGGATAGACGAAATGACCGTGAATTTTGGAGCCGGAGCACCAGATTCTAGATTTTTGCGTAAAAGAGATGATTTGACGGTGCCGTCCCATTTTTTGTAGACACTTCCAGATGTATTTGCACGGAGCTGTACATTAGAGAAACTTGCTTGCGAGTAGCTGTTTGTTCCATTATCTTGTACGCCGTGTACCATTTTGACGACATCGAGGTCTTTCAGACGGCTAGGGTTGTAAACAGGCTGCTTATAGCGCAGTTTCCCGTTGACGTATAGTGACACTGTGCCATCACCATTGTTGATGAGCTTTAAGTTGACACGTGCACCATCTTTAATACTTGAATCGTATTCACTGTTCCAATATTGACTGCCGCCTTGGGAGCCGGTGCCCAGGAATACCTTATAACCAGAAGATGTTTTTGAAATCCCGCTTTCAACAACGGCAGAACCGAGACCAAGATACCAGTCGGCATAGCCATTTTTAATGGTTGCTGTTTTTGGCAGCACAATATCAGCCGTGATACCTGACCATTTGGCTTCATCCGTTTGTGTCACGATGGCGCCGTGACGAGGACTAGCCGCAGAGGCAGGAATACTTGAAAGCATCAATACGAAGGTCAAACTTACACTCAAAACGATGAACCACTTTTTCATGAAAATTCCTCCTTATATTTGATTCATTTCTATTATATAAAACGAAAGGGAGGGATCTACTGACAATGTTCTGGCTGTTTTTGGTGAAATTTATGAACAAAATCGGTCATTAAGTGGTCAACTTGTATTCGAATTGTAATGTGACTGTAAAATAACTGGGTGCATCTTCATGTATAATAGGGTCAGAAACCAAATACGGAGGATTTTTTAATGAATAAAAAGCTTATCGCGACAATCGTAACAGTAGCTAGTTTATTTTTAGCGTTTAGTTTCTCACATGGAGCAAGTGCAAAAAAAGTAAGCGGCAATATTACTTGGTATAATGGTGTCGGTAAAAAAGGCGCAGATGGAAAAAAACTCGGTCATTGGGATGCAGCAACGAAAATGGGATTTGACGTACCGAAAAAAGGTACAAAACTAAGAGTGACAACAAAAGCGAAACCACATAAAGTGATTACAGTATATAAATATGATGTAGGTAGAATGCCAAACGCAGTATTAGACGTAAGTCCGAAAGCATTCAAAGCACTTGGGTATAAAACGAGTAAAGGTGTCGTCAAAGGGCATTACACTTATTAATACATAGGCATGCAAAGAAGCGGGAAAAGTTCATTTTCTGGCTTCTTTTCTTGTGGAGAGGGTCTGAAAATCAATGAAAAAATCAACATGGTGGATCGTCACAGTGATTGTAGTCGCAGCAATTGCGGCCGTCATCTTCTTCATGATGAAGCCGGGGCAAGAGGCAAAACAGGCAGGAAAAGTGAAAACAAATCAAGATGCAAAAGACGAATTGCTTGTTTCATTTACGGATCAAAAGTTAAACAATACTTATTACTTGCATGACAAGGCGCTTCATACAGAGAAACTGACAGCATATCCTTCAATTGCTTATGATCAGTCGAAACAGCTTTTATACTACACGTATACAGATGAAGACACACAAAAAGTAAGTATACGGGAATTGAATGTGAAAACGGATAAAGAAAAAACGCTCTTTACGAGTGACGATTCAATCGACAGTATGAGACTTTCTGGTGACGGAAAACAGTTATATTTAAGGTATAACAAGGATTCAGGTGAGCAATTTTATGTAGCATCTTTTGATTTGAAAACACAGAAAGTGAAAGTGTTATATCCAGAAAAAAGTGATGATGATACGGTGAGTTCTTTTGCTTATGATCCAGCATCAAATCTGTTGGCCATTCAGCATTATTCGTTAAAAGAGGATTATAAAAAGACGGATGAGGCAAATGAAAAAGGAATGGATCCTGAACCAACGACCATGAAGATTACCCTACAAACAGGTGAGAAGGGTAAGCGAATTGCACGTATTTCTCAAACCATCAATGATATTTCTTTTTCACCAGATCATAACAAACTCATTTATACAGAAGTGAAGGTTCGAAATGAAAAAGAAGTATCATCTATTAAGGTGATGGATGTAGATACAGGAAAAACGAAGACACTCGTTAAAAATAGCCGAGATGTGCGTATTTTAAGTGCTGCCCAGCCGCAATTTTCTGCGGATGGTACATCTGTTTATTTCTTAGGTGTTGCAAAGAACGCAAAGGAATTAAAGGATGACACAGGACGAAAGGCGAAGGTCAGAACCATTTTTGAATATGATATTAAGAAGAAAACAGTAGAAACCGCTTGGGAGAAAGAAGGCGGGATTGTTAACAATTTCACTGTCAATCGGTAAAAGGTGCGCGTTCAGTTATTTCATATAACTGGACGTTTTTTTATTTTGTCATGGGATGTGTTGGTGAAAAATGCGGATTTGTGAAATGAACATCACTTTTTAAATAAGGAAATGAGTGGTATTTTGATATTTTGCTACTGTGACAGAATCAGCGTAAGAGAGTAAAGTAAGTGGAAATAAAAAAACGAGAGGACAGAAGACTTCTCGTTTTCTCTTATTTATTTATTGTTTTCATCTAGTAAGTTTTGAAAAATAAACAAGGCATTAATGGAATGAGGGAATCCTGCAACCTTTGTACAGTGCTTAATGATCTCCATAATCTCTATAACAGAGAGCCCGATATGTAATGCTTGTACAAAATGAGCTTTTAACTCTTCATCACAATCACCTTTTGCAATGAGAGCGGATAATGTGCTGATGGCCTTCTGTTTTTCATCTAATATGAAGTGATTGAATTCTTTTTGTTCACCGAGTTCAATTGTTAGTTGTTCAATGTTTGATCGAATGCTCTCGTTTTCATGAATTGAAAGCTTCTCCCTATTACCTGCCACTATTTCTTGCTTGACCTGGCAAGTCTCTTTTTCTTCATTCAAATTGAACTCCTCCGTTTTTTATGACGATTTTCTATTTGTTCGTGCTTGGTTTCTTAAGTGCCTTTTGATAGAGGTAATGGGTATATAGTAGTATTATCGGTTTACTTCGTCAACTTTTTAAGTGTGTAATGTTCAAATAAATGCCATTCATGCGATACATTGTTCGTTTTTTCTCATGGAGATTGAAAAGAAAATAGAGGGCTAATATATAGAAGCTGTTAGCCCTTTTCATATTACGCAATTAAGAGAGAGGAGGTTTCATATTTACTAAATGATATCCATCGGCCGCATCATGTCATAATCCTCGTGTTCTAATATGTGACAATGCCACACATATCGTCCGCTATATGGGACAAACCGAGCGATGATGCGAATGACTTCACCGGCATGCGCCTGAATTGTATCCTTGTATCCTTGTTCATGCAAAGGAGGCGCTTCATTTGGTCCCGTGTACACGATTTCACCTGTTGATTGATAGATGTCTGTATCGAATGGTCTTCTATCAATCACTCGAAATTGAACAAGATGTAAATGAATAGGGTGTGTACCTCTTGTTGGATTGACGATGTTCCACACCTCTACACTGCCAAGTCGAGGATTTTCTGTGACAGGATCATTCCAAAACTGGTTATCTAGTAATAAAATCGGGCGCCCATATTTATCTTGTGTGCCAGTAAGGGTCAGCGTTCGCTCGTTATCAGCTCGGCTCGGCCGGAGCGGTGGCAGTGGTTTGAAGATCGGACGTAATGTTTTAGCTGCTCTTCCTTTGAGCGGACGAGTGACTTTAAATTGCATAATGTTCGCATCTGTTTCTGGATTGACATCCTGACCGCAGCCTGCCGTATTTTTTAAAACAATCGTTTTGTTTTCGTAAGCTGAGAAGTCGATGATGACATCAAAACGTTCAGCAGGTGCAATGCTAAAAGATTGGTGATGAACAGGTCTTGGCAAAAAGCCGCCATCAGATCCAATTTGTAAGATTGTGGCGTCGTTATCTAGATGAAGCTCGTAAGTTCTTGTATTGGACGCGTTTAAGATACGAAAACGATATTTTCGAGGCTCTACTTCTAAATATGGCCATACTTTTCCATTGACTAAAATCGTTTCCCCGCAAAAAAATGGCACGATAGAGGGATCTGGAAGGTCACTATCTTCTGGTGTGTTATTTGGTCTACTTGGATAAAATAGTGCGCCATCCTCCTGGAATGTCCGGTCCATGATCATTAAAGGGATATCATATTCATCTTTCGGTAATTCGAGTGATTTTTCAAACGCATCTGAGATCAAATAAAAGCCAGCTAATCCGGCGTATACATTTAATCGTGTTAATGCCATGGCATGATCGTGATACCACAATGTGCATGCTTGCTGGTGATTAGGGTATTCGTAAACCTCTCGTTCAAAGAAGGGGCCGGTCGCTTCAAAGTCTCGCGAAAACCAAGCCTCCGGATAACCGTCACTGCTTGCAGGTGTCACGCCCCCATGCAGGTGAACGACTGTTTTGACTTCGGGTTCATCATGATGTCCAGCGTGAATGGTATGATCGACAGGCAGGAAGTGTTTCAGCGGCAATTTGTTCATCCATTTCACTTTGACCTTTTCATTTCGATTCGCTTTAATGGTTGGACCAGGCAAACTGCCATTATAGGTCCATAGCTTGGTTGGGGGCAGATCTCTATGAACTTTTAGGAACACCTCCTCCATAGCGATTTCATAATATGTTTGTCTTGGGTTTTTTTTGACGGGCTCTGCGACTTCTGGAATTGGCAGCTCGTCAACAAACTTTTCTAGGTTCATGTTGACTAATCCTCACTTAAAATCAATTTGATACATTATAAGTGCGGACATCAAAATAGGTGAATAAAATAAAAAAAACCCGCTTTTCAGCGGGAGAATTAAGGGTGTTTATTTTCAAGCGCTGCACTTGCAGGCACTTTTTTATTTGGTTTAAAGATGAAGTAGGCGGCTAGTACACTGATAGTAATGATGCTTGTCAGTATGAGCTGAGGTCTCATTGATTCGATAAACAGCATAGAGGCCAAGATGGCGCAGATGACCAAAATGGTAAAGTACGTAAGGTATGGGAACAGCCACATTTTGATTTTGAGTTGTTCTGGATTTTCTTTTTCAATTTTACGACGCATTCTTAATTGTGAAACGGCAATGACCAAGTAGACAAGAAGTGCAATGGCACCAGAGGCATTGACTAGAAATAGAAAGATGGTTTCAGGGTAAAAGTAGTTCATCATGACGGCGATATAGGAAAAGAAGGTACCTGCGACTGTAGCTGCTACTGGGACACCGCGTTTGCTGATTTTCATAAAACGTTTTGGTGCTTCGCCTCTTTCTGCTAATGAATAAAGCATTCTGGACGTTGTGTATAGGCCGGAGTTTAAACAAGAAAGAACGGCTGTTAAAACAATGACGTTCATGACTTGAGCGGCTGATGGGACACCGATGTATTCTAATACTGCAACGAACGGACTTGTTAAAATATTCGCTGAATTCCATGGGAGTAACGTGACAACGACAGCGATCGATCCGACGTAGAAAACAATAATACGCCATACAACTGAACGAGTAGCTGTTGTCACAGATTTGACAGGGTCTGCTGATTCACCTGCGGCAATTGCCACAATCTCGGTTCCCATGAATGAAAAGATGACAACGACAATCCCGAGGAGCACAGAGCCGAACCCGTTTGGAAGGAAACCGCCATTCCCCGTTAAATTGGCAAGACCTGCAGTATGATGACCGCCAAAACCAAAGATAAATGCAAAACCAATGAGTAGGAATAGAATAATGCTGACGACTTTAATCAATGAAAACCAATATTCAAATTCGCCAAAAGATTTAACAGAAAAGATATTTGTCAAAGTTAAGAGGATTGTGAGGATAAGACTTGTGAGCCAAACAGGTGCATCTCCATACCAATATTGAATAATGGCAGCACCGGCAATGGCTTCAATGGCGATGACGATGACCCAGAAGAACCAGTAAAGCCAGCCGATTGTAAACCCAGCCCACGGGCCGATGGCGTCGCTCGCATATTGTGAGAAAGAGCCGCTTGTCGGATAGGCACATGCCATTTCTCCAAGCATTCTCATAATAAAGATGACCAGAAGTCCGGCAAATGAATAGGAAAGAATCGATCCAGGCCCTGCAGAATGAATGACAGCACCACTACCAACAAATAGCCCTGCCCCAATGACCCCGGCAATGGAGATCATTGAAATATGTCTTGTCTTAAGGTTTTTTTGAAGACCGTTTGTCATGTTGGACATTTCTTTACCTCCAAACATTTCTCTTTTATTCGAGAGTTTGTTTTTAGAATATTTTAAATTTTATCATACTGAATTGTCATTCAGCATTGGACAGGTTATCAAACTGACATTTCAAACCTCTTAACATGATGTTAAAAAGTATAAAGGATTTGAGAGATTATGTTCCCTCATTTTCCTCTGCCCATTCTTAAAAATAGCATAAGAAGGAAGAAAGAAAAGTTGTGTTTTAAAATAAAACTATTCTGACAATTGTACAGTAGAGTGATTTTGTTCTTTTTCATTTTTCGGGGTGGTTTTGAAAAACGTTGATGGGAGTGGGTCTTGAGGTCAATTGACCTTATAAAAATAAGTTTGCTTAGGTCAACACATTTCTATGTATCCTATTTTGCTGATTCAAGCGAATCATGTTGCTGTAGACCCACACGGGCTTGGCTTTGTAAGATAAATATAGAAAAGTAATGTGTGAGGAGGCGCTGTTCGGTATGGAGCGCTACAACGAATTAAGACAAGGTGAAACAGGTGCTTGGGTCAGCATTATAGCCTATGTGATCTTATCTGCTGTCAAACTGATCATTGGGTATGTGTTTCATTCAGAAGCCCTTTCCGCAGATGGCTTGAATAATACGACAGATATCATTGCTTCGCTTGCCGTATTAATTGGGTTGCGTATTTCTCAGAAGCCACCTGATGAGGATCATCCATACGGTCATTTTAGAGCTGAAAATATTGCGTCACTTGTGGCTTCCTTTATTATGATGCTTGTCGGGCTTCAGGTTTTGCTGAGTGCAGGCCAGTCGCTTTTCTCATCAGAGCATCAAACGCCTGATATGATTGCAGCTTGGACGGCAGCAGGAAGTGCGGTTGTGATGTATGGCGTGTATATGTATAACCGTAAACTGTCTAAACGAATTAATAGCCAGGCGCTATATGCCGCAGCGGCTGATAATAAATCAGATGCTTATGTGAGTATCGGGACGTTTGTCGGAATTATCGCCTCTCAATTTCAGCTGGCGTGGGTTGATACGCTTGCTGCGTTTGTGATTGGCTTAATTATCTGTAAAACGGCGTGGGAGATTTTCAGAGATGCGTCTCATTCGTTAACGGACGGTTTTCATATAAAAGATATGTCTAAATATAAAGAGACGATTGAAGCGACACCAGGAGTGGGCGATTTGAAAGACATTAAAGCTCGTTATCTTGGAAGCACCGTCCATGTGGATGTGGTCGTTGAAGTAGAACCGCATTTAAACATCGCAGAAAGCCATGATATTGCAGATGAAATTGAACGCAGAATGAAGCAGGAACATGATATTCTACACTCTCATGTTCATATGGAACCAGCAAGTGAGCCTAAAGAGGAGCAGAAGTCTTTTCCGTCGTGAGAAGGCTTCTTTTTTCTACGTGTTGATGTTTCATGCAAATGCGTGTTGTATGGTAAAGTTAGACTATATGAAAATTGACGGAAACGTGATAGGAGGATCAGGATGGCATTTGATGAACCGATGCATTCAGATTTACAAAAAATCGTAGATAACATCAATAAAGTGATGGTGGGGAAAAAAGATATTGCGATATTAAGCCTTGTTGCGATTTTGGCGAAGGGGCATGTGCTATTAGAGGATGTGCCTGGCGTTGGGAAGACCATGATGGTTCGTGCTCTGGCAAAATCCATTGGGTGTGAGTTTAAGCGAATCCAATTTACGCCTGACCTTTTGCCTTCAGATGTAACAGGTGTGTCGATTTATAATAAAAAGACAAACGAGTTTGAATTTAGACAAGGACCGATTATGGGGCAGATTATTTTGGCTGATGAAATCAACCGAACCTCTCCTAAAACACAATCAGCCCTTCTTGAAGCGATGGAAGAAGGCAGTGTCACAGTGGACGGAGAAACGATGCCGCTGGCAGATCCTTTCTTTGTGATGGCTACGCAAAATCCAGTGGAGTATGAGGGAACCTATCCACTTCCAGAAGCGCAAATGGACCGTTTCTTATTTAAGCTGCAGATGGGGTATCCAACCATGCTGGAGGAGCTTGAGGTGCTGAATTTGCAGGAGAAACAATCGCCAATTGACACGCTTCAGGCAGTCATGACAAAAGATCATATCCATGCTTTGCAGCAAGCGGTTCAGACCGTACATGTGGATGCATCGATTAAAGAATATATTGTCGAAATCGCCCAAGCGACGCGAAATCATCCGTCTGTCTATTTAGGCGTGAGCCCAAGGGGTTCAATTGCATTGATGAAAGCGGCTCAGGCGTATGCGCTGTTGAACAGGCGGGATTATGTGATTCCTGATGATGTACAGTATTTGGCGCCTTACACATTGCCGCATCGCATGATTTTGACATCAGAAGCAACATATGAAGGGAAGAAGGCGGAGACACTGTTGCGACAGATGATTGAGCATATTGGCGTACCAGTTCAAAAGTCGATGACTCAATGAAGTCACGTGACCGTTTCGCTTTTTCACTATGGTTACGGGTGTTTATGCTCCTTCTTCTCACGGCAACAGCCTTTTGCTATGCCATGTTTCAGGGCGGCTTTGTGAGCTGGTTCCTTTTCTATGCATTTTTACCATATGCTTTGTATGCTTTGTTGTTTGCCCTTGTTCCACTTCGTGCAACAGCCAAAAGGACATTACAGTATACCCGCTTAAAGGCAGGGGATGTGCTGTCTGTTGACCTTGAAATCAAGCGGACGAATTTATTTCCGTACGTGTACGCCATACTTGAGGATGACCCGCCGGATACCTTCCATTTACAGGAACAGATTGAAATGAAGCGAATGATCTTTCCATGGTTTCGGAAAACGTGGCGATTTTCGTATCAATTCAATGACATTGTGCGGGGAGAGCATCAATTGACGGCAATTAGAATCAAAACGGGTGATATGTTTGGGTTTGTGGAAAAAGAAGTGCTTCTTCCATTAGAGAAAAAATTACTTGTATATCCGAAAATGTTGGATATTCCGGTTGAATCTGCTGCATCGGTGAATGAAAATGGAGGCAAAGCGGTGCACTCTTGGTTAAATGAACCGACAAATGTGACGACAGGTGTGCGTGAATACCAGCAAGGAGACCGTTTCGCTTGGGTGGACTGGAAGACAACAGCTAGAAGAGGTCAGCTTATGACGAAGGAGTTTGAACAGAATCAGACAAAGGATCTGGTGGTGTTTGCTGATTTTACAGATGAAGCCGCTTTTGAAACGATTGTGTCTATGGCCGCATCGGTTCTGCAAACGGCTGTGAAAAAAGGGGTGCCGGTAGGCTTTGTTCCGCTTGGGGATCAGCACTTATTTCGAGTGGATCAAGGAGAGTGGCATTTACAGGACATGCTCTACTATTTAACAAAGGTGCAGTATCAGCCTTCTCGTGCACCTGATTATCAATCATTAACAGCGAGTGAGCACCAGCAGACAGGAAAGTATGTGGTGACAGGTCATCTGCAAGAAGAGCTTGCTACCATTTTACTTGGGAATCGAAACAGAAAGAACATCACCGTTCTTTTAGTGAAGAGAGCCGTTGATCGATTGACGGCAAAAGAAAAACAGCTTGTGGACCGGCTTAAAGCTTCTGGGATATACACGACCCTTTTATTTGAGGACCGGCTGCACGAAAGATCTGTGAGGTGACAAACATTTATGCTGCATATGCATCAGCGGCAAAGTCGTTTTGAGTTGTTCATCTATTATGCTGTCGCATTTCTGCTGCTTTGGGAGTGGCTTCGTCCGCTTCAAGATTTTACAGAGACGAGTCATACGTCTTATTTCATCATTTTTATAGGGCTTACGTGTTTGTTTACGTTCTTTCGATTGAAGTGGTATGTGACGTTTCCTATTTGTGCTGGATTGATCTTGCTCGCATTATATTTGATTTTTTATCAATCAGAGCCAAGTTATCTGCCTGCGCTGTTTGCTGATATTCAAGATAATATTTCTTTAATGAGCATGGGCATGTGGAGTGACATGTATCCGTCTTTCCGCACATTGTTGTTTTATATTTTGCTTTGGCTGCTTGTTTATTTGCTTCATTATTGGGTTGTGTATCAGCAGCGTATCTTTTTCTTTTTACTGATGACGATTGTATATGTCACGATTCTTGATACGTTTACGCCTTATGATGCGACTTTTGCGATCGTTCGAATTATGGTATTTGGCTTTTGTTTGCTTGGCCTGCTCTATTTCGACCGGCTTCGTTCGGCTGAAGGTGTGCGGGTGTCACAGAAAGCGCGTCTCAATTGGTTCTTACCCATGCTGGCGCTTGTTCTTGTATCAGCATCACTCGGTGCTTCTTTGCCAAAATCTGATCCGAAATGGCCTGACCCTGTCCCGTTTTTTAAAGCGGTCACGAATCAAGATGGTTCCACCGGGCAGAATAAGGTGGGATATAGTGCGGATGATTCGTCGCTTGGGGGACCGTTTAGTGAGGATCGTACACCGGTATTTAAATGGAGCGGAAAAGAGCCGTCTTATTTTCGTGTAGAAACAAAAAGTATTTACACGGGGAAAGGCTGGGAGGATGCTTCAAATGATACGAAACCTACTCGGTTAAAAGGGAATGAAGTGCCGAATCGGTGGTTTACCAATCGCGTGAAAACAGAGGAGCATGAAACGAGAGTCGATATGGAATCAAATTATCGATTTAATCATGCTGTTTATCCGATTGGTACGGTTATGCTGACGCCAATGGAAAACATTCCACTGCAAATGATGGGCAAAACGGAGAAAATTGTCCCATCTACTCAAAACCCGCCCAAAAATTTAGGGAACTATCGAGTCAGCTTCTTATCACCTACATTTATCCTAGAGGATTTACAGCGGATCAAAGTACCGACCAAGCAGCAAGCAAACCAGCAGGTCGGACGTGAATACTTGCAGCTCCCATCCTCGCTGCCAGAGCGTGTGAAAACATTGGCGAACAGCTTAACGGAAACGAAGGATAATATGTATGATAAAGCAAAATCGATTGAGGATTATTTAGGATCTGCGAAGTTTTCATATGAAACCCAAAATGTCGCTGTGCCTGGGCGTGACGAAGACTATGTGGATCAGTTCTTATTTGATACGATGATTGGCTATTGTGATAACTTTTCAACCTCGATGATTGTCATGCTTCGCTCGATTGGAATTCCGGCGAGATGGGTGAAAGGATATACGTCTGGTCAGTTATATGAAACACAGATGGATGGAAACAATGTGTATGAAGTGACCAATAACAATGCCCATTCATGGGTAGAGGTGTATTTTCCAAACCGTGGTTGGGTGACTTTTGAACCGACAAAAGGGTTCACGAACCCAGAGACATTTACGAATGAAACCACGGCTAACAACGACCAAGCAGATGATCAAGAGGATGAAAAAGATCAGCCCGCATCTGATCAACAAGAAAACGAGCAGACACAGCAGCCGCAGCAACAAGAACCAGAACAGGCGGCAAAACAAGAGGAACAAGCAGCTAAAGCAAAGCCAAGTATGGTTCATGTTGGTTCAATCTTGGGCTACGCAGCAGGTGCGATTGTCCTTCTTGGCTTCATTGGCTGGGTGCTTTACCGGTTCAGAGCAAGATGGCTACCAATCTTTATTGTGAGAAAGGTAAAACGTCTGCCAGATGAGGAAGCTTTTTTCTACGCATATGCTGCTCTATTAAAGCAGCTAAGGCGCAGAGGGATCGAGAAAAAGCCAGGCATGACGCTAAGAGAATTTGCTTCTTTGATCGATGACAAGGAAAGGAATCATCACATGTCTGAACTAACGCAGTTCTATGAGCGGGCGCTCTATAGACGAGAAGATGCGTCGGCGCTTTGGCAGCAGTCGGTGAAGTTATGGGAAAATTTAATAAACAGGAGATAGTCTTGACCACGTACCTTCCTGTTGTTAGAATAGGTGAATATTAAAACCTTCTAAAATACATGAAATTGAAGCGTTCGGATGTGAGTCTGGGCGCTTCAAAAGCGTGATTTACACTGAGAGAGGTTTTCTCCTCTCATTTTTTCTGTGCGTTTATAAAAACTATATTGGACATAGAGGTGACACCATGACAAATTTAGTAAATGAAATGATTTTGGTTCTCGATTTCGGTAGTCAGTACAATCAGCTGATCACTCGCCGTATTCGTGAATTTGGTGTGTACAGTGAGCTTCATCCGCACACTTTAACTGCTGAAGAAATTAAAGAAATGGCGCCGAAAGGAATCATCCTTTCTGGTGGACCAAACAGTGTATATGATGAAGGATCTTTCCGCTGTGACGAAAAGATTTTTGATCTAGGCATTCCGGTTCTAGGCATTTGCTACGGCATGCAGCTGATGACTCACTATTTAGGTGGGAAAGTAGAAGCGGCAAGCCAGCGTGAATATGGAAAAGCAGACATTCATATTAACGGAACACCTGCTCTATTCAAAGACCTTCCAACGGATCAAGTCGTTTGGATGAGCCATGGTGACCTTGTCGTTGAAGTACCAGAAGGCTTTACAGTTGATGCAACAAGTGCACATTGTCCAAACTCAGCGATGAGCTTAGCTGAGAAGAATTTCTATGGCGTTCAGTTCCACCCGGAGGTACGTCACTCTGAGTACGGAAATGATCTATTGAAGAACTTTGTCTTCGGCGTATGTGACTGCGATGGCAAATGGTCAATGGAGAACTTCATTGAAATCGAAATGCAGAAAATCCGTCAAACAGTAGGCGACAAACAAGTATTGTGCGCACTAAGCGGCGGTGTAGATTCATCTGTTGTGGCGGTATTGATCCATAAAGCCATCGGCGATCAGCTGACATGTATTTTCGTTGACCACGGTCTTCTTCGCAAAGGCGAAGCAGAAGGGGTTATGAAAACATTTAGCGAAGGTTTCAACATGAACGTGATTAAAGTAGATGCGAAAGATCGCTTCTTAAACAAGCTAAAAGGTGTGTCTGATCCTGAGCAAAAACGTAAAATCATCGGTAACGAATTCATTTATGTATTCGATGACGAATCGGACAAGCTAAAAGGAATTGACTACTTAGCACAAGGAACTCTTTACACAGACATCATTGAGAGTGGAACAGCAACGGCACAAACAATCAAATCTCACCACAACGTTGGCGGTCTTCCAGAAGACATGCAGTTCGAGTTGATTGAGCCACTCAATACACTATTCAAGGATGAAGTCCGTGCCCTAGGGTCAGAGCTTGGTATTCCAGACGACATCGTATGGAGACAGCCATTCCCAGGTCCAGGACTAGGAATCCGTGTACTAGGTGAAATTTCTGAAGAAAAACTAGAAATCGTCCGTGAATCGGATGCGATTCTACGCGAAGAAATTGCCAACTTCGGCCTTGAGCGCGACATCTGGCAATACTTCACGGTCCTCCCAGACATCCGCAGCGTAGGTGTCATGGGTGACGCAAGAACATACGATTACACAATCGGTATCCGTGCTGTTACGTCTATTGACGGTATGACGAGTGACTGGGCAAGAATCCCTTGGGATGTACTTGAAAAGATCTCGACTCGTATCGTGAATGAAGTGAAGCATATTAACCGTGTGGTGTATGATATTACGAGTAAGCCGCCTGCTACGATTGAGTGGGAATAGTAATAATAGAGCTAAAAACCTTTGTGTATCAAGGGTTCCTAGCTCTTTTTTATTTTTAATTGCACTTTTTCCTTCCGTTTTCATTTGTTCATTCATCTTTCCATCCCTTACACACATCAATCCATTGTGAATAACCTGAGTATTTTTCTAATTGTTTTATTGTTAGTTCAATAGCACTGTTACTGCTCCCGCAGGCTGGATAGACTGTCTCAAAACGTTTGAGTGACATATCTAAATAAACAGAAACACCATTCTTTATAGCAAAAGGACATACTCCGCCAATTTCATGACCGACCAAGTCAACGACCTCTTGAGGAGGCAGCATTTTCGCTTTTGTTTTAAAATATTCTTTGAATTTTTTGTTATCAACTTTTGCATCGCCAGAGGTCACAACTAAAATAGCTTGTCCATTTACTAGAAAGGAGAGTGTTTTTGCGATTCTTTCAGGTTCGCAGCCCAATGCAGAAGCAGCCAAGTCTACGGTTGCACTAGATACTGAAAATTCCTGAATTCGAGTATCCATCTCATATTGTTTAAAATAATCTTTTACTTTCTTGATTGACATGATGATGTCTCCTTTTTATTCGTATTGATTTGACATTTTCTTGATTTTAAAATTTCACTTTAAAGATAAGTGTCATACATTCTGCTCATTATGTTCTATTATTTAAACGATATTGATGTGGTGTTAGGTGATACTTTTTCTTAAATAAACGAATGAAATGCTCTACATTTTGATAACCAACGGCTCCCGAAATATGATCCACTTGTAAATTACTACCGGTTAGCATTTCGCAGGCTTTTTCCAATCTTATTTCTTGTCGAATCTCACTAAATGATTTGCCGAGTGTACGAGTTATATATTTAGACAGGTAAGATTGTGAAAGGTTAAATTCCTCTGCCATCTCCTGAATTGTTATATGCTCACAACATTGCTGAATATATTGAAGCATTTGAATCATACGTATATCACTATATGGTTTGACCTGAATGACGTTCATATGACTTGGTTTGAATCTTAATAAGAGACATAATAATATTTCAAACAAATTATTCATAATCAACTGGTAACCAGGAAATCGATTGTGATTTTCTGTGAAAAGTTGAAGAGAGCAGTCTAGCAAATTTTTATCCAAGTGACTATGGAAAATAAGAATATGTTTATTTTCTTTTATATACAATGCATTCAAAAAGAACTCTGAAATGACATGATTGCCTTTTAACATTTTAAAAAACACTTTTTGAAAAGTACTTTTGCGGATCATGATTTGGATTGCGATTGTATTCTCCATTACAAGTGGCTTGTGTATTGTGTCAGGTGGAATAAAGGCAATATCTCCTGATTTTAAAACGATTTTTTTATCTTCCACTTCTACATACATCTCATTTTCCAGAACATAGATCATCTCAAAGAAATCATGGATAGCCGACAATTGAGGCATAAAACGGCTATACTTTCTCACTTCGATATCTTTCTCCTGACCTAACCACATGGTATCCTCTTTTTCAAATTCGTTCTGCCCTTTTAGCAAAAATTCTTCTATATATATTTGCTTTTGCATGAAATTGTTTTGATCATAATCCTTCAAAAATAATTGCAATGATTGATTGTCACGCTTCTTCTGTTGGTATTGTTGATAAAAGATTTCTTGTTCGTTATATTCTCTTAAATATTGCATCGCTTCATGTTTTTCAAGTTTATCTGTTTCCATCTACATCCAAACCTCTAGTTTATTCACTGCAACCACCAGGGCCTTTACTGTTGCTTCAATAATATCTTTATCAATTCCAGCACCCCAATGCATTTTTCCTTGATTTGAAATACCAATCTGTGCACAGGCTTTTGCTTGAGAATCGTTGCCCAAAGAATTCTGTTCATAGACTTCCAAATCATACTCGAGATGAAAATGTGCTTTTAACGCATTACTGATTGCATCTAAACTTCCAGTGCCAGTTCCTTGTATGTCAATTTGTTGATGATCTCTCAGCAAAGTTAAGGTGACTTCTTGCTTCTCTCCTTTATGAAATTGATAATCGATCAGCTGGAAATGAGAGTGAAAATCAACATACTGCTCTTTAAAAACATGATATATTTCTTCGACAGACAATTCCCTATTTGTCTGATCAGATACTTTCTTCGCTGCATATCCCATGGCTTCATTCATTTGATAAGGAAGTTGAATACCATAATTTGTTTCTAATATATAGCCTATGCCGCCTTTTCCAGACTGGCTATTGATTCGAATTACATCCGTTTGATAATTCCTCCCCAAGTCAACTGGATCTACTGGGATATACGGAACGTCCCATTTATCAACATGATGTTCCTTTCTATATTTCATCCCTTTAGATATCGCATCTTGATGTGACCCAGAGAATGCGGTGAAAACCATCTCCCCAGAATATGGCTGTCTCTCGTGAACAGTAATTTTGGTTAGTTTTTCATATTTTTTACGAATCGCTTCTAAGTTATTGAAATTTAATTGTGGATCATAGCCTTGTGAATACATATTCATCGCCAAGGTAATCAAGTCTACGTTCCCTGTACGTTCACCGATACCAAATAATGTCCCTTCGACTCTTTCTGCGCCAGCTAGCACACCAAATTCTGCATCACTCACCCCAGACCCGCGGTCATTATGAGGGTGAACAGATAATGTCACACTGTCTCGGTAAGACAGATTTTTTTGTATATACTCAATCTGACTTGCAAAGATATGAGGCATTGAATATTCAACTGTTGTCGGAATATTGATGATCGCTTTGTGATGTGGTGTCGGTTTCCAAATATCTAAAACACTATTACAAATATCTAACGCGTAATCCACTTCTGTTCCTGGAAAGCTTTCAGGACTATATTGAAAATAAATATCACTTTCTGTTTTTTCGGCCAGTTCTTTTACTAAAATAGCGCCATCAATGGCAATTTGTTTAATTTCTTTTTTTGTTTTCTTAAATACTTGTCTGCGCTGCGCTTCTGAAGTTGAATTATATAAATGAACAATCGCTTTCGGTACTCCCTTAATGGCTTCGAAGGTTCGGCGGATAATATGCTCTCTCGCTTGCGTGATCACCATAATCGTGACATCGTCTGGAATCATATGACGATCAATCAGTGTCCGCAATAGCTTAAACTCTGTATCATTAGCAGCTGGAAATGCGATTTCGATTTCTTTAAAACCGATCTCTACTAGTAACTGAAACATGTCCAATTTCTCTTCTAAGTTCATAGGAATAGGTAATGCTTGATTTCCATCCCGTAAGTCCACACTGCACCATATCGGAGCACGTTCTAATGTTTCTTTCTTCACCCAATCATAAGTAAGGTTCGGTGGCAGAAAGTATTTCTTTTCGTATTTTTTGTGGTTAAACATTATCGATTCCTCCTAGTAAATAGAATAAAAAAAGTCCTTCATCTCCAATATTTTCATTGGAGACGAAAGACTTCTTCTTACGCGGTACCACCCCTGTTTCATGATAAACAAACATTATCATGCCCTTATTCGGATACAGATTGTTTGATCTTATATCCTCCCGTATAACGGCGGGGTGCCGACCTTAACTACATCAATCCTTTTCATTTCACTAAGGCTACTCTAAGGTGAGTTCCCTACCTTTATGTTATTGCTTCTCATCAACCAGCAACTTTCTGAAAACATTTCGGCAAGTACTATTCCTTATCATCGCATTCTCATTTTTCTGATTTTTTCTATTATACCAAGATTACAAAAAAGAGATAGTGGTAGGGATATCTTTTTTAATTGATTTTTTTTGTCCTGTGGGTGTCTTGTCTTCATTTTTAATTTTATTTTACTTCTGTTTTAAAGTGGTATCCTCTTCCGTAAATAAAAATCCAAGGCCACAAATAAAGGTGAGTGAATTCAAAGCGAACAATAAAATCACACCAATTTTTTTCATGGCAATCAACCTCCTCCTTCTGTCGGCTAGCCCTCAAAATTTAAATTAACGGGTGTACCCTCTAAATCATCCACAGCGTTTTGTTCTGTCACTGGCACACTTTCATCTACCGTTTTAAAACTAAGTTCGTCCATCCAAATGTGACCTGGGCCTTGTAGTAATATACCAAACGCAAAGACTTCACTTTTTACTGGAACATCTAGTACCACACTAAAATGATTCCATCCGTTTGTTCCTGTAATGGGCCGGTTCATCATATTGTCAAACGCAAGAACTTCACCTGAAGAATGGTCGATTCTCATCCATAAACCAGCCGAGCCTTTCACATCTTCGCTTTTCACAAAAGCAGAAAATTGAAGGCGTTCTCCTCGGTAACGATCAGACTTAATTTACTGCATTAAGGTCGCGAATCCTCGTGCTTTTTCATCCTTTGATTTCAGGTAAGCTGAGGTAGTACCACTGTGTACAATTCTGTCAACCAAACCTGTTTCATAATCAGTTGGTGTTTCTCCTGTCATAATCCAGCCAGTAGGTGTGTTCTTATTTGCAACCATATTCGTTTCTTCCTTATCAATGACATTCCTTAGTAATCTCCGATAACGTGCGGATGACATGTCATATATCTTCTTAAAGGCTCTAGTGAAGGATTCCTGTGAACTAAATCGAAACTGCAACGCGATTTCAATCGCCCGTTGGTCCGTATGAATTAAATCCTTTGCCGCTTGGGTCATTCGACGTTCCCGTATATAATCCACAACTAACTTCTCAATCACTTTCTTGAACATACGGTGAAAATGAAATTTAGAATAACTAGCGTGTTTCGCCAGAGTTTGAAGATGTAAATCCTCTTTCAGGTGCTGTTCAATATAATTTAATGTGTCTTGAATCGTTTTCTCATGTTCTTGATAGGACAACCGAGCACCTCCTTGCCTTACGAGTTTAGTATATCGGAAATACTGTTTTAGAAAATTGACTTTTTGCTTTTAGAAGGCTGATCGGTCTTGAAGGGCATTCACCAGGAACTCAATTTGACGTATGTGGAAGATGGAGATTTGATCAGGATTGAAGAAGGTGAGGATGAGGTAGCCAATGAGACTTTGAGGTTATGGCGTATTGGCATGTTGGCATCAAGAATTACATAATTACATAGAAAAGGATGCTCTTACTGGATCCTTGAAAATATTAAGATGCGCTTTAAAGATCAGGTCAAAAATTTTCATAGTAAAATTCGGATTTTTTAAAGCAAATATCTTAGACAAAATAGAGATGAAAATTCCAAGAAATATTTTAATTTATTGTAAAAAGTTGTATTTTATGATAATATTACGTTATAGTTAGAATGGGGTCCAAGAATGTTAAAAAAGTTTGAATGGATAGGTTTTATTATTGCTATTTTAGGATTAGTTTCTACTATTTTTTTAGATAGACAGACTTATTATTACTCTTATAATGCAATAGGGATCGGGGCAGCAATTACATTTATTTCTTTCTTTTCTAGAAATATTGTTAAGAAACAAAAATAGGAGGTTTTATTTTATGAAGAAAGTTTTTATTCTTATTTTAATGTTAACATTAGTTTCCACTGGGTTTTCCCCCTTTATAAGTTCAGTAAATGCAGAGGTTAACAATAGTGTAATACCTATTAATAGTACATATGAATATGAAGTTTTGACTGATAAACCTACATATCAAAAAATAAAAATAGTGAATAAAGAAACAGGCGAAGTTGAATACTTAGAAAGTTTCAAAAAGAATAATGAATATTCATATATAGCGACAACTAAAGATGCTGTTTATGATATTGAATCGGTCGAAAAAGGGGTTACAGTTACTAATAGAGGTACGGGAAAAGAAGAGATTACTGTATCTAAATTTGATGAGATTGTAGAAGATAAAAGTAGTATAATGCAAACTCGTAGTAGTTGGTCAACTGTTAATAGTTATAAATCTTCAAGCTCCCTTAATACAACAGTTGTAACAACAATTGCTGGTATAATTGCTTCAATTTATGGAGGACCAGTTACAGGAGTGGCAGTTACTATAGCTGCAGCGTATGCTTCGATCAAAGCTCCGAATACATATTTTCGGGTACAAGAACAAGCGAAAGTAGAAGGTAATGCTTATTACAGAAGAAATGTTTTTAAATGGTATAAATACCATGACTATACAAAATATTTAGGTCAAACAACTTCAAAAACTTGGAGAATAAGATAACAAATGATGACACGTCAAAAACTAAACCATGACTTATATTTATTAAAAGTCATGGTTTAGTTTAATTGTTTTTCTCGTCGTTTTCTTTTTATTGAATGTGCCATTCGTCAATATGGTCATCACTGGATAGTAAAGAACAGGCTGAAGAGCCTGTTTCAGCTTGTAGACAAAGTCTACAAGCTTTTTTGTATAATAAGGGTAATAACACTAATCTGTTGGGGGATAAACATGTTATCGAAACGTGAAGAAGAAAGACGAAATCAACTAGATGAAGCATACCATCTGAGACTGACACAAATGAATAAAGACATCTATGCAAAACGGAAAGAAACAATAGAACGCGTTTTTGCGGATGCAAAAGAAAAGCATGGTATGCGTTGGACGAAACTTCGAGGACTCAAAAAAGTTTCAATGCAGGCGATGCTTACTTTCGCTGCAATGAATCTTAAAAAGCTAGCAAACTGGACATGGAAAGGACCATGTCCAGCGTAAGACAACTATAGATATTATCAAAATAAGTGAAAACCCCACCTTTACTTCAAGTAAAGGTGGGGTTTGTCTACGGTCTGGGCTTTATTGTGCCAGAAACTAAAATATGTTTTTTCGACCTTAACCATATGAACGGATAAAGAAACAAAGAGTTGATTGACTTCGTTCTGCGTTTCATAGATTGAGGAGTTGATTCAACTTTTCGTTCTTAATCTTCTCCACAACACCACCGCAAGAACAAGCAAAATGACACATTGAATCGAAAGCAAAAGCATTTGCATTCCCACAGACGTTTGCCCATTTGTGGTTTGATCCACGATATTATGAACCGCATGCCATAAGATCACCCATTGCAAGCTGTTCGTGAGTGCAACGATTTCAGCTGCTACGAATCCAAATAAAAAGGCGAATAGGATTTGTGCGACGGTTAAGGTGATGCTTTTTCCGCTTAGTAGATTCGCAGCATGACCGAGACCGAATAGTACGGCGGAGCCCCATATGGCAGTGCTCAAGTTGATTTGTTTTAAATATTGAAACAGAATGCCTCGAAAGATTCCTTCTTCAAAAAGACCGACACACACCATGAAGAAACAAAGTGCTAGAAAGGAAGAAACAGTTAAATCCTTGTTGAATCCAGCAATAAACGGAATGGCCTCGATGATCAGGATCGGAAATATCCACATACCGAGAGAGCCTTTTCGAAAACCTATTTCTTTCAAGTGAAAACGACTTTTTTGAATAATGAATAGAAGTAAAAGACACCCAGCTAGCATGGCGCAGCCATTGATGAGATAGATGGTCATCGGGTCGGTTACTTCTTTGATGGATAAATAGACACCTGCACTTGTTGGAATGATTAAAGAAAAGAGCAGTAGAAGTACTGATTTTCGAATGATTGTCATTGGTTTCATTGTTGATTCCCCCTCTAATGTCAGAGTAATGGAATCAAGCAGAAGTCACAATGAAATCTTCCTAACATGTCAATTTTTAGCCCTAAGATGCGCTTTAAGATGTTGTTCGTTTCTTTCGCTGCTGTAAAAGGTCGTTGATTTCCTCAGCGGTTGCTTGATCTTTTTTATACAATAGGTACTTGATCACAAAGAATAAAGCCATAACCACAAGGAAATTCACGATAAACGAAAGGGGGCTGATTTCACCGCTCACGATGATGATGGTGGTCATAATCATACACATCACAAGGACGATATATAGAATTTGTTGAAAAAGAATCCGTTGATGGCTGTACGTTTGTTTTGGGTATAGCAAGAAGGTCAGGGCGCTTGAAAAAAAGGAATTGAACATGATGGCTTGTAAAATATAGATGGGCATCGTTCCAAACGTGAAACAGTAAATCAATACGAGTGTAGTAAAGATTATACAAAATGTGATCAAAAGATTTGTGATATAACGTTTCATCCTGTTCACTTCCTTCGTAACCCAAGTTTCTCTTTTAATGATTGGATATAAAAACGTGAAATCATCACCTTTTCCTCATTTGTAAGCTTTGCTTCAAAACGACCGCTTGTTTTAGGAGAAATAGCGGCAATAGAATCTATATTTAGAATCATCGATTTTGAAATCCTGACATAATCGTGCGCTTTAAGCTGTTTTTCAAGTTCAAATAACTTTTCCTTTAAGAGAAACACTCCATCTGACGTATACAAGAACGATCTTTTATCAACGCTTTCTATATATAAAATGTCGTGATAATAGACCTTTTTCACTCTTTCTTTCGTAGGTTCTTGTGCTAAGAAATAGGGAGCTGACTGCTCCACTTGCTGGACAAGTTTTTCAATCGCTGGATTGAGTTCATAAATGTGAAAAGAAACATACTCTGATTGCGGCTTTTGGATGAAATGAATATCCGTTTTCATTTGTTTCTCCTCTGTTTAATAGGATTTTTCGTAATCTCTCTTCAAAATTGAATACATATACACATCATCGAATCCCTTCTGACCCAATTCATACTCTCGTAATAAACCCTCTCTCACAAAATCAACCTTCTCCAATAATTGAACAGAGGACGTATTAGCTGGATCAATGATCGCTTCAATCCGATTCAAGTTCATCTCCTGAAATCCATACCGCAACACCGCAGTGATCGCTTCATTCATGATGCCTTTTCTCCAATGATCATGGTGTAATTCATAGCCAATTTCCGTACGGCGGTGCTGTTTTTCTAGATTGAGAAAGCCACAGCTGCCGATGATGGTAGGGTTATCTTTTAAAGAAATGCCCCAGCGGATGCCTGTTTGTTCTTTGAAGATATTGTCATACCACTTGATTTCTTCTTTTGTGTCTTCAATTGTTTCATGTGCATCAATGCCCATGTAGCGGCAGACAGTTTCATTGGATAAATAGATGTGCATATCCTCAGCATCTGTGATCGTTGCTTGTTTTAAGATCAGTCTTTCGGTATGTATCGTTGGAAATGATTGTGGAAAAGTGATTTTGTTCATGTGTTTATCCTCCATGTGATGTCTTTTGTTCTGTACATGCCTTACAATAAAAAACCCCTTCATTCCTTAGCCAAGCCTTCACTTCTGTCATCCCTCGTCTCTTTGGATAGATCAGCTTAACGTACACTTCTTCGTTACCTTCTATTTTCTTTTGGCAGCTAGCACAAGCAGGTTCTTCAAATAGAAACAATCAATATCCTCCTTTTTGCAGATATTTCTTCCATTATATCAAAAGTTCAATACGATCTTTGCGGCCTATTCTTCACTTTCTCTGTTTTTGTCCGACATATGCTAAGTAAAAGAAATTTCCGATTGTTGAAACCGTTTGAGAGAAACCTTGCTCTAACAGGTGTAGGAGGTGTGAATGAGATGAAGCAAGTGCGTCTAATTAAAAAAGCACAAAAAGGGAATGTCCCGGCATTTGAGACATTAATGCTGATGTATCAAGAGCGTTTATATAAAACGGCTTTTCTCTATACAAGAAATAAAGAGGATTCGTTAGATGCTGTTCAGGAGACGGTCATGAAAGCATTTAAGCATTTATCTGGATTAAAAGAACCGGCTTATTTTTCTACATGGCTGACTAGGATTTTGATTCATACGATTTTTGCGATGAAGAAAAAGCAGCAAGATGTTGTTCCGTTTGAACAGCATCATGAAAGCGTTGAGCGTCATGATTTTTTGGAAGACAAGCTCGATTTAAAAAATGCACTAGATGTATTAGATGAGCAATATCAGCTCGTGATTCAGCTATTTTATTTTCAAGATTATTCGATTTCAATGATTTCTGAACAGATGGGTGTGCCCGAAGGAACGGTCAAAACTCATTTGTATCGAGCAAGAAAGTTATTAAAGCAAACATTGGAGAAGGAGGAGAGTGTCGATGGAACGAAAAGAAATGAAAAAGCTTTATGAAGAGATTGATGTACCAAAAGTTGAATTGACCTCTGCAATTCGTCAAGCAATGGGAGATGTGAAAGCGGAAAAGAAAAGACGTTGGTTCACATGGAATTGGAGAACGCCAATCTATTCAGTTATCGCCCTTGTTGTCCTTTACTTTTCATCAGGCTTCATTTTTCCTTCTCTTAATACAGCGATGGCTCGAGTGCCGTTTGTTGGACAGTTATATATGATGTTTCACGATAAAGTAGGAATGTCTCTTTTTCAGAGTGAGTTGGTGAAGCATGTCAATGAGGGGGCTGAATCAAGAGGGGTTACTGTGAAAGTAAACAGTGTGTATTATGATGCAGGGCGGCTTGTTTATACGTTTACTGTGGAGAATTTTCATACAAAAGAAGATTTTATACCGATCAAGATTGATTCAGATCAAATCAATGAAAATTTTCAACCCAATATAGATAGTCCCGAGTTGAAAAAATTAAAAGATGGTCGATATGCTGGACGAATGGAATTCTTTACAAATGGACAGACGATTAAACAAGGTCAAAAAGCACAACTCGTGATTTCGAAAATTGGAGATATTGTAGGGAATTGGCGCTTTGAGTTGCCTGTGGTTAAGCAAAAAACCACCTTATTAGCAGGACAAAAAGAAGTATCTATTTTAAATGGACGTTATCAAGTGAAAGATATCAAGGTGGAAAATGGAGTGAATTCCTCTGTGATTCAATATGCGATTGATTACAATGGTGTCGCAAAAGATGATAAGATTTTAATAGATAGAATGAGAGATAATTTAGGAAATAAGTACAGACTGGAGACTGGGACAAGATTTGAGGAAAAACAACTTTCAAACAAAAAAACTAGGATAAATCATATGACAATCTTAAATCAGCCAATCGATCCAAAGGCAACAGAACTAACATTTTTCACTGCTTTATGGGTAGAACATGAAGAAAGTAAAATCATTCCCCTCCAGACGAAGCTGCCTATTCAGTTCAAGACAAAGCATTATGGGATTGGGATTAAAATTAATAAAATTGAGCAAAAAGGCCGTTCTGTGATAGTAGATTATCAATTTACTGGAGTAGGCCAGAAAGAATTAGATGAAGGTGTGATGAAGAATGCAGGGGAATGGATAGGATTAGGTGATGTTGAAAAGATGAAATCATGGCCAGACCCTGAAGTAAATTATGAAAATGGATATTATTTGAAGGCGAACGATGCAAAGGTGACCAATCTACAGACAGCTTCTATGCAATCCACCTTTGATTTTGATGTGAAGGAGTTAGAAAAACTATCGTTAAACCATTTTTCATTTAAGGATTATGGGCTGTATCTTGATCTGTCAAATCTGAATATGTTGGCACCACAAAAAGAAATAACGGTAACCATTCCAGTCAAAAAAGAAACATCAAAAGCTAGTCGATAAATAAGCAAGCGAACATGATTACACATGTTCGCTTTTTATCTGTTGGTGCATCCGCCGATTGCGATTGAACGAGTACCGAATCAACATCAACGCAACAAAACTGGCTAGCCCGCCAATCCAACTTAAATTCGTTACATTTGTATATTGAATAATCAGACCACCCATTGACGAGCCAAGCATCATGCCGATATTCATAATCGCTGTATTAAAACTCAGCACGGTTTCCGATGTTTCAGGTTTTAGGGAGATGAGATAAAATTGCTTGGCTGGTGTTGTTGTCCATGTGGCGGTGCCCCAAATGGCGAGCGTGATGAAGACGCCAACTACTGAAAATTGTGTAAAGGATAATGCAAAGAGCATGAGCATCTGAACCGTGATGCTGATTGAAATGGTTCGGTTTGGTCCCCATTGATCGACAGCGTATCCACCAAAGCGCGAGCCAATAAAAGCGGAGATGCCTAAGACAAGCAAGGCAATGCTTGTCAGTTCAAGCGTAAATCCGGATGTTTGCCGCAATAATGGCGAAATGTAAGCAAATACCATCGTGTAACCTAAAATCCAAAAGACTGTCGTGGCTAAGCCGCTTAACACCCTACGGTCTTGAAGAATTTGCATTTGCTGTTTGAATGGCACATGGGAATGTCCCTCCATAGGCGGTAATAATCGATACAGAAGAAACAAGAGACAAGCGGTCCCTATTGCAATGATGAGAAAAATGGCATGCCAATCTACATATCCTGCTAAAAATGTTCCAATCGGTACACCGAGTACTAGTGAAACTGTAAATCCAGTGATTACTGTTGCCATCGCACTCCCCTTTTTTTCTGGCGGGGCGAGCTGCGCTGCATAATTTGTTGCGAGTACAATATATAAGCCGCCACTCATGGCCATGATGACCCGTGAGAGCATGAGCAGCATAAAGTGATGGCTAAAAAAGGCGAGCACATTCCCCGCTATAAACATGGAAATTGCCGATAAAAGAACCTTTTTTCGATTCAATTTCGATGTGGCCATGACTAAAAAGAGGGCACCCACGGCATAAAAAAGAGAATAGATGGTGATGAGCTGTCCCGCAACCGGGATGGAGATGCGCAGATCGTCAGAAATAATGTCCAGTATGCCTGATACGACGAATTCTGAAGTACCTGTGACGAAAGAACCGACGGCTAAAAGAAATATGAGCAATGGATAAGATGTACTTTTCATTTTGAACCCTTCCTTTATGTTGAAACGTTGTATTCATTTTAAATTCCGTGCTAACATAAGTAAAATTGATGTTTTTCATGAAAGGGATGAGTGAATACTCATGAGCTTTGTTCGATTCGAGACGATGGCTAAAGTGGTCGAGCTAGGCAGTTTTACCGCCGCAGCTGAAGCGTTAAATATGACACAGTCTGCCGTGAGTCATGCGGTGGCAAGTTTAGAGACGGAGTGGGGCGTGTCTTTATTCGTGCGTGACCGAAAAAAGGGCATCACGCTGACAGATACCGGTGAAACCCTTCTTCCGCATATAAGAGAAGTGCTAAATCGAGTAGAGAAAATTCAACAGGAGATTGCGCTCACCAAAAATATTGAGTCTGGCTTGATTCGAATTGGAACTTTTGCCAGTGCATCCGCTTGTTTATTGCCAAAGCTACTTGTGAGCTATCAGAAAAAGCACCCAAAGATTGAATTTAAATTCTATGAGGGGACATATGAAGAAATATTGGAGTGGCTCGATTCTGGCATTATTGATGTTGGGTTTGTTGTAAAAGGTAAAGCGGATAAAGCGTTTGATCTATTGCCACTTATGAAAGATAAAATGGTGGTTGCCTATCACGAAAATCATCGTTTTAAGCAGCAGCCAATTGTAGATATGGAAGAATTAGCGGACGAACCGTTTATTATGCCAACTGGCATGTATCAGTCCCATGTAGAGGATATTTTTTCAGAGGCGCAAATCAAGCCGTCTATTTTATTTGAAGTGCATGATTGTACGACCATTGCCCGCATGGTTGGGGAAGGACTTGGTGTGACGATAGGTCCTGAGTTATTCCTAAAAACGCAGCAACTTGTGCAGATCAGTCATCTGAATGTATCGCATCATCGTGAGGTGGCGCTTGCCTGTCCATCGCTCACGCAAGCTTCTCCTGCTGTGAAGGCATTTTTCGATGTAGCAGGAACGGTTTTTGCCAGAATTCAGTGATGGGTGTATAAAGAACTAGATGTGATTTTCCAAATTCGTGTAATAAGACGAATGAAGCGGACATTTCTTTGAAAAATGTTCGCTTTT
This sequence comes from Bacillus sp. G402, assembly GCF_051172515.1. Taxonomy (NCBI): domain Bacteria; kingdom Bacillati; phylum Bacillota; class Bacilli; order Caryophanales; family Bacillaceae; genus Bacillus; species Bacillus sp. G402. The sequence continues at coordinate 45,105 of NZ_JBPIZC010000004.1, forward strand.
TGTATTGTGTTTTAAAAATGAAGTTGGTACAATAGACACAGAAATCAAATAGATAGAAGTCGTATAATGGCGGGGATATGGCCCGCAAGTTTCTACCAAGCTACCGTAAATGGCTTGACTACGTCAATTCACACTCGTTTGATATAAATCATGCATTGTTCTTGTTTGATGTCACGGTCTGAATTCACATTGTAGTCAAGCGTCCCAAAAACTGTTGGGGCGTTTTTTATTTGACTTGTGAATGGGACAGACTAAAGCAAAAGGACATGAAGGGAGTCAGTTGGCTTTGAAACAGTTTTTTCAGTTTGATGAGTTAGGTACGAATTATCGCAGAGAAATCATCGGCGGTTTAACGACATTTTTGTCGATGGCTTACATCTTGTTTGTCAATCCGATCACACTTGCTTTAGTAGCAGTACCGGATTTTCCAGATAAATTACGAATTGATCAGGGGGCTGTCTTTACAGCTACAGCGTTAGCTTCTGCGGCAGGTTGTTTCCTGATGGGATTGATCGCCAGGTACCCGATTGCAATTGCACCAGGTATGGGACTGAATGCGTTCTTCGCTTTCTCAGTTGTTCTTGGTATGGGAATCTCCTGGCAGGCAGCACTTTCCGGTGTGTTTGTTTCAGGATTGATTTTCGTTGCTCTTTCTTTAACAGGTTTTCGTGAAAAAATCATTAATGCCATTCCGTCTGAGCTGAAGCTGGCGGTTGGTGCAGGGATTGGTTTGTTCATTACATTTGTGGGTCTTCAAGGCTCCGGTATTATTGCAAATAACGATAATACGCTCGTTTCGATTGGAAATATTCATAGTGGTCCTGTTCTGTTAACGGTATTTGGGATCATTGTGACTGTCATTTTAATGGTTCTTCGTGTGAATGCAGGTGTCTTCATTGGGATGCTTGTGACAGCTATTGCTGGGATGATCCTTGGTCTTGTGCCAGTTCCATCTCAAATTGTAGATAGCATTCCAAGCTTGTCTCCAACTTTTGGTCAAGCCTTGATTCACTTGCCAGACATCTTCTCCATTCAAATGCTTGTGGTCATTTTAACGTTCCTATTCGTTGGATTCTTTGATACAGCTGGTACACTCGTGGCTGTGGCAACGCAGGCTGGTTTAATGAAAAATAATGAGCTGCCGCGTGCAGGAAAAGCGCTTTTGGCGGATTCTTCTTCTATCGTCGTCGGTTCTGTTCTTGGTACATCAACGACGACGTCTTATGTTGAATCAAGTTCAGGTGTTGCTGCGGGTGCCCGCTCTGGTTTTGCAGCTGTCGTGACAGGTATTTTCTTCTTACTTGCGATGTTCTTCTCGCCGCTTTTATCTGTCGTGACACCGAATGTAACAGCACCTGCTTTAATCATTGTCGGTGCACTGATGGTAGCACCTCTTGCAAAGATCGCATGGGATCGTTTTGAAATTGCGGTACCGGCCTTCTTAACCATGATTATGATGCCACTCACATATAGTATTGCGACAGGGATTGCGATTGGTTTCATTTTCTACCCGATCACCATGATCTTTAAAGGAAAAGCAAAAGAAGTGCATCCAATTATGTACGGCCTGTTTGTCATCTTTATTCTATATTTTGCTTTCTTAAATCATTAATCGTTTGTCTGAAACAGCAGCTCATGGAGGCTGCTGTTTTTTGTAGGGAAATTTCAAAAACATAGTTGACTTATAGGAATTATGTGTTTATGATAAAAAGACATAATTCGCTGATTGGATCACCAAAGGCGCTTTGATTTCCTTTTTTCTATAGAAGGGTTCAGAGTGCCTTTTTTCTTGCATTCATCATAACGGGAGGGGATGACTTGTCACGCTGGCTTAGGCAGGTGATTGAGCGGAAAAAGCAGGTATTGATTGAGCAGCTCCTTTTATGGGGGCATGAAGAAAAACATGAAGCGCTCATGCACTATACGATTCATGAGCTGGAAAATGAGGTTCTCTACTTAAAAGAGCGCAAGCAAAATTAGTGGGATGGGGGATGAGCGATGGATGAACAAAAGCTGAATTTTATTTTATCTGCCTTAAAAGGGATTGAATACGGGTCGGTGGTGATCACCATTCATAATGGACAAATTACACAAGTCGATACGACAGAAAAGACTCGTTTCCCCGCACACCAAGAGAATCTTCGGATTCAGAAAGCAAAGCAGGGGCGCTATCGTTCATGAAAAGTAATGAAAGATGATGAAAAGCTGATCCACTCATCAGCTTTTTTGTTTTGTCTTATTTTCTCTCCATTTAAAACCTCTTCATTCTTTTATCCGTCTATTCGTATGAACGTCAAGGAATCTTGACTGAATAGAGAGACTCCGCTACTTTAATAGGAGTCATCCGGACAGGTCACCTGAGCCTGTGCGGATTGTCTGAGATAGGAGTTGATATGGGATGTTAGAGAAAGATCAAGAGCAGGTCACATCTGAAACGAAAAACGAAAACGAAGAGCCATCAATAGATCAAGAAACGAGGCAGTCCCGCCTCAGCCGCAGTGCTGCAAAACGAGGAAGAACGGCTAAGCCAGCTAATGAAGAGCGTTCAGCCATTCAGCGCATTGCAAGAGGTGTAGGCGGTGCGTTTAAGCGCTATGGCTCATATGGGCTCGCGATGTTAAAATCACCGAGTCGTGCGATCCATCAAGCGGACACTTTACGCATGAAGTACGCCTGGATTTCAATTGTGTTATTCAGTGTGTTTTTTGCTTTAGGCAACTACGTTCAATTAAAGGCGTCAAAGACCCGTTTATTAGGTTTTGGTATTCATTATTCTTTTGGTGACGCCTTTTTGAAGGTAGCGGTCTTTACACTCATTCTGTTGACACTGATGATGCTGACGGTTTGGGTGCTCGGTAAGTACATGCTGAAAGGAAACATCTCGCTGAAAGAAGTGATCATGAAGTTCGGTGCCGTGCTTGTGCCGGTTTTGGTTTTATCTATCCTTTGGCTTGTATTTGCCATGCTGAATATTCCATATGTAACGGTGATTTTATCCGTCATGATGTTTTTCGGTCTTCAGCTGATTGCCATTGTGCTCTTCCGCTCCATTCAATCAGATCAAGAAGCTGTGCGGGGAGACTTGATGTATGCCGGCTGGGTCTTTTTGTTGATTGAGCTCGTCATCATTGCCCTTTTATGGGGCATTGTCGGAGAGTATTTGATCCCATCACTTGTTCCAGTTCGGTTTGGATAAAACACGTTTCAGCGTGTACTCGGTCTTTTTAAAATTCAAAGGTTTTCTATCACGCTGAAAAGAAGACAAAGGGTTAAAATAAAGTATATTTCAGCCCTTTATCAACCATCTAAAGCCTCCTTTTGAAAAAGGAGGTTTTTCATGTTGAGAAGAGGAAAAAACGGGTAAACTCTTGGTAACAAAGACCACCCCTTGTTGTCGAAAGATATATGTGTTTTTCTCGCGCAAATTTGATTGTATCAAGGTTTGTTCTCTAGTAGAATATGGGGTGCTTTATTTGATTTTTAGTGCAGGGGGTTCGAATCGTGCTTCAACAACTTTTATCCAATGCGTTCACCATGGTTTTGATTATTTTAGTGATTAACATTGTTTATGTCTCTTTTTCCACTATGCGTTTAATTTTAACAATGAAAGGCAGAAGGTACGCAGCCGCTTTTGCTGGTACTGTCGAGATGCTGATTTATGTCATTGGTTTGAGTATCGTGTTAGATAACTTAGATCAAGTACAAAATGTCATTGCGTATGCGCTAGGTTATGGAATTGGAATCATTGTCGGGATGAAAATTGAAGAGAAGCTGGCACTTGGCTACATTACTGTGAACGTGATTACAAAAGAAATCGATCTAGATCTCCCAAAACAATTGAGAGAAAAAGGATATGGCGTCACCAACTGGGTAGTAGGAGGTCTTGAAGGAGACCGGTCAGCGATGCAAATTTTAACACCGAGAAAATATGAACTGCAATTATATGAAACGATTAAAACGCTTGATTCAAAGGCGTTTATCATTTCGTATGAGCCCAAAACGATTCATGGCGGCTTCTGGGTGAAGGCTGTGAAGAAAAGGAGAATTAAAGAATGACCGCAAAACCAAAGAAAAAGAAATTCTACGTGGAAGACAACATGACGATTGATCAAGTGTTGTCCCAGATGGCGGAGGAAGGCTACTCACCTGTCCGACGAATGGAGGAGCCCATCTTTCAGGAAAAGAAGGAAAATGGGTCGATTCAGATCATTCCGATTGGGAAAAAAATCGTATTTGAGGGAAAAATACTCTAAATCCGAACATTAAAACGACGACTTCATAGATTGTTCGATAAATCCGTTGACATCATGAACATCCGTTGTTAAGATAAACATGAAATCAAAACACGAGCCTCATATAATCTTGGGAATATGGCCCATAAGTTTCTACCCAGTTACCGTAAATGACTGGACTATGCAGGATAGTGAACAAAACTGACATGGCGTTTTAAAAGCGAACAGCGCTTACCATGGCCCGGTTTGTGTTGCTTCCTAACAATGCAATACAAACCGGGCCTTTTTGTTCGGCGTTTGACAAGCTACTTAGGTTTGGGAAGCGTGTCAAACGATACAAAATCGAATAATAGCTTAAAGGTGGGGACAAAATGAAGCCGCTTGTAGGTGTCATCATGGGAAGTACATCTGATTGGGAAACAATGAAACATGCGTGCGATATCTTAGAGGAATTAAACATTCCGTATGAAAAACAGGTTGTATCCGCACATCGGACACCTGATTTGATGTTTGAATATGCGACTGAAGCAAGAGGTAAAGGACTCAAGGTCATTATTGCCGGTGCTGGAGGCGCAGCACATTTACCGGGGATGGTCGCAGCAAAAACGACACTGCCGGTCATTGGTGTGCCCGTACAATCAAAAGCATTAAACGGGCTGGATTCCTTATTATCCATCGTTCAAATGCCAGGCGGTGTACCTGTTGCTACAGTGGCAATCGGCAAAGCCGGTGCAACAAATGCAGGGCTTCTAGCCACACAAATGATTTCAGCATTCGATGAAGCCGTTGCAGCACGCCTTGAAGAAAGAAGAGAGCAAACAAAACAAACTGTATTAGAAAGCAGTGATCAGCTTGGCTAAGCAGACCATTTTTCCAAACGCAACCATTGGTATCATCGGCGGCGGGCAGCTTGGCAGATACATGGCCGTCAGTGCAAAGCAAATGGGCTACCGTGCAGCAGTTCTTGACCCAGTCACACTTTCTCCTTGTGGACAGGTTGCTGATACAGAAATTACAGCCGCATACAGTGACCTTGAAGCAATAAGGCAGCTGGCGGACATCAGTGATGTGGTCACATATGAATTTGAAAACATTGATTATGATGCACTCAATCAACTGAAGGAAGAGGCGTATTTACCGCAAGGAAGCGAACTCCTTCTTTTAACCCAAAACCGTGAAACGGAGAAAAAAGGGATTGTAGATGCAGGCTGTGAAGTCGCCCCTTATCGCATCGTTCATGATGAGAAGGAGCTGAAAGATGCAGTAAATGCGCTTGGTTTACCAGCTGTGCTGAAAACATGCAGAGGCGGTTACGACGGTAAAGGACAGTACGTCATCAAAGAGAAGGATCAGCTTCATGAAGCAGCTGCACTTCTCACTCATGGGACATGTATTTTAGAAAGCTGGGTTCCTTTCCAAATGGAACTGTCTGTGATTGTGACGCGGTCTGTTCATGGGGAAATTGCGACATTCCCAGTCGCTGAGAACATTCATAAGCACAATATTTTATTCCAAAGCATCGTGCCTGCACGGGTAGATGGCAGCATTCAGGAGAAAGCAAAAGAGCTGGCAACAACGCTTGCTGAAAAGCTAGGGCTGGTCGGTACGCTTGCTGTTGAACTGTTCCTGACAAATGAAGGAAAGCTGCTCGTCAATGAACTGGCACCGCGCCCGCATAACTCTGGACATTACACATTGGATTTATGTGAGACGAGTCAGTTTGAACAGCACATTCGCGCTATATGCGGTTTGCCGCTTGGCGGAACAGCTCTTTTATCAGAGGGCATGATGGTGAATTTGCTGGGCGATGAAGTGGACATCCCAAAAGAACATCCTGAGCTTTTAAAGGAAGCGAAGCTTTATCTATATGGCAAACATGAAGTAAAAGCCGGCCGCAAAATGGGGCATATGACATTTATGAAACAGCTTGATGATGAATGGATGGCAAACATCACAAAGATATGGACTGAAAGAGATGGAGGAAACGGGAAATGATCGAACGTTACGCACGACCAGAAATGTCAGCAATCTGGACAGAGGAAAACAAATATAATGCATGGCTTGAAGTAGAAATTCTCGCTTGTGAAGCTTGGGCAGAACTTGGCGTCATTCCGAAAGAAGACGTTGTGACAATGCGCAAGAATGCAAGCTTTGATATTGGACGTATTCTAGAGATTGAACAAGACACGCGCCACGACGTGGTTGCCTTTACGCGTGCTGTATCTGAATCTCTAGGAGAAGAAAGAAAGTGGGTTCATTACGGGTTAACATCTACAGACGTAGTGGATACGGCGCTTTCATATCTATTAAAACAGGCGAACGATATTTTACTCAAGGACATTGAGAGATTTGTTGACATACTAAAAGAAAAAGCAAAAGAGCACAAATATACCGTCATGATGGGCCGTACACACGGTGTACACGCTGAACCGACAACATTTGGCCTAAAGCTTGGTCTTTGGTACGAGGAAATGAAGCGTAACTTAGAACGTTTTAAACAAGCAAAAGCCGGCATCGAATACGGCAAAATCTCTGGTGCTGTTGGCACATATGCGAACATCGACCCGTTTGTTGAGCAATATGTATGTGAGAAACTTGGCATCAAAGCTGCACCAATTTCAACCCAAACCTTGCAGCGTGACCGTCATGCAGATTACATGGCAACCCTTGCTTTAGTTGCAACAAGCATTGAGAAATTTGCTGTTGAAATTCGTGGTCTTCAAAAGAGTGAAACACGTGAAGTAGAAGAATTCTTTGCAAAAGGACAAAAGGGATCATCAGCGATGCCGCATAAACGAAACCCAATCGGTTCTGAAAATATGACGGGAATTGCCCGTGTCATCCGTGGTTATATGCTGACTGCTTATGAAAATGTACCGCTTTGGCATGAGCGTGATATTTCTCATTCATCTGCTGAACGCATCATTTTACCAGATGCAACGATTGCACTGAACTATATGCTGAACCGTTTCTCTAATATTGTGAAGAACTTGACGGTGTTCCCTGAGAATATGAAACGCAACATGGACCGCACACTTGGCTTGATCTACTCTCAGCGTGTTCTTCTTGCACTTATTGATACAGGTATGGCACGTGAAGAAGCATATGACACGGTTCAGCCAAAAGCGATGGAAGCTTGGGAAAAACAAGTACCATTCCGTACATTAGTAGAAGCAGAAGAGAAAATCACTTCACGCTTAACACCTGAACAAATCGCTGACTGCTTCGATTACAACTATCACTTGAAAAATGTCGATATGATTTTCGAACGTCTAGGTCTTGCGTAAGAAATGGGCCGCCTGCTAGTCAGGCGTCTAATCCTGAAAATTGCCAACATTCAAATTAGGAGGCCAATCTGAATGACTGTGAAACAAGAACTTCTCTACGAAGGCAAAGCGAAAAGAATCTATCAGACCGATGACGAGCATATTTTATATGTTGAATATAAAGACTCAGCTACAGCATTTAACGGTGAGAAGAAAGCGGAAATTGAAGGCAAAGGCAGACTGAATAACGAAATTTCCAGCTTGATTTTTCAAATGCTACATGAGAAAGGGATCAATAATCACTTTGTGAAACGCCTATCTGAAACAGAACAGCTCATTCAAAAGGTAGACATTGTACCGCTTGAAGTCGTTGTGCGAAACGTGGTGGCAGGCAGTATGTCAAAACGTCTTGGGATTCCAGAGGGAACGAAACTGGACACACCTTTGATCGAGTTTTACTACAAAGATGATGCACTCGGCGATCCGCTCATTACAGAAGATCATATTCGCATTTTACATGCAGCGACACCTGAACAGGTCGAGGAAATGAAACAAATCACAAGACAAGTGAATGAAGAATTGAAGCAAATCTTCTCAGATTGCCATGTGAATTTAATTGATTTCAAGCTTGAATTCGGAATAGATCACGAGAATCGTATTTTGCTAGCTGATGAGATTTCACCTGATACGTGCAGGCTTTGGGACAAAGACACAAACGAAAAGCTTGATAAAGACGTGTTCAGACGAAACCTGGGCGGCTTAACAAATGCATACGAAGAAATTTTCAAAAGACTTGGAGGCCATAAACATGTATAAAGTGAAAATTTTTGTCAGCTTAAAAGAGAGCGTTCTTGATCCACAAGGAAGTGCCGTGCAGCACGCTTTGCACAGTATGTCTTATCAGGAAGTAAAGGATGTCCGTATCGGGAAATATATGGAGCTAGTCATTGAGAAATCAGATCGTGACTTAGACACAGTGGTCAAAGAAATGTGTGAAAAATTGCTTGCCAACACGGTGATTGAAGATTACCGCTATGAGGTGGAGGAGGTTGTCGCACAGTGAAGTTTGCAGTGATCGTCTTGCCTGGCTCTAACTGTGATATCGATATGTACCATGCGATTCAAGATGAGTTAGGTGAACAAGTTGAATATGTATGGCACGACGAAACGAGTCTTGATGGTTTTGACGGTGTACTCGTACCAGGCGGTTTCTCTTATGGGGATTACTTAAGATGCGGTGCGATTGCTCGTTTTTCTAACATCATGCCGGCTGTGAAAAAAGCAGCTGCGGAAGGAAAACCTGTTCTTGGTGTTTGTAACGGGTTCCAAATTCTTCAAGAGCTTGGCATTCTGCCAGGCGCAATGAGACGAAATAAAGATCTAAAATTTATCTGTCGTCCAGTTGAACTCATTGTAGAGAACAACGAAACGCAATTTACAAGCGGTTATCAAAAAGGTGAATCGATTACGATTCCTGTAGCACACGGAGAAGGCAACTTCTACTGTGACGAAGACACGTTAGCGAAGCTGATTGAACAAGGCCAAATCGCTTTCACTTACGGTGACGATATTAACGGCAGTGTCAATCGAATTGCAGGTGTAACGAATGAACAGGGCAATGTACTCGGCATGATGCCGCACCCTGAGCGCGCGGTTGACTCATTACTAGGCAGCGCAGACGGACTTAAATTGTTTCAATCTATCGTGAAAAATTGGAGGGACACTCATGTCACTACTGCTTGAACCAAGTCACAAGCAAATTAAAGAAGAGAAATTGTATCAGCAAATGGGATTGAGTGATGAAGAATTCGCTTTAATCGAATCCATTATTGGCAGGCTGCCAAACTACACAGAAACGGGTATCTTTTCTGTCATGTGGTCAGAGCATTGCAGTTATAAAAACTCAAAGCCTGTTTTAAGCAAATTCCCGACAAAAGGAGAGCATGTTCTTCAAGGTCCTGGGGAAGGCGCTGGAATCGTTGATATTGGAGACAACCAAGCGGTTGTATTTAAAATCGAATCACATAACCATCCATCTGCAATTGAACCGTATCAAGGAGCGGCAACAGGTGTCGGCGGAATCATCCGTGATGTATTCTCCATGGGTGCTCGTCCAATTGCGGTATTAAACTCTCTTCGTTTTGGTGAACTGACTTCACCGCGCGTGAAGTACTTGTTTGAAGAAGTAGTGGCAGGGATTGCAGGCTATGGAAACTGTATCGGTATTCCAACAGTCGGCGGAGAAGTTCATTTTGATCAAAGTTATGAAGGCAATCCGCTCGTTAACGCGATGTGTGTAGGGTTAATCAACCATGAAGACATCAAGAAAGGGCAGGCAAAAGGTGTTGGCAATACGGTCATGTACGTTGGTGCTAAAACGGGACGTGACGGGATTCACGGTGCAACATTTGCGTCTGAAGAATTTTCTGATGAATCAGAAGAAAAACGTTCAGCGGTTCAAGTCGGCGATCCGTTCATGGAAAAGCTTTTGCTTGAAGCATGTCTTGAAGTCATCAAAAATGATGCGCTTGTGGGCATTCAAGATATGGGGGCGGCTGGCTTAACTAGCTCAAGTGCAGAGATGGCAAGTAAAGCCGGTTCAGGTATCGAAATGAACCTAGACCTGATCCCTCAGCGTGAAACAGGCATGTCAGCGTATGAAATGATGCTGTCTGAATCCCAAGAGAGAATGCTGTTGGTCATTGAAAAAGGCCGTGAGCAAGAAATCATTGATATTTTTGAAAAATACGATCTTGAAGCAGTCTCAGTCGGTCATGTGACAGATGATAAAATGCTTCGTTTACTCCATCAAGGAGAAGTAGTGTGTGAGCTTCCAGTTGATGCACTTGCAGAAGAAGCACCGGTTTATCACAAGCCGTCAAGTGAGCCTGCATACTATCGTGAGTTTTTAGAAACAAAAGTGGAAGCTCCAGCGATCACAGATGCAGCAGATACATTGAAACAGCTGTTAAAGCAGCCAACGATTGCGAGTAAAGAATGGGTTTACGATCAATACGACTATATGGTTCGTACAAACACAGTCGTTGCACCTGGCTCTGATGCGGGCGTGCTCAGAATCCGTGGGACGAAAAAAGCTCTTGCGATGACAACAGATTGTAACGCACGTTATCTCTACCTTGATCCAGAGGTTGGCGGGAAGATCGCCGTTGCAGAAGCCGCACGTAACATTGTCTGCTCAGGCGCTCGTCCGCTTGCAGTAACAGATAACTTGAACTTCGGTAACCCGGAGAAACCAGAAATCTTCTGGCAGATTGAAAAGTCTGCTGACGGCATTAGCGAAGCTTGCCGTACATTAAGCACACCGGTCATCGGCGGTAACGTCTCTTTATATAACGAGTCAAATGGAACAGCCATTTACCCAACGCCAGTTATTGGCATGGTTGGTTTGATTGAAGATACAGCTCATATTACGACTCAATCGTTCCAGCAGGCAGGCGATGTGATTTTCGTCATTGGTGAAACGAAGGAAGAATTCGCAGGCAGTGAGCTTCAAAAAATGACAGAAGGCCGTATCTACGGAAAAGCACCAGAAATTGATTTGGATGTAGAACTGGCGCGTCAAGAAGCCCTATTAGCAGCAATTCAAAACGGACTTGTTCAGTCAGCACATGATGTGTCTGAAGGCGGTCTTGGTGTAGCTTTAGCTGAAAGTACATTTGGAACAGATGGTCTTGGCGCTGATATCCAGATCGATCTAAACAGCGCAGCATCACTATTCAGTGAATCGCAGTCACGTTTTGTCGTCACAGTGAAACCAGAAAACCGCGAAGCGTTTGCTGCGGCTGTGCAAGATGCAAAAGAAGTTGGAACGGTCACAAATGATGGTGTATTCACTGTCAAAAATCAAGAAGGACAACAATGGATTCATGCGGCAGTCAACGAGCTTGAACGCGCATGGAAAGGAGCGATCCCATGCTTGCTGAAATCAGAGGCTTAAACGAAGAATGTGGCGTCTTTGGGGTTTGGGGACACGAAGAAGCCCCGCAAATCACCTATTACGGATTGCATAGCCTTCAGCACCGAGGACAAGAAGGTGCAGGAATTATTGCAACAGACGGTGAAAACCTGACGTCACACAAAGGCCTTGGACTGATTACGGAAGTGTTCCAAAACGGTGAGCTTAAGGATTTAAAGGGAAAAGGTGCGATCGGACACGTTCGGTATGCGACAGCAGGCGGAGGCGGCTTTGAGAATGTGCAGCCCCTCTTCTTCCGCTCGCAAAACAATGGCAGTCTTGCCCTTGCTCATAATGGAAACTTAGTCAATGCAACGCAATTAAAACAGCAGCTAGAGAATCAAGGAAGTATTTTTCAAACGTCTTCTGATACCGAAGTGCTCGCTCACTTAATTAAGCGCAGCGGATATATGGATTTGAAGGATCAAATCAAAAATGCTCTGTCTATGCTAAAAGGGGCTTATGCTTTCTTAATCATGACGGAAACAGAAATGATCGTAGCGCTTGATCCGAACGGATTACGCCCACTTTCACTTGGTATGCTTGGGGATGCTTATGTTGTCGCTTCTGAAACATGTGCTTTTGATGTCGTCGGTGCTACCTATTTACGAGATGTAGAGCCTGGCGAAATGCTGATCATTAATGATGAAGGCTTAAAATCTGAGCGCTTCTCGATGAACATTAACCGCAGCATGTGCAGCATGGAATACATTTATTTCTCAAGACCTGACAGCAATATCAATGGCATCAACGTGCATAGTGCGAGAAAGAATCTTGGCAAGAAGCTTGCAGAAGAAGCACATGTCGAAGCAGATGTCGTGACAGGTGTGCCAGACTCCAGTATTTCTGCAGCGATTGGCTATGCCGAAGCAACAGGTATTCCATATGAGCTAGGTTTAATTAAAAACCGTTATGTCGGCCGGACATTTATTCAGCCGTCTCAAGCATTGCGTGAGCAGGGCGTACGCATGAAGCTGTCTGCTGTGCGCGGGGTGGTCGAAGGCAAACGTGTCGTCATGGTGGATGATTCCATCGTACGAGGAACAACAAGCCGCCGAATTGTGACGATGCTAAGAGAAGCGGGTGCGACGGAAGTGCATGTACGCATCAGTTCACCGCCAATTGCTCATCCGTGTTTTTATGGAATTGATACGTCTACACACGAAGAGCTGATTGCGTCATCTCATTCAGTGGAAGAAATTAGACAGGAAATCGGTGCAGACTCCATTGCATTTTTATCTGTAGACGGTTTAATGGACGGGATTGGCAGAAAGTATGATGATCCACAGCGCGGTCAGTGTTTAGCATGCTTTACTGGAAAATACCCGACCGAAATTTATGAAGATACTGTCCTTCCTCATGTGAAGGAAACAGTCCTGACGAAATAATCGAATAATGGAGCAGCAGTCAACGTGATTTGATATGCTGCTCTTTCATTCTGCCGAAAATACATGAAAGACAAGCAGATAAAAGGAGTGAATGGGATGTCAGAAGCATATAAAAACGCCGGTGTCGACATCGAAGCAGGATACGAAGCCGTTAAACGAATGAAAACACACGTAGAACGTACAAAAAGAGCAGGTGTCATGGGGGCTCTAGGCGGATTTGGCGGTATGTTTGATTTATCTGAACTGCCATATAAAAAGCCCGTACTTGTCTCAGGAACAGATGGTGTTGGTACGAAATTAAAGCTCGCTTTTTTAATGGATCAACACGATACGATCGGTGTAGATGCTGTTGCTATGTGTGTGAACGATGTACTTGCACAAGGGGCAGAGCCGCTCTTTTTCTTAGATTACTTAGCAGTTGGAAAAGCAGATCCTTTGAAAATTGAATCCATCGTCAAAGGTGTAGCTGACGGATGCGAGCAGTCTGGTTCAGCGCTTGTCGGCGGAGAGACAGCAGAAATGCCGGGTCTTTACACAGAAGAAGAATATGATATTGCTGGATTTTCTGTAGGTGTCGTTGAAAAAGATGAAATCGTCACAGGAGAGGACATCAAGGAAGGGCATTTGCTGATTGGACTCAGCTCTAGCGGAATTCATAGCAATGGCTATTCTCTTGTACGAAAAGTATTGCTTGAAGACGCAGGTCTAGACCTTCACCATACGTATGAACCTTTTACAAGACCACTTGGAGAAGAGCTGCTTGAACCGACGAAGATTTATGTCAAGCCTGTTCTTAAACAAGTGAAAGCTGGCAAAGTTGACGGTATGGCACATGTGACAGGCGGCGGATTTATTGAGAATTTACCACGTATGCTACCTGAAGGACTTGGTGTTGAGATTGATAACGGCTCATGGCCAGTTCCACCTATTTTCTCCTTTATCCAAGAAAAAGGGCAATTAAAAGCAGAAGAGATGTTCAATGTATTTAATATGGGCATCGGCTTTGTCCTAGCCGTCAAAGAGGATGATCTCGTCGATGTGATCAGCGGACTTGAACAAGACGGAGAGAAAGCCTTCCTTATCGGACGAGTTCAAAAAGGAGAAGGCGTCACTTTCGGTGGTGGAAGCCTCTCATGAAAAAGTTTGCGATCTTCGCCTCTGGAAGCGGGACAAATTTTCAAGCCATTATTGATACGTTAAAAGAAGAACAGTGGCCGGCAAAAGCCGCCATTGTGATCTGTGATAAACCGGGTGCGAAGGTGCTGGAGCGGGCAGAGAAAGAGGGCATTCCGTCCTTTTCTTTTACGCCGAAGGCTTTCCCGAGTAAAGCCGCTTTTGAGCAAACCATCATTGAACAGCTGAAGCTGCATGAAGTGGAATGGATTTTCCTCGCTGGGTATATGCGACTGATCGGTCCGACATTGCTTGATGCATTTAGAGGGAAAATCGTGAATATCCACCCTTCTTTATTGCCAGCATTTCCTGGACTCGATGCGATTGGACAAGCCTATCAAGCAGGAGTCAAAGTGGCTGGTATCACGGTTCATTATGTCGACGAAGGCATGGATACCGGCCCGATTATTGATCAAGCAGCCATTCATATTGAACAAGGGGAAGACCTTGAATCCATTGAAAAAAGAATGCATGAATTAGAACATACACTATATCCAAAAGTGATCAAATCACTTTTAGAATTATCTTAATGAGGTGACAAAGGCATGACGATCAAACGCGCATTAATCAGTGTTTCCGATAAAACAAATCTTGTACCTTTTGTGAAAGAACTAACAGAACTTGGCGTTGAAGTGATTTCAACTGGTGGTACACACAAACTTCTTCAAGAGAACGGCATTGATGTCATTGGTATTTCTGAAGTGACTGGCTTCCCAGAAATCATGGACGGACGACTCAAAACACTTCATCCGAACATTCACGGTGGACTGTTAGCAGTGAGAGAAAACGATGAGCATATGGCACAGATTGAAAAGCACGGCATTCAGCCGATTGATCTTGTCGTTGTGAATCTATATCCATTCAAAGAGACCATTTCTAAAGACGATGTCACGTATGAAGAAGCGATTGAAAACATTGATATTGGCGGACCGGGTATGCTTCGTGCTGCTTCTAAAAACCATCAGGACGTCACTGTGATTGTAGACCCGCGTGATTATGATTCTGTCGTTCAACAAATTAAAGAAGGCGGCGTCTCACTAGAGAAAAAACGTGAGCTTGCAGCAAAAGTATTCCGTCATACAGCTGCTTACGATGCCCTGATTGCGGATTACTTAACGAACTTTGTTGGCGAAACAGAGCCAGAACAGTTCACAGTCACATTTGAGAAAAAGCAATCTCTTCGTTATGGAGAAAACCCACACCAAGCGGCGACGTTCTATGAAAATGCGCTTCCAAGCAAAGGCTCTTTAGCTACTGCAACGCAATTACATGGAAAAGAACTTTCCTACAACAACATCAAAGATGCAGATGCAGCACTTCAAATTGTACGTGAATTTACGGAGCCAGCGGCTGTGGCTGTAAAGCATATGAACCCATGTGGTGTTGGGACAGGAGAAACGATTGCAGAAGCATTTGATCGTGCATTTAAAGCAGATGAAACATCTATTTTCGGCGGCATTGTGGCGCTTAATCGTGAAGTAGACAAGCAAACGGCTGAGGTGCTCCATACGATTTTCTTAGAAATCGTCATCGCACCATCGTTTAGCCAAGAAGCACTTGATGTGCTAACAGCGAAAAAGAACCTTCGTCTACTAACATTAGATGTAGAAGCAGGTCTTGGGAAAAAAGAAAAGCAGCTCACAAGTGTTCATGGTGGATTGCTCGTTCAGGATATCGACACATACGGCTTAGAGGAAGCAACGATCTCTATTCCAACGAAAAGAGAGCCGACTGAAGACGAATGGAAAGACTTAAAGCTCGCTTGGAAAGTCGTCAAACATGTGAAATCAAATGCCATCGTTCTAGCGAAGGATCAAATGACAGCAGGTATTGGTGCTGGTCAAATGAACCGTGTTGGCTCGGCTAACATTGCGATTGAGCAAGCAGGTGAAAAGGCAAAAGGCAGTGCACTAGGTTCTGATGCATTTTTCCCAATGGGCGATACAGTGGAAGCTGCTGCAAAGGCAGGCGTCACAGCGATCATCCAGCCAGGTGGTTCCATTCGTGATGAAGAATCGATCCAAAAAGCAGATGAATACGGCATCGCCATGGTCTTCACTGGCGTTAGACATTTCAAACATTAAGGGGATGACAGTGTGAACGTATTAATTATCGGCAGAGGCGGAAGAGAGCATACCATCGCATGGAAAGTGAATCAAAGCGAACTTGTCAGCCAAGTATTTGTCGCACCCGGCAATGATGGAATGACAGACGCAGCAAAGCTTGTACCGATCGACGAAGGCGATCATGAGGCGTTAATTCGTTTTGCAAAAGACAATAACATTGGCTTAACAATTGTCGGTCCAGAGGTTCCTTTAATTGCAGGTGTCGTCGATGCATTTGAAGAAGCAGGTCTAAAGGTATTTGGACCGAATGCAAAAGCCGCAGTCATTGAAGGCTCAAAAGAATTTGCAAAGGACTTAATGAAAAATTATGAGATCCCGACAGCCGCTTACGCCACTTTTACATCGTTTGAAGAAGCGAAGGCATATGTGGAAGAAAAGGGTGCCCCAATTGTCATTAAAGCAGATGGGCTTGCAGCAGGAAAAGGTGTGACTGTGGCAATGACGCTTGAAGAGGCAATCAACTGCCTGCATGACTTTTTAGAGGACGAAAAGTTTGGCGATGCGAGTGCATCGGTTGTCATTGAAGAATTTTTAACAGGTGAAGAGTTTTCTCTGATGGCCTTTGTCAATGGAGAAAAGGTGTATCCGATGGTGATCGCACAGGATCATAAACGGGCATTTGAAGATGACAAAGGACCAAACACCGGCGGGATGGGTGCTTATTCACCGGTTCCACAAATTTCAGATGAAGTGGTACAAAAAGCGGTGGAAGACGTAGTCAAACCAGCAGCTCGCGCGATGGTGCAGGAAGAGCGTTCGTTTACAGGCATTTTATATGCAGGCTTAATGCTAACACCAGAAGGCTCAAAAGTCATTGAGTTCAATGCACGCTTTGGCGACCCTGAAACGCAAGTAGTGCTCCCTCGTCTTGAATCAGATCTAGTCCAAGTATTCCTCGACATTCTAGATGGAAAAGATGTGGACTTGCAGTGGAAAGACACAGCCGCTGTCAGTGTCGTTCTGGCATCAGAAGGATACCCGGAAGACTACGCAAAAGGCACACCAATCGGTGCTTTGCAAACAACGGTCTCTGATGTCGTCACCTTCCATGCAGGAACGAAAAAGGAAAACGATCAATTCGTCACAAATGGCGGCCGTGTAGCAAATGTGACCGCATTTGACGACACATTTGAAGCGGCAAGATCAAGAGTGTATGAAGCGGTTGAAGAAATCATTCAGCCAGGTTTATTTTATCGCCGTGACATTGGCGCCCGTGCGCTGAAGGCTGCGGGGAAAAACGTCTAATCAAAACACCTTTCTATCTGACGAGATGGAAAGGTGTTTTTTCTTCTTCTGTTCATAGAGGGATGCGGGCAGGTTATGAAGAAGTAGTATGGGATTACGAATAAATTTAGGGAGGAAACATGGAAATCAAAGCATTTATCATCTTTGCAAACGTCATGCTTATTTTATATCTCATAACTATAAATAACATCATGGTGACTGCCATTAAGCAGAATAAATTGAAAAAAGGCGTAGCCATTAGTTATATGATCCTATCCATTTTTTCTGGCATTGCTATTTCTTCATTTTTAATTTGGAAGTTTTTCATTAGCTAAGAGGGGAATGAGTGTATGGTGCAATTGAAGAAACTTGCAAACGAGCGTTTTTCTGCTTTGATCTGTATGGATCCATTTAATGAGCGAATTCGTTTGGATGACTATAGCGGCAGGGTGCAGGATGTGATTCAGTCCGTGCTTCAGGAAGCGGCGGACTGCAAGGCGTCTAAGGTCATTGTAAAAGTAAGGCGTGAGCATATGCCGCTTTTTTTAGCAAAAGGCTTTCGGCTTGAAGGTGTGTTTTCTCATTATTTCCTCGGAAGTGATGCATACGGCATGTCGCTCTTTCTGACCGAAGATCGAATGAACAGCCCGTTTTGGCTGAAGGAAGATGAAATCGTTACGTCTATTCAAGAAAAGCCGATTAAAAAAAATCAAGGCGTGTGGCAGGATGAGTATGTGATGAGGAAAGCCGGTCCAGAGGATGTGCACAAGCTGGCAGCGCTCTATGATACGGTCTTTGAAACGTACCCCACACCAATGAATGAGCCAGATTACATCCGAAAGGTAATGGAGGAAGGGACGGTTTTTTATGCCGTTGAACATGACGGTCAACTTGTAAGTGCCGCTTCTGCTGAAATCAATGTACCGTATGGTCATGCAGAATTAACAGATTGTGCAACCCTTCCCACATACAGAAAACTAGGATTCATGCATCATTTGATTCTAGCCCTCGAACAAGAGCTTCAATCCATGCACATTTATGTCTTTTATTCTCTCGCCCGTGCACTGTCCTATGGAATGAATCAAGTATTTTATCAGCTCGGGTATACATACACCGGACGCTTTCAAAACAACTGCTATATTTTTGACAAAATTGAAGATATGAATCTATGGGTCAAAACGCCAAATGAATCATGAAATGGTTCTCATCTGATCAAGCAGACCAGATAGGCGGTACGCCATAATACTTAGCTGCAGCTTCATCCGATCATCAGTGGATTTGAGGCTGCAGCCTGTTCTCGTTTCAATTTGTTTCAACCGGTAGCTTAACGTATGCCGGTGAATAAACAATTCCCCCGCTGACTTTTGAATATTTTCATTATGTGCCAAATACACTTCGAGTGTATGAATGAGGTCAGCTCCTTGTTTTTTTGTATAAAGCAGCGGGCTTAACAGCTCCACGTAAAAGTCATGCAAATTCATTCCGGCTTCGTTCATTTCAAGCAGCATTCCATATAGACCGAGCTTCTGATAATGAATGATGCTGTCATCTGTTTTCAAAAGAGGAAGAAGCCTTGCTGCATACTGGGCTTCTTTTGCACTTTTGGCAAAGAGACTGATCTGGTCGTAGGCTCTTCCAATACCAATCACAATGGGATGGACGGGGAAAAAATAAGACCAAGTACTGCAGCATTCTTCTGATGCGCGATACCAATTTGTTTCTTGATACGTGCTTTTCCCTGCAGGCGTCAAGACGAAAATGGAATCAAGCCTTGCCTTTAATAAAAAAGGAATTTGTCTGCGTTCAAAAATGGATGTGAGCAATTGGGATAGGCGCTGCACCATTTGATGATCGAGCTGTGTGTGCTGATGCTGAAATTGAAAGTAGATGACGACTTGTTCCTCACTCATATCATATTGCAGCTTTCTTGCTTGTTCGATGACATAACTTTCTTCTGTGTATTGCTGTTGCAGCATATCATCCAATAAATGCCCCTGCATTTGGTTTTCTGTATCTTGAATGGCTTTTTGTTTCAACCATTCAATCGCATACACCGCACCGGCATGCTCAATGGCGATGGCATCGAGATGGTGCCACGTCTCTTTTTTCTTTAACGCCACAATGAACCCGAAAATATCCCCCATTGCAATCACGGGGCATGCCGCTAGAACAAACGCACCATATGTGTCATAGACGAGCCGACCTTTTTCCTCTGCCTGCTTGAGCAGAGAAGAGGTTTCAATCGGTTCGTCATCTGTTAGAAAGCCAAAAGCAGGAGAATAGGTCACTTCGTCTGTTTCGAGATGAGCTGCTGTTTGGTGCAAAAACACATCCAGCACCACGATATTTGCTGCTGTGAGATGTGCCAGTTCATCCGTAATTTGCGTGACATTTTTATTGCTCACATTTAAATGGGTCAGTCTTTGATGAATCGCAGAAGAATATTTGAGCTGATGGAGCTGACTGCTGACGATTTGTTCTAGAACGGCTTTTGTGATGTCTGAAAAATTGACATGGGGCGGAATCTCGATGAGCGGAATACCGCTATTTTCGGCGGCTTCAATGAGTGATGCGGGAATTTCCGTTAAGTACACGCCTTTATAGATGGCAATGGCTGAAAGACGATGAGATTGAATCAATTTTTCAAGCCGGATGCGTCTTTCTTTATTTTCTGTCAGTCCAAATCCAGTTGTAACAAGTAATTCTCCTTCGGAAAGTCTAGACGTGTCCTCAATAATTTCCACAATGGTCACCCACTGGATAAGACGATCCAGTCCATTTTCTCCAGCAAGCAGTTTGGTTTCTTTCATCATATCGAGCGAGAGTGCATCTTTGACGAGAATCGCCATAGACTCATGACCTCCTTTTGAACACTCTTATACACCATGTATAAAAAACACGCGTGAAATTCAGGCATATGGCGAATGGAGGATGACTGCCCTCTTGATTAAGCTAATCTTATACCAAGTATACAAAATTTTCTTGCGATTCATGTAAAAAGAAAAGTGCAGCTGCTGACAAGAGAGGGAGGAATGACAAAGTGGAGACCCGGGATTACTTAATCAAACCGATGTTAAATCAGCAATATCCTGTGGCTGTGAGAGGAGAGGGGATTTATTTATATGATCGGGACGGAAAAAAATATATAGATGGCTCATCAGGGGCAGTCACGGCAAGTATTGGACATGGCATACAAGAGATTATTGATGCGATGACGGAGCAAGCGAACAAGGTGAGCTTTACGTACAGATCACAATTTACGAATGAACCAGCGGAAGAACTAGCGTATGAATTGAGTACACTTTGCCCAGGTGATCTGAACTGGTCTTTTTTTGTAGGGAGCGGTTCAGAGGCAACGGAAACTGCTATGAAAATGGCGATTCAGCATTGGCAAGAGCAGGGGAAGACGGAAAAAAATCATATCATCTCAAGATGGATGAGTTACCACGGTATTACATTAGGGGCGCTGTCAATGTCAGGTCATATTGCAAGGAGAGAGCGCTTTGAACCACTGCTTGAAAAGCACCCAGTGCTGTCTCCGCCCTATAGCTACCGGTCATGGCTGCCAAAGGAAGACAGCAAGCAGGTCGAGTGGTATGTTCAGGAATTTAAAACCGTCATCCAGCGTATAGGAAAAGAGAGGATCGCCGCATTGATTGCTGAACCGATTGTTGGCGCAGCGGGAGCGGCGCTCCTGCCACCAGACGGATATTTCGAAGCGATGAAGCGTGTCTGTGAAGAAAACGACATTTTAATGATCGCAGATGAAGTCATGACGGGCTTTGGACGAACTGGAAAAATGTTTGCAATGGAACATTGGGGTACGGTACCAGATATCATGGTTCTTGGAAAGGGCATGAGCGCAGGTTATTCTCCAATTGCAGCAGTTGTCTCAACGGATCGTGTGATGGTACCGATTATCAGCGGCTCCGGCTCTGTCATGGCAGGGCACACATATAGTGCCAATCCGCTTTCAGCAGCCGTTTCATTAGCGGTCATTCGATATATGAAAAAACATCAGCTTCCCGACCGGGCTGACCTTTCTGGGCGATACATGATGAATGCTTTAAAAGATCTGCAAGTAGCCCATTCCATCATAGGGGATGTAAGAGGGAAGGGATTGCTTATTGGCATTGAGTTTGTCGCAGATCGTTTATCCAAAACGCCATTTCCAGCACATGCCCAGATAACCAATCTCGTTGTTGAAACGGCAAAACAAAATGGACTGCTGGTGTATCCAGCAAGCGCTGGAGAGGATGGAGTCGGAGGCGCAGCGGTTATGATCGCACCGCCGCTTTCCATCACACAGCAGGAAATGGATGAACTCATTGATTTATTCGGGCAGACCATCACACAAGTCGAACAAGAAGTGATCAATCGAGGATTTTTCCCATCTGCTATGTAAGGAGGAACGAACATGAACAAAACTGTGGGTTTGGATGAAGTGATGACGCGATTAAAAGATGGCATGACCATCATGTTTGGCGGATTTGGCGGCGTGGGTTCACCACCATCGTTGATTGATGCCATTTTGGAAGCAAATATTCAAGATCTGACATTGATCGGAAATGATGCAGGTTTCCCGCAAATTGGTGTGGGCAGGCTCATCACAGAAGGAAGAGTGAAAAAAATCATCGCCTCTCATATCGGCTCAAATCCCATTGCGGGACAGAAAATGCAGGCTGGTACATTAGACGTTCATTTTTACCCGCAGGGCATTCTTGCAGAAAAAATCAGAGCAGGCGGAATGGGGCTGGCGGGCATTGTGACAGATGTTGGGATGGATAGCCTGAATCTCGATGAGAAACAATTGGTTGAGCTGAATGGGAAGAATTATATGTTGGAGCCTGCGCTCACAGCGGATATTGCCATCGTCAATGCCTACAAAGCAGATGAAGTGGGAAACCTCATTTTTGATAAAAGCGCACGGAATACAAATCCGATTGTGGCGATGGCAGGAGACTGGACCATTGCGGAGGCAGAAGAAATTGTGGCAGCGGGGCAGCTCGATCCAGAAGAAATCGTGACGCCAGGCGTATTTGTGAATCAAATCGTGCAATCAAAAGGAGTGAACTGGACATGGGCATGGGAGACATCGATTTAAGACACCGCATTGCTAAAAGAGCAGCACAAGAAATTGAAGATGGCATGATTGTGAATCTTGGGATCGGCATTCCGACCCTAGCAGCAGATTACATTCCATCACATTACGAGGTGTGGCTGCATGCAGAAAACGGCATTATGGGGGCAGGTGCCTCGCCTCTGCAAGGGGAAGAAGATCCGAATTTGTGCAATGCCGGTGGTTTTCCCATTACGTTGACAAAGGGCGGCTCGTACATGGACAGTACGACTGCTTTTGGCATCATTCGAAAAGGTATGCTGGATATGACGATTTTGGGTGCACTTGAAGTAAGCAGTAAAGGGGATCTTGCCAACTGGATTGTACCGGGGAAAAGAGTACCGGGTATGGGCGGAGCGATTGAGCTGGCGCAAAAAGCGAAAAAAGTGGTGGTGGTGATGAGCCATCTGGATAAACACGGTCGATCTAAAGTGAAAACGGCTTGTACATTGCCGTTAACCGCTAAAGCGTGTGTCGATTTGATTATTACGGATATGGCGGTCATTGAGGTTAAGTCTCAGCTACTCATTTTACGTGAAGTCATGCCGCCATTTCAGCCGGAAGATGTCATAAGGGCGACTGAAGCGCCATTAATTTTAGCGCCTGATGTCAAATCTGTTGTGTAGAAAGGATGAACGACTTGCAGCCAATGACACGTATCAGAAACTGGATGAAAGAGCATCAGGATGAAGCCATTACGCTTCTTCAGCAAATGGTGCAATGTGACAGCACCCAAGGAAATGAAGAAGAGGTTCAGCAGATCGTGGCCAATAAACTGTCCGCCATTGGCTTTGATGTAGACGTTTGGGAAATTGGCGGCGATGAATTACTAGAGCATCCTTATTTTTATTCCCCGCGCCGATCTTTTCAAGGGAGTCCCAATGTTGCTGGGCGATTGAAAGGAAAAGGTGGCGGCAAATCAATTTTATTAAACGGGCACGTAGATGTGGTTCCGGCAGGAGATACGAATCAATGGACATATCCGCCTTACAGCGGGCATATCATAAACGGGAGACTTTATGGACGCGGGGCAACAGATATGAAAGGTGGAAACGTTTCTTTACTCTTTGCGCTTGAGGCACTGCATGCGCTTCAGATTCCCCTGAAAGGAGATGTGGTGTTTCATAGTGTCGTCGAAGAGGAAAGCGGCGGAGCAGGCACACTTGCAGCAATATTGAAAGGGTACACAGCGGATGCTGCCATCATTCCAGAGCCAAGTCATATGAACATTTTTCCGATTCAGCAAGGGTCAAAGTGGTTTAGGTTGCATATTAAAGGAAGGGCAGCTCATGGCGGAACAAGGTATCACGGTGTTTCTGCTATTGAAAAGAGCACGGTGGTCCTTTCTCATATAGCGGCACTAGAAAAAGAAAGAAATCAGCGAGTGACGGAGCCGCTGTTTCAGCATATTCCGATTCCAATTCCAATCAACATTGGGAAAATTCAAGGCGGTGATTGGCCGTCCTCTGTCGCAGATCTTGTCACAATGGAAGGCAGGCTTGGTGTGATGCCAGGTGAGACAGTTGAGCAGGCAGAGAAGGAATTAGAAAATTGGATGACTGGACTCGCTGAAAAGGATGATTGGTTTCAAGAACATCCAGTGGAGGTGGAGTGGTTTGGTGCTAGGTGGCTTCCAGGGTCAATCGACTCTGATCACCCGCTTTTAGGTCTATTGAAGGAACAATATGAAGAGGTCATGCAGCACCCGCCAAAGGTAGAAGCCGCCCCTTGGGGGACAGACGGCGGATTACTGTCACAAGCAGCGGATATCCCAATCATTGTGTTTGGACCTGGAACGACAGAGCTTGCCCATTTCCCGAATGAATCTATTGAGATCAAACATGTCATTGAAGCAGCAGAAATCATTGCTGGTACGTTGGTCAAATGGTGCGAAGCAGCGGAATGATTCACACACAAAAAAAGAAGGCTGTCTACTCAGCCTTCTCTTTATGTGTATTCTGCTGTTCACACATATAGGTCACTGGACAAAAACGAAGAATACCAGAACCCAATTTTAATCCACCGAGCATGATGCCAAAAAGCAGCATTTTACTCCATGGTTTTCGAGCATATAAGGATCCAGCTACAGTACATATCGTCATTCCGCAGGCAATTCTCATGAGCGCTTCCATTAAGCCAAGATTAGGTTTCATTGCAAGTGATTCTCCTTTTTTAAATTATTTTAAGTGTGATTTCAAGAAATTGTAACGTTTCATTAATGCGTAACGTGGTTCGTTATGTTACGATAGGGCTAATACAAATGAAGGAGAGTATGTGAATGTCCGAACGTACTTTTAATTGGAGAAACAATGACATCCGCACACAAATCGATGTAGTCGACTCAAAAATAGTTCCAACACTCCTTTTAACGAATGGACTCGTGCTAAACCCGTTTTTGAAGCAATGGGTGAAGGCAAATATTTGGATACATGATGATCGAATTGTTTATGTCGGAGCAGAGCTTCCTCAAAATAAATCAGCTAAACGTGTGATTGATTGTGAAGGTAAATACATTGTGCCGGGGTATATTGAACCTCACGCGCATCCGTTCCATATTTATAATCCCCAATCACTTGCAGAATATGTGTCTCAATTTGGCACAACAACGATGGTCAGCGATAACTTATTTCTTCTTTTGCAAAGCAATGAAAAGAAAGCGCTTTCCACTCTATGCGAATTAAAAAAGCAGCCATTTCAGTATTTCTGGTGGTCCAGATACGATCTTCAAACCGAGGTCAGGTATGAAGATGAGATGCTCCCTATTAACTATCGGAAAGAATGGATTGATCATCCCGACGTCCTACAAGGCGGCGAATTAACGAGCTGGCCAAGATTAATGGACGGTGATGATCTCATTTTATATTGCATGCAAGAAACGAAGAAGCAGAGAAAACGAATTGAAGGGCATTTCCCTGGGGCTTCTGAGAAAACGCTAACAAAAATGAAGCTGTTTGGAGCGGACAGTGATCATGAAGCAATGAATGCAGATGATGTGCTCAAACGCTTGTCTCTAGGTTATCATGTGTCCTTGCGTCATTCTTCCATCCGCCCAGATTTAGTGAACATTTTAAGGGAATTGCATGAGCGTGACTTTAGGCACTACGATCACTTTTTCTATACAACAGATGGATCAGCGCCTCACTTTTATGAAGAAGGCATGATCAATCGTCTCATTTCCATTGCCCTTGAAGAAGGCGTGCCTACTATTGATGCGTACAATATGGCGACTTTTAACATTGCGAAATACTATCAAATTGATGACTTATTAGGCGTGGTCGGTCCTGGCCGATTGGCTTCTTTGAATATTTTAGATGATCCGATGAATCCAAATCCAGAAACGGTGATTTCTAAAGGGATAATCCTGAAATTAGAAGGGGAGAACCAGCATCAATTCCAAGAGACAAAATGGGAAAATGGCGGGCTTGAACCATTAGATTTAAGCTATGACCTGACAATGAGTGACTTGCAATTCTCAATGCCTCTTGGTGTCAAAATGCGAAATTCTGTCATCATGGAGCCTTATACAGTGGAGATTGATAACTCTGTCAATCAGCTGTCCTGTGACCATGATCAAAGCTTCTTCAGCCTGATTGATCGAAAAGGCGAGTGGCGCGTGAACACAATGTTAAAAGGATTTGCAAACAAGGTGCAAGGGTTTGTCAGCTCATTTTCAACCACTGGTGACATTTTAGTGATTGGGAAAAATAAAGATGATATGATGCTTGCTCATAAGCGAATGAAAGAAATTGGCGGAGGAATCGTGCTCACAGAAAACGGAAAGATTTTGCATGAAATCCCGCTGCAATTATCAGGCTGTGCATCAGCTGAACCGTTTGAAACGGTTCTTCAGCAGGAGCAAACGTTACGCGAGCTACTCATTGAGCGCGGGTATCCATTTGACTGCCCAATTGATACACTTGTCTTTTTCCAAAGCACACACTTGCCGTATATTCGAGTGACACCAAGAGGAATATTTGATGTCATGAAAAAAACTGTACTCTTTCCGTCTATAATGCGTTAAAATATAACAGAGTGGAGCTGTATCATATTTGCTAGATTTCTGACCGCTGTTATAGGGCAGGAGTGAGCAATGGATCTCTTCGCTGCTAGATATGGTGACAAAGCATAGGGCTTTGACATGACGAATGAAGTGCCCAATTGTAAAATGAATCTGTCGGTTACGCTGGCCGACCAACATATTTTGAATAATTAAGCAAGGCGGGGCGCAGGTTTGTCGTCTCGCCAAGCTTTCTACACATACTTTTTTTTAGAGAAAGACTTAACAGAGCAGAAGTGTTCTAGATATCGGAGGCAAACAAGTTTGTCAGATTGTCGCACAAGGAATATGACAAAACTTGTCGAATTTGTTTACGATAAAGAAGCTTCGGCTTACGAAAGAACCTGATGGCATTTTCAGCGTAGAACCAAACCTGTCATGATTCGTTCAAAGCTCATTGCTGAGGTTGAAAAAAATGAGTCAGGAAAGATACCGCTTTCTAGGAAAAGTCAGTGCGGAGCGGTGTGCCAATAGTAAAGGAGAAGATGTATAAAGATGCAAATTGATAAATTAAGGGGCAAAAGCTTAGATCAGCTATTCAACTCCATCTTATCCCTTAAAGACCTGGAAGAATGTTATCGATTTTTTGATGATTTGTGCACCATCAATGAAATCCAATCTTTATCACAGCGTCTTGAAGTAGCACGTATGCTTCGCGAGGGAAACACGTATCATAAAATTGAGACGGAGACAGGTGCAAGCACTGCAACCATCTCACGTGTCAAACGCTGCTTGAACTACGGAAATGATGCCTATACGATGGCACTTGACCGCGTAGCAGAGCAACAAGCAACGGACGAAACAAAATAAAGCAGCTTTCACTGCAAACATTCTTTATGATTTGTCGTTTTGAAGTTGAACAAGTAGAGCCATTTCATTTGAAATGGCTCTATTTGATGTCATCAAGTTCTCCCATAAACCATCGTTCACCTTCATAGGACACTTCATCGTCATCAGTGATTACTTCCTTAAAACCGATGGTTCGCATATTTTGTGCAACAGATAAATCCCATTGGTAGAGGCAGATGCCAGTAGTCAGAAACATTCGCCGGAAACGACTGCGTATTTGCGTTCATTTCTTGTATGATTTGTTGAGTCTTTCGTTTCATACTGCGGACCTTTTTAAGCTAGACAGACTGCTCTGTGCCTGCGAACATAGGGACTTCACTTGTCTGGCCGTTTTCTTGTCTAAAAATAATATGTTTTTCGTTAAAATGAATAGGTGATTCAATTCCAGCTGCTGCGCATAAATTAAACAAACCTTCTCTAAGGGACAGGATATAATTGCAGACTCGGTATTTCTTTTCTTCAATGGATAAACCCTTTTGCAGCTTTGGATCAGTTGTTGCGACCCCGACTGGGCATTTATTCGTATGGCATACTTGTGCGCGGATGCATCCGACTGAAAACATGAGTCCCCGTGCGATATTGACAAAGTCAGCACCCATGGAAAGGGCAATCGCAATTTTATCAGGTGAGAGAAGTTTGCCAGAAGCAAAGAGTTTTACCTGATCTCTGACACCGTATTCCTTCAATATTTGATGAACCATTGGAAGTGCCGTGAAAATCGGCAGCCCTGCGGAATCTGCCAATTCATGAAAGGATGCACCAGTGCCGCCTTCTCCACCATCTACTGTAATGAAATCAGGATGCTTTCCGCTTTTTTTCATGTACGCTGCAAGTTCCTCAATGTTTTCTTTATGTCCGACCACAAGCTTGATGCCGACAGGCTTTCCGCCTATATTTCGCAACTGTTCAATGAAATCAAACATATCAGGAATGGAGTGGAACATCTCAAATCGATTTGGACTGTCAATGGATTGGTGGGGCGGCAATTTACGGATGCTTGCAATTTCTTCGGTGACCTTTTCACCGTCAATGTGTCCGCCGCGTGTTTTAGCTCCTTGAGCCAGCTTCAGCTCAAAGGCTTTGACTTCCTCATGCTCGCTTTTTTTCTTAAACTCTTCAAAGGAAAAAGCGCCATCCTCTGTTCTCACGCCAAATAGACCAGGCCCAATCTGGCATATAATATCGGCTCCGCCTTTGAGGTGATAGGGAGAAAGCCCGCCTTCACCTGTGTTCATCCACGTACCGCCAGCCATCTTTAATCCTGAGGATAATGCTGTAATGGCCCGGTCGCCTAAGGAGCCGTAACTCATGGCTGATTGACCGATTAATCCTTTGACGCGGAAGGGTTTTTGGCACGTATGTTCACCAATGATTTGTACATCTTCTTGATGGAGATAGTAAGGTTTTGCTTCGACCTCTTTGGTATGTTCACTTCTTCTCAGTAAATTGTCTTGATCGATCTGATACACTTTTGTTTGGATTTTTTCAGATTGATCGATGCGTAACTCATCTCGCTGCTTTGGAAAGAGGACGTTTCGAATGTAATAACCTGGCTTGTCAAAATCACGTTTTGAACCAAATCCCATTGTCCGGCTGTTGTATTTTCCAGACATGACGGCCTGCTCGTATTCTCTTCTTGAGAAAGGAAGCTCCTCTCGATCATTTAGAAACAGATATTGACGAAGCTCAGGTCCTATTTTTTCAAAAATAAACCGCAATTTTCCAATGATCGGATAATTTCGTAGGACAGAATGCTCTTCCTGTTTTTCATCTCGCATCCAAATCCAGATGAATAAAATGATTGGTATGATGAAAAAAATCACTAATAATGCGCCAATGACAATGAAAGTTGTTGTCACGAAAATCCCCTCTTTTCTCTATCATTACTGTTGTTATTCCACTTTTCATTGAAAGAGAAACCACTTCAACAGATTGTGACGTTTAGAAATGAAAAGGCGGGGTAACTTACAAATAAGATCATAAGGGGAGGGAACATACATGAATAAGCGTCCGAATGCGTATGTACTTGCAGGATTAGGGGTTGGTGGTGCAGTGTTATTAGCAGTGAAAAATAAACAGCATCTCAAAAAATGGGCAAGCATGTTCCGATCAGATGAAAAGGTTCCTGAAAAAGCTGGACACCCTGATCCGTTAGATATTCAAGACAACAAGATGGTCGATGAAGGGGCCATGACATCTGTTCATTATTTTAATGAAGTGAGACAATAGCTTTAAAAAACCGTTTTGAATCAATCAAAACGGTTTTTTCTTGTCTTTCTTTTGACATGATATTTAAGAGGATCGACAATGGTAAAACCAATCAGTCCATTGTGATCAGGCGTCGAGAAAAGAAATTCAATGCCCGATAAATGATAGGTTGAGAGAACTTCCTGATCCGTAAAACGTAACGAAAGCTCGTCCTCATAAACGGGTGTGTGCTTCAACACCTTGGCTTCTTCTGCAAATAACTCCAGCCCAGCCACTCGGCCCTCTTTGTCGATGTCTACGTTCACACATTCATTCACGTCTAATTCAATGGTTTCTTTGATTGTCCCGATTCGAGGCGGGATGAGATAGATGTATCCGATGTCGATCGTTTGATCATATGTGATGGTTCTTTTCAAATCATTCACCTGCTTGATCGATAGTCAAATGTTCCTTTCATGTATAATATCATGTGATGAGATGAAGTAGATCTCATTTCAGTTCAGTATCCATCTATTGATCTCCCTCAGCTCCTCTTGAAGTGGAGCTTTCATATAGTCTCCATTCACCTCGCCTAAAGTGAAAATCGACTATTTTCAAAAGAATGAAACTTTTAGGTGAAGGAGGTTACCCATTTTTTGCGGTGTCTGATTTTGTTATAATATTTAAATGGAATGAAACGAATGGAGGAACGTTTTTCATGTATGATGTTACCGAGTGGAAGCATGTCTTTAAACTCGATCCAAATAAAGAGATTTCCGATGAACAACTTGAAGCGATTTGTGAATCCGGTACGGATGCCATTTTAATTGGCGGCAGTGACAACGTGACAGAAGACAACGTGCTGCAACTGATGTCAAAGGTGCGCCGCTTTCTTGTGCCATGTGTCCTTGAAATCTCGACACATGAGATGATTGTGCCTGGCTTTGACCTGTATTTTATCCCCACTGTGTTAAACAGCGCTCATCCTGATTGGATTGTTGGTCTACATAAGGATGCGATGAAGGAATACGGTGATTTGATGTCAATGGAAGAGATTGTGCCGGAAGGATATGTCATCTTAAACGAAGAGTGTAAAGCGGCTAAGCTGACAGAGGCAAATACGGCACTGGATATAGATGACGTAAGGGCATATGCGAGAGTGGCAGAGCACTTGATGAAACTGCCCATCTTTTACTTAGAATACAGTGGAACGCTTGGAGACATAGAGCTTGTGAAAGAAACCAAAGCAGTGCTACATGAAACGGTTCTATTTTATGGCGGCGGTATTGAAAGCGAAGAGCAGGCGAAAGACTTTGCACAGCATGCAGACGTTGTCGTCGTGGGGAACGTCATTTATGACAATTTTAAAGAAGCGTTAAAGACAGTCGACGCAGTGAAAAAGTCATCATAGTCAAACAAGACGAAACGGGTTAAAATAGAACATAAGTTCGAATTGGCGGTGAATGAAATGAATGAAATATCGAATCATCTATTAGAAGGGCTGAATGACGCGCAGAAAGAAGCGGTCAAAGCAACAGACGGGCCGCTGCTACTGATGGCAGGAGCAGGTAGTGGAAAAACACGAGTGCTCACGCATCGAATTGCGTATTTAATGGCAGAAAAGCATGTGGCGCCGTGGAATATTTTAGCGATTACCTTTACAAATAAAGCAGCAAGAGAAATGCGTGAGCGTGTACAAGCCATTTTAGGGCCTGGTGCGGATGACATTTGGATTTCTACGTTCCACAGCATGTGTGTACGCATTTTACGACGCGATATTGACCGTATTGGTGTGAATCGCAACTTTTCTATATTAGACACATCTGACCAGCTTTCAGTCATTAAAAACATTTTAAAAGAACGAAATATTGATCCTAAAAAGTTTGATCCACGTAGCATTTTAGGTTCAATCAGTAGTGCAAAAAACGAACTCATTGACGCAGAGGAATACGCAAAAACAGCCGGTGACTTTTACGATCAAGTCGTCAGTGACGTCTATACAGATTATCAAAAACGATTACTCAAAAATCAGTCACTCGATTTTGATGATCTTATTATGATGACGATTCGTCTGTTTGAGCGGATCCCTGAAGTATTAGAACACTATCAGCGAAAATTCCAATACATTCATGTCGACGAGTATCAGGATACAAACAGAGCGCAGTACATGCTTGTGAAACTGCTCGCGCAGCGTTTTCAAAATATATGTGTGGTCGGTGACTCGGATCAGTCTATCTATCGCTGGCGTGGAGCGGATATTACAAACATTCTTTCCTTTGAAAAAGATTATCCGTCCAGTGAAGTGATTTTGCTTGAGCAAAATTACAGATCGACTAAACGTATTCTGAATGCCGCAAACACGGTCATTCAAAACAATTCAAACCGCAAGCCAAAAAACCTTTGGACAGAAAATGACGAAGGAGCGAAGATTGCCTATTACCGCGCAGATAATGAATTCGGTGAAGGTCAATTTGTCGCTGGCAAGATTCGTCAGCTTCATCAGAGCGGCAAGCGTAAGTTATCTGATTTTGCGATCCTCTATCGAACGAACGCCCAGTCACGTGTCATAGAGGAAACGTTAATGAAGGCGAACATTCAATACAACATCGTCGGCGGCACGAAGTTCTATGACAGAAAAGAGATCAAGGACATTTTGGCATACTTACGCCTTGTGGCAAATCCAGATGACGATATTAGTTTTGCACGCATTGTCAACGTACCAAAACGAGGAATTGGGGCGACTTCTGTTGATAAAATTGCCGCATACTCAGAAATGAATGATCTCTCTATGTTTGAAGCACTTGGTCAGGTGGATTTCATTGGACTCAGTGCAAGAGCAGCCAATGCACTTGATGAGTTCAAACAGCTCATTGATCAAATGACAAACATGCAGGATTATTTATCTGTCACTGAATTAACGGAAGAAATCCTAGAGAAAACAGGTTACCGTGAAGCGCTGAAGATCGAAAAAACGATTGAAGCACAAAGCCGTTTAGAAAATATTGACGAGTTTCTATCGGTCACTAAAAACTTTGAAGAACAAAATGAAGATAAATCACTTGTCACCTTCCTGACAGACCTCGCCCTCGTCGCAGACATTGATAAGCTGGATGAGGCTGAGGAAGAAGATCAGGATGCGGTCATTTTAATGACGCTTCACGCCGCAAAAGGGCTGGAATTCCCCGTTGTGTTCTTAATGGGCATGGAGGAAGGCGTCTTCCCGCACAGCCGTTCATTAATGGAAGATGCCGAGATGGAAGAAGAGCGCCGTCTTGCTTATGTAGGGATCACACGGGCCGAAGAAGAGCTTTATTTATCAAGTGCGAAGATGAGAACGTTATTCGGCCGGACGAACATGAATCTGGAATCACGATTTATCAGAGAAATACCAGCTGATTTATTGGACAACCTAAATGAGAAAAAAGAAACGAAAACACCGTTTGGCCAAACGAGAGAAAGACCGCAAAGACGAGGGCCTGTCTCACGTCCCCAAACGCAAACCATTCAAAACACAGGCGGCGGCAGCATTGGCTGGGCTGTCGGTGATAAAGCCGCTCATAAAAAATGGGGCGTTGGCACGGTTGTGAGTGTAAAAGGTAGTGGAGATAGTACAGAGCTTGATATTGCCTTCCCAAGCCCTACAGGCATTAAGCGTCTCCTTGCCGCCTTTGCGCCAATCGAAAAGCAATAAACTGATAGGACTGACAAAACGGATGAAGTGAAAGGAAGAAGCAGATGGATAAAGAAGCAGCGAAACGCCGGATCGAGGAACTACACCAGATTTTGAATCAATACAACTACGAATATCACACACTGGATCGTCCAAGTGTTCCTGACGCTGAATATGATGCGCGGATGCGTGAGCTGATCTCTCTGGAGGAAGAATACCCTGATTTAAAAGCAGCGGATTCACCCTCGCAAAGAGTAGGCGGTGCTGTTTTAGACGCCTTCCAAAAAGTACGTCACGGCACACCGATGCTCAGTCTCGGCAATGCGTTTCATGAACAGGACCTTCTTGATTTTGACCGCCGGGTTCGTCAAGCAGTCGGTGACGACGTCGCTTACAATGTCGAGCTGAAAATTGACGGACTCGCTGTTTCTCTCCGTTATGAAAATGGCGTGTTTGTCCGGGGTGCCACGCGGGGTGATGGGACAACAGGTGAGGATATAACCGAGAACCTCAAAACCATTCGTTCCATCCCGCTCAAAATCAATCGGCCTCTGTCGATTGAAGTGAGAGGCGAGGCATTTATGCCAAAACCTTCTTTTGAAGCCCTTAACGAAAAAAGATTACAAAACGAAGAAGAGCCGTTTGCGAACCCGCGTAATGCGGCTGCTGGCTCACTTCGTCAGCTCGATACGAAAATTGCAGCGAAACGAAACCTTGATATCTTCGTCTACAGTATAGCGGAGCTTGATGAAATTGGTGTTAATACGCAAAGCGCAGGACTTGATCTTCTCGATGAGCTTGGCTTTAAAACGAACAAAGAAAGACGGATGTGCCAAACCATTGAAGAAGTGATCGACCTCATTGAAACACTGAAAACAAAGCGTGCTGATTTCTCATACGAAATCGATGGCATTGTCATTAAAGTCAATTCATTGGCACAGCAAGAAGAACTAGGCTTCACAGCAAAAAGTCCACGCTGGGCTGTTGCGTACAAATTTCCGGCCGAAGAAGTCGTGACGAAGCTGATTGATATTGAACTAAGTGTGGGGCGTACTGGCGTCATCACCCCAACAGCGATTCTTGAGCCTGTAAAAGTGGCAGGGACGACAGTGCAACGTGCATCTCTTCATAATGAAGATTTGATCAAAGAGAAGGATATCCGCCTTTTTGATCAAGTGATTGTCAAAAAAGCGGGTGATATTATCCCAGAGGTTGCAGGGGTCCTTGTTGATCAGCGAACAGGAGAAGAAAAGCCGTTTCACATGCCGACTGAATGTCCAGAGTGTCAAAGTGAGCTGGTCAGAATTGAAGGAGAAGTTGCGCTTCGGTGCATCAATCCACAATGCCCCGCTCAAATACGTGAAGGACTCATTCACTTTGTGTCTCGTAATGCGATGAATATTGATGGGCTAGGCGAGCGAGTCATTACACAACTTTTCAAAGAACAGCTTGTCTCTCGTGTATCAGACCTTTACCGTTTAACAAAAGAAGAGTTGATTCAGCTAGAACGAATGGGCGAAAAGTCAGTCGATAACTTACTGCGTTCGATCGAGCAATCGAAAGAAAACTCTCTTGAACGGTTATTATTTGGACTTGGTATTCGATTTATTGGTTCTAAAGCAGCGAAGACGTTGGCCATGCACTTTGAGGATATCGATCAGTTAAAACAAGCAACGAAAGAACAATTACTTGAAGTAGATGAAATTGGTGAAAAAATGGCCGATGCAGTCGTCACGTACTTTGAGAAAGAAGAAATACTAGATCTGCTAAATGAACTAAAAGAACTTGGTGTCAATATGACCTACACAGGGCCAAAACCGGTGAAAGTAGAAGAAAGTGATTCCTACTTTGCAGGAAAAACCATTGTGCTGACGGGGAAATTAGAAGAAATGTCTCGAAATGATGCAAAGGCAGCGATCGAAGCATTAGGCGGCAAGTTAGCAGGAAGTGTGAGTAAAAAAACAGACTTAGTGATTGCCGGCGAAGCAGCTGGAAGTAAGCTGACAAAGGCAGAAGAACTCAATATTGAAATTTGGGACGAAGCCAAAATGCTCGAGGAGCTAAAGAAATAAGAGGAGTGTTTTCTATTGAAAAAGTTGCTATTGCTGCTGACAATGCTCACACTGGTATTGTCAGCGTGTGCACCTTTTGGGGGAAAGGATGAGGAAGAGGTCACACAAAAAACGGATGAAACGAAAGAAACAGCGATCATCCCAATGTACAACATCTCTGATTCCTATTACAAAATGGTGCTGCCGTTTAAACAAGGAGCGGCAAGAGGACTAACAGCAGAGCGTCTCAATACACGCTTAGACATTGATGAATTTGAAACAGGACTCATGCGCCTGGCAACAGAATCATTCAATACAAACGACTATCTGTTCCAAGAAGGACAGCATTTAGATGAAGATACTGTTCTCAGCTGGCTTGCCCGTAAAAAAACAGGCAGTGATCTGAAAAAAGCTGAAAAAGAAGACAAAGACTTTAAGAACTTAGGCTTAAACCCTGCTCTTCCAAACTCAGGTTCAACAAAGTCAAAAAATGAAAATAGTCCAATCTACTTAGCTTCCATGCTAGAACATAATTACTTAATCAGAAAAGATAAAAATAGCTTACAGCTTGGCGGGGTTGTCATCGGTCTTGCGCTTAACTCTGTCTATTATTATCGCGAAAATATCGGGGATCCTCAGCAAGAGGTGACCATCGATTCATCGAAAAATTCAAAGAAACTTTTAGCAGAGGGCGAAAAAATTGCGGAACAAGTCATTAAACGACTTCGTCAAATGGACGGACTGCAAAAAGTCCCAGTCATGATTGCCCTTTATAAACAAGCACCAAAATCATCTATTGTTCCAGGAAACTTCATCGCTAAAACCGATGTAAAAGCAGGATCAGCTGATATTGGTAGTTGGGATACGATTAAAGAAGAGAATGTCTTCTTCCCTTCAGATAATGCCAAGAGCAGCTACAAAGATGATTCAGAGCGATTTGACCGCTTCAAGACAAAGGTAGAAGACTACTTCCCGAATTACACAGGTGTGGTAGGCAAAGGTTTCTATAAAAACGGGAACTTGCAAAAAATGAAAGTAGAAATTCCAATGCAATTCTACGGAAAAACAGAAGTCGTGGCATTCACGCAATACTTAACAGGTGAAGTCATGGATTACTATAAGAGCACCAATATAGAAATCAACATCACTTCTTCTGATCAGCAAGAAGCCCTCATCACAAAAAATGCTGAAGACAAAGAACCAACTGTCCATATATATGACTAAATAAAAACCGCCTTTTGGCGGTTTTTAGCATGTAGGCAAACCTCGCATTCGGTGTCAGTCCTGCGTGCTGATGCTCACGAATGACAAATTCGCTCCGCACCAGTACTCGTCCTTTCTAGGGCTGCAAAGGTTTTCTATCACGCTGAAAAGAAGGCAAAAGGCTAAAAAAGTTCATTTTAGCCCTTTGTCAACAATCTTAGAACCGCCTTTTGGCGGTTTTTTATTTCTAATTAGAGGAATCTTTCAACTTTTGTCAAAGTATGTGAGGAAATCAAAAGGAAAGGCAGGTATGTTGATGCTCGTATAAATGCTGATTACCGTCATGTATAAGTAAAAAGACGATAAAAGGAGAATCAGCATGCATAAAGAAGTAAAAGCACGATACGATGAACAAATGGTCTTAAAGAAAGCGGCTCTACTCTATCATTTTCAGCCAGAACAGGTCACATTTCTAGCCGATGCAGAAAATTATGTGTATGAATATACGGATGAAAAAGGGTCGAGTTATATATTGAAAATTACCCATACCATACGCCGCTCTCGCACATATATTTTAGGAGAAATGGACTGGATTCGGTATTTATCTCAACATGGAATCTCAGTAGCTAAACCGGTTTTATCCACAAGAGGAAAAGATGTTGAAGCGATTCCCGATCAAGCAGGAGGCGCTTTTTTGCTGAGAGTGTACGAAAAGGCGCCCGGCAAAAAAGTGACCGAAGCAGATTGGAATGGACAGTTGTTTCAAGCGTTAGGAGCCTATACAGGGCGTATGCATCAAACGACTAAACAATATCAAGTGAAAGATCCTCGCTATAAGCGTCAAGAGTGGTATGAGGAGGAGCAATTAAAGCTTGAAACGTATATTCCTTCTGATCAAACGGTTGTGTTGCAGAGAAAAGATGAACTGATGCAAAAGCTTCACCAGCTCCGAATATCCAAGGATGTCTATGGACTGGTGCATGCGGATTTACATCACGGGAACTTCCATTATCATCATGGAGAAATCATTGCATTTGATTTTGATGATTGTGGGTATCACTGGTTTATCAACGATATGAGCATTTTGCTATACAACGTTCTTTGGTATCCGGTGATTCCGTATGAGGATAAAGCTGAATTTACGGGTGAATTTATGAGCCATTTTCTCAAAGGCTATCGACAGGAGAATGAGCTTGATGACGCATGGCTGGCGACAATACCAGATTTCCTTATGCTGCGTCATATGCTGATTTATGGGCTTTTACATCAAGCATTTGATCTCCGAACACTAAGTGCTGACGAAAGTGCCATGCTGGCGCGTTTTCGAAAGGAGATTGAGGACAAAACCCCAATTACGCCTTTTGACTTTCATCAGCTAACAACATAAATCAAAAGCCCCTTGCTGTTTCACATAGCAAGGGGCTTTTTATCCTAAACCGTATCACACTTCACACCAACAACGCCTTCTAAATCTTTAATATCAAAGTACACATCGGTTGTATAGCGGTCTTTATGTACGCGAACACGTACTTCCATGATCGGATAGTCTTTTTCCTTTAAATCATCAATACGTACAGAATGAATCCGAATATTGAGTGCTTTCATTTCTTTTAAAATCTCTGTCATGCGGTTTCGATCAGAAAGTGACATTCTGATGCGGATTTCTTTTTCCTGTAAGCGAATGGGTCCAATCCGCTGGAAGAGCCAAGGTAAAAATTCCACACTGACAAGAATAAAGAAAAGACTGAGGAAGGCTTCTTTATAAAAACCTGCACCTGTTGCAACCCCAAGTCCTGCTGCTCCCCAAATCATCGCAGATGTCGTAAGACCTGAGATGACGTCATTGCTTTTGCGAAGAATCACACCTGCTCCAATAAAACCAACACCAGATATAATTTGCGCCGGTAACCTGAGTGGGTCCATTTGAAGCTTAGAGACTCGAGGGAAATTGTAGGCTGCATCAATGCTGATGATGGTTAATACGCAGGAGCTGACAGCAATGACAATACACGTTTTCAGCCCAAGCGGCTTTTTCTTAAGTTCGCGTTCAAGACCGATGATCAAACCGATTAAGGTGGCAACGGCTAATTTTAAGACCGTATCCCATTCAATTGTCCAAAACATGCGTATCGCTCCTTTCACTTCATGTACGTTTCACATCATGTATATGATCTTCTCACAGCCCATATGGCTGCACAACTTCTATTTTATTCAGAAACGGGAGAAAGAAAAGCATTTTATTGAAAAATAAAGAGAGTCATCCGCATAATGCAGATGACTCCTCATTTTTGGTTATTTTGTTTCTTCTTCGAGATGGTCTTCCATTTTGCTAAACAGCTTTTTAGAAGCTTTAGACGGTTTATTTGTTAAGAGGCTGACAATAATAGCAGTCAAACCACTTAAAATAAATCCAGGAACCATTTCATACAATCCAGTCGTGTTGTTTAAGCCTGTTGAAATCCAAACGAGAACGACAACAGCCCCAACAATCATTCCGGCTAAAGCGCCATGATGATTCATTCGTTTCCAGTATAGACATAACAAGATGACGGGACCGAATGAAGATCCAAACCCAGCCCAAGCATAACCGACAAGGTCAAGAATGGTATCACTTGGGTTTAGAGAGAGACCAATGGCAACAATCGCTACGACTAGTACAGAGATACGTCCAATCATCACAAGTTCTTTGTCAGAGGCTTTTCTTCTAAAGAACGTACGGTATAAATCCTCTGTCATCGCACTTGCAGTGACAAGCAGCTGAGAAGAAATTGAACTCATAATCGCAGCTAAAATGGCAGAAAGTAAAAATCCAGTAATATATGGATGGAATAACACTTTAGAAAACACAATAAAGATGGTTTCTGGGTCTGCCAAAGTGGTGCTTGTTTCATGAACATACGCTACGCCGACTAAACCGACAGATAGTGAACCAATGACAGACACAATCATCCAGCTCATACCGATACGACGTGCTGGCTTTAAATCTTTTACAGTCGTAATCGCCATAAAGCGAACAATAATGTGCGGCTGTCCAAAGTAACCGAGTCCCCAAGCGAGGAAGGAAATAATGCCAATGACGCTCGTTCCTCTAAAAATATCAAGCAATTTAGGGTCAATCTGTTGAATATCATTGAATGTGGCAACAGGTCCACCTAATTGAGTAAAGGCAACGATCGGCACGAGCACTAATGCTAAAAACATAATAGCTCCTTGAACAAAATCAGTTAAACTAACTGCCAAAAAGCCGCCGAATAGTGTGTACAAAATCACGATACTAGAAGTTAAGATTAAACCAAACATATAATGAGCACCAAACGCTGATTCAAATAAGCGTCCGCCTGATACCATACCTGATGAGGTGTAAAGCGTAAAGAAAATCATAATGATGACAGCTGAGACAGCTTTCAATAAAGTAGATGAGTCTTTAAACCGTTTGTCAAAAAAGTCTGGAATGGTAATCGCATCATCAGCAACTTCTGTATACGATCTCAATCGTGGCGCTAGGAATAGATAGTTTAAGTAAGCACCACTAATTAAACCAACAGCAAGCCATCCAGATGAAAGACCGGTTGTATACATAGCGCCTGGAAGCCCCATCAGCATCCACCCACTCATATCAGCTGCACCAGCAGATAGAGCCGTTACATAAGGACCTAACCCGCGTCCGCCTAACATATAATCATTCAAGTCGTTTGTTTTTCTGAATGCATACCAGCCAATGGCAAGCATTCCAATAAAATAAATAGATAGAGAAATTACAATCTCAATACTCATGTTTCCATATCACCTTTTTCGTATTAATTTGACATCACCTCAATCAAAATATACAAAGAACAGCCTATTGAACTGTCTGCTCACTGCTATGGTTACTTAACCTATCAGAGTATTCCCAAGTGATCAACCTTCTTAAACATCCTCATCATACAAAAAAATACGTGTATGCGTGATAAGCGCCTATATGTAAGCGTTTACTCAATTAAATAAAAGAAAAAATTTTCTGAAAAATAAAAGTCAGCTTGATGAATATTTTAGACAATAGTGGACAAAGCCTTTCTGGGCGTCCTCGTAAAGTTGCTTTAGAACAGTAAAATTTGATATGATAAAGTGTATATGACTTATGATCATGACCACGAACACGTATCATTTTTGGAGGTGAACCTGCATGTCAAGAATTTCAATAGAAGAAGTAAAGCATGTTGCGCATTTGGCACGGCTTGCGATTACAGAAGAAGAAGCTGAGATGTTTACAGAACAGCTTGATAGCATCATTTCATTTGCAGAGCAGTTAAACGAGGTAGATACGGAAAACGTTGAACCAACAACACACGTATTAAAAATGAAAAACGTCATGAGAGAAGATGTTCCGAATAAAGGTCTTTCCATTGAGGCAGTCATTAAAAACGCGCCTGATCATAAAGACGGCTATATTCGTGTGCCATCAATTTTGGACTAAAGGAGGCCTGAGGCATGTCACTGTTTGACCACAAAATTTCTGAATTAAAAGAGCTTTTACATAAAAAGGAACTGTCTGTTTCTGATTTAGTGGACGAGTCTTATAAACGAATCCATGAAGTAGACGGGAAAGTACAAGCATTCCTAGCGCTGGACGAAGAGAAAGCACGTGCGTACGCAAAAGAATTGGACGAGGCCGTTGGTGAAAAGGACGAGCTTGGTCTATTGTTCGGTATGCCGATCGGTGTCAAAGATAACATCGTGACGAAAGATTTACGTACAACGGCATCAAGTAAAATCTTGCAAAACTTCGATCCTATTTACGATGCAACCGTTGTGAACCGCTTAAGAGAAGCGGAAGCTGTCACAATCGGTAAGTTAAACATGGACGAATTTGCGATGGGATCTTCTACGGAGAACTCAGGCTTCAAAGCAACGAAGAACCCGTGGAATTTAAACACAGTTCCAGGTGGGTCAAGTGGTGGATCAGCAGCATCTGTTGCAGCTGGAGAAGTACCATTCTCTCTTGGATCGGATACAGGCGGCTCCATTCGCCAGCCGGCATCATTCTGTGGTGTTGTTGGTCTTAAACCAACGTATGGCCGTGTATCTAGATACGGTTTAATCGCATTTGCTTCATCATTAGATCAAATTGGGCCGATTACGCGTAATGTTGAGGACAACGCATATGTTCTTCAAGCGATTTCTGGTGTTGATCAAATGGACGCAACGAGTGCAAATGTCGATGTCCCAGATTTTCTTTCTTCATTAACTGGCGACATCAAAGGCTTGAAAATCGCTGTGCCAAAAGAATATCTTGGCGAAGGTGTTGGCGAAGAAGCAAAAGAGTCTGTTCTTCAAGCGTTGAAAGTATTAGAAGGGCTTGGTGCCACATGGGAAGAAGTGTCTCTTCCGCATTCTAAATATGCGCTTGCGACTTACTACTTGCTTTCATCTTCAGAAGCATCTGCAAACCTTGCTCGTTTTGACGGTATTCGCTATGGCTACCGTACAGACAATGCAGACAACCTGATTGATTTATATAAAAATACCCGTTCTGAAGGCTTTGGAGACGAAGTCAAACGCCGCATCATGCTTGGCACATTCGCTCTAAGCTCAGGATATTACGATGCATACTATAAAAAGGCACAAAAAGTCCGTACGCTGATCAAAAAAGACTTTGAAGATGTTTTTGAAAAGTATGATGTCATTGTAGGACCAACAACACCAACTCCGGCATTTAACATTGGTGAAAAGACAAGCGATCCACTCACAATGTATGCAAACGATATTTTAACGATCCCTGTTAACCTTGCAGGCGTTCCAGGAATCAGTGTGCCTTGTGGATTTGCAAATGGTCTTCCGTTAGGACTGCAAATCATCGGTAAACACTTTGATGAAGGAACCGTTTACCGCGTGGCTCACGCTTTCGAACAAGCAACAGATCATCATAAAGCAAAACCTGAACTGTAAGGGGTGAATCAGAATGAACTTTGAAACGGTAATTGGACTTGAAGTCCACGTAGAGCTCAAAACACAATCAAAAATTTTCTCAAGCTCACCGACGCCTTTTGGTGCGGCTGCCAATACGCAAACAAGTGTCATCGATCTTGGTTATCCAGGCGTACTGCCTGTGCTGAACAAAGAAGCGGTGAACTTTGCGATGAAAGCAGCAATGGCACTGAACTGTGAGATTGCAACTGATACAAAATTTGACCGTAAAAACTATTTCTATCCTGATAACCCAAAAGCGTATCAAATTTCTCAATTTGATAAACCGATCGGTGAAAACGGCTGGATTGAAATTGAAGTAGACGGCAAGACAAAACGAATTGGTATTACACGTCTTCATTTGGAAGAGGATGCAGGAAAACTGACGCACACAGGCGACGGTTATTCACTCGTCGATTTCAACCGTCAAGGTACACCACTTGTTGAAATCGTATCTGAGCCTGACATTCGTACGCCAGAAGAAGCGTATGCTTACTTAGAAAAATTAAAATCCATTATTCAATATACAGGCGTTTCTGACTGTAAGATGGAAGAAGGCTCACTACGTTGTGATGCCAACATTTCTCTTCGTCCAATCGGTCGTGAAGAGTTTGGAACAAAAACAGAGCTGAAGAACTTAAACTCATTTGCTTTCGTCCAAAAAGGTCTTGAGTTTGAAGAAAAACGTCAAGAGCAAGTATTGCTTTCTGGCGGCTTGATCGAACAAGAAACTCGCCGCTATGACGAGGCGTCTAAAAAGACGATCCTCATGCGTGTCAAAGAAGGTTCTGATGATTACCGTTACTTCCCAGAACCAGATTTGGTGGAGCTGTATATTGATGACGAGTGGAAAGAACGTGTAAGAGCATCCATTCCAGAGCTTCCAGACGAGCGCCGCAAACGCTACATTGATGAACTAGGACTTCCTGCATATGACGCAATGGTACTGACGCTGACAAAAGAAATGTCTGATTTCTTTGAAGCGACCATTTCAGAAGGTGCAGAAGCGAAGCAAGCATCAAACTGGCTCATGGGTGAAGTATCTGCGTACTTAAACTCGGCCCAAAAAGAGCTGGAAGATACGAAGCTAACGCCGCAAGGACTGGCTGGTATGATCAAGCTTATCGAAAAAGGAACGATTTCTTCTAAAATTGCCAAAAAGGTATTCAAAGAGCTTATCGAAAATGGGGGCGACGCAGAAACAATCGTCAAAGAAAAAGGACTTGTCCAAATTTCTGACGAAGGTGCACTGCTCAAACTTGTCACAGAAGCTCTTGATAACAACCCGCAATCCATTGAAGACTTCAAAAATGGAAAAGACCGCGCAATTGGTTTCTTAGTCGGACAAATCATGAAAGCATCGAAGGGACAAGCAAACCCACCGATGGTCAACAAGATTCTTCTTGAAGAAATTAAAAAACGATAAATCGCAAAAACCGCCTCTTCATTGAGGCGGTTTTTTTGTTGATGGATATGACAGGGTCTTATCACAGATTCAGACCACCGCCGTATATCAATTCAATGGTTCTTTTTTTATAATGAAGCATAAGCTTTAGCACATATTCGAAGGGGATAAAGGTGAACTAAAGTGAACATCGCCACGTATTGTCATTGGAGGAATAGCTTCAATTGTTCCACAGCTCTTTGGACAGCGGAGTCCTCACACGTTTCTAAATTTGTCAGCATCCCTTGAATGACCGGCTTGCGAGGCTCATTTTTGGCCAATTCTTCTTCAATAACTTCAATGGATACAAGGGTATCATCCGAAAGCAGATGCTCAGATTTTAACAATCGAAGCTCTTCTTGAAGAGTAGCGGCATTTGGCGCTTCATCATCCCAAATGTTTTGCTTTAGAA
Source organism: Bacillus sp. G402 (assembly GCF_051172515.1). Taxonomy (NCBI): domain Bacteria; kingdom Bacillati; phylum Bacillota; class Bacilli; order Caryophanales; family Bacillaceae; genus Bacillus; species Bacillus sp. G402. The sequence continues at coordinate 89,425 of NZ_JBPIZC010000004.1, forward strand.
TCGGCTTCGCATGAGAATGGAGAAGCCCATGCACCAAATCATCAAATCGGTCGAGAATAAAGGATGAGAGCTCATCACATGATAATTGCATCTGATCTTGTAAAAGCAGTACCTGCACATAAGATTGGATGATTCCTTGAATCATGACTGACAGGTCAGTTATGTATGGTTCGATCTCCTGTCCATACGTGGTCAAAATAGAAATTTGGATTTCATCATTCATCTGCTTTTTAACCGTTTTGGAATACTTTTTAATTTGCTGGTTTTCCGGAATAATGTTCTCGCTAAGGATCAAAATGATAAAATCCTTATTCTCAGCAAAGTGCTGGAACTGTTCAGCGATTTGTTTCTGAAAGATATCTCTAGGCGCAAGATGTTGATTTTCTTTTCGAATCTTTTCAATACTTTGCATAGACGTGTCGATATAATATTCAAACGCTCTGTTGAAAAGCTGTTCTTTTGATTTGAAATGCAAATAAAATGCACCTTTAGAAATTCCACATTCATCTGCAATTTCCTGAATGGTCGTAGAAGAAAAACCTTTTTTCGCAAACAACTGAATGCTTGCTTTAATGATTTTTTCTTTTTTTTCGTTCATGAAATAAGGCCCCTTCAGCTTTAGAATGTTACGTCAAACGCAAGTGAAATGGTTGACGGCATTGTATATCACCGTTTATTATGATATAGAATGACCAGTCAGTCAATACATAAAGGAAAATGGAGGACATAATGAATTCGATCATCAATTTTGTATTAAAGAACAAGTTCGCTGTATGGCTCATGACGATTATCGTAACAGTTGCTGGTCTATATGCCGGATTGAATATGAAACAAGAATCAATCCCGAATATCAACACTCCAGTCATTACGGTTTCTACAACGTATCCTGGCGCAACGCCGGACGAAGTATCAGATAAGGTGACAGACCCAATTGAGAAGTCGATACAAAATCTCAATGGGGTGAATGTGGTCACTTCTAATTCTTTTGAAAATGCCTCATCGATTCAAATCGAGTACGATTACAATAAAGATATGGATGAAGCAAAGAAGGAAATTGAAGATGCCATTAGCAATATCAATTTTCCAGAAAATGCAGAAAAACCAAAAATCACACGTTTTAGCATCAATGCGATTCCAATCTTAGCTCTAAGTGTCTCCGGTGATAAAGAATCATTACAAGACCTGACACAAAAAGTGGAAAATGACCTTATTCCTTCTCTTCAAAGCTTAGAGGGTGTCTCGTCTGTCGAAGCTTCTGGACAACAAATCAAAGAAGTAGAATTTTCTTTTAAACAAAAGAAATTGAAGGAATATGGTTTAGATGAAGAAACTGTCCAAAACATGATCAAAGGCTCTGATGTCAATGTACCTTTAGGGTTATACACATTTGGCAACAAGCAAAAATCAGTCGTAGTGGATGGCAATATTTTAAGTGTTAAAGATTTGAAAAACATGCGAATTCCTGTTACACCAAGTGCAAGCGCAGGAGCTGGTGCATCTGCTAGCGGCTCAGGAAATGCAGGTGCTCAAGGTACCGATCAGCAGGCTGGAAGTGCAAGTCAGCAGCAAGCAGCAGCAGCTCAGCAACAAACTGGTGCAGCAAGCGGTCAATCTGTAGAACTGCCGACGATCAAACTTTCTGAGATAGCAGATATTAAAGTCGTGAAAGATGCAGAATCAATTTCTAGAACGAACGGAAAAGACAGTATCGGTTTGCAAATTGTCAAAGGCTCTGATGCCAACACAGTGAGTGTAGCAGAAGCAGTCACAAAAGAACTTGATACATTCAAAAAAGACAATAAAGGAATCAAAGTCAGCACGACATATGATCAAGCAGAGCCGATTAAAGAATCTGTCAGCACAATGCTGAACAAGGCGATCATCGGAGCAATCTTTGCGATCATTATCATCATGTTGTTCCTTCGAGATATCAAATCAACATTAATTTCGGTCATCTCCATTCCGTTATCCCTGTTGATTGCTGTTTTATTATTAAATCAGCTCGATATCACATTAAATATCATGACACTTGGTGCCATGACAGTCGCCATTGGGCGTGTTGTCGATGACTCGATTGTTGTCATAGAAAACATCTATCGACGAATGGCGTTAAAAGATGAACCGTTAAAAGGCAAAGCACTCGTTAGAGAAGCCACAAAAGAAATGTTTATTCCGATTATGTCTTCGACGATTGTCACAATTGCGGTATTCTTGCCATTAGCGCTAGTGGGTGGAATGATTGGTGAACTATTCATCCCATTTGCATTAACCATTGTGTTTGCTCTAATGGCTTCACTACTTGTTGCCATTACAATCGTTCCAATGATGGCTCACAGCCTATTTAAAAAGAACCTGTACGGCAAAGCGAAAAAGGTAAAAGAACACAAACCGAGCAAACTTGCTGGTGGTTATAGACGTGTACTCAATTGGACATTGAACCATAAATGGATCACGTCAGGAATTGCGATTTTGATGCTGATCGGAAGCTTATTCCTCGCACCACTTGTCGGTGTCAGCTTCTTACCACAGGAAGCAGAAAAAACGGCAATGGTGACATACACGCCAGAGCCTGGACAAACGAGAGAACAAGCCATTGCTGAAACGAAAAAGGCAGAAGATTACTTAATGAAACGTGATCATGTCAATACGGTTCAATATTCATTAGGCTCTTCAAATGCAATGACAGCAAGTGTTGGCGGAAACTCTAACGGTGCATTATTCTTCGTACAATACGACGAGGACACACCGAACTTTGATAAAGAAAAAGATCGTATGGTTAAAGCCCTTCAAGACAAAACGTCTAAAGGGGAATGGAAATCACAAGACTTCTCATCTGCTGGCGCAAGTAATACAGTGACGTACTATGTGTACGGTGATAAAGCAAGTGATATTGAAGGCACAGTCAAAGATGTCGAGAACATTTTAAAAGATGAAAAGAACTTGAAAAACGTCAGCACAAGCTTATCTGAGAAATATGACGAATATACGTTTAATGCAGATCAAGAAAAACTGGCGAAACTAGGCTTAACCGCTTCACAAATCGCACAGGCGATCGCTCCTCAAAGTAATGAAACAACGTTGACGAAAGTAACAGAGGACGGCAAAGAACTAGATGTGAAGCTTCAAACGGAAAAAGATGAATACAAGAGTAAAAAAGATCTAGAGAATAAAAAGATCACAACACCAACAGGACAACAAGTCCGAATTGGCGATGTGGTGAAAGTGAAAGATGGCACAACAGCAAACACTGTGACAAAGCGTGATGGGAAGATTTACGCTGAAGTATCTGGTGACATGACAACAGACGACGTATCAAGTGTGACACAAGATGTCCAGAAGAAAGTTGACAAGCTTGATTTAAAATCTGGCGTTACGATTGATACAGGTGGTGTAAGTGCGGATATTGAGGAATCCTTTACACAGCTAGGACTCGCAATGCTTGCAGCGATTGCGATTGTATACCTCGTTCTCGTCATTACATTTGGCGGAGGTCTTGCACCATTTGCGATTCTGTTCTCACTTCCATTTACGATTATTGGGGCACTCGTTGGATTGTTTGTAGCGAAAGAAACCATCAGCTTAAATGCCATGATTGGATTGCTGATGCTGATCGGAATCGTTGTAACAAATGCCATTGTCTTAATTGACCGAGTGATTCATAAAGAAAAAGAAGGACTTTCAACAAGAGAAGCCTTACTTGAAGCAGGTACAACAAGATTACGCCCAATCTTAATGACGGCACTTGCGACAATTGGTGCATTGCTGCCACTCGCATTAGGTTTTGAAGGCGGAAGTCAGATCGTATCAAAAGGACTTGGCGTCACCGTTATTGGCGGTTTAACAAGTTCTACACTTCTCACATTGGTCATCGTGCCAATCGTGTATGAAATCTTAAGCAAGTTTAGACGTAAGAAAAAGTACGCTGAAGAAGAGTAAGAGGAAGCCCCGCTTATGAGCGGGGCTTCAGCGTGTAGACAAACCCTCGCATTCTTTGTCAGTCCTGCGTGCCGGTGCTCACGAATGTCAAATTCGTTCCGCGCCGGTACTCGTCCTTCCTAGAATGCAAAGGTTTTCTATCACGCTGAAAAGAAGACACAGGGCTAAAATCAAGTTCATTTTAGCCCTGTGTCAACAATTTGAGCCCCGCTAATAAGCGGGGCTTTTTTATGATGAAATCTGACAAACCGCTTTTCTCATAAGCTCTTCAAAGGCCTCGAAAAAGGCATCTCGATCAACGTGGTCAATGACTTGAATCGATTTTCCATCTGGATGTTCTTCGGTACGTCCTTGTCTTGGCGATTCGGTATAAACAATTGCATTCATTTCTTTTGAACGGATAAATGAGGTGGATGCAAGAGTGATCGTGGTCAGCACATCCCATAAGTAGTAAGTCGAGTTCGTTTCGTGATGAATGAGAGGCGGACAAAAGGCATAACATTGTCCAATAAAGTCAATCCCGATGTGAGAGCGAAGGGAAGCCCAGCGTTGACGGACATCGAGTGTGAGCGGGACTTGATTCGTGCTTTCCAGTGCGACCATTTCAATTGGAAAACGCTCTTGAAATACGGTGCTCACAGCATAAGGGTCCCAAAAAGCATTCCATTCTGCTGTTCCATCATGCTCGGGTTCTTCGACATTGCCTTTTTCAAGGAATGTGCCGCCCATCCACACCAGTTTCTCAATTTTATTTGAGATGGAAGGATCTTCTTCTAAGGCGCGTGCAAGGTCTGTGAGCGGTCCTGTAAAGAGCAGCGTAACAGGTTCGGTTGACTTTTTCACCGTTTCAATCAGGTGAAGATGTGCAGGAAGCTTAGATACTTTTGTATCAACAGTGCCTTTTTCATTTAAAATCGGCAGGGCATCTACATAAAAAGCATGCATACGCCATTCCTTTGGAAATGGATTCACACCTCTAGAATTGGAAGCGGCTACTTCAATCTCATATGGGCTAAATCGATCAATAATTTTCTGAGAAGCGCTCATCGCAGGCTCTAAATAACAATCAGCAGGAATTACAGACGTCCCGATCACTTTCAGGTGTTCCATTTGAAGAAGTAGAAATAAGGACACGAGATCATCAACACCGCCGTCATGATTGAAATAGACAGGCTTTTTCATGGCATACCATCCTTTTCATCGTTTTCTTTTATCTTATCAGAATGCTGATCTGCTGAGGGAAACGTACCGTGAGATTTCAAATATTAGGGGGTTGTTCTGTTGCCATTTTCAAATCTCATAGTATAATTAAAGGTTGTTAGTGGTGAAAATAGATTGCATAATGATAATAGGATGATGATGAATGAAACGTGCTCGAATTATATACAATCCGACATCTGGACGTGAACTCTTTAAGAAGAATTTACCGCAGGTTTTGCAAAAATTTGAACAGGCTGGCTATGAAACATCTTGTCATGCGACGACATGTGCAGGAGATGCAACACAAGCAGCCGAAAAAGCCGCACAGAGAGATTTTGATTTAATTGTAGCAGCTGGTGGAGACGGCACGATTAATGAAGTCGTCAATGGATTAGCACCGCTTGAAAAAAGACCAAAATTAGGAATCATTCCAGTTGGAACGACCAATGACTTCGCAAGAGCACTTGGCATTCCAAGAGAAGATATTTTAAAAGCGACAGATGCCATCATTGATGGTGTAGCAAAGCCGCTTGATATTGGTAAAGTGAATGGACAGTATTTCATTAATATTGCGGGAGGCGGCCGATTAACAGAGCTGACCTATGAAGTGCCTAGTAAGCTGAAAACCATGCTAGGACAACTTGCGTATTATTTGAAAGGTATGGAGATGCTTCCTTCCATTCGCCCGACAGAAGTCGAAATTGAATATGACGGCAAATTGTTTCATGGAGAAATCATGCTGTTTCTTGTTTCACTAACAAACTCAGTAGGCGGCTTTGAGAAGCTTGCACCAGATTCCATTCTAGATGATGGGATGTTTGACCTGATCATTCTAAAGAAGGTCAATCTAGCAGAAGCCATTCGAGTGGTCAGCCTTGCACTCAGAGGCGAGCATATTCATGATAACAATGTCATCTACGCAAAAGCGAATCGCGTGAAGGTAGATGTAAAAGATAAAATGCAATTGAATTTAGATGGTGAATACGGCGGCATGCTGCCAGGTGAATTTGAAAACCTGTATCGTCATATTGAATTTATTGTGCCAAAAGCAACAGCTGAAAAAATAGGGTGAAGACTGAACTTGGTTCCTTATGGCGACCAAGTTTTTCTTTGCAAATGAGGTGATAAAATTGGTGAAAATGAAACCGCCTGTTGAAAAGAATGAATACTACAATGTAACCTTCGAAGACTTAACGCACGAAGGTGCAGGTGTAGCGAAAATCGAAGGGTTCCCTGTCTTTGTACCGAATGCCCTCCCTGAGGAACAAGGAAAAATCAAAGTCACACGTGTCAAAAAAGGATTTGCTTTTGGACGACTCATGGAGCTGACAAAGGAAAGTCAGCACAGGCAAGATGCGCCATGTCCTATCTATAAGCAGTGCGGAGGCTGTCAAATTCAGCACATGAGCTATGAAGGCCAGCTGCTTTTTAAACAGAAACAAGTAAAGGACGTTTTAGAGCGGATCGGTAAGCTTGATATGAGCCGTGTAAAAGTTCATCCTGTACTCGGCATGGAAGACCCTTGGAATTACAGAAACAAAGCACAAGTACCAGTTGGCGAACGGGAAGGCGGACTTGTTGCAGGATTTTATCAGCAGCGTACCCATGAAATTATTGATATGGAAAAAATGCTTGATACAGCAATCAGAAAACGATGAAGTCGTTCAAGCTGTCAAAGAAATATGCCAAGAGTTCGGTATCAAAGCATATAACGAAGAACGTCATAAAGGCTGGCTGCGTCATGTCATGGTTCGCTACGGTATTGCAACAGGTGAAATGATGGTTGTGTTTGTCACAAGAACGGCTGATTTTCAGCAAAAGCAACAGGTGATTGAGCAGATTATAGCACGCTTCCCACACGTTCGGTCAATTGTGCAAAACGTGAATTCTAAGAAGACAAATGTCATTTTCGGAGACGAAACGACCGTTTTATGGGGCGAAGAATACATTTATGACACGATTGGCGACATCAAATTTGCCATTTCAGCCCGCTCGTTTTATCAAGTGAATCCAGCTCAAACAAAGGTTCTTTATGATAAAGCCCTTGAATATGCCGAGCTGCAAGGAGAAGAAACCGTGATCGATGCGTATTGCGGAATCGGTACAATTTCCTTATTTCTCGCACAAAAAGCAGGCAGAGTATATGGCGTGGAAATTGTGCCAGAAGCGATTGAAGATGCAAGACGCAACGCTGACTTAAACGGAATCAACAATGTTGAATTCGCAGTCGGCGAAGCAGAAACTGTTATCCCAAACTGGTACCAAGAAGGCATCAAAGCAGATACGTTAGTTGTTGATCCGCCAAGAAAAGGCTGTGATGAAGCACTGCTTGATACGATTTTAAAGATGAAACCAAACCGTGTTGTGTATGTGTCCTGTAATCCTGGGACGCTAGCTCGTGATTTGCGTATTCTTGAAGATGGTGGGTATGTGACGGAGGAAGTGCAGCCTGTGGATATGTTTCCGCATACGAGTCATGTTGAGGTGACAGTGAAACTTGTTTTAAAAGGTACAGTAGATTAAGCTGAACTTAATTAAGAGGAAAGAGAGGGGGAAAGGTTATAGTGTATCTACTCTTTTCGCCCTCGAATACCTCTATCTTGTTTATGAGCCTTTGAAGTACTTTTTTCTCATCTTATAAAGTTCGGAGGCACTAAAAAATTTCGTTGTTTCCTCTCTATGATGGACTAATCTTCCAGTATAAGCAGGATTATTAAGGATACCTTTAATTGTGTTTTTGAGCCATTATTTGCTTGAATTAATTGCTCCTGCTGCTGTTCTAGGAGTTGGTACTCTCCTTTCCATTAATTCATTAGTAATTTTGAACATTCCCCAACCTTCATAGAAATTAAAGACGAAATATCTTTTTGGTTACAGGAGAAGTTACCTCATTAGGCTCTAGTTTTCGAGTATAGGGGTTCACTTTGTATACGTAAGGAGGGATAGAGGCTTTATGTCTCCCTTTTTTGGCACTCCCCTGTAAACCTAGTTTTATTCTCCGTGATAGTTTAACTGCTTCTTCTTTAGCAACACTGCTTTTAACTCGAATGACATTGAACTATCGCTAAAAACTCTTTCAATAGTTAGTGAGTCTGTTTTTTTCTTTTCTATTTTAGTTTCTCCCGTTAAAAGATATTAGCCATATTGAGCCATCTTTATCTGGTGTGCATTAATTAGCTGTATTCGCTATCCTTATCTGATGTGAACTATGAACTCTATTAGCTTTCTGGATTTAAGCCGTGAAACCTAATTTAGAGAATTTTGTGCTCTTTTTCATGGATTTTACTTCTAGTAGAGGGTTTATTAGTGGAATATATAGTGAATTCATACTCCTATAATAGAAATGAGTGTTCTGGAGAAACGAAAAAAACAACTACCGATAAGACATAAGAATACAGTGAACTTAACTACTGTATCGAAAGACCATTAGGAAAAAAGCATAGCTACATGTAATTTGGGTGGTCTTATAGTGTTTTTCTTATGCGCATATCTTTAGTCGTGCGGTTATCTTTTTTATGAAATTTTCAACTCATCAAGTTGTGTTTAAGACAAGGTGCCTTATCTTAGTTAAGTTTTAAGTCAACCAAATATCAGAAAATGAGCGAACCTGTTTACCTTTAGTATAGTTACTGTAGAAATTTCGTTAATTAAACATCTAGATAGCAGGTGCGCAACGATAAGTACTATTGAAAGATAAGAGTCTAAGAGTTCGTTTTTGAAAATCATTTATTTCTAGCATTTCTTTGGACATAATCTAATATAATTCCACTTAAGTGCCTTCGGATATCCTTAGTAATAAAGAAGAAACAATGATGTTAGGTAATATCCCTTGTTGCTAAAGTAGAAGTAAAGACTTGGCCCTGAGAAACAATATGATAGTAAAAATATTCGTAGTCTAAAAAGTAATTAATCGGTAAATTTTATTTCGAAATGATTGTAGAGTGCTGGTGCCAATTGGTCACCAGCTTTTCATTTTTATACTGGGGATAAAATCTATTTGCGTAAAAGAAAGAACATAATTACATTACTAGTACTTTTACATGTAATTATGTGAAGATATTTTGTAAGTGAGAATGGAACTTCTAGATCCATATAACAATGTACTACCTTAACACGACCATGACCACCCACTGCGATAAATGTTTTAATGACGAACTGAGGCAACTAGTGTAAAATATTCTTAGTGGTAAAGATAGAGAAAATTTTCAAAAATAATTTAATAATGGTAATAGATTGAAAATGCAGGGTCAAAAAACGATATGAGAAAACATTTAAATGTGTAGCGAGGAGAACTATAAATGTTTCAGCAATTGAGTCATTTTCATTATTTATTTAATCCGCACACACTTTACTGTCTACTAGAGTTTGGTGTTTCGAAAAACAATATTGAAAAACTTGTGGCAGAGGAGTTCGTGGTCAACGATTTCTTAGTATCTTCGAACAAGGTGACCCAAATGCAAAAGACAAAGAAGGCATTAATTCAAAAAGTAATGAATACGCTGCCTGCATTCAGTGAGGCCGGGTATGAGCAATCGGTGTATAAGTTAGGCGCTGCCGGTTTATCACCAGTCAATATTCAATTGCTTGTGGATCATGATATTACGTACCAGCAGCTTTCATCGATGACATACGATATGTTTTTTGATTGCATTGGTCGAAAGAACAAAAAAGCCAGCTTTGAACGTATTAAGAAAGCGTATGAGGCGTGTGAAACATTATTTCGACTGGATGTTACTGTTAATATGTACAACTTTTACTTATGCCAGTACTTTGAGCAGTTAGCGCCGCGTCAATACGTGGATGTTGACGTGTTATGTGACGTTTTAAGTGAGCTCCTTCAGCTACCAAAAGAAGCTATAGATGAGCAGTGTATTGAACAATTTTTAGATAAAAAAAAGGCTGAAAACTACTTGACTAATACACCGCATCTCGGGTTCGCTAAAAAATATAAAACTATAAAAGAATTTTTAGCAAGTGATTTTAACGAAAAAGATATTTTACTTCGCCGTATGAATGGAGATACTTTCAAGGAAATTGGCGACAGCTTAGAAGTGTCACGTCAGCGGATTCAACAAATGGAGACGAAGGTTCTCAATCGATTGCCGGAGCTTGAGGAGCTCATTTATTATAAGGACGTATTTGAAGCATATAACTGGAGTCAAGAAATATTTTCAGCTGTATATGCCGAAAGCCCAGAAGTATATCAGTTGTTAAACGTTAAATTAAAACGAGGTAATAAGGGTTTATTAGAGACATTAGGGGAGCTCACATTAACGGAGGCGCAGCAAAAGCTCATTTTAGCACACTTTGATTGCTACATTAACTTCGAACAACAAGTGATGCCATACACTAATAAATTGAACTTTTTTGAGCATCTAATGTTCCATCTCGGTCAAACCGCAGTGAGCAACGAGGAATTTATTGAGGTAGCAAATACGTTCATAGCGGAACATCAGTTAAATCGATCGCTTTTATTTACGGTGAAGAACGTGTATGGGATGCCCGATCGTTCCCCGAAAATCTTACGTACGAAAAGCAACGGCTTCCGTTTTTATGACACGACGAAAATTGAGCAAGAAACGATTCATCAGTTAAAGGAGCTCTTAGTTTTAGACCCCGGAGTATATAATATGTCGAAATTATTTAGAGAGAATGAAGCTTTGATGGACGAGTTAAATATTGATTCGGAGTATGAGTTGCACAATTTGTATAAAAAATGCATTGAGGTCGAGGGTGTTACATTTACGAGAATGCCAGAATTTACTGTACAAACGAAGAAGGATGAGTTTTTGAAAAACTTATTCTATGAATTGGCACCAATAGAGGTAGAGGAATTTTTAGTGTATGTGGAAGAGCATTATGGCTTACGTCAAGATTCTTTATATAGTTTACTATACAATGATTACTTAGCTTTTATTGATAACAATAAAATTAAGGTTGATTATGCGGATGTGAGTGAAGAAGAGTATGAGTTAGTCCGCTCGCTGCTGAAAAATGCAATTTATACTGTTCATGAATTTATTGTTCTTGGATCCGAACACATCAAGAATTTCAAAGAAAAATTTGTCAACAATCAAGCGTTAATGAAGCTCAACTACAACTTAAGGGGCCTGTTCATCCTCCATCATACGTATGTTTCTGTCGATCAATATTTTACGCAGCTCATTTTAAAAGATGGACTGTTTAAAAATAATCGAACACCACATTTTAAAACGAACCATTTCTTATCAGCCTTATATAATTTAGAGAAAAATTTAGACGTCGTCAAAATCGCGCATGATGTGTATTTGACAAATAAAAAATTACAGGATGCGAGAGTTACTAAGGACGCATTAGTAGCTTATCGGAATGCAGCTTTTGAATTTGCACAAGTCCCTTATTTCACGTATCACTATTTGAAAAACAAAGGATTTGAGCATGAAGTAGAAGACTATGGATTCGACGAGATTTTTTACGAACGCATTATTTGGACGCATCCGAAACTTCGCACATTATATACAAGAAAATGTACGATTTTTGCAAAGGAGCAGGCGCAAGAATTTACACTGAAGGACTTTATCTCATGGCTGCTCACTCAGCACGATGAGCCGCTAGACTTCGACTTCCTACAATATAGGATAAAAAATGAATTCGGCGTAGAAATAAAAAAAGAGAAGCTTATTTACGTCATGCAAAATTCAACAATACATTATTCGAAAGAGATGAATAAGGTGTACCCAAGCAAGGAAGCATTTTATGTAGCTATTTATAGTAAAGAGGGGTAAAACATGGAGGATTTAAAGCAACTTATTGGTAAATCAATTATGGAAACAGAAGAAACCCGTCCACTTTTCATAAAAAATAAAGAAAAAATATATAAAGTTATGGTTATTCCTCTAGAGTATTGCCATTATAACGAAAAAAATGGCCGTATTTCAACGTACATTAGCCAATATCTATCAAGCGGCAATGAATTACAAAAAGACGATCTAGAGGCGTACAACCAAGTATTAGAACAGTTCATTTATGCTTCTAATCCGAACGCTTTAGACAAAACGAAAAAAAATATTCAATTAGTCGGTCAGCTTGAGCCAGGCGTTGTGCTAAACGATGGCCGTATTATTGATGGCAATCGCCGTTTTACGGCGCTTCGTAAATTGCAAGCAGAGGGTAAAACGGACATTTACTTTAAGGCGATTTTATTAGATCAATCCGAGGGTATTGACGATAAAGATATTAAAAAGCTCGAACTACAGCTTCAGCACGGGAAAGAAAAGCCAGTTGAATACAATCCGATTGATAACTTAGTTGACATTTATCAGGACATTATTGAAAACAAGCTCTTTACGATTGACGAGTACATCCAATATGTGAACAAGCCTGTAGGCGATGTTAAGAAAATGGTTAAACGTTCTGTATTAATGAACCAATTTTTACAATATATTAATGCAGAAAAGCAGTATTACATTGCACGTGATTGGGAATTCGATACGATCTTCCAGGACATTTTAAACATCATTGAACGCCAGTTAAAGGGCATCGATGTTATTACAATTTTAGATGTTAAGAGAGACAATAAAAGCGAAGTACAAGAATACCTACGCATTCGGGACACCTTATTTATGACCGCACTTTCAGGCCGGATGTTGAAAACGAATACTCAACAGAAGCAAAGAAGGAGTGATGACCTGTCTCGTTATATTCGAGATATCGGGAAGCACATTATCGGCACCGATAAAAAGGATGAATATTTAGAAGAAATGGAAGACTTCGTTGATGATATTTACGATACGCTTCATGACTATGATCAGCTTGATCTAAATACACTCCAAGAAGTAAGTAAAAACATTGAGGGTACGCAGCAAGAGATCGTCGTAAAAGGGGAAGACTATATTGAAAACGGTCAATTAAACGACGCACAAACAAAGCCCGTTACGATTATGAACAAAGTGCTGAAAAGCTTCGATCAACTAGATTACGTCCAGTTAAAACATATGGATGATGAAACCGAACAAAATTTCCTAACGTTGTACAATAAGCTCAAGACGGAAATGGAAAAAATAGAAGAGGCGCTACGTGTATAAAACGCTCACATTACAGCCTTCCTATTTTTCAGACGAAGATGATATAGCGAACGCGTTTTATATTCCCGTGCTAGAAAAGACAGTTAAGTACGATCGGGTGAGTGCCTACTTTAGCTTTAAAGCATTAGCTGCCTACAGCAAGGGCATCGAAGGCTTAATTCGCAATAACGGAAAAATGCGCTTTATTATTTCTCATGAAATTAGCTATGACGATTACGAAATGCTAAAGGTGGGCTATGTGTTAAAGAAAAAGCTAACACCTGAGCTTGCGCACCACGATTACCTTGCGCTTAGTTTGGAAGAACAGCGCAATGTCAGCAACTTTACGCATTTGATTGCACAAGGGGTAATCGATATTAAAGTGGGCTTTACGCATAGCGGTATTTTCCATAGTAAGTATGGCATTTGCGAGGATGCCAATGGTAATCTCATTTATTTTAACGGTTCCAACAATGAAACGGCCGCCGCCATTGCGAAAAATTATGAGGCGTTTGATGTAACGGCATCGTGGAAAAGCACCTCATTCGATTTGCAACGACCATTTCGAGCAATCGAACGCTTCGCTCAGCTATGGCAGGGCGGCTCCAAAAACGGCTTTGTCTTTGTTAAAGACGTCGATGAGGTCATTAAACAGCAACTGATTAAATATGATAAGGGGAAGCTAATTTTGAATGCAACGTTATTAACACCAAATGCGCTTATTTTAGAATATGTAAATGAGCAATTAATCGTACACAATAATGTAACCTCGTATAAGATCAAAGGAACGGAATCAATCTTTCGATCAAAATTGTTTGCCTATTTAGATGGCGGTTTCCCACACTTTGAGAAAAATTTAACACATTTACATATGCAGGACATTATTAAACACATAAAGAAATTTGCTGAACGTAAAAAATTTGAGGTAGTCGTAACGGAAGCGCTTCAGCAATTTATTTCGCAAAAGGCGTACTATATTAAAGAGCGTGCGGATTATGGGAAGGCGATTAAATATTATCAAAGAAATGTGGCTCTCGTCATTGCCGAGCGCTTTGAGGCCTTTAAAGCTATCGCAGCCCAGGCATTTGCGCGTCCGCCGAGAGATGTGCAGATTTGGAGTGCCTTTTATATGTATGAAATGCAGCGGGCGTCGAACTTTTCAGTGCCAGGGGCTGGGAAAACAACGATGGCTTATCTTGTTTTTTCTTATTTAACAGCCCCTGAAATTGATCAAGTTGATAAAATTGTCATGTTTGGGCCAAAAAATTCATTTTTGGCATGGAAGCAGGAGTTTTCGGAGAATTTTGGGATGAACAAGGAGTTGCGCGTATTAGATGTGCAGCGTTATAAGTATTCACCGACCGAGTTTATGGCTGAAGCGGGGAAATGCAATGTCATTTTAGTCAATTATGAGGCTGTTGCTAAATACCAGGACGTGCTGAACCGTGTCATCGATGACAGAACGATGCTTATTTTAGATGAAGTTCATAAAATTAAAGGCATCCAAAGTGCTCGTGCGCAATCGGTGATGGACGTATCAAAGCGTGCAAAATTTAAATATGCGTTAACGGGTACACCAATTCCCAACACGTATGAAGACATTTATAACTTATTGAAAATTTTATACGATGAGGAATACGAATTATATTTTAATTTCCGGAAGGATCAACTGAAAAATCCGAATGCAGTCACGATGGAGCGCATCAATGATTTATTATATCCATTCTTCTGGCGAACAACGAAAGCTGAGCTACAGGTACCGCCAGCAAATGAAAACGAATTATATTATGTGCTTGCTACTGATCAAGAGCAGCAACTGCTGAACTTATTGTATCGAAAATACGGACATTCCGTTTTCCATCTGTACATTCGCTTGATCCAAGCCTCTGTAAACCCCTCTCTTTTGCTGAACAGCATTGATTATATTGAAATGTACGGAGATGATGCAGGCAACAACATGAATCCTTGGCACGCCGTTGATCCGGAGAAAATTGAATTTACAGAGCAAGAAATTGACTTAATTCAAAGCGTGCCGAAAACGTCTAAATATTTCAAGGCCATCGACTTAATACGCTCACTGTATCAGGAGCAAAAGCAAACGATCATTTGGTGTATATTTGTTGATACAATGTTATCGCTTGAAAGTGAACTACGCCAATTAGGCATTTGTGCAAAAGTAATTTATGGTAGTACGAGCCAGCAAGAACGCGATGCGATCATTGAGCAGTTTCTAAAGAAGGAAATCGACATTTTAATTACGAATCCTCATACATTAGGTGAGTCGGTTTCTTTACATCATACGTGTCACGATGCAATTTATTTAGAGTATTCTTTTAACCTTACGCATCTCCTTCAATCACGCGATCGGATTCACCGTCTTGGGTTAAAGAAAGATGCATACACACAGTATTACTTCCTTATGCTGCAAGGTCAGCAAGGGGAGCGCAATGCGATTGATGAGCGCATTTATTATCGTTTGAAGGATAAAGAAGATCGGATGCTTGCGGCCATTGAACGTGGGGTGTTAACGCCAGACCCAATGGTAAATTTAGCTGATATTATCGCTTTATTTGATTAATGCTTTGAATTATGATTTTTACGAGAATGAAGAATTAAATGAAGAAGTCTTTGTTCGTATCTTTAAATCGATCACCGATTTTCAAAAGTCAAATCTAGTCGTTGTATCGAGGATATGAAGAGACGATAGCGCGTATTATTAGAGATCAGCTTAAAGTTGTTTTTTATACAATGTTGCTAAAACAGTGTAAATTAAAAGAGGATCATTAAGAAAGACTACGGTCGTATTAAGTTGGGAATCTATAGGGCTTCTGTAGAATGGAGTAGCAGGAGCCTCAAGTATCGCCAGAGGCATTTATTCAATCAGTCGTCCCATATCTACTTTCTGGTATCAATCACTAACATATCATGTATGGTTTGACATCCCAATGTCGTAACGCAATCTGGGGTGTATTTTCATTATCGCTTCTCAGAAAGCGCTAAAATCAATTTTCTCCGGCACGAATCTGTCTTTCCTCTCACCAACTATCATGAAATTTGCTTTTTTTGCAATTTTGCCTCGTTCATATTAAAGTATATAATGATTAAAATTGACAATCACTTGATTAGCTAAACTTGCTTATCGTGTGTGTGAAGTCATGAGAGGAATTGGATGAAAGATGAGTAAAAATTTTTGGCGTGATTTACCACGGCCATTTTTTATATTAGCACCAATGGAAGAAGTGACAGATGTTGTGTTTCGTCATGTTGTGAGTGAGGCGGCGAAACCGGATGTGTTTTTTACAGAGTTTACGAACAGTGAGAGCTACTGCCACCCTGATGGCATTCAAAGTGTGAAAGGCCGTTTAACATTTACAGAGGATGAGCAGCCGATTGTTGCTCATATTTGGGGAGACAAGCCTGAGAACTTTAGACAAATGAGTATTGGAATGGCGGAATTAGGATTTCAGGGGCTTGATATTAATATGGGCTGTCCTGTCCCTAATGTTACGCAAAACGGGAAGGGTAGTGGATTGATTCTTCGCCCAGACGTTGCGGCAGAGCTGATTCAAGCGGCAAAAGCAGGGGGATTACCTGTTAGTGTGAAAACAAGACTAGGGTTTACAGAGGTCGATGAATGGCGTGGTTGGCTCAGACACATTTTGGAGCAAGACATTGTGAATTTATCGATTCATCTTCGTACTAGAAAGGAAATGAGCCAGGTAGATGCGCACTGGGAGCTTATTCCTGAGATAAAAAAACTGCGTGATGAAGTAGCACCTGATACGCTTTTGACGATCAATGGTGATATTCCTGATCGTCAAACGGGCTTAAAGCTTGCTGAGCAATATGGAATAGACGGAGTGATGATTGGGCGCGGAATTTTCCATAACCCATTTGCCTTTGAAAAAGAGCCGAAAGAGCATACGAGTGACGAACTGCTAGGTCTTTTAAGGTTGCATCTTGATCTTCATGATCAATATTCCTCATTAGGTTTGCGTCCATTTAAGGCACTTCATCGTTTCTTTAAGATTTATGTGAAAGGGTTCAGAGGAGCGAGCTTCCTAAGAAACAAATTAATGAATACATCATCAACAGATGAAGTGCGTGCAATGCTAGATGAATTTGAAGCGAGAAATCAGGAACAATCATAATCAACAAGAGGAGGGGGAACCCTTCTCTTTTTTTATGAATAGGACTATTAAACTAGTTCTCTCAAATGGTAAAATGAGATAGAAATAACAATTGGAGGTATTTTTATTTGAAACCATTCTGGGATACAGACAGAGAAAGTGAAGAGACATTTAAGAAAATCAATGAAAAAGGTATTGCAAAAGCAGAAAAGAAACTAGGCATCACCTTGCCTGATACATATAAGAAGCTTATCCTCGAACAAAATGGCGGTTATACCTTGCATAATGCTTTTCCAACAGATCAGCCGAATGGATGGGCAGAGGATCATGTGTCATTTGATCATTTAAGAGGAATTGCCAAAGGCGAAGGCATCATGGATAGTAATTATTTAATAGAAGAATGGGAATTGCCTGAGGGACTTGTGCTCATTTGTGGTGATGGTCATACATGGATTGCATTGGATTACAGAGAAACAAAGGAGCATCCGCCGATTCATTACTTTGATCTAGAATATGAGACGGATTTCAAATTAGCGGATTCGTTTGATGAACTGATTGCAGGGCATTATATCGCAGAAGATAGCGAAGAAGATGGGATGTCAGATGAAGAGTGGCAGGCTGAATATGAAAAGCAGAATCCGCCATTATCAAAAGAAGAAGTGAAAGACATATTGAAGACTCGAGACCCTGAGGCACTTCATAAAATTGTATTTTTTCATTTAGACCAAATTGATGATATCAAGTGGTTTTTTTCAGAAGTAGAAACTTTTATGAACTCCATTCAAGACGAAAATATGTTAGTAACTGCTGGCTGGGCGCTCAGCACAATCCTTACACTGAATGATGTGGTGGTTAAGCAGAATGACGATATTTTTCAAAGGGCACGCCGTTTTGCGGAGCAATTGAATCAATCAAAAATAGAAGAAATGCATGAAATCGCTCTTAATATATCATTATGGTTGGATTTTGATTTAGAAGAGCAATAAGAATATCTATTTCATGTGAAAAATATCAGAAATAGAAATCTTTTAAATTATTAAAAAAACCCCCTCACCAAAAGGGGGTCACCATGTCCTTACTTCGCACTCTCCTCAACATCACGGCTATCTTCTGTTTCACCAATATAAATAGGACCGTTTGCATGGTCGATTCGGATTGGCCATTCATATGGGACTTGCAGGCGTCGTGCGATGGCTCTCCAAAACTTTGCAGAATCAAATTCTAGTTCTTGAAAGTCTTTAAGCAATTCTTTATAAGAAGATCCATCAAATTGAATGTACGAGTCTTGCAGACGCATAAAGGCGTAATGTCTCACTTCTAATGCTGCCGCAGCTTCCATTTCTTCTTCTGTTGCTTCGCCAATGATTGTTCCTGCGGGTGGAAGCATGTCGTATACGTTAAATTCCTCTTCTTCTTCGTGTGCTGCATTGTGCTGTTGATCTGACATTTTTTTCACTCCTTCTAGTCTTCATCAAGCTTTATTCGTGCTTACTTCTATTATCGGAAGGAAATGCGAAATGTGGAATGAAAAAAGAAGCAGATCCACAATACTTGCTTTTTCTTCTTGAATCTTTTATGATCAATTACAGATATAAAAGGTCTACAATAGATAGAAAGGAGTGTTTCTATGAAATATTCTAAAGCGACCAACTATGCGCTTCATACGATGGTATTTTTAACCCTTGCACCAAAGGGGAAAGCAATAGGCGTTGAACCTCTCGCCAAGATGCAAGATCTTTCACCTACCTATTTATCTAAAATTTTAACAAAGCTTGTGAAGGCGGGATTGATTGAATCAACACCTGGCGCAAAAGGTGGTTACACCATTCTGAAAAAGAAGGAGGACATTTCGTTTCTAGACGTCATTCAGGCGGTAGAAGGACAAACCCATTTATTTCGTTGTTCTTTAGAACATGATTCTTTCATGCCTCACGATGGCTGTTTGATTGAACAAGTCATGCAGGATGTTGAAATGAAAATGCAGGAGACGTTAAGTCAAAAGCGGTTAGTTGATATTGCAAGCCAAATAGAGCAGACAGAAAAAAATCCATTTTTCAAGATGTGATTTTTTTGAGTGAATTATAGATATTAAGAGTCTTTAAAGTCTTGGATAAAAAGGAGAGATTGACATGTTATTAGATTGTGCCATTATTGGAGGCGGGCCAGCCGGATTAAATGCAGCTCTTGTTGTGGGGCGGGGCAGAAAACAGGTCATGGTATTCGATGATGAGATGCCAAGAAATCGAGTGACTCAGGAATCACATGGATTTATTACAAACGATGGAATGACACCGTTTGAGATCAGACAAGCAGGAGAAGCGGATCTTCAAAACTACCCTGATATTCAAATCAAACGAAGCAGAATTGTGGAGATACAAAATCATGAGAACAACTTCGCGTTACTGACACAAGAGGGAGAAAGATTCGAAGCGAAGAAAATCATATTGGCAACAGGACTTCAGGATATACTGCCAGAAATGAAGGGGATTCATGAAGTGTACGGAAAGACCTTGTTTAGCTGTCCTTTCTGCGATGGCTGGGAGCTGAAGGACAAGCCACTTGCCCTGATTGCAGAGAACCAGCGCGCTTTGCATATGGCGAAACTTCTTCCCAATTGGACAAAGGATTTGATTGTGTTTACAAATGGACAGCAAGTGTTAGCTGAAGAGGAGAAAGCACTGTTATCAGCACATTCTATTCAAGTTATTGATGTGCCAATTGTAGCGATCCATCATGACAATGGACAGCTGCGCTCTCTTC
This sequence comes from Bacillus sp. G402, assembly GCF_051172515.1. Taxonomy (NCBI): domain Bacteria; kingdom Bacillati; phylum Bacillota; class Bacilli; order Caryophanales; family Bacillaceae; genus Bacillus; species Bacillus sp. G402. The sequence continues at coordinate 109,493 of NZ_JBPIZC010000004.1, forward strand.
AGCTTGCAAATGGAGAGATAGTGATAAGAGAAGGCGGATTTGTCGCAAGTGATTTCAAGCAGTCAACCCCTTTTGCTGAAAAACTAGGCTGTCAAATGACGAAAAATGGGGGCATTGAAACAGATATTCTTGGGCGTACAACCGTCAGCGGTATTTTTGCATGTGGTGATAATTTAGGCGGGCCTGCTCAGCTTGTTCTTGCAGCAGCAGCCGGAAGTCAGGCAGGAATGGGCGTGATTCATGAACTTGTGCAGGAAGAGTTTCAACAAAAAACATCTCTCTAAAAAGAGATGTTCAGCGATGAGCGATTTTCCGTTTTGCTAAGACGTGAGCTGTCCATTCAAAAAGTGCGTAGATGACAAAGAAGATTAGGATCCAGCTACTGACATCGACCCATACATTGTTGATATGAATGATGTTCGCCTGATCAAGTCCAGTCTGTATCCACATCGTGATCAATGCGGTGAGGAACACTTGTAAAAACCATTTTTTCAATTGGTCACACCTCCATCTCTTTCTATCATATAAGAAATGACAGTTTATTTCCAATTGAATTTCCATTAGTTTCAACGGTAAAATAAGAAATAAAACCAATGGAAGGACATGAGATGAGCGATCAAACCAATCGTTTTTTAAAAAGTCATTTTCCTGAACTTGTCCTCGCGCCGCCTCTTTTTTATAAGTGGCCTTTTGGTCTTCGCTTTGAAGTGGCAGATTGGTCATTAGGAGAAGAATCGGTTGTATTAGAAAAAGCAGGCGATCGGGCTTTGAAAATCGTCAGATATGCTTTTGATTCAGAAGACGATATTCTATTTGTCACAGATGTCTATACGCAGCATGAACATGAATTAATGAAGCAAAAGCTCCTTGTTTATCAAAAATATGCCGACCGACAAGTGCGTCACCGATTGCGTCACGAGCGTTTGACCTATGTACAACCAAAACAAGAAGAAACAATGAAAATAGAGAGATTTACACTCAAGTGTCAGCTGCAAGATATTCGATTGCGCACGCTATTACAAGCCATATGCCAAGAGGATTTCTACAAACCGAATCAAATCTTGAAAGGAAAGCTTGGTTATGACATTTATCTCATCAATCTCTCAAAACAGATGATTTTCCACTTATATGATGATCGAGGCTGTGATCTTATTGCGGCAGATCCAGAACATCTGCGTCCAGTTTATGAAGGTTTACAGCACTGGCTCTTAGACTATGACCGTGCTCAGATGGATCAGTTGTTTGCCGGGAAATAAGAAAACCGCACTTTGACAAGTGCGGCTTCTTTTTATGCTTCTACTTTATTGAAAAACTGTGGCAGATATTCTTTATGTGCTTCTAGCATTTCATCTAGGATGCTTTTTGCAATGGCATCTGATGGGACGAGCGGGTTGATGGTCATGGCAACAAGAGCTGTGTTGTAGTCGCCTGTCACGGCTGCTTCAGCGGCTACACGTTCAAAGGATTTAATTTGAGAAATAAGTCCTTTGACAGCGACCGGCATTTCACCAACAGCGATTGGTTTTGGGCCGTCTTTTGTGATGACACAGTTCAGTTCAACGGCAGAATCATTTGGAATGTCACTGATGGCGCCATTGTTGATTGTGTTTACAGGCTGAATGTCATGCTTGTCGTTATAAATGGATGCGATCAAGTTACATGCTGCATCACTGTAATAAGCACCGCCTCGTTTTTCAAGCTGTGGCGGCTTAATATCAAGATCAGGATCTTTGTAAAGCTCGAACAGGTCATTTTCTAGTGCACGGACGACTTCTGCACGAGTTCCTTCATTTTCTGCTGCTTTCTTCTCTTCAGCCAGCATATCACTTGTTTTGTAGTAGTAGCGGTGATATGGACAAGGAATCACACCAAGCCCTTTTAAGAAATCTGCATCCCACGGAATCGCTTGAATGTTGTTCATGGACATGGTGGAGTTTGGATCTGCCATGTCTTCGATCACTTGATCCATGATGCTTTTGCCATCTAAGAACACGTTCAGTCCAAAGACCATATGGTTTAATCCAGCAAAGCTGACTTCGACTCTGCTTGCGTCGACATCAAGTCCTTTGGCGATGCCCATGCGAATGCCGATTGGTACGTTACATAAGCCAACGACTTTGCGGTGGTTTGAATAGCGAAGTACAGCTTCTGTGACCATACCAGCTGGATTGGTGAAATTCACAAGCCAAGCATCCGGGCATAATTCTTCAATATCTTTCACAATCTCAAGAATGACAGGGATGGTGCGCAGACCCTTGAATAGACCGCCTGGACCGTTTGTTTCTTGACCAATGACATCATATTTTAAAGGAATGCGTTCATCCTTCATACGTGCTTCCAGTAATCCGACGCGGAATTGTGTTGTGACGAAATCAGCGTCTACCAGTGCTTTCCGGCGATCTAAAGTTAAATGAACCTCGATTGGAAGTCCCGCTTTTTTTACCATGCGTTTTGCAAGATTTCCGACGATCTCAAGCTTTTCTTTACCTGCTTCGATATCGACGAGCCAAAGTTCGCTAATTGGAAATTCATCGTACCGTTTAATGAATCCTTCGACAAGTTCTGGTGTATAGCTTGATCCTCCGCCGATTGTGACAACCTTTAATCCTTTTGTCATGTTCTGCACCTCCGAATAATGTAACGCACAATGTTATAATAGAGTGAATCAATCTTTTATCATTTGTTTGTACATTTATAGCTTATCGTGAGAGTACCTTGTGTGTAAACGGTTTCAGCGTCTTTAGGCAAGGGTGCCCTATTTAGAGATTTGTTACATAAAAGAAACGTCTTGTGTCATGTTGTTGGAGAAAGGGGAAGTCAGATGTTTTCAAGTGAGGTCATTTCCAGCTTTAATGAACTAGAAAGCGCTTTATACCGATACATTATGGAAAACAGTGAAAAAGTCGTCTATATGAGAATTCGTGATTTGGCAGATGCCGCACATATATCGACCTCATCTGTCCTTCGCTTTTGTCGAAAAGTGAATTGTGAAGGCTTTTCAGAATTTAAGGTGAAGCTCAAAATGTATTTAGAAGCAGAACAAACACCTTCTTTGAAAAGCACGCAGCATTTCCTGTATGAATTTATCGAACGGACACTTAAAGGAGATTTTGAAGAGAAGATTAAAGAGGCAGCGAAGCTCATTGCGGATGCAAAAAATGTGCTATTTATCGGGACAGGCAGTTCTGGTATTTTGGCGCAGTATGGGGCAAGGTACTTTTCAAGTCTGGAGAAATTTTCGTTTTACATCAACGATCCGTTTTTCCCGATGAATATGCAGTATTTAGACAATAGTGTCACCATTGTGCTGTCGGTATCAGGAGAGAACCGCATAACGATTGATCATATTTCGAAACTAAAAAGAGAAGGCAGCACGATCATTAGTATTACAAACAATCAGCACTGTACAATTTCTCGTATTTCTGACTTGAATATTGCTTATTACGTCACAGACGAACGAGTCCATAGAGCCAACATCACCACACAGACACCCGTTGTGTATATCCTAGAAGCAATGGCGCGTGACATGTTTGCGATGTTAAAAGAAAAGTAAAAGAGCCGCTGCCTTAAACAGCCGCTCTTTTTTTCTGCATCATGAAAGTGGTGATGGCAATCCCGGAACAGATGAGAACAAACAGTCCGCCTAACAAATACACAAATCTCGCTCCGAATGTATCCGCAATTAATCCAACAAAGAAAATAGATAAACTGACAGACATAGAAGAGAGAACGTATTGAGCCGAATACACCTTTGATAACTCATGGACTGGTGTTTCCGTTTGGAGGATGGTTTGCTGCGAAACATCCCGAATTTGATAGGCAGGCCCCATTAAAATACAAAGCAGCAATGCAAGCCATGGCAGGCTGTTTAGCGAAAATAGGATCGTCAGCACTGCATAAATAAAAGAGCCCGCTGCCATAAAGAGGAGAAGTTGTTTTTGAATAAACTGACTTAGCCATGCAGCCATAAGTCCGCCTATAATGGCACCTATATAATATGCGGCATTGATATATCCCCACCATTCCGCACCTTCATTTAAAACAAGTGTGACAAAGGCAAGCGTAACCGGTCCGACCCACAAAGCACCTGCAATATTTTCACTAACATCCATGAAAGTCAGGATGCGAACCGTTTTGTTTGTCCAAATGATCTTCCAGCCATCTTTGAACCCGTTCATCTTATTTTCTTTTTGAACCGTGTCTTCTTGCTTGAGTAGAGAAAAAACAGGGATGATCAATAGATAGGACAACACAATCATGAAACAAGAGGCCCACATTAAATAAGATGGACCAATCAACAGGACGAGCATTCCAGTAAACGAATAGCCGGCGATTTGAACAGATTGATAAAAAACGGAGGCTGTACTGTTCGCTTTCACAAGCTGATTTTCTGGCACAATCATCGGCATGATGGCTTGCAATAAAGGACTAATGAACCCGCCTGTGATGGAAATCAAAACGAACGCACTAAACAGCCAGATCAGGTGCTGCTGAAAGAAATCAAATTGGGTCGTGAATACGACGAGCATCCCAATACGTAAAAGAGGGACCCATTTCAATAGACGCTTGGCTTGAAAGAGTTCTGTCAAAACAGGAGAGAGGAGCCCAGCCAATAGCTGACATAGTGTTCTTATGAGCGGAAATACAGCCGCATAGGCGACAGATTGTGTATCTTGATAAATAACCAATGTGACTGTCATCAAAAATAGAATATCACTTAGCATGAGAAGGCTTTTACTGCCTGTATAACACCAAAACTTATTTCCCATATCCAACCGACTCCTTTTCAAAAACAAGTTCAGTATAGCATGTTGGCGAAGTGTGCAGAGGTTTTCCATTGAAAAATACATCTTAAGGATGAGAGGATTGTGATAAGCTAAATGAAAGAACATCGTAAGGAAAGGGGTTCAATCAATTGAAAAAATTACCAGCACATGACTTTTTGGACAAGCATGGCATCCCGTATGACATCAAAACATTTTCTGCCGACACAGAGAAGGGCGCAGCGAATGTAGCGGCAGCTCTTGGTTTTAGAGAAAGACAAATGATCAAAACATTGATCTTTGAAACAGGGGAAGGGGAGCAGCTGCTTGTAATGGTGGGTGCTGACCAGCACATCAAATCAGGGAAACTAAAGAAAGCCGCAGGCTCTCGCAATATCAAAATGGCTTCACCAGACACGGTGCTTGAAGTGACAGGCTATCGCATTGGCTCCATCCCGCCATTTTGCTGGCAGCCTGAAGGGTTCCGCACGATTATCGAAGCATCGCTATTAGAAGAAGAGATATTAGGCGTTGGAGCAGGAGAATGGGGAAATGAAATCCTCATCACACCAGAACAATTAGTGATAGCCTCAAAAGCGGTCCCATTTGATCTTGTTCAGCCATCCGAATAGAAAAAGTGCCTGTTGCTGAAGCAGGCACTTTTTTAATTGGAGCCAGGTGGTGTAAAGGGTCCGATGTCTTTCATTTGCAGAAAAGCATTCACCGTCCTATTTTCCTCAAGGTCATTCGCCCGTTTGCAGACCACAACAGGTCTGATAATGTCAATTCCTTCGATATACACACGCCCAATTTCTCCACGTTCTAAGCTTCGCTGAACAGCGTCACGAGGAACAAGGGTAATGCCATAGCCAGCTTTGATCATTTGAATGGCTTCGTGGACACCACTGAATTGTAAATCAACGGTCGGTTTTTTAATTCCTTTAGCGGTAAAAAGGGAAAAAAGTTTGTCTCTCGTCGAACTGCCTTCTTCTCGCATTAAAAAGGGTTCATGGCTTAGGCGTTCTAGGGGGACGGTTTGTCCATTTAACGGGTGATCCACAGGCACGATAAAGTCATAACTTAAATCAGTTAAGTGAGAGGTGTGAAGATCTTCGTGGTGCAGGTCCTCTATTACGGCGATCGCCACATCTGATTGATATTGAAGCAGGCTTTCGATCACTTGAGCGGAGTTTCCACTTTTTAATTCAATGTCTGTCTGTGGCGATGATGTTTTAAAAGAGGCAAGCCAATCAGGCAGCAAAAAGTTAAGTGGTACGTAGGTAGAAGCAATTCTGAGTCTTCCTTTTTTTCCGTTTTGCAGAAGGGTGATCTGATATTCTACTTCTTTTTCCGCCTCGAATACTTGCCGGGCATATGGATACAGGATCTTTCCCATCTCTGTCAGGGTAATTCCCCGGCCGTTTCGTTTGAAAAGACGAAAGCCGATCTCTCGTTCAATGCTTCGTAATTGTGCCGTCACAGCCGGCTGCGTCAAAGACAGCACGTCTGCCGTTTGTGTGACACTTTTTGTTTCGGCTACCTTTGCAAAAATACGGAGGGCATGTAAATTCATCTTTGCACCGCCTATCAATTATTTTGATGATTCAATCAAAAACATTCATTAGATTTATTATAAGGTATCCCTTATCGTAAAGGTAGCGAAGGGGGAAGAAAAAATGGATCGTCGTCAAAAGCAAGTGGTGTCAATTGCACTCATCACAGCATTTGCCCTTATTGGGGATTCAATGCTCTATATTGTTCTCCCGGTCTATTGGAAAGAGATTGGTTTATCATCCATTTGGGAGGTGGGGTTACTGCTGTCTATCAACCGATTCATTCGTATCCCGCTAGCACCTGTCGTATGGTGGCTTTATCGATATATTCCAATGAAGACCGGTGTACTGATCGCAATTTTGATCGCGTCAGTGACCACGATATTATATGGTATGAGTGGATTTTGGCTGCTATTGATTTGCCGCTGTGCATGGGGTCTCGCTTGGACGTTACTCCGTATGAGTGGGATGAGGGTCTTGGCTGAAATGGACGAAGGCTCACAAGGACATTTGACGGGTCTTTATAATGGGCTTTACCGGCTTGGCAGTTTATTTGGCATGTTATTTGGTGGAATCCTTGCCAGCTTGATCGGTTTTCAGTCCATGACGCTTGTCTTTGGCTTACTCACATTAATGGGCTGCATTTTTTATGTATCGTTAGAAGAAATTGAAAAGAGAGAAGGCACGCAGGTGTATCATGGCATCAAACAGAAGTGGTTGACACGAGATGTGGTAAAAGTACTGATAACAGGCATGCTGATCGCACTGATCATCCAAGGTTTATTCGCATCCACGCTGAGTCATGTCATTGAAGCAAAGATTGCCCAAGATGAATTGACTTTGTTTGGCTTTGTCATCGGAGCTTCGGCTTTAAGCGGTGTTATTCAAGCGCTCAGGTGGGGATGGGAACCATTTCTCGCACCGAGAACGGGTAAATGGTTTGATCGTCTTGTGATGAAGGAACGAATGTTAAGCTGGATGTTTCTTTCATTTGGAGGGCTCAGTTTTCTTGTGATCATGCTGAAGGTAAGCGGCTGGTTCCTATTGATGCTGCTTTTGATTCAACTGATGGCAACAATAGTCACAACGTTCACCGATACACTTGCCTTTCAAAAAGCTTCTGCTCAAACAGATAAGAACCGCTTTCTCGCCAGCTATTCTTTTGTTCAAGATATGGGGGCTGCTTTAGGACCTTTGTGTGGGTATACGTTGATCCAGTTTTTCGGAACAAACAGCGTCTTTTGGCTGATGCTTATCATAAGCTTAATGCTCGTCAGCATGTGGATAAGAAGCGGGCAGCATGTTTCTTCTAGTGCAGTGTAAAAAATAAAGCGTTATATAAAAAACTGCCTCATGCAGCTGATCGCAGGAGGCAGTCATATTCTCTTATTCTAAGTCTGAATCATAGGCTTTTTGCGTGAGTTGGCTGACGACCTCTTTCAATCCATTGGGTTTATGGAATTCAACAGGTGTGCTTCCTTTTTCAAATACAATTTGATCTGCTTCAACGAGCACGACATATCGATTGTTGACCTTTGCGATATGAATCGAGTGGCCGAAGTCGGCTAAAAGTCCTTTAATTTCTGTTTCGCCTAGACGCATCTTCATCGTGATATCAGGGGTTTGTTCCACAATATGAGAAGCTGCTAGCGTGACCTGTTCTGTATCGAGTGTTTCCCGAATCTCCCGTTTTTCACTTGCTTCCCATATTTCAAGGTCCTCTTCAAATTGTTTTAATTCTTCACTTTCATCCTGAAATGTTTCAAATACATGTTCCTGCACCATATTCATGACCTGTGATTTCATGATTTCAGGCATCGATTCTCCGTATTCGACGAATTTCAGAAAGTCTTCAAAATAACGAGCGTGTGAGGATTGGTGAATTTTCACTTCGGCTTCCTCTGTCATGCCCTCTTCTGGCATAAACGGGTATTGAATCGATTTCATGTTTTTTGTTGTAATCGCCATTTCTACTTTTTTGATCAAGGTAGATGTATCAGCAATAGAAGCGACTTTCTGTTCAAAATCGCATTTCATGATAAAGACAAAAGAGTCATCGAAATACTTTTTAGGAACCGCAGATGCAACCAAAAACACGCCGCCTCTGACAGCACTTGTATCTAAATAGGTGCGAACAAACTGTTCACTGCATTCGTTAAATACTTCTTTTGTATCTGCAAATCTCGTCTGATGAAATAAATTGTAGTTTGGATTTGAATCGAGTTCATGGCCCGGTTCGACAATAAATCGGCCAATTTTAGTCGGTACTTGCTCAGACTTAGGGTGTCTGTCCACTTTTCGTTTGACGATTTTTTTAAGCTCACCGTCTAGAAAGTCCTTCAGCTCACTTTGTTCAAATTCCTCTTGGTCTAATGTTTGGTAATGTTTAAACCGTTTATTTGCTTGTTCCTCTTTGCCTTCTACTTCAACCACATAGAATGATAGGAAACGTATCGTAAAATCCACTGATTGGTCACCACTTTTTCTTCTTCGGATATGTTGAGTATAGAAAAAGGAGTGAAAATCGTCAACGAATGGAGAAATATCGTGTCATTATTTCCCGAGAAATGTTTATTCAAAAACACTTGATAATAATTATCATTCTTGATAGAATGATAAAAGAAAAGAAGGAACCTGCCAGTTCCTTCATCTCAGAAAATCATGTATTATTTTGTTTCAAATGTTTCGCAATCCGTTTCAGCATTGCGAGTCACGTCAGTCATTGTGCTTTTACCAATTTTAATGGTAGAAGCTGTACAGCTGTTGTCAGCCCAAAAACGGCAAGAGTTCACTTCACAAAGTACATTTTGTGCCATGGGAATTCACCTCCGTGATTCATATTAAGAATGAAGCAAGCTGCCACTTGAATTCATTCAATCTAGTAGTCTCTTTATCGAAAGAGGCTGTTTGTGCTGTATATGCACATGTTTATCATACCATCTACCCTGAAAATATACAATTTAAACTTTGAAAGAGCGAGAATGCAAATCTCGCTCTTTTTTGTTTGTAAAAATAGTTAAATGCTAGGTGGCACCCTCTCTTATTCCGACATATGAATAGAGTAGATTCAAAACCTGATGTCGGACAAAGTATAAGGGTACATGTACTGATTTTCCGCATGAAGATAGGGTTTTCAATCAAAAATTTTCATAGAGAGATGAGGGGAGAAGATGAAAGCAGTCATTCTCTGCGGAGGAAAGGGAACGAGAATGAGTGAGGTCACACAAGCGCTTCCTAAACCACTTGCTATGATCGGAGACCGGCCTATTCTATGGCATATTATGAAAATCTATCAGTATTACGGTGTAGACGAGTTTATCTTATTACTTGGATATAAAGGAGAGAAAATCAAAGAGTATTTTCTCAACTACGACTGGCGACATCACAGCATGCAGCTGGATATGTCGACAGGGGAAATGAAGCTTTTAGGGAAGTCGGAGAATTGGAAAATCACCTTTTTAGATACGGGTGAGGATACGATGACAGGCGGGCGGTTAAAGCAGGTACAGGATTATATTGGTGATGAGACATTTATGATGACGTACGGTGACGGACTTGCCAATATCAATATGTTTCATTTGCTCAAGCGCCATCAAGAGCTTGGAGCAGCTGCCACTGTCACAGGAATTGAAAAGAAATCACAGTACGGCACGCTGAAGGTGTATAACGGGATGGCACAATCCTTCTCTGAGAAGACAGACAGTATCGGGATGATCAACGGAGGATTTTTTGTGTTGTCTCCAAAGGTTTTTGATTATTTAACTGATGATGATCAATGCGTCTTTGAAGCAGAGCCTCTTCAAAATCTGGCGAATGATGGAGAGCTAGCAGTTTATGAGCACCACGGATTTTGGACAGCAATTGATACGTATAAAAACTTGAAAGAAATCAACGGCATGTGGACTGAAGGAAAACAACCATGGAAGGTTTGGTGACAGCATGAGCGGGTTTTGGAAGGGAAAAAACGTATTTGTGACTGGGTGTACGGGATTGTTAGGGAGTTACCTCGTCAAGGAATTGATAGATCAAGGAGCAAACGTAACAGGGCTTGTACGTGATCAAGTGCCAAGATCGAACTTATATCAAGGCAGTCAATTTGAAAAGATGAATGTCGTCCAAGGCGCACTTGAGGACATGCAAACGATAGAACGTGCGTTAGGAGAATATGAGATTGATACAGTCTTTCATTTGGCTGCCCAAGCGATTGTTGGGGTCGCAAATCGTCACCCGGTCTCTACATTTGAAGCCAATATTTTAGGAACATGGAATGTGCTGGAGGCATGCAGAAGGCAGCCGCTTATCAAACGAGTGATTGTGGCATCGAGTGATAAAGCATACGGGGATCAAGAACAGCTTCCTTATGATGAAGACATGCCGCTTAACGGCAAGCATCCATATGATGTGTCAAAAAGCTGTGCAGATTTAATTTCTCACACGTACTACAACACATATGGTCTTCCGGTTTGTATTACGCGCTGCGGTAATTTATATGGAGGCGGGGATTTGAATTTTAACCGAATCATTCCGCAAACCATCCAGCTTGTGTTAGAGGGAAAGGCGCCAGAAATTAGAAGTGACGGAACCTTTATCCGTGATTATTTCTATATTGAAGATGCGGTCAAGGCTTATTTACTCCTAGCTGAAAAAATGGAGGAAAAAGGGCTTGCAGGAGAAGCATTTAACTTTAGTAATGAAATTCAGCTGACCGTGCTTGAGCTCGTTGATAAAATCTTAAAGGCGATGGGCAGTGAACTGAAGCCGTGTATTTTGAATCAAGGAACGCATGAGATTAAGCATCAATATTTATCAGCAGAAAAGGCGAGAAAGCTGCTTGATTGGAAGCCTGATTACTCCATTGATGAAGGGTTAGAAAAGACAATTGAATGGTATCGCGAATTCTTTCAAAAATAGAGGTGTATACAGATGAACAGCATATATTGTACGGTTCTATCAAGTGGAAGACTTTATCAAGCCATTGCGTTTTTCTTATCGTTGAAGCAAGTAGAAGATGATGCTGTCATCAAGACGTTATGTATGGATGATGCTGCATTTGATTTGCTTCATCAAATGAATTTCCCGCATGTCGATCTTGTTCATGTGCGTGAGCTTGAAACGCCGGAGCTGTTAGAAATCAAAAAGGAACGAAATGCTTCGGAATATTGCTGGACATTAAAACCGATTTGGATTGAGTGGCTATTTAAGCAGGACCAGGCGGAGGAAGTGACGTATCTTGATGCGGATTTGTTCTTTTATGAGAGTCCGCAAGTGATTTTTCAAAATCAGCCTGATGCGTCTGTGCTGCTATCAAGAGGGGATATTGTCATTCCAAGCTTTGATCCAGAGGAAGTGAAGATGCTTCAGAAGCTTTTAGGGCGTTATAACTCAGGCTTCCTGCATTTTAAAGGAGATGAAGCCGGCCGAAAGTGCCTTAGCTGGTGGAAAGAAGAATGTCTAAAGGAATGCAAAAATGCGCCTGGAGAAGGAAAATTTGGCGATCAAGGGTATTTGGATCATATGCCGATGCTGTTTGAAAAAGTAGAAGATATTCAAACAAAGGGTGTGAATATTGGTCACTGGAATTATGGCCAGCATTCTTATCAGGAAGAGAATGGACGTATTTTGCTTGAGGATGGAAGCCCACTCATTTGCTATCATTTCAGTGGTTTTCGGATCTTAAGCAAAGATGACATGCAGCAAATCCATGAAAAAGGAAGAGATGACTTGCCATTTTTCCAAGAAGCCTATCGGGAAGTGCTGCGTCATGTGATTGAATCGGTAGAACAAGTCAATCCGATGTTTAACGGCTATGCCAAACTGGAGGAGGATGGCGCATGAATGAAAAGCCGAAGGTCAGCGTCATTATTCCGAGTTATAATGCGAAAGAGCGTTTAGAAGGGAGCCTCTTTTCCTTAACGCTTCAGGAAACCGATATTCCATTTGAGGTCATTGTTGCTGATAATGGGTCAACGGACGGCACGATGGAAATGCTCGAAAACATTGAGGTGAACTTTCCATTCAAAAAGGTGCGTATTCCTGTCAATCAAGGAATTGCCAAGGGGCGCAATCATGCCATTCGTGAGGCAGAGGGAGACCTCTTAATATTCCATGACAGCGATATGTTGGCAGAGCCCCAATTTATTCAAAAGCACGCAGAGGCACATGCTGATCATGAGGACCGTGTCATTTGCGGTGTATGCTGGAAGCGAATCTACCGTTATTTTTACACCGGTTTTGATAAAGATCATGTGAAGCGATTAAAAAAACAAGGGCTGTATCAGCGGAAAATGAAAGACAAAACGTCTCTTGTGTCGATGGAGGAAATAAAAAACGGAGCATTTCTAGAGAGAAGCTTCGACTTGCAGTCCGAATTTATTGATATTCTGAAAAACATTTTAAACACGTACGACTATGATTTAAGTTCTTATCAATTGCCGTGGCGATTTTTTATCACAAATAACTCTTCCGTCAAGCGAAAGCATGTCATGGAACTAGGGATGTTTGATGAAAAAATCGTTCGATACGGGTTTGAGGATTATGATTTAGGCATTCGTCTGCATCAGCTTGGCCTCTCATTTGAGCTGCGTGAGGATATTTTAAGTGTGCATCAGGAACATCCAAGTAATTTAACGTCATTCGATGACATCAAATATAACATTTTGTATATGTGCGAGAAGTACAACAATATTGATTCGATTGATGTTCATCTGGCTTTCTCTGGACCATTTTCTCATACCGTGACAAATGATATCGTGAAAGACATTCGCCAGCTGCGTAAGAATGCAGCATATGATGATCTGCTCGCTTATTTTTTGGAGCTGCTTCATATGATCACAGAGCGGAATGTGGGCATTAAACGTGATCAAAAGGACGTGCTGACGGCAAAGCATTTCCCTTTGAAAAAGCTGTCAGAGGCGGCCCAGCTTGCCAAGCAGGAACATGGATGCACGGTGCTGGTAGAAGCCATTCAAGGGCTCACAAAAGAGCTGCTGCATGTTGACTTGTTCCAAGTGGATGTGTTGTAGATGGCATCCTATCATTTCACAACCATTGTGTCCAATACCCATGTATTTAAGCTGCTGGCGCTGATTCATTCACTTGAGCAGACGGCTCAATCATACAAACTTTCTGTCTTATGTGCTGATCCTTTGGCTTACAAGGTGTTAAGTCAGTTTCCTCATCCACATGTCCAATATGAACAGCTTGAAGATGTGGAAGATGATTCGCTGCGAAAAGCAAAGGCGGATCGTACGTTCCACGAGTATTGCTGGACGCTTAAGCCTGCGTTTCTACTCAAAATTCTTGAGTCCTCTGATGCAGATTATCTCGCTCATTTGGATACGGATTTGTATTTTTATCATGATCCAGAGGCGATATTTGCAGAAAATCCACTCGCTCATGTATTTTTGACAGATCATATGAATTCCAAGCGATTCTATCACTTTTATGAATTATCCGGCCGTTTTAATACTGGCTTTGTAGGCTGTCGAAACACAGATGTGGCCAAACGGGCTGTGACGCAGTGGAAAGAGAACTGCATTGCGCACTGTACAGTAGAAATGGATACGGAAAAAAAGACATATGGTGATCAGCGGTATGTTGAAAGATGGGTCGATGATTTTGAGGGTGTCCATGTGGTGGCATCTAAAGGTGCCAATGCAGCGATTTGGAATATTGAAAACTATAAGCTCTCCGTTGTGAAAGGAGATATGTATCTCGACGAATGTCCACTGCTGTTCTATCATTTTTCTGCCTTTACGATCATTGATGAAAAGAACTTTAATCTGAATTGGTATTACTATATGACAGAACACACTCTTGTGGATCATTTGTATATTCCGTATGCGGATTTGATTCATCTGAAAATTAAACAGGTGCAAAAGGTCTTTCCAGACTTTCAGCAGGGGTTTATTGCAAAGAAGCATGTTCCTGACACGCATTTTTATAAGTTATGAAAAAACCGCTCATTTATTGAGCGGTTTTTACCTTTTATGATTCATTCCATTTCGCTATGGTCTGATCGCTTGGCAGTAAAAAGGCTAGGATGCCTAATATCGGTAAAAAGGCGACACCGATCATGGTAGGCGTTAAACCGACTGCATCAATTAATGAGCCGAGGGCAACGGATCCAATCGCTCCCATACCAAACGCAAGTCCAACAGTTAAACCAGACATTGTGCCAATTTTCCCGGGAAATAGTTCTTGGGCATAGACCACGGTGACAGAGAAGCTTGAAGTCAGAATGATCCCAATAAGTCCAAGTAAAACATAAGCAACAACTGGTCCGGCAAATGGGAGAAGTAGGGCAAGCGGAAAGGATGCCAATAAAGAAATTAAAATGACGGTTTTCTTGCCGAAGCGGTCTGCAAGCGGCCCGCCTAAAAATGTCCCAATCGCACCCAATATAAGAAATAAGAAAATATAAGTTTGTGATTCTTTAATCGTCAAACCATATTGCTCAATCGCATAAAACGCATAGAAATTCGAGATCGCATTTCCATACCAAGAACGTGCGAAAATAAGAAAGACGATAATGCCAAGTGCTGTGAGCGCTGATTTGCGGTGAAGTTCAGATCTTGCTGCTTTTGCAGGCGCTTTTTTCGCTTGTGCTCGAATGGTTTGAAGCTTTCTTGCGTACCATCTCGAAATATAAAGAAGGAAACCGACAGCAATCATTCCAACAATCGTAAACCAAGCCACACCTGGCTGACCGAGAGGGACGAGCATGAATGCAGCGATTAGTGGAGCAAAGGCTTGACCTGTATTTCCGCCGACTTGATAGATGGATTGAGCAAGACCCCGTCTAGGACCAGCTGCCATGTTGGCAACCCGTGAGCCCTCTGGATGGAAAATCGCAGAGCCGAGTCCAATAAAGACGACGCACAGTAGGATGGTCGCAAATGATGGCGCAAACGCAAGGCCGAAAATGCCGACAGCACTTGAAAATAATGCAATAGGCAGTGCATAGGGCATCGGCCGTTTATCTGTGTACCACCCGATCGCAGGCTGCATGACGGAGGAGACCATATTTAATGTAAAGGCGATTAGCCCTAATTGAGTAAAGGTCAGCCCCATTGAGCGTTCTAAAATAGGGAACATGGCAGGAATCACGGCTTGCAATGTGTCGTTAAGCATATGGCAAATACCAATAATCAATAAAATAGGATAAACCGTTGAACCGGTGACCGCTTTTTGAGGTTTATCCTTTGTTTGAGCAGCAATAGCCAATGAGACTTTCTCCTTTCATTCAACTTGTTTCTTTTTTCATTCTCCTCATTTTATTCATAAGGTGAACTATAAAACAATAGCAAATTGTCATGATTTAGAAAAAAAGAGACACATGCGCTTGATGGAGCGTGTGTCTCTAAAGGGTTATTTATAGAAAGAAGCGATGACAGGCTTCATTTTTTGAATGACAAGTCCACTGCCTCCACGGTTTTTCACACCTTCAATCATACCGACGAGGACGTAATCTTCTTTTTTAGGATTAAACGCAAGTAAAAATCCATTTTCAGTGCCGTCTGTCGCACCTTGTTTGCTCTTTAGTTCCGCTGTTCCCGTTTTAGCGGCTATATCAGCCCCTTTTATTTGCAACGAGTGAGCGGTTCCGTTTGAATTGGTGACGACTTGAGTGAGTGCGTCCTTCACCGTATTTGCTGTATCTTCTTTGATGATCTGTTTTGGTGATGCTGTTTTTTCATTCTGAATGACTCGAGGGTACACAAGCTTTCCTCCTGTTGCAAATGGAGAATAGGCATGTACTTGTTCAATTGGTGACATGAGTAATTCTCCTTGGCCATATGCTGAGTCGGCGAGTAAGATGTCTGATTTGATTCCGTCGTTAGACACTTGTGCCGGTTTCATTGTAAACGGCATGTTTAAATCATCACCAAATCCAAATGTTTTCACTTTTTTCTCGTAAGTATCTTTGCCGATTTCAAGGGCTTCCTGTCCAAAATAAATATTATCTGAGTACACGAGGGCATCGACCATATTGACTTGTTCTTTGTCATGAACCCGTGTAATGCGATAATTTCCCCATGATTGATCCTTCTGCCATTTCAGTCCATGAATGGTGCGTACTTTATTAGGTTTTGTGACACCTGTTTCCAGTCCAATGGCTGCTGTAATGGTTTTGAAAGTAGATCCTGGTGCATATCTGCTCGCATATCGAGCTTGGAATGGGAGATCAGGATTTTCACTGTATGCTTGATATTGTTTAGGCGTGATCCCGTTGGTCATTAAATTGACATCGTAAGAAGGGGTGCTAACAAGCGCTAATAAATCACCTGATGATGGGTTCATAATGGTGACAGCCCCTTTTTCACCTTTCAGCTGTTGATAGGCTTTTTTCTGTAAAGATGCATCAATGGTCAGCTTGACTGTTTTTCCGTCTTTTCGGTCTGTTTTTTGCAATGTTTCTTCAATACCTGTTTCATCATGGATAATGAGGATGCTTCCGCCATCTTGTCCTCTTAAGTTCTTATCAAATGTGAATTCAAGGCCGGTTTTGCCGATGATTTGATCCGCCTTTAAAGCTGGATTTCTTTTGATATCATCCGCATTTGCTTTTCCCACATAGCCTGTCAGATGGGCAGCGGCTTCGTTATATGGATAGTAGCGCATTTCCTTCGTTTGATAGGTGACGCCATTTATGTCTTTTGGAATCGGCTTTTGCTCTAACATAGACTTTAGCGGGACAAATGTGTCATCTGTAACCCATGCTTGTTTCAGCTGATTTTGAATCAGCTCTTCATCTATATCAAAAGCGCTGCTGATTTTTTTGATGTTGCTTTCTTTTTCCGTGCCTGTCCCGAGTTTTCCAGGGATGATGCCAAGTGCGTGTCCACCAGTTGTTTCGGCTAACGTGCGCCCTTTTCGATCTACAATATTTCCGCGTACCGCAGGATCCGTTGTCACTTTGATGGTGTCACCCGTTTCCATTTGCGGGAAGATGAGATTTGGTTTCCAGTCTACTTTCCACTCGTTATCCTCTTCGGAGAGAACGCCCTTGTAAGAGAGTTTGTTCAGTTTTCCAAGTGACGTTTTCATCGAGACTTCATAGGTGAATTGATACCCATTTCCTTTGTCCTGTTTTTCTACGTTGACGTTTGAGACGTTTAGATCACTTGCACCAATGCCGCTAAAGATCTTATCGTATTTTTCGGCAAGTTGTTTTTTAGAAAAGTCACTGGCTTTCAGAGAGCCACTTGTGACCTCATCTGCTAGTTTCGTGAATTCTTTTTTCTCCAGATGTTTCGTAAAGGATTCAGCGGCTTTCAGCGCCTCTTTTTCTTTGGAGAAAAGCGTATCTTTTAAGAAAAAGAGAGCAGCAGCAATCGCGATGATGCTAAGAAAAGGAATGATGACTTTTTTCTGTTTCCAAAATGATTTTCGTTGATCTGTATACAATGAAAACACCTCAATTTTTGATTAGATCCTCTATAGTTTACAGTTACTGTGTAGGATTTGTATAGTTTCTCCTATGAAAATAGACCAAGTCATGAAGTGGAAATATGAAGCAAGACACAGTTCCTGCTGAAGAATCTCTTCATTTTTTCTTATGATTTAAAGGATTTTTTATGTGATCATCGAATGTGAAAAATTAGAAAAATTTTAAAAGCGTTTTCATGAAGGGGGAATTGTGATCGTTTATAAAAAAGTGAATCTGACTGGACTTGTTCTTGGACCGATCTTCTTTTTGCTTATTTTTTTGCTCATTCCAGAAAGTGAATTAACCTATGCAGCGAGAGTGGTACTGGGCGTTACGGCTTGGACTGCGACATGGTGGGTCACAGAAGCTTTGCCTATACCGGCTACCTCTTTATTGCCCATCATCCTTTTGCCAACACTTGGCGGGCTATCGATGGAGCAAACATCAAGAGCTTATGGAGACCCGATTGTTTTTATGTACATGGGCGGATTTATGATTGCCATTGCTATTGAAAAATGGAATTTACATAGAAGAATGGCCTTGCATATTTTAAATATCATTGGCACAAGAAGTGACCGCATTGTATTAGGGGTTATGATGGCAACGGCCTTTTTATCTATGTGGATTTCAAATGCAGCCACAGCACTGATGATGCTGCCTGTGGCACTGGCTGTGATTAAAGAGGTGAAGGCGAACGATATTTTGTCTGGTGCATCTCTTGACCGATTCAGTAAAAGCATTCTATTATCGGTCGCTTATTCAGCCTCTATTGGCGGACTGGCGACACTCGTTGGGTCTGTGCCAAATGCTGTTTTTGCAGCGATGTCAAAAAAGCTGTTAGATCGAGAAATTATGTTTTTTGAATGGTTTTTGTTTGGTTTTCCGGTGGCGGCTGTTCTGCTTATTCTCTTATTTCTGTATTTGACCAAGATACAGTTCAAGGTAGAGCACACAGGTGAAATGGGAGCGGCGTTTATACGGAAGGGGTTAGAGGATTTAGGCAAAATGAAACAAGAAGAAAAATGGGTTTTTGCTATTTTTCTTATGACGGCTTTTTTATGGATTTTTAAAATCTTTTTGTTTGGCGGGCTTCCTGTCTCGGATACGTCGATCGCAATCTTTGGGGCGATGCTGTTATTTCTCATTCCAGCGACAAATGGAGAGAGAATACTAGAATGGCAGGATATGAAGCAGTTGCCATGGGGGCTTTTGCTTTTGTTTGGAGGCGGGCTTTCGCTCGCTACAGGATTTGCGGAAACGAATCTAACAGGATGGATCGGGGAAAATTTACAGCATTTAAATGGGCTGTCTTACCTCATGCTGCTAATTATTTTAACGGCTTCAATTTTATTTATGACCGAAATTATGTCTAATACAGCAGTTGCGAACATGATCATTCCGATTACAGTCGGGCTTGGACTTGCAATTGGCATGGAGCCGTACGGCTTAATGGCTGCGGCTGCGTTAGCTTCCTCATGTGCGTTTATGTTGCCAATTTCCACACCGCCAAATGCGGCTGTCTTTAGTGCAGATGTGCTGAAAATATCTGATATGGTCAAGGCTGGCTTTTGGCTAAATGTGATCAGTATTGTAGCGATTGTGCTTGCGGTTTATTTCTGGCTTCCGGTCGTGCTGAGATGAAGACTTTGATCGAATGGAGACTTTTGGTGTTTTTGTTTCTTTTGGCTTCGGTACTGAAGCTGCCTTTTTGAGGTGCGGGTCCTTTGGCGTGTAATAGGTGGCCCCAATGTTGAGTCTGCCTTTAAGCTGATCAATGGAAAGCTCACCAAACTCTAAATGGTAGTCAATTTTGTCCACATGCAGTGATTCAATGTGAATGTGCGTATCCTCCGAGACAGGCGGAGGAGGTGCAGACATTTTTTGCTCAAGAGCGGTGAGTCTTTTTTCCAGCTCGACGACAGATGGGGATGGACTGGATTCAGTTTTTTTAAAGAGTGATTGAATGAAATGTTTCAAATGGACCACAACCTTTTCTTTCGCCTTGCTCTAGTCTATGGAAAAGCTGCCCAGTATATACTTATAGAGATACATGAAAGGGGAGAAGGGCATGCTGCCTACACGCATTCAGATTACCCATATGAAGACGAATACGATTGGTACAGGGTCCTCGATGACATTCGGTTCGACGATCGTACGAAATCACTGCTCGACGATCAAAAGAAACAATGGTTTTGGTGAACAAAATGCCGATGGCGTGATCACGATCTTGCCAATTGAAACGATTGATGATCGTGATCTAATAGACGCAGTCAGTATTAATATTCGTCATCTATGATAATCGCAGTTGCTTTTCCTTCATCCTTTTGCAGGCGAATGTATAGCACGCCGTCTTTAAAGGCCGCATTCATTTGACCAAGAATCATATCTGGGAGCCGAATTTTTCTTTCAAACGGACCATACTTTCCTTGTTTTTGGCGAAAATCCTGTTCGTTAAAAAAGGAAAAACGCTGTCCTTTTACAACTAAATATTCACCATATGACAGCACCTGAACATCTTCCTTCCGGTAGCCAGGCAGATAAATTAAGTACTGAAATTCAGTAGGGGTTTCCACAATGTCGACTGGTGGAAACGATGCATCTGTTCCTCGCTGATCTTGCTGCGAGAATGTAAATGGAGACGGACCATTTGCCATAAAGGGAGATCTTTGCTCATCATCGAATATCATTTTCCAAAAATCATCTCCATGCATTTGCTGGGCAATGTCCATCCACTGCTTCATTTTTTCGAAGTCCATGTGAAGACCTCCTGTTAACATACTTGATGGGTGCTCGCATATACCTATAAAAAGGAGGTTTATCTGTGGTTCAACCAACTCCGTATATCAATATTAATATTTTCATGTTAAAAATTAATTCCTTTGAAAATGCGTCGGCGGTGAATGTCGGACAAAATTTGTTAGCAGAGTGGCAAAACTCAGATAAAAAAAATCAGGGGTACGGACAGAATTTTGGAGATGCCAGCGGTTTTGTCGGAACAAAGAGCCATGTAGATGATCGAGATCAAGTGGACTCACCTGCCTCTTTTTCGCCAGCAGCTAAACCTATTCCAAGGAAGTGATGTGTGATGTTATTCTCACCCTCAGTCGTCAATGTCGGTGCTTTTAAAATCAATGCAATGGATCGGGGGGCATCACTGACGCTAGGACCTTATCAGCAGATCGATTATTTTCTCTCGATGAAATTGAACCAAGGTTTTGGTGAGGACAATGGAGATTGTTCACCGCTTGTCATTCCGATTTCAAGCGTACTCGATCCAGATATGGTGGACTCGAATTCAGTGAAAAACAGTGTGATTTAAACAAAAAAAGAGACCGGGATTCCCCGTGTCTCTTTTCTATTGTGTTTGATTCAGATGGCTTTTGCGTCTTGCGTAGGTAAAATACACAACGACACCAATGGCTACCCAGATGAGGAAGGCTCGCCATGTCACCCATGAAAGTGTCGTGGCAAGTTTGATACATACGACTGCACTAATAATGGGAAGAACAGGAACAAATGGTACTTTAAAAGCTGCCTTGACATTCGGGTGTTTTTTCCGTAAAACGATCACTGCAATTGAAATCACCGTAAAGGCCGCAAGTGTACCGATGCTGACTAAATTAGCAAGTGTTGATAAGTTGACGAAACCAACGATACATGCCGCAACAGCGCCTGTCAGCCAAGTGTTGGCAACCGGTGTCTTCGATTTTGGATGAACGTTTGAAAAGATTTTCGGCATGAGTCCATCACGGCTCATGGCAAAGGTTAAACGAACCTGAGCGTAGACAAGTGCAATTAACACTGTCGTAATCCCGATAATAGCACCTGCCGATATAATACCAGCGACACTATTTAGACCAACCACTTGTAAAGCAAAAGCGACAGGGTCACTGACATTCAGCTTCGTGTAGTGAACCATGCCTGTTAACACAAATGAAACCCCGATGTATAAAATCGTACAAACGCCGAGCGCGCCAATAATTCCGATTGGCATTGCTTTTTGCGGGTTTTTGACTTCTTCTGATGCATTAGCGATTGCATCAAATCCAAGGTAAGCAAAAAAGACAGTTGCCGCTCCTGCGATCACACCGTCAAAGCCCATCGGCATAAAAGGTGTCCAGTTTTCAGGTTTGACGTAAGCAAAGCCTGAAATGATAAATAGAAGAACGATCGCGATTTTGATCAGCACAATGATGTTATTCAGCTTAGTGCTTTCTTTGACACCCCTTGAGACGATAAAGGTGATGAGCAAAATAATAAGTGCGCCTGGCAGGTTAAAGACGGCCCCATCAACGGCTCCAGGTGCAGCCGATAAAGCCTTCGGTATATGCAGACCGAATCCACTGAGCAGTGATTGAAAATAGGACGACCATCCACTGGCTACAGCAGAGAGGGCAATCACATATTCAAGCATGAGATCCCAGCCCATTAAGAAGGCGAGAAACTCCCCAAGTGTTGCGTAAGAATACGTATAAACACTTCCTGACACTGGAATGGACGAGGAAAATTCAGCGTAGCAAAAAGCAGCAAGGGCGCATGCGATCGCAGCCAAAATAAAAGATATAATAATCGCAGGTCCCGCATCTTTCGCAGCCGCAACCCCCGTTATCACAAAAATTCCAGTCCCGACCACACAGCCAATGCCAAGCAAGATTAAATCAAATGTATTCAAAGAACGGCTCAGCCGCTTCGTTTGACTTTCAAGCATGAGCTGGTCGAGAGACTTTTTTCTAAATAAAGAACTCATGTTGACCTCCTAATGGATAAATCTTTTCGTAAGACGAATGTTAGTATATGCGTAAATGACAATTTAGTCAATTGGTTGAAAAACGCTTTAAATCACTAAAGTATTAAATGTCACAAAAGGCTAATGTGTATCAAAAGACATCCGCCGGCATGTGACAGGCGGATGTGATAACAGGAGATTTACGTTTGTTCAGCAAATATTTTTTCGTTGTACAGCACACTCGGATGGGTTGGGTAATGGGCTGAGGATGCAAGATGATGGGTTTTCGCTTGAGCCAAATCACCGAGCTGATAATAACAATAGCAAAGCTGAAGGTGAGGATACCATGTTTTATATTGTGTCAGTGTAAAGGCTGTTTCGATTTCAGGCGCTTTCAGTGCCTGCTCATACCAATAGATCGCTGCTTTGTGTTTATTTTGTGCTTTGAAATGATCCCCAATCCGGCAGCAAAATTCTGGACGGGGCTGATCATATAAGAAGGATCGCAGTAAGGAGGATAAGGCGGCTTCCTCAAATCCGACTGCATAATAGCAGTCAGCTAAATTTTGGCATGTGCGAATTTCATCCTCAATCCAGCATTGTTTTGTGGCTAAAAATTTGTGATAAAAGCGAATCGCCTTCACATGCTGCTTGTTATCTCGTAATTCATTGGCGAAGTAAAAGAGATCACGAGGTGTCATCTCTTCGCCTTTTGCAAGCATGTTTTCATAAATGCGCAGATTGCGTCCGGGCTCTCCGGCGGTTGTTTTCTTACGCTTTTGATGGGTGACGGCGATATCAGCGGGAAAAATGTTGCCATACACTTGAAGGAATTCATGAACGGCCCCATACCACTGAAAGTTCAAGGCACGCTTGACGAGCCGATTTCTTCTATATTTAAAATTCACCTGACCGTCCTCGCTAAATCCAACGTGGTAATACATCGAGACGGCATCTACTGCGGGATCTAGCGTCTGTTTGAGCTGAAGCAGTTTTTGCCGGTCCTCTTCAAGTAGGACATCGTCGGCATCCAGCCATAAGATATACTCTTTTGTTGCATGGGAAAAAGCGAAATTGCGTGCTTTTGCAAAATGCTGGACCCATTCAAAGTCGAGCACCTTTGCTGAAAAGGAGTGAGCAATGTCCTTTGTTTGATCCGTTGATCCTGTATCAACAATGATCATCTCATCTACAATGTCTTGAACAGAAGACAGGCAGTCAGCCAAAACCTCCTCTTCATTTTTCACAATCATACATAAACTAATGGTTATCATCTTTAGATCACCTCTTCATAGTGTATCGAGCATCAAAAGGAAACATTCTTTTCAGCAACGGGTTTTTTTAAAACTAGTTTTCTGCTACTGGCTGATTTAAAATAAAGGAAGAATCTATGTAAGGGCTGATAAAATGAGTTTATTGAATGTAGAAGGATTATATAAAACCTATGGCGAAAAAACGCTGTTTGATCATATCTCTTTTCATATAGAACCAAAGGAACGCATCGGGTTAATTGGACCGAATGGAACAGGGAAGTCAACGCTTTTAAAAGTCATTGCAGGACTTGAATCATTTGAGGAAGGCGACATTACAAAGGCAGGGACACTTGATATCGAATTTCTTGAGCAAGATCCTGAAATGAGCGGAGATGAAACGATTCTCGACTATATTTTTTCAGGAACAGCACCAATGATTCAAACGATGAAAGCCTATGAACAGGCGCTGGCTGATTTAGAGCATGATCCACAAAACGAGGCAAAACAAGAAGCGCTTATGCGTATGCAAAATAAAATGGATCAGGAAGACGCATGGGATGCGAACCTTTCGGCGAAAACGATTTTGACAAAGCTTGGTGTCAAAGATGTGAGCCGTTCTGTTCATGCGTTATCAGGCGGACAGAAAAAGCGTGTGGCGATTGCCAAAAACTTAATCCAGCCTGCGGGTTTGCTGATTTTAGATGAGCCGACAAACCATCTAGACAACGCAACCATTGAATGGCTTGAGGGATATTTGAGTCAATACAGCGGGGCTGTCATTCTTGTCACCCATGATCGTTATTTCTTAAACCGCGTCGCCAATCGGATTTATGAATTAAATCAGGGGCAGCTTTACACATATAAAGGAAATTATGAAGTCTTTTTAGAAAAAAGAGCGGAACGAGAAGCAGAAGCTCAAGTAAAAGAAACGAAACGTCAAAACCTGCTTAGACGTGAGCTTGCATGGTTGAGAAGAGGGGCAAAGGCTCGAACGACAAAGCAAAAAGCGCGTATCGGCAGAGTGGAAGAGCTGAAGGATCAAAAGGGACCTGATGCAAAAGGAGAGCTTGATTTTGCGATCGGTTCTCACCGGCTTGGAAAACAAGTGATTGAGGCAGAAGAGATCAGCATCACATTTGCTGGTCAAACCCTTGTGGACCAGTTCAGCGATTTAGTCGTGCCAGGGGATCGCATCGGATTTATCGGACCGAATGGAGTGGGCAAAACGACTTTACTCAATTGCCTGGCGGGTAAAATCGAACCGACGAATGGACAATTGACCATTGGACAAACAGTTCGCATTGGCTATTACACGCAGGACCATAACGAAATGAATGAAGAGCTGAATATCATTGATTACATCAAAGAAACAGCTGAAATTGTCAAAACGGCAGATGGCGTCATTGTGACAGCAGAGCAGATGTTGGAGCGATTTTTATTCCCTAGATCCATGCAGCGCACGTTTATCCGCAAGCTGTCAGGGGGAGAGCGCCGCAGATTGTATTTATTGAAGGTGTTGATGGAAGAGCCGAATGTTCTCTTTTTAGATGAGCCGACGAACGACTTGGATACAGAGACACTGAGCATTTTAGAGGATTATTTGGAGCAGTTCCCAGGCGTAGTCATCACCGTGTCGCATGATCGTTATTTCTTAGACCGAGTCGTCCATCGTCTGCTTGTGTTTGAAGGGAATGGACGTATTTCACACTTCCAAGGTGCTTACAGCGATTACATGGAGCAAGAAAAAGAACAGAAGCGAACAGAGACAAAACCTGCTGAAAAACCAGTAGAAGCTGCACCGAAAAAGAGGAAAAAACTATCCTATAAGGACCAGCTTGAATGGGATGGGATTGAAGATCGGATACAAGCACTAGAGGACAAACACCAGCAGCTCGAAGCCAGCATTGCTGAGGCTGGCAGTGATTTTGGGAAAATTCAAGAGCTGATGGACAAGCAAAAAGCCGTCGCTGAAGAATTAGAACAAGCGATGGATCGCTGGACAGAACTGTCGATGATGATTGAAGAATTAGAAAGTAATGAAAAATAAAGGTTATCAAAAAAACTGTAGAGACGATCTACAGTTTTTTTTGATAAGAACATTTGGCATAAGCATCGTGCTGATGAATGGATTCTTCATTTCGGCACTCAATTTGAAAGCCTTTGATCCAGTTTTGTTCGTACAACTCTGCCGCAATTAATCTCGCAACATCCTCTACAAAACGTGGGTTTTCATAGGCCTCTTCTGTCACTTGTTTTTCATCTGGTCTTTTGAGTACAGGGTAAAGAGGCGCACTCGCATTAGACTCGATGATCTGCAGTAGATCTGCTTTCATGTCATCAGGGAGTTGACCTTGTTCAAACAGCTCTACCTGAATCGATACAGTGCCGCGCTGATTATGTGCGCCGTATTCACTGATTTCTTTTGAACAAGGACATAACGTTGTCACCTGAGCAGTGCAGCCAATATGACAAATCCATCCGTTTTCTTCATGAAAGTGGATGTCGTATTGCACGTCTGCATGCATCAAACCGGACTTTCCGCTGATGGGACTCTTTTTTTCCATGTACCACGGAAAGGAAACTTGAATCGAGGCAGATGGCTGATTCATATGCTTGGCAAGCTGTGCTGTCAATTCTTTTAAGGAATCCACATCAACCGGCTTTCCGCTCTCATAAAATGAGTGAAGCTGCTCGGTGAGACGGCTCATATGAATGCCTTTTTGATGAGCTGGCAAATATGTACTCAGCGTAAAATCAGCGGAAGCGGTTTGGTGCTGTGGAGCCGTTTTAGACAAAATATGTACAGGGTACGACACACGGCAAATTCCGACCTGTTCCAGATCAAAATAAAAGTCCTGTTCGGTTTGTTGGATGTCTATCATGTCCTCTTTTTGACAAGGTTTTGTTCTAGCGCTTGGCGGGACAGAACCGAATTGTGCGTGTCGTTCTTTTT
Source organism: Bacillus sp. G402 (assembly GCF_051172515.1). Lineage (NCBI taxonomy): Bacteria > Bacillati > Bacillota > Bacilli > Caryophanales > Bacillaceae > Bacillus > Bacillus sp. G402. Next base: position 136,172 of record NZ_JBPIZC010000004.1, read on the forward strand.
TGGATGGAAATGAACACATAGGGTACCTCCTTTAAAACGTAATGATTCCTATTTATTCTGCATCAAACCACAATAGAAATCAAGTGATCAAACATTAACGTTTACGTTAAGGTCACAAAGGTGTATAATAAAACATGAATTGATGAGCAGGAGGCACTGGTGATGGAATGGATGAAAATTGATCAAGTGGCGAAAAGAAGCGGTCTGACGAAACGGACCATTCGTTTCTATGAAGAGATTGGTTTATTATCAGCACCAAAGCGGACAGAGGGCGGAGTCAGACTTTACTCAGAGGATGACATGGAAGAACTGGAGAAAGTGATGCAGGCCAAAGAAGTACTTGGCTTTTCTTTACAAGAGCTTCAATCGTTTATGGAAATAGGAAAACAGCTTGAGCTGAATAAAGAAGGCTACCTGTTATCTCTTGACCCGAAGGAACGATTAGAGAAACTGTTAGATATTGATGCGCAGCTGACTGTGCAGCATCAATTGATTACAAAAAAGCTAGAAACGATTCAATCCTTTAAAAAGGATCTTGAAATGATGAAAGAAAGAGCGGCTCATGCCATTGAGCAATTACAAAAATAAACACCTCAGCGTGTTTATTTTATTTTGTTAAACAACTGTAGGAAAGGTTCTGATGGAATGAAGGAAGAAGAAGTATTGAAACAGCGTACGAGTCTGCTTAGACAGCCAAAGGCCGTCTGGGCGGTGGCCTTTGCTTGTGTGATTTCGTTTATGGGCATAGGGCTTGTAGACCCGATTTTGCCAGCCATTGCATCACAATTACATGCATCTCCAAGTCAGGTGTCTCTTTTATTTACGAGCTATTTGCTTGTCACCGGCTTTGTGATGTTTTTTACCGGTTTTATTTCTAGTCGTATTGGTGCCAAATGGACGTTATTATTAGGACTCATCTTTATTATTGTCTTTTCTGCTTTAGGCGGTACTTCTTCAACCATTAATGAATTAATTGGTTTTAGAGGCGGATGGGGCATTGGGAATGCCTTATTTATTTCAACGGCATTATCAGTGATTGTCGGTGTGTCTGTTGGAGGAAGTGCGAAAGCCATCATTTTATATGAGGCGGCACTAGGTCTTGGGATTTCTGTTGGGCCGCTCCTTGGCGGTGAGCTTGGAACGATCTCTTGGCGCGGGCCATTCTTTGGTGTGGCAGTGTTAATGCTCGTTGCTCTTTTAGCCATTACCTTTATGCTTCCACCTATGCAAAAGCCGCAGAAAAAGGTGAAGTTATTTGAAGCTGTTGGAGCCTTGAAATATAAGGGGCTTTTAACGATGGCATCTGCTGCTTTCTTATATAACTTTGGATTCTTTGTTCTTCTAGCTTATTCGCCATTTGTGCTTCATCTTGATGAGCATGGTCTTGGCTATGTCTTTTTTGGATGGGGATTATTTTTGGCTGTGACATCTGTCTTCTCAGCGCCGGTCATTCATCGCAAATTGGGGACATTGACAGCTCTTGTTGTTCTCTTTGCTTCGTTTGCTGTGATTTTATTCGGCATTGGAATATGGACATCACATGTGGTCGTGGTCATTTGCGGTATTGTGATTGCTGGGGGCATCCTCGGCATGATCAATACGGTGCTGACGACGGCTGTGATGGGATCAGCTCCTGTTGAGCGTTCAATTGCATCATCTTCATACAGTGCTGTACGATTTATTGGTGGTGCGATTGCGCCTTGGATTGCGGGAGTTCTCGCTGAAACTTACACAGCAAGTACCCCTTATTATGTAGGGGCGGGTGTTGTTCTCTTAGGAATGGTCATCCTGCTTCTTGGCCGTAAGCATTTGGTGAATATCCAGGCAGGTCATTAATAGAAAAAAGCCTTATATCTGCAAACGATATAAGGCTTTTTTGTCTTTATAATACTTTTGTTGTCCAAGATTCGCAATTCCAAGTTTCAGTGGCCACATCTTGATAAAATTCAGGTTCGTGGGAAATCAATAGTACGCTGCCTTTATATTCTTTTAATGCGCGCTTTAATTCTTCTTTTGCATCGACATCCAAGTGGTTAGTCGGCTCATCGAGAACAAGCAAATTGGTTTCTTCGTTAATGAGCTTGCAAAGGCGAACCTTCGCTTTTTCACCACCACTTAAAACAGACACACGGCTTTCAATATGTTTTGTCGTTAAACCGCATTTGGCAAGGGCAGCTCTGACTTCATATTGTGTGTACGATGGGAAGGTGCTCCACACCTCTTCGATACAGGTGTTGCTGTTTTGCTCTTTTACTTCTTGCTCAAAGTAGCCAATATGCAGGAATTCTCCGCGTTCCACCTCACCAGAAATGGGGGAAATTTCTCCAAGCAGGCTTCGGAGCAGTGTCGTTTTTCCGATACCGTTGGCACCGTATAACGCAATTTTCTGCCCGCGTTCCATTTTTAAATTCAATGGACGAGAAAGTGGTTCGTCATACCCAATGACTAAATCCTTCGTTTCAAAAATCAATTTCCCTGATGTACGTGCAGGTTTAAAGTGGAATTCTGGTTTTGGTTTTTCCGCTGCTAATTCAATCATGTCCATTTTATCGAGTTTCTTTTGACGAGACATCGCCATATTTCGAGTGCTGACACGTGCTTTATTTCTCGCGACAAAATCCTTTAATTCAGCCACTTCTTGCTGCTGCCTTTTATACGCTGCTTCTAGCTGCTGCTTTTTCACTTCGTACACTTGTTTAAATTGATCATAATCACCAACGTATCGCGTGAGTTCTTGATTTTCGACATGATAAATCAAGTTAATGACACTGTTTAGGAACGGAATATCATGTGAAATGAGGATAAACGCATTTTCATATTCCTGCAAATAGCGCTTCAGCCACTCAATATGCTGTTCATCTAAATAGTTGGTCGGCTCGTCAAGAAGAAGAATTTCAGGCTTCTCTAACAGCAATTTCGCAAGCAGTACTTTTGTACGCTGTCCGCCGCTCAGCTCTGTCACATCACGATCGAGCCCGAGATCTGTTAACCCAAGACCTCTTGCAATTTCCTCTACCTTGGAATCAATGATATAAAAATCATTGTTCGTCAGGGCATCCTGAATGACGCCTACTTCTTCTAAAAGCTTTTCTAGCTCATCAGGATCTGCTTCACCCATTTTTTCGTAAATGTCATTCATTGCGGCTTCCATTGAGAATAAATAATGGAATGCATCTTGAAGGACTTCACGAATGGTTCTTCCTTTTTCAAGCACGGTATGCTGATCGAGGTAGCCGACACGGACATTTTTTGCCCATTCGACTTTTCCTGCATCTGGCTCAAGCTTGCCAGTAATAATATTCATAAACGTTGACTTTCCTTCACCGTTGGCGCCGATCAAGCCGACATGCTCGCCTTTTAATAACCGGAAGGAGACTTCGTGGAAAATGGCTCTGTCGCCAAAGCCATGACTTAAATCTTTAACAGATAATATCATTTTTTACACCTCAAATAGATTCAAAACGGCTAGTGCCTCTCATGATTATATCGAACTGTCCGGCTCGATAAAAGCATCAAAAGAAAAATTGCGTTTCAAAGCTGATTTTGAGATACTTAAGGATAGATTGAATGAGGATAAAGGAGATCAACATGACGGAAAATTGGGCATTTTTTAAAGAAGCAAAGCCATTTATTCAAAAGAACTTTGAAGCGGCTGGCTTTGAGAAGCCAACAGCGATACAAGAACAAACAGCAGAGTGGATTACGGAAAAACGCGATGTGATCGCAGAATCACCGACTGGAACAGGGAAGACACTTGCGTATGTTCTGCCGCTTTTAAATAAAATTGATGTGACTATCAAACATCCGCAAGTCTTAATCTTGGCACCTTCAAGAGAGCTTGTGATGCAAATTTTTGATGTCGTGCAAGAGTTCAAACAAGGTTCAGACATCAAAGCTATTTCCTTAATAGGCGGGGCAAATATCAAGAAGCAGCAGGAAAAGCTAAAAAAACACCCGAATATCGTGGTGGCGACACCGGGTCGCGTACAAGAGTTAATCAAAATCAAGAAACTGAAAATGCACGAAGTCAAAACGATTGTATTAGACGAAGCAGATCAACTTCTTGTCCCAGAGCATATGAAAACGATCCAAGCGATCATTAAATCCACATTAAAAGAAAGACAAATCCTTTGTTTTTCTGCAACATTGAAAGAAGAAACCGTTCAGCTGATCAAAGACATTGCATCTGAACCAGAGGTATTGAGAATTAGCAGAAGCCAAGAAGAAGCGCAGAAGGTAGGGCATTATTACCTGTTATGTGATCAGCGCGACAAGGTGAAATTACTGCAAAAGCTATCACGGCTTGAGGACATGCAGGCACTTGTCTTTGTGCGAGATATTACGAATTTGAGCATTTATGCAGAAAAATTAGCGTATCACCATGTCGACCTTGGTGTGCTTCACAGTGAAGCGAAAAAAGCAGAGCGTGCTGTCATCTTAAAGGCATTTGAACAGCGTGAATTCCCGCTCCTCCTTGCAACAGATATTGCAGCAAGAGGAATCGATATTGATGATCTGCCATATGTGATTCATGCAGATATGCCAAATGAAGAGGGTTACATCCACCGTTCAGGTAGAACCGGACGCGCAGGAAAAGAAGGCGCAGTCATCAGTCTTGTCACACCTCAAGAGCAATCAATGCTGAAAAAAATGGCGAAAAAGCTGAATCTTTCGCTTGAAGAAATTGTGTATAAGCAAGGCCAGCTGCACCTTGCGCCCAAGCAGGCATAATAAAAGGACCCTCCATAATTGGCAGGGTCCTTTTTTGTTATGAAATTTTGACAAGTTGTTTTCCGACATTTTCCCCTTTGAATAGTCCAAGGAATGCATCAGGAATGTTGTCAAAGCCTTCGATAATGGTTTCTTTGTAAGTCAGTTTGTCTTCTTTTACCCATTGTGCGAGATCTTTTGCTGCCTCTTCAAAGCGATCAGAGTAGTTGGCAACAATGAAGCCCTGCATCAATGCACTTGTTTTAATGAGTTTTGTTTGCACACGAGGGCCAATGTCTTCGCTTGCACTAATGTTATAAGAAGAAATGGCGCCGCAGACTGGAATACGTGCAAAACGGTTCAAATGATTCATCACAGCATCAGAGATTTCGCCGCCCACATTGTCAAAATACACATCGACACCGTTTGGACAGGCTTTTGCAATGGCGTCATCTAAATCATTGGTTGTTTTATAATTAATGGTTTCATCAAAGCCCAGTTCTTTTAAATAAGCCAGCTTATCATCGGATCCGGCAATTCCAACGACGTGGGCACCTTTGATTTTAGCAATCTGTCCGACAACAGAACCAACGGCACCTGCGGCTCCAGAAATGACAACCGTTTCGCCTTCTTTTGGCTGACCAATCGCAAGAAGTCCAAAATAGGCGGTTTGTCCTGGCATGCCCAAAATCCCTAAGTAATAAGATAACGGCGCAATGGATGGATCAATTTTTGTCAGAGACTCTGCTTTGGCAGTAGAATATTCCTGCCAGCCAAGGAATCCAAGTACAAAATCACCTTTCTCAAATTGAGGAGATTTGGACTCGACGACTTCTCCGACCACTCCACCTTGAATGACTTCATTCAGCTTGAACGGAGGTGTATAGGATTTTGTATCTTGCATTCGTCCTCTCATGTAAGGATCTACAGACACATATTTCGTTTGAATCAAGACTTCGCCATCTTGCGGCGTTGGTATATCAACTGTTTCAAAATGAAAAACATCTTTAGTAGGTAACCCTTTTGGACGTTTTGCTAATTGAATTTGTTTTTGTTGACTCATGTCAAATCCTCCCTTTCACTTGCAACCTAGATTTACATTAACATGATGCTTCTTTTCGTTCAAAACATACGGTCTTTTCCAAGCACATACAAAAAAGCAGCCACCATCTAAAAGAAGGGGACTACTTTTTTTGAAGAGAGACAGAAAGGAGCGGCGGGAGACAACCAAACAGTTGATACTCATCCGCATCACGTTCTTTTAATAAATATTCATTTGCATTTTGCATGGAGGCTTTCATCATATCGTGCGTCACAAAAGGAAAAAGGATATTTAAATATGAGGACAACAGGTCTTGTGGATCTTGTTCGATTGACTCGATATCTCCAATGTTAATAATAATAGAAAAGAGATAATCGATGCAGATGTGAAAGTGCTGTTCAGCAAACAAAGTAAGCGGCTTTGCTTTTGATTCTTCAGGATTCCATTTTTGAAAAAGCTGTTTCACCAAATCACTGACAACCCATGCATTAAACTGCTGCTCAGCTGAAAAATAATACATCAGCTCCCCCCCATTTCTAGCCTCCAGTATAAGAATTGTACAACAAATGACAAGGAAAGCATATAATTTTTCAGAAAATTTAGTCATTTTTACAGTCTTTTTGTCAAAAATAAGTCCATAGACGCATTAAGTTCACAGAGTAAAAATGGATGTGCCGGAGGAGGGTTTAATGACAAAAGTGACGGGTAAAAGATTCGTAAGACGTTAAAGGAGGAATAATAAATGAAACCTGTTGTAAGAGAGTATTCAAATGATGAAACACTTCAAAGAGATGTGGAGCAATTAAAACAACTCGGTGTTGCAAGAGAGGACATTTATGTTCTGTCCCATGACGATGATCGAACTGAGCGTATTGCAAGCAACGCAGATGCCAATACGATAGGTCCAAAAGAAGTTGGACTCAAGCATGCGGTTGGAAACATCTTTAGCAAAAAGGGAGATGAACTCCGCAATAAGATTCACGAAATTGGTTTCTCAAAAGAAGAAGCTGAGACATTTGAAGAACATTTAGACGAAGGAAAAGTTCTTCTCTTTGTGACTGACCATGAAAAAGTGAAAAATTGGGCATAAACGCCATCGTAAAAAGCCTCTTACTTTTGTAAGGGGCTTTTTTCAGATTTTTGACAAAGGGCTAAAATGAACTTGATTTTAGTCCTTTGTCTTCTTTTCAGCGTGATAGAAAATCTTTGCAGTCTAGGAAGGACGAGTACTGACGCGGAGCGAATTTCACATTCGTGAGCACCAGCACGCAGGACTGACAAAGAATGCGAGGGTTTGTCTACACGCTGAAAGCCTCTTACTTTTGTAAGGGGCTTTTTTTCATGCTGCGATAATTAAAATTTACCATCTGTCTTTTTCACTATAATAAGAAAGGTTGAAAAATTGGGATAAACAGTAAAATGTCTAATTGAAAATATAGAAACATCAAAGGATACCATCAAAAAAATGAAAAAAGTAGTGAAAATATCACAAAAAACCATTCGGGAAATAATTATGATATCTTTATTTTTATCTCAAAATGGAATAAAAATCTTGTGTAATTTAGTAGATAAATTTCTTAGTTCTATTGGTTTAAGTTGTATTCTTGTGTAGAAATAAGTGTTTTAAGGTCAAAAAACCACGAAATATACCTGTATTTTCAATTAGAAAATCATTCTAATGTTTAGGAAATAATTTGTTGACAAAATAATCTAAAAACAATATATTTGGCTTAATCAAGTCATTATGGAATTAGTTGTTAAATTTTTGATAGGTGGATTTCAGGATCAATTCTGTAAAGGATGATGCATTAAGACCTAAGGAAGAGCACTTCTGGGGCAAAGCGATACTGAAGAAATATCTATTAGACAAAAAGAAATGAATGATAGATAGCTTAGAATGGTAGATTCGTTTTTCTACTATGCCTATTTCTCAATGATATGATTCAGGGTATTCAGAGGATCATCATAAAGAAAACGCTTTCTAAACGCTGTTAAGGAGGTGAACCCATATGAAGAAAATGTATAACAAACTAAGGCGCTGTAACAGTTGAATGGCTGTGGTTGTATGTGAAGATGAGTGCTGAAAAAGAAGAGTGACATGTGGGATGCTTCTCTCCTTTTTCAGAAAACAGATTTCCTAAAAAATCCATCTTTCATTTTATCATAAGGCTTTTTGCTTGAAAACCACCTTTGTTAGGAAAGGTGATTGTGAATTGAAGGAGGTCACGTGATGAAAAAGGCTTTGTATCATGAAGACAGCGGGTTGTATTTAGAGAAAATGCGCATGGCTTTTCAAGAACACTATGAGCAAAGAACAGATATGTGGTCTACTGATCCATCATTAACAGACGCTGCTGTGATGTCTCTCAAGGCATGGCGTTCCAGGGAAAAGGATGCACTTGCTTCTGTGCTGGATATCGGCTGCGGGAATGGACGGGCTCTTGAACATTTACAAGGACTGTCGGCATATACCGGCATTGACCTTTATGAGCATGAGGAATGGCAAGGATTGAAGAAGAGAAAAGAGGTTCCTGTCCATTTTTATCATCAAGATTTTATGTCCTGGTCAATGGATCAAGGGCGCGAGCTGACGTTTGATCTGATTTTAGATCATGGCTGCTTTCACCATCAGCATCCTGATGACCACGAACGATACTTAAAGCAGATTTCCTCGCTGCTTCATGAAGGTGGTGTCTTTTCCCTTGTTGTATGGGGAGAAGAGTGGAAAACAGGCTTAATCGGAGAAGATGGACGCTTCCATTTTTCATTCTCAGATACTCAGCTTGGAGAAAAGATTTGTACATCAGGACTTGAGCTCGTTTCGATTACACCATTACAAGCGAAGGCTGGGATCAGCCAGCATCATGTCATTGCTGTAAAAATCTAGTGCAAAGGAGGATAAACGCGATGTTTGATGTGATGGTTCTTGGTGCATACCTAGGCGGGTGTCATGCTTCAATCAATGTAGCTGAATTGAAGTACGGACTATTCATCCAATCAAAGGGCACTACCGGATGACGTGCATTTGAAGAACCAGAGCTTCTAGTAAAGGAGAAAGCAGCTCGAAGCTAGCAGAGATATTCTCTTAGAGAAAGAGCATGTCAGTTTCCATTCAAGAATCATCAAATGGTGTTGCTCTCTTACAGAGAATACAGCGTATGAAGCTCGATTTCTGCTCCTTTGTACTGGACAAGTGACAGTCTAAAAGAGTCTTTTATAAAAGGTACTGATGGATGATTGGCATCGCACATCTATTCAGCCAGTATGACAGGAAATTTCTCCTGAGCCATGATTCTAGCTGGAACCGGTGCTCAGGAAGCAAAGGGAGTGCATACACATATTCATCACGCCATCACTGCGCTGAGAGAGTTCAATGGGGTGCAGTGATGAATAGGGGGAGACAAATGAACAAGTTTGTAGCTGAACTACAATCAATGATTCATCATTTTACATTTCAAGAAAAACACTATTTGCTCGTGGGACCAGTGAACCTGCCGATCTCTATTGAACATGAAGAAGTGCAGTTTACATGGTATGCCTTTGCGTCTGTAGAAGCTGATACAACGCCAACGGTTGAGTCTATTGTACAAATGAGTACCGAGCAGCAAACATTTTCCTCTTGTCTCCTTTTTGGCGACTTTGAAAATGAAGTGCCGCCGCTTGTGCGAATTCATAGTGTCTGCCAAACAGGGGATGTGTTTGGGTCACTGAAATGTGATTGCGGTCCACAGCTTGCATCATCGCTAAAAAAAATCACCGATTACGGAAAAGGCATGCTTGTGTATATGGCCAATCAAGAAGGGCGCTCTATTGGGCTGATGGCCAAAGCCTTCACGTATAAATTACAGGAAATGAAACTGGATACATTTGAGGCGAACAGGTTGATCGGCTGCGGAGATGATGATCGGCATTACGAGGAAGCAGCGGCTGTTTTGCACTATTTAAACAAAGGGAAACCATTGCATCTCTTAACCAATAATCCAGATAAAGTCGATTCCATTGCTGCTTACGGTCTTCCGGTTTTACGGTTTGATCATACGGTAGAAGCCTCTCTCTATAATGAAGCGTATTTAAAGGCAAAAGCAGCATCAGGGCATATGGTCGATGAGAAGAAATTAATTAATCAGTAGATGAGTTTATTTAAAGAAGGCGGGAGAAAAGCGTGAAACCTGATATCAATTGGATTCAAATCCCAAGCGGCTATGCGACGATTGGAAGTAATGAAGAAGATATGAAAAAGGCATCAGAATTTTGGAAGGACAAACTTCTCAATCCAGCCTATGGCCGTGAGAAAAAATTTCAAAAATGGCTGTACAAAGAATTTCCATCTTATCAGCCGTATATGAGCGAATTTTTCATCTCAGATACGGTCGTCACCAATGAATGGTATCAAAGCTATTGCGACGAGACAGGAAAGCCTTATCCAGAGAGCTTGACGAACCTAGAACTTGGCGGGGGAAAAGACCATCCAGCTTGGGGTATGGATATCGAGGAAGCTTTCTCATTTTGTCAGTGGCTGAGCGGGAAGCTTGGATACGAGGTATCAATCCCTACTGAGGAAGAATGGGAATATGCTGCCCGGGGCAATACGAGACATCAATATCCTTGGGGAGATGAGTTTAACCCCTCTTACTGTAATACACACGAATCAAATATTGAAAAAACGACACCTGTCCGTCATTACGAAAAAGGAAGATCTCTATTTGGACTATATGATATGGGTGGCAATGTCGAAGAATGGGTCAACACCAAGTATCACATATATGAAGGCGGGATTGAGGTTGTAGATGATTTAACCGAGACACTCGGCAGTGATTACTACATTTTAAAAGGTGGCTCCTTCGCAAGAGGCGGAGATTTATGCAGAGTCGCAAGAAGACACGGGAAACACCCAGACCCTGTTTTTCGATTTACTGGTTTTCGTGTAGTTACTCGTAAAAAACAACATATAAAGGTGGGAGTGTAAAACCATGCATAGAGGACCGATTACATCCGTTTTATCAACTCAGCATGACCAAATTGTCTACACAGGTGGCTATGACCGCTGTATTTATAAATGGGACCGTGCCACGGGAGAAGGAACATTCATTGGCAGTCACGAGCATATCATCAACTCTTTATCCCTTTCGGAAAATGGAACGTATTTAGCGAGTGCATCGTCAGACTATACCATTCAATTATATGATACTGGCACACATACAAGAATTCGTACGCTATATGGTCATGCGGATGATGTGGAAGCTGTCGCATTTGCAAAGCAGGATACGCTTCTTGTATCGGTGTCCAGAGATAGAAGATGCTTAGTTTGGGATATTGAAACGGGAGCCATTTTAAGAGAATTTCATGGACATAGCAAGGATGTATTAGCTGTATGGATTCATGAGGATAAAGCTTATACAACTGGTGACGATGGCTATGTCCTTGTATGGCTCTATGAAACAGGAGAAATTGTAGGTGAAATTGGCCCGTTTGATTATGAGCTGGATACCATCAGCGGCAGCAATCAAAAAGAAGTATTCGCCCTTGGTAGAGACGATGGCACGGTCATCATTTATGATGCCGCTACATTACAGGAGAAAAAAATCATTAAAGCTCATTTACAAGGTGTGAAACGTGTAAACTTTTCGCCGAGCGGTAACTACTTGCTCACAGCGGGATATGACCATTTAATTAAGCTCTGGAATTATGAAACAGGTGATTTAATTGATACGCTGCTGCCTCATAAATATCAATGGGAGCGCTCGCTTGTTTGGACAGAAGATGAGCAGGCTATTTTAGGAGCCAGCTTTGGGAAAACGTATTGTGAATGGTCCATTCAAGAAGGAAAAGTGATCTCTGATGAGCAGGAATTGGCGACACCTTCTATTAATGATATTGCGTTGACTGAAGCGGGTGATATTATCACTGCATCAGATGACGGAAAATTCAGAAAAAATGGAATCGAAATCGCAAAATCAACAGGTGTTCTCACAAATGGAGTGGCTGTTGCTCGGGATGGAAGCTATTATGCATGGGGCGATCATGCGAGTCAGGTGCATATTGTACACGAGTCATTGCAGCAAATGGTCTCTTTTGACCTCAACACAGGTCCTGTCAATAGTGTGTATTTCCATGAGGAGGATCGTCAATTTTATATCGGCACTTATGGCGGTTATGTGCATGTCATTTCGACTGAACACTTAAAGGAAATCGGCCGTTCTAAAGCACATGATTGCGCGGTCAAAGCATTAAAGGTAGAAGGAGATCATATCATCACAGCGGCAGTTGAAGGAACCATCTGTCTTCTCGATAAAAAGAGTTTGTCCTTAACAGCAGAATATATCGGGGCGACAGAGCTGTTAAATGATGTATTTATTGATAGCAAAAGAGATCGTATTGCCATTGTCAGCCGTGATAAAAACGTCCGATTGTTTGATTTGCATACAGGCAGAATTTTAAATCAGCACAACGAGCATCAATATTCCATTAAATCCATCACTGTGACAGACTCTGGCTATATTGTGAGCGGAGACTATTGGGGATATATTGTGGTCTGGAATCCAGAGCTAGATGTCAATACAGGTCCGATTCGAATTGCTAAGAATGGTATTAGTGCCATTAGGCAACTAGGAAATGATGTGTATGCAAGTTCATATGACGGTGGTATTTATCATATTCGAGAAGATGGTACACATACAGAAGTACTGCGCTTATTTGAACAATTTCCGAAAGAAGTAATCTCTCATTAAGAAAAAGAATGTAAGCGGGGGATTCTCATGATAAGTGTTTGCAAGGAACATATGAAAAAAGGTCTGACTGTACTCAATTGTCCGCATGTGCTCCTCATTAATAAATATGAATGTCGCAAATGCTGTTTTTGTAAACAACGAGCATCATATAAACTGTTTTATTCCTTGCCTTACTATGATCGATCTGAAAAGAAACGGCTTGAGAAAGTATAGCACATGAGAATAGAACTCCTTCATTTTCTGAAGGAGTTCTTTCCCTTGAGAGAAGAAAGGAGCCCGAGATGAAAGACGATGTTTTTTATATGAAGCTGGCGATTGCCAACGCGAAGGCGATGAAAGGACAAACCTCACCCAATCCGCTTGTTGGTGCAGTGATTGTTCAGAGCGGTGAGATCGTTGGGATTGGTGCGCACATGAAGGCTGGCGAGCCTCATGCTGAAATTCATGCGCTACAAATGGCAGGAGAAAAGGCGAAGGGAGCTGACATGTATGTGACACTCGAACCTTGTACACATCACGGAAAAACAGGCCCTTGCACCGAAGCGATCATCAAAAGTGGAGTGAAGAAAGTGCTGATTGCCACCCAAGATCCGAATCCGGTTGTTGCAGGTAAAGGAATTGCCTTTTTGAAAAAGGCTGGAATTGAAGTGGAGCAAGGTATATGTAAACACGAAGCAGATCGTTTAAATGCTCCTTTTTTTCATTTGATGCAAACAAACCTTCCTTATGTCATCTTAAAATCAGCTATTTCGATAGATGGGAAAATTGCCACGGCTGATCAAGAAAGCAAATGGATCACTGGAATAGAAGCGAGAACAGAAGTGCAGCGCTTACGTCAAGAAGTAGATGCGGTGCTGACAGGAGTGGAAACGATTATTCAAGATGATGCCGGCTTAATTGTAAAGGATTCATTCAACCATCAGCCCATTCGTGTCATTTTAGATTCAACATTAAGGATACCGCTTCATGCCAAATGCTTAACAGATCATAGGGCAGAAACCATAATTTGTACATCACAAGATTATGATCATCAAAAGTATCAACAGTTGATACAAAAAGGTCATCAAGTATTTGTCACAAGCGGAGAACACCGGACAGATCTTCAGGCTGTGTTACACATGTTGAAGAAGCGCTCTGTGATGTCAGTGCTTGTAGAGGCAGGGGGCAGTGTGAGTGCGTCATTTTTAGAAGCATCACTTGTGAACGAAGCTGTTATCTATATGGCACCTTTATTAATCGGAGGGAAAGATGCACCTACTTTTTTTGAAGGAGAAGGTGTGAAAAAACTAAAAAAGGCGATCCGTCCAGCGGATATTGAATATAGTATGGTAGGAAAAGATTTAAAAATGACGATGACATTTTAACGATGGAGAGAGGTCCTTGTACGTAGAGTGCAAGGCCTTTCAAATTTTTTGATAAAAATAAAATTGTACATACACCTTTATCGATCATGATGAATACGATGGATGGGGGTGATTCTATGAGAAAATGTAGACAATGCGGAAAGATATACCCAACTCATTCGACCGACCACTACCAAAAAGGAAGCTGGTATGATGCGTATAAGGATGATGGCTGGGAATGTGATAGTTGTAAGAAAGGTAAATCAGACAAACCAAGGAAACCAGTAAAAAATCCATGCTGTGGAAAAGATCCTTGTGTGTGTGTCATTCAAGGACCGCCAGGGGGAAGAGGAAGGAGAGGCCCAGCAGGTCCGGCAGGTCCAGTGGGTCCAGTTGGCCCAGCGGGTCCAGCAGGAGCAACGGGCGCAACAGGCGCCACCGGTGTAGGTTTAACCGGTATCGTGGCATTTGATCCAGCGGATGCCCCAACCTATCCAGAAGGTCAAGTGGTGACATTTGATGGAAGTACGTATGTGGCGAATACAGCTTCACCAACAGGTACGCCAGGTACGTCTCCAGATTATACATTGTTAGCAGCTGCGGGAGATACGGGCGCCACGGGTGCCACAGGAGCCACAGGAACAGGAGCGACCGGTGCTACAGGAGATACAGGCGCAACCGGAGCGACAGGAGCCATAGGAGCAACGGGCGCAACAGGAGCCACAGGAACAGGAGCGACCGGTGCTACAGGAGATACAGGCGCAACCGGAGCGACAGGAGCCACAGGAGCAACGGGCGCAACTGGAGCCACAGGAACAGGAGCGACCGGTGCTACAGGAGATACAGGCGCAACCGGAGCGACAGGAGCCACAGGAGCAACGGGCGCAACAGGAGCCACAGGAACAGGAGCGACCGGTGCTACAGGAGATACAGGCGCAACCGGAGCGACAGGAGCCACCGGAGCTACGGGTGCCACAGGAGCAACAGGAACGGGAGCGACCGGCGCTACTGGAGATACAGGCGCAACCGGAGCGACAGGAGCCACCGGAGCAACGGGTGCCACAGGAGCAACAGGAACGGGAGCGACCGGCGCTACTGGAGCGACAGGAGCCACAGGAGCAACGGGTGCCACAGGAGCAACAGGAACGGGAGCGACAGGAGCCACCGGAGATACCGGCGCAACCGGAGCGACAGGAGCCACAGGAGCAACGGGTGCCACAGGAGCAACGGGCGCAACAGGAGCCACCGGAGATACCGGCGCAACCGGAGCGACAGGAGCCACAGGAGCAACGGGTGCCACAGGAGCCACAGGAACCGGAGCGACAGGAGCCACCGGAGATACCGGCGCAACCGGAGCGACAGGAGCAATTGGAGCGACCGGTGCAACGGGAGATACGGGAGCGACTGGAGTAACTGGAGCCACGGGTGCAACGGGAGATACGGGAGCGACAGGAGTAACCGGAGCCACTGGCGCAACGGGAGATACGGGAGCGACTGGAGTAACCGGAGCCACAGGTGTAACGGGAGATACGGGAGCGACTGGAGTAACCGGAGCTACAGGTGCAACAGGAGATACGGGAGCGACAGGAGTAACCGGAGCCACTGGCGCAACGGGAGATACGGGAGCGACTGGAGTAACCGGAGCCACAGGTGTAACGGGAGATACAGGAGCGACTGGAGTAACCGGAGCTACAGGTGCAACAGGAGATACGGGAGCGACTGGAGTAACCGGAGCCACTGGCGCAACGGGAGATACAGGAGCGACTGGAGTAACCGGAGCCACAGGTGCAACGGGAGATACGGGGGCAACCGGAGTAGGGTTAGCTGGTATTTTGGCATTTGACCCAGCAACAGCTCCAACCTATCCAGTAGGTCAAGTGGTGACATATGAAGGTGGAACTTATATCGTAAATACAGCACCACCAACTGGCACACCAGATACGTCTCCAGATTATACGTTATTGGCAGCCGCAGGTGTGACAGGCGCAACGGGAGATACGGGAGCGACCGGAGTAACTGGAGCCACGGGTGCAACGGGAGATACGGGAGCGACTGGAGTAACCGGAGCCACAGGTGTAACGGGAGATACAGGAGCGACCGGAGTAACCGGAGCTACAGGTGCAACAGGAGATACGGGAGCGACTGGAGTAACCGGAGCCACAGGTGTAACGGGAGATACGGGAGCGACCGGAGTAACCGGAGCAACTGGCGCTACCGGAGCCACGGGAGCAACCGGAGTAACCGGAGCCACAGGAGCCACGGGAGATACGGGAGCGACCGGAGTAACCGGAGCCACGGGAGCAACCGGAGTAACCGGAGCCACGGGAGCGACCGGTGCAACAGGGGCTACAGGAACCGGAGCCACGGGCGCAACCGGTGCAACAGGTGTGACAGGATCAAGTGCGATTATTCCATTTGCATCTGGTACGCCAGCTGTTTTAACCACAATCGCAGGCGGTCTAGTTGGAACATCTAGCTTGGTCGGATTCGGTAACTCGGCGACAGGTGTCAGTATTGTAGGAGGAATCATTGATTTAACCGGAGCAGCAGGAACATTGTTAAACATGGCATTCTCCGTTCCAAGAGCTGGAACCATTACGTCATTTGCTGGCTATTTTAGCACGACTGCAGCCCTTTCTTTAGTTGGCACGAGTATTACTGTAACTGCTAGTCTGTTTGCTTCACCAACACCAGATAACAGCTTCACTCAAGTAGCGAGCGTTACATTGGCACCGGCGTTAACCGGTATTTTAACGATAGGGGCTATTTCAAACGGTATCGCTACTGGTTTAAGTGTACCAGTCACACCGCAAACAAGATTGCTTGTCGTATTCTCGGCAACAGCTACTGGTCTTTCCTTAGTGAATACTGTAGCAGGCTATGCAAGTGCTGGTTTATCCATCACGTAATAGGCACACAGGGATGACTCAATACTGAGTCATCCTTTTTTGTCTGTGTGAATTTTCTCTTAACTTCATGAGAAAAAATGATATGATTTTCTTAGAGTCTATTCGGGTGAATCTACTGAATTAGGGGTTGTGGCGGTGAGGATGGGCAAAAGGAAAGTCACTTTACAAACAAAAATTTTGGGGTTAATTATTGGTCTTTTACTTGTTGTTATTGCCTTATTGACCATTTGTTTTGGTTTTTTGCAGACATCAGAAAGGCAGAGTCAAGCTGAACAGCTGGCGGTGCAAACTGCTAGAACGATATCTTATATGCCGCCCATTAAAACATCGGTGGCCACGGGAGATTCGCAAAATGAAGAACAGGCTGTGCTTGAGCAAATGAAGGAGCAAGTAAGAGCGCATGCCATTTTTATCACCAATCAAAAAGGAAAGGTTCTTTTTCATACGAATCATGAGGATGTAGGGAAAACCATCAGTGTGTCGGAAGGAAGAAGTACACTGCTATTTGGAGGAACTTCCATATCAATGGGTGATTCTGATGGTGAAACCGTTGTCAGAGGAAGTGCTCCGATTATGAAAGAAACTGGCAGTCATGAAGAAATTATTGGGACCGTCAGCGTCGAATTTTTAAAAAGAGATATCGATCAAGCGACAGCTCATCAACTCTTCAAATTAAGTTATATTGCCCTTCTTGTGCTCTTGCCTGGGGTTTTTGGAGCGATTTTTTTAACAAGGAGTATTCGAAAAGATATATTAGGGCTTGAACCGCATGAAATTGCTTCATTATATCGAGAAAGAGAAGCGATGCTGCATGCGATTAAAGAGGGAATCATTGCATTTGACCGTAAAGGTGCCATTACGATGATGAATACGTCAGCTGAACAGATGCTACGCGTCTCTTCAACGCTGCCTCTTCATATTGATCAAGTGTTGCCAAATGCCAATCTTCTTTCCTATCTAAAGGTAGAGACGATTGAACCTAACATAGAATCAGTCGTCAATGATAAAACCTTCGTGCTAAATGTCAAAAAAGTGGTGCAGGACAATCGAGTATTTGGAGGAATTGTGAGCTTCAGGGAGAAAACCGAGCTGACAAAGCTGCTGGATACATTGACAGAGGTCAGTCAATATTCAGAAGACCTTAGAGCACAAACACACGAATTTTCGAATAAGCTGTACGCTATTTTAGGCTTGCTTGAGTTGAAACAAGTGGATGAAGCCATTGAGTTAATTAAAGAAGAGTATACACTTCAAAATCGCCAGCATGATTTACTCATGAAGCAAATTCGCTCTCCGAAGATACAAGCCATTTTACTTGGGAAGTTAGGAAAGGCATCTGAGAAAAAGGTCCATTTTCACATTGATGAAAATAGTTCATTGGAGCCGCTCCCAGCCCATTTGAGTTTATCTCACTTTATTACCATCATTGGCAATCTCGTAGATAATGCGTTTGAGGCTGTATTGAATAAGGAGACAAGAGAAGTCAGCTTGTTCATCACAGATATTGGATTTGATATTATCATAGAGGTATCTGATTCAGGGGACGGTGTAGATGAAGGAGCCATTTCACAACTTTTCACAAGAGGACATTCATCAAAGGGAGAAGGGCGAGGTTATGGACTTGCCAATGTCAAAGAAGTGCTAGATGAACTTGGGGGCTGGATTGAAGTTGCGAACCAAAAAGAAGGTGGTGCCATCTTCACTGTTTACATACCGAAAGGCACAAAGGGGGAATAGGTTGTGATCAAGGTACTCATTGCGGAAGATGATTTTCGAATCGCTGCGATTCATGAATCTTATATACAAAAGGTACAAGGCTTTCAAGTGGCCGGCAAGGCAAAGAGTGCAAAGGATCTGTGGGAGGCACTTCAAAAAGAACAAGTGGATCTCATTTTACTTGATGTCTACATGCCTGATGAGCTCGGCACGAACCTTTTGCCGCTGTTAAGAGAGCGCCATCCTGAAGTGGATGTGATCATTATCACGGCTGCAACGGAAACGATGCTGTTAAGAGACGCATTGCATTATGGAGTGGTTCATTATTTAATCAAACCAGTGACCGCCCAAAAATTCACGCAGGTTTTAACCGAATATAAAGAGAAGAGAGAGTTAATCAATTCAAAAGAGGAAGTCAATCAAACGATGATTGATCTGTTTTTTGGTCAGATGCAGGAAGAATCGCAGCAAAAGGATGAGCGAGACTTGCCAACAGGCATTAATTCATTGACTTTGGACAAAGTGAAAACATTCATGGCAACAGAGATGAACGGAATTACAGCGGAAGAACTCGGAGAAAAAATGGGCGCATCACGCACAACAGCAAGACGATACGTAGAGTATCTTGTGACAACGGGAGAATGCCGGGCAGAGCTGGCGTATGGAATCATTGGTAGACCAGAACGGAAATATTATCCCGCCAAAAAACAAACGGAGTCATAAAAATGAAAAAAGGAATACTCTTACTCATTTTGGTCTGCCTTTGTACAACGCTCACCTTTAATGAAAAAACAGCAAAAGATTCTTTTCTGGAGCACAGCCCATTATACATTGTGGTATCA
The DNA here is from genome assembly GCF_051172515.1 of Bacillus sp. G402. Classification (NCBI taxonomy): domain Bacteria; kingdom Bacillati; phylum Bacillota; class Bacilli; order Caryophanales; family Bacillaceae; genus Bacillus; species Bacillus sp. G402. The sequence goes on from NZ_JBPIZC010000004.1 coordinate 155,462, forward strand.
GGTGTACCTGACGGCGGATTTGACCAAACGGCTCAAGTGATGAAAACCGTACTAGAACAAGAAAAACTAGTGGAAGAGCCTGTGCATATTCTTTATCAAAGAGGCGGAACGGTTGATAAAGGATGGACCTATATGATGGAGCGAGATGCCAATTATATTAGTTTAAATTCAAGCTTATTATTAAGCCGTAATTTGCTGGGCAGCAGTAACGTGACCATGAATGATGTTACCCCGCTTGCTATTCTTGCGGAAGAGTGGCAGGTAGTCGCAGTGCCAGTTGATTCTCCTTTCTCAAATGGAAAGGAGCTATTACACGCACTAAAAAAGAAACCGGATTCCTTAAAAATTGGGTTTGCCCCGGACTTTGGAAATGATGATCAAATCTCATTCGCACGGGCTGCCGAAATGGCAGGGATAGATCCGTACCGCATTCAGTTTTTAAAATTTGATAGTGCAGATGATTTATTCCAAGCACTCATTGACCATGAGGTAGATGCGGCGACTACGACCATTACAGAGGTTCGCCATGATTATGAAAAGAAAAGGTTGAAGCTCGTCGCAACCACAACGAATCAGCGTTTAGAAGGATTCAAAGACGTGCCCACTTGGAAAGAACAAGGGATTCCGCTCATCTTCTCTCATTGGCGTGGTGTGATGGGACCAAAGCAAATGAATCAGCACGACATTCGAGCATGGGATCAGCTTCTTCAAAAAATGACGCAAACGAAGTCATGGAAAAAGCAGTTAAAACAAAAAGGCTGGACAGGCCGTTATATGAATAGTAAAGAAGCAAAGGTCTTTATGGAAGATCAATTAAGGCGTTATGAGCAATTTATACAAGGAGAGCAAGCGGTCAAATGAGACCGCTTTTTTTCATGGAACCAACAAACAACAACAATTGCACAAAATGAACAAAAAGCATTTATCGACCAAAAAAGAATTAAAATTCATAATATTTACTTCAATTCAGGCGTCAGATATCATGACAGAAAGGGTTGGAAATGGGATACCAACATTTAATGAAAGCGTATACAACATAAGGGGTGAACGAAATGTTAGCGATCTTAGGATTTCTTATGATGATTGTATTTATGGTTTTAATTATGACGAAACGTATGTCTGTTTTAACGGCATTGGTATTAACACCGATTGCATTTGCTCTTATTGCAGGTTTTCATTTTACAGAAATTTCAGACATGATTGTCAAAGGTGTACAGCAAGTTGCTCCAACGGCGGTCATGATCATGTTTGCCATTTTGTACTTCGGGATTATGATTGATGCAGGTTTATTCGATCCAATGGTGGCGAAAATTTTAAAGATCGTCAAAGGCGATCCATTAAAAATTGTTGTCGGAACAGCCGTCCTGACGATGCTTGTCGCACTTGACGGTGATGGAACCACAACGTACATGATTACAACAACAGCCATGCTTCCGTTATTTACACTGCTTGGCATTCGTCCGATTATTTTAGCGGGTATCGCCGGAGTCGGCATGGGGATTATGAATACGATTCCATGGGGAGGGGCAACACCTAGAGCGGCAAGTGCACTTGGCGTTGATCCATCACTTTTATTTGGCCCGATGATTCCAGTCATTGGTGCAGGGGTTTTGAGCATGATTGTGGTGGCATACTTTCTTGGGAAGTCTGAAAGAAAACGTCTTGGTGTTATTGAGCTCGAACAGCCGATTCATGCAAATGAAATGGCAGCAGCGCTGCAAGATGATATTAAGCGACCGAAACTTTGGTGGTTTAACCTGACACTGACTTTGCTTTTGGTTCTCTTGCTTGTGTCTGGAAAAGTAAGCTTAACGGTTCTGTTTGTTCTTGCCTTCTGTGTTGCCATTATCGTGAACTATCCGAACCTTGAACAGCAGCGTGAGCGGATTGCGGCTCACTCAACCAACGTCTTAGCGATTGCTTCGATGATTTTTGCGGCAGGTGTTTTTACAGGCATCTTAACTGGGACGAAAATGGTTGATGAAATGGCGATTTCGATTGTTTCGGCTATTCCAGAGCAGCTTGGCGGGTTTATTCCAGTCATTGTCGCGCTAACAAGCGGGATCTTCACTTTCTTTATGCCGAATGATGCATACTTTTATGGGGTACTGCCGATCCTATCAGAAACAGCGGCAGCATACGGTGTCGATAAAATTGAGATTGCGAGAGCATCTATCATTGGTCAGCCGATTCATATGTTAAGCCCACTTGTTCCATCGACTCATTTACTTGTGGGACTCGTTGGGGTATCACTAGATCAGCATCAGAAATTTGGCATGAAATGGGCGGTTCTTGCAGTCGTCGCCATGACAGTGATGGCGGTTCTCATTGGGGCCATTTCGATCTGGTAATGAGAAGAGTGTCTGCTGCTCATGCAGGCACTCTTTTTTAGGTCCTATTGCAGGGCAACATCCATTCATTTGCCCTATATAAAGACATGCATGATTCCTCCAAAAGATATATTTTTGAAAAATGCTGACACTTTTGCTGTTTTTTTCTTTATAATGCAAATCAACGAAGGGAGAGGATAGCATGTCCAAACAGAAAAGTACCATTCTTTTTGCTGCTGTATGCCTCATGGCAGGAAGTTTGTCGATGGTGACCCCAGCTTCAGCGAATGCAGAGACCACTTATTATGGAAAAAGCTATGAGCAGCCAGCCTCGGTTCAAAAACTGTATCCTGAGCCTGACGAAACGTTTGATACCCCTGCCTTTCAGAAAAAAGGAGAAGCATTTACCACACAAGAAGAGCTTCAAGATTTTTTACGTGACATTGTCAGTAAAAGTCCTTACGCCACGCAGAAACAGATTGGAACATCCATTGAAGGAAGGTCCATTCCAGCCCTCTATTTTACAAAGGATCGTCACATCTCTCCACTGTCAAAAAAGCCAACGATCTGGCTTCAAGCACAAATACACGGAAATGAACCAGCCTCCGGTGAATCTGCCCTTGTCATCGCCAAACGACTAGCAGGTGATGAAGGAGAGCGTATCCTGAGCCATGTCAACGTCATCATTGTTCCAAGAATCAATCCAGATGGTTCTTATGCATTTGACCGCAGGCTTGCAAACGGAATGGATGGCAACCGTGACCACATGACATTAGAATCTCCAGAGCTGACAGCCCTTCATCAAGAATTTAATCGCTTTGCGCCCGAGGTCGTCATCGATGCCCATGAATATGATGTTGGTCAAAAGCAGTTTGAAGACATCGGTGCATCAGGTGCACTCAAGTATCACGATTTGCTGATATTATCCGGTAAGAATTTGAACATTCCTGAAAGTATTCGTTTCACGTCAAATGAATTGTACGTCAACGGAGTGCGTGAAGCATTGACGAATAAAGGATTTTCCAACGATTTATATTATACAAACACAAGAGGGAAGGACGGAAAAATCGATCTTTATGAAGGCGGAACTGATGCACGAATTGGCCGAAATGCCCTAGCGCTTTCACCAGCTTTATCCTTTCTCGTAGAAAGCAGAGGGATTGGAATTGGCAGAGAGGACTTTACCCGGCGCGTGGCAGCACAAGTCACCACTCATGAAAAAATCATTGAGACAACAGTGAAGCATGCTAAGCAGGTGAAGCAGCAAATGGTGACGGAGCGGCTGAAACTTGTGAAAAAAGGTCTTCAACCAAACGATGATGATCAAGTAGTCATTCAAGATGCTTTCAAGGCGCCTGTGAACGATTCACTTGAAATGGTGGATATTGAGAAAGGACAAACCACCAATGTCCCAGTGCGTTTTCATAGTGCAAGTGATGCGGTTCCTGTATTGACAAGAGAACGGCCGACAGCTTATCTCATTCTCCCAGGACATGAAGGAGTAGATAGAAAGCTCAGAACTTTAGGGTTAAAAAGTGTGACACTGCCTGTTGGCATGAAAGTGCCAGTACAAGCCTATGAGGTGACAAAACGAGTGGAAACAAGCAAAACAGATATTCAGGTTGAAACGAGACTCGTTGAAAAGAAACGTCAGCTGCCAAAAGGAACAAAGGTATATGTGACTGCACAGCCAGAGACCAATTTGTTGTCACTTGCCCTTGAACCAGAATCAAAAGACAGTTATATGTCATCGGGTTTTATTGCATCAAAAGTAGGCGATGAACTACCAGTTTACCGATTCTTGTTATCTCAAAAGACGTTAGGTATGAAATAAAAAGGACTAAAATCAAGTTCATTTTAGTCCTTTGTCAACCATCCTAGAAGCGGCACAGTGCGTGCCGCTTTTTCTATTTTCGTCCAGCTCTGATCTCATCGGTCATGCCTTCATACGGTGCTTCTGCGATAATCGTTTCATCGTTTACCCCAGCATGGTGGATGTACGTAATGTCTGCGAATTCTGGTACGACATACTTCGGATAGGTTTCATATTTTTCACGGGATTCTTTCATGAGGTCGATATAGTCATTTTGATAGCAAACGGTGATATCTGGACGTTCATGCACCCATTTTGGGAAGAAAATGACCCCATGCATGCGTTTCTCCTCAGGCATAAAGTTTAAAGACACGTCTGTCCCAGTCGGTTCCGTCCAGGAAACTTTGTATACCCCTTTTGTCAGCTTCACAATATTCACTTCTTGATCACGAACCCAGCGGCCTCCAACCATTCCGCTATGAATGCGGTAATCGATGGTGTGATCGTTTTTAATGTAAATCTCATATTCCCAGCCATTTTCATACGTATAAATCATATGAAGTCCAACGAATTGATCCATGTTTATTCCTTCTTTCAATTAAAATGATGTTGTTTCAAACATGTCATGATTTACATGTTTATTTTAGGGTGTATGGTATACTATTGTCAAAGAATATGCGTTGGAGGCATGTCATGAGAGTACTGAAATATGCCATTCTTGGCTTACTAGATCAGCGTGAGCTGACAGGATACGATATGAAGAAACACTTTGAAGATTCCCTTGGACAGTTTTGGAGTGCGAAGCATAGTCAAATATACCCTGAATTAAAGCGGCTAACAGAAGAGGGTTTTATTGAATTTGATATTCACATACAAGGAAAGAAGCTAGAGAAGAAGGTTTATCAAATCACTGATGCAGGAAAAAGAGAACTGCATCAGTGGTTAAGGAAAAAAGGCCCGATTCCAGACACAACAAAAGATGAATTTATGTTAAAAACGTTCTTTATCTCATCTATGGATCAAAAAGAAGCGGCCGGTCTCTTCTCACATCAGCTGCAGGAGCGAACAAAGAAAGTAGAGATGCTTGAACAGAAACTGAACATTTTAACAGAAGAAGATCCATCTGCCCAATCACTGCATTCAACACAATTCGGGCATTATTTAGTGCTGACAAGAGCAATTGAAAGGGAAAAAGGGTATGTTCGCTGGCTCCAAAAGACCCTTGAAGTCATTGATTCATCCATTGTCTAAGGACAATCGTCGCACGATATGATAAAAAATGGTTTGAAACAAGTGAATTTATTAATAGAAACCGCTACAATGGATATATTCGTATTAAAGTGAGGCGAGTATGTTTGAGTAACCAAGAAGCGTTGTGGAATGAAGCAGAAGCTTTTATTTCTGTATGCTATGAAGAATTAGGCAAGTCAAATGAAGAAAAAGCAGCACGTCTGCATGAAATAAAAAAAGAAATTGAGTCTGACGGCATGTATACTCATACGCAGGAAGAATTAGCTCACGGGGCAAAAATGGCATGGCGCAACAGTAACCGGTGCATTGGGCGCTTGTTTTGGTCAACACTGCATGTGCATGACTGCCGGCACGTGACAACAGAAGATGAGGTGAAAGAGGCACTCTTTCATCATATTGAGTATGCGACAAATGGGGGTAAAATCAAACCTTCCATTACCATCTTCCCACCAGAGAATAAGGGACGGAAGGAAGTCGTTATTTATAATCATCAGCTCGTTCGTTATGCGGGATATGAGTCGGAATATGGCATCATTGGGGACGAGGCATCACTTGAATTAACCAAGTTGTGTGAAGCGCATGGCTGGAAAGGCGAAGGCACGCATTTTGACCTTCTGCCACTGATGTTTCAGCTAAAAGATCAGCCGCCGGTTCTGTATGATCTTCCGAAAGAGATCGTTCAAGAGGTAGAGATCACCCATCCTGAATATGATGGATTCGGTGATTTAGGACTGAAATGGTATGCTGTTCCGATTATTGCTGATATGAAATTAGAAATTGGTGGCATTCATTACAATGCGGCACCGTTTAATGGATGGTATATGGGAACAGAAATTGGCGCACGAAATCTAGCTGACGAAAACCGCTACAATATGCTGAAAAAAGTCGCTTCTATTTTAGGGCTCGATACAACAAAAAATTCGTCACTTTGGAAAGACAAAGCCATTGTCGAATTGAATGTCGCGGTTCTGCACTCTTATCGCGAGGCAGGGGTAACCATTGTAGATCACCATACAGCAGCCCATCAATTCAAGCAGTTTGAAAAACAGGAAGAAAAGGCTGACCGTAAGCTGACTGGTGATTGGACATGGCTGATTCCGCCAGTATCACCAGCTGCTACGCATATCTTCCATCGTCACTATGACAATACGATCGTGAAACCGAATTATTTTTATCAGGAAAAACCCTACCACGGGACGGAAAGAGCCTAGCGAAAAGCTAGGTTTTTTTGTATGAAATGAGTCTTTTGAATGTTGTTTGATTTGGAAAATGATGGTTTAATGGCGATGAAATCAAAAAGGGGGAATATAGATGAAAAAAATGACGTTGCTCATATTTTTGGCTGTATTCAGTTTCAACGGATTTCTACCACTAGGTGATGAAAGAGCTAAAGCAACGACTGGAGCAATGGTTCAGAATGACATCGATTTAAAGGTGACAACCGATCGTTCAACTTATACTTCGCTTCATCCTCAGGTCAACGTCAACATGACCGCAACAACAAATGAAACACTTTATTATACAGCTGCTGTTCGAAAACTTACTTTCCCAGTGACACCAGTCTTTACACACGAAGGGTCTATCTCTGGACAAAACGCTTTTGCAGCACCTACTCGTTTATTACTTCCTAACAGTGGATCAGCCAACTATGATGTTCATGTGAGTCTCTACAAAGATGCTTCACGTACAACCTTGATTGGTTATGATGTTGCAAACCCATTTACTGTTGTGAAATAAAGGATACACATCAACTATCCTTTAATCCGAAAGTCTTGATAATGGGCGAACTTGGTGAGCGGCTCCATGTCCAAATGTGTGACTTTTGAAAAAGGACTACCTTTACGGACGGTCTCTAAAAAGTCAAACACCTCCTGCTGCTCTCCTTCTACTTTTAACTCCACGTGACCCTCATCTGTGTTGCGTACCCAGCCTTTTATCCCTCGATTGACGGCTTCTCCTTGAACAAAATAACGAAAGCCGACTCCTTGCACTCGTCCTTTTACAATAGCGTGATAATGAACCAATGTCATCTCTCCTTTTTTCTCATCGTACCATAACCTGTCTCGTTCCTTCACGTACCGACTATGATTTGACTGTCAAACCATGTAAAATAAAAGCAATCAGACAATCAAAGGAGATGGCGAGAGTGGGGCAGACAAGGTACGACATCGAAGGAATTCAAGTAGGACAACCTATCACCACCTATGTGAATGGTAAAGAAATCAAAACAGCCATCAACAAAAAGCGTATTCACAAGCCTGTCTATTTGAGTCAGCTCAATTTTGGTGGAGACGGACAAGGTGATTTGGTTCATCATGGAGGTTATGATAAAGCCGTTTGCGTCTTTCCATATGATCACTATACTTATTTTGAGCAATTTTTAGGGGTGCCGTTACAGGAGGCAGCCTTCGGTGAGAACGTGACCGTGCATCAGCTTGTAGAGACAGAAGTCCGTATTGGAGATGTATTTCAGTTTGGGGAAGCGATTGTTGAGGTCAGCCAGCCAAGACAGCCATGTGTGAAGCTCTCTCTTAAGCATGGAAACATGAAGCTTGTGAAGGAAGTGCAGCAAACGGGATATACCGGTTTTTATTTGCGTGTGCTGAAAGAAGGAATGGTCTCTCCTGATGAAGCTCTTGTGTTAGTCGAAAAAGCGCCCCATTCCATCACAGTCCACGAAGTCAATGAAGTCAAATACCGTCAAGTAGATCAAAACAGGCTGAAAGCAGTTCTTGAAGTAGATGCCTTAGCAGATGTGGTCAGGAAGTCTTTAGAAAAACGTGTTCAGCCCATATAAAAAAGCCGTACATCTGATATGGATGTACGGCTTTTCAACATTTAAGAGCTCGTTTTCTTTTGCTCAAGAAGATTTGCAAGGAAATAAGTTTTAAAGCTTTGAAGCTTTCTTCCTTCATGCTTGGTCACACCAAGCTTCTTTAATTCTTCGACATACCAGCCTTTGCTACCATAATGCATGATAGAAAACTCCTTTCAATGGAAACTGCCTGCATTGTAACATCTCAAAAAAGGACGTGAAAAGTGTGCAGGTGTTTAGAAATGAAAACTGATTCTATCTGCCTATGATCCATGTATATGCTGGAAATAATCATTTATGAATTTGGCGGGTTGAGGGTAACGATGATCATGCCCACTGTCATAATCATGATGACAATCCCGAGGTAGGTCATCATGGATTGTTTTTTCTTAATACCTACAACCGTTAAAATAATACTTTCAATAAAGAAGATAACACCGATGATGATGAACCACATATCAAATAAGACCCCTTTCGCATATCTTTGCCTATTTTACCACAGGCATTTTTGTTTAGTCGTGACAGATTCGTGAAAGGGATTGCAGATTGTTGAGAAAGGGCTAAAATGAACTTGATTTTAGCCCTTTGTCTTCTCTTCAGCGTGATAGAAAACCTTTGAAGTCTAGGAAGGACGAGTACTGGCGCGCAGGACTGACACCGAATGCGAGGGTTTGTCTACACGCTAAAATCCCCTCCAGTGAAGGAGGGGACCCGCTTGCTTACAGCTTTGTTAAAATAATCGGTTCGTCTTTTGTGATCACAATCGTATGTTCAATCTGTGCGACCAGGCTCTTATCAGGTGTTTTAAATGTCCAGCCGTCATCCGCTTGATAAATCGACTCGGCATTTGTTGAAATGAAAGGTTCAAAGGCGATGACAGTCCCATTCTTAAACAAAGCATTATCGAATGGATCATAATAGTTCAAAATATGGTTAGGTGCTTCATGCAGGCTTTTCCCAATGCCGTGTCCTGTCAGGTTTTTAATGACGGTAAATCCTTGTTCTTTGGCTGTATTGTAGACCGCACGACCAATTTGATTTTGTCTTTTTCCGGCTTTCGCATGCTTTAATCCTTCATGGAATGCATCCTCTGCACACTGGCATAATGCTTCAAGACGAGCATCTCCTGTGCCTAAAACGAATGAAATCCCAGTATCGGAATAATATCCATCAAGCTCTGCTGAGATATCAATATTAATGAGGTCGCCCTCTTGTAAAATGGTTTTTTCACTTGGAATGCCATGTGCGACTTCATCATTGACACTGATGCAAGTCGTACCGGGGAAATCATATTCTTTTTCAGGAGCTGAATTGGCTCCATGTTCTTCTAATATTTTTTTCCCAATCAAATCTAATTCTTTTGTAGACATGCCTGGTTTCGCTTGGCTTTTCATTTCTTCTCTTGCCAAAGCGACAATTCGGCCGACTTTTTTTAAGGCTTCTAACTCATGATCATGTTTGACAATCACTGTTCATTCCCGCTTTCTATAACTTCATTCTATTCAATAGCTTACCACATTTTACGCCAAAAGAGTAAAGGCTGAGATTTGGGTGAGATGTGGACAAATTGGTATAGATAACTAGATGTGCATATGATATATTTTTTATGAACATCATGAGAGATTTGTTCATGATGATGACGAAGGGGGGAGAAATAAGATGGTGTTTCAGTTTTTTCAAAAGTTAGGAAAATCATTTATGCTTCCAATCGCTGTGCTTCCTGCAGCGGGTATCATTTTGGCTATTGGGCGAGAAGATGTATTCAACATCCCGTTTATTCATGCGGCAGGAAATGCAATTTTTGCGAATTTGGCTTTAATTTTTGCTATGGGTGTAGCGATTGGTATTTCAAAGGATGGTAACGGAGCAGCGGCGTTATCTGGAGCGATCTCTTATTTTATTTTGTCAGCTGGTACCACGTCGATCAATTCGACCAACAATATGGGGGTATTGGGTGGTATTTTGTGCGGACTTTTGGCAGGTTACGTTTACAATAAATTTAAGGACACAAAACTGCCTGAATACTTAGGTTTCTTTAGTGGAAGACGGCTTGTGCCTATTATGACAGCACTTTTTACCATTCTATTAGCAGCCGTTTTTGGTTATGTATGGCCTCCAATTCAAAGTGTGATCAATGATTTAGGGGAGTGGATTTTAAGTCTTGGAGCAACGGGTGCCGGGCTGTTTGGCTTCTTTAACCGCTTGCTCATTCCATTAGGACTTCACCATGTGCTGAATAATCTATTTTGGTTTCAATTCGGTGAATTCAGCGGAGCGACTGGTGATTTAGCGCGGTTCTTCAAAGGCGATCCAAGTGCAGGTGTCTTTATGACTGGTTTCTTCCCAGTGATGATGTTCGGGCTGCCGGCGGCATGTCTCGCGATGGTTGTGACCGCAAAGCCTGAAAAACGAAAAGCAACAGCCGGTCTTATGATTGGAATGGCACTGACGTCATTTATTACAGGGATCACAGAACCAATTGAATTCTCATTTATGTTTTTATCTCCACTTTTATATGGTGTTCATGCGATATTAACTGGTCTTTCGCTCTTTATTGTCAACACCTTAGGCATTCATAGCGGTTTCGCTTTTTCAGCGGGTGCGATTGATTACGTTTTAAGTTTTGGAATTGCGCAAAAACCCATTCTGTTACTTGTGGTTGGGGTCATCTATGGCGTGATTTACTTTGTTGTTTTCTATTTCCTGATTAAATTGTTAAAGCTAAAAACACCGGGCAGGGAAGATGATGACATCGAAGATATTTCAGGGGATGATACACATACTGCCGGAGCAAGTATGCTCGTAGAGGGACTAGGCGGCAAAGGCAATATCACCACAATTGACCATTGTGCGACCCGTCTTCGTTTAACAGTAGAAGATACCGATTTATTAAATGAAGGTACATTGAAAAAAGCAGGTGCCAAAGGGGTACTGACGTCAGGAAAAACTTCCGTACAAATCATCATTGGAACAAATGTCGAATTTGTCGCCGATGATCTTCGTAAGGAAGTCGATCGGGACTAAAAAAAGCGTTCAGCCAGATCAAATGGGCTGAACGTTTTTTTGTTTTCGCTGTTCGATCACCAGTACAATGCTGATGACAACAAGTAAAAACCATGAACTGATTTTACCAAGATGGACGAGAGACCAAGCATGCTGCTGATTTGGATATTGCCATGCTCCTAAAAAGGTCGTGACATTTTCGGCCACCCAAATAAAAAAGCCAATCAGCAAAAACGAGATAACAAGCGGCATGCGAAAGGTCGATGAACCGACCTGAAAGGAAACGGTTGTTTTTCGAAACACAACCACTAGGAGTAATGTCAGCCACCAGCGTAGATCATAAATCCAGTGATGAGTAAAGAAATTGAGGTAAATACATAAACTGATCCCAATCGAAAGATACGGATGAGGCCATGCTTTCACCTTCACGTGAAGTCGAGTCAGTGCCTGATAAATATAGCTTGCCACGCTCGCATACATAAAACCGCTATAGAGCGGAACCCCAAAGATTTTCGTATAAGCCTCTTCAGGATAGGACCATGAACCCATATGTACTTTGTAGATTTCTAAGCCTATTCCAATCACATGAAAGAGACAAATAACCTTCAACTCTGTCAGCGTCTCAAGCCGTAGCATCAGCATGAGAAGCTGTGCCATGAGGCAAAGCAGAAGAATAACATCATATCGATGAAGAAAAGGAATAGACACGACCTTTGATAGGGCAAGCGCCGTAAAGATCATGACAGGAAATAGACAAGAGATGGCCTGTAAATAAGCAAAATGAAATAATGTTTTCATACAAAATGTAACCCCTTTTTACTGTCTGAAATAACTTAGACGGCAATAGCAAGGGGAAAGTTTACCTCGACTAGATATTCATGAACAATTTGTGAATATATATGTGAAAAGGATCACAAATGTATATTAAGTAGTATAATAAGATCATAAAGAAAATGTGAAATATTTCACATAATTTAAAAGGAGGCATCATCATGTTTACAAAATTCTTACAAACGAATGTATGGGCAGCGGTTATCCTTTTGGCAGCAAGACTTTATATCGGATGGACTTGGCTGACATCTGGTATTGGAAAACTAACAGGCGGATTCGATGCATCAGGATATTTGCAATTTGCCATAGCTGAACCTGTTGTGAAAGATGGACATCTTGTTTATCCGTTCTATGTCTGGTTTTTAGAAAATGTCGCGTTGCCAAATGCCGGACTCTTCAGTGCCATGGTCATGTGGGGAGAAATCTTAGTTGGTCTAGGACTAATTGTTGGATTGTTCACAACAACAGCAGCCTTTTTTGGAAGCGTGATGAATGTCTCTTTCTTACTAGCTGGAACCGTTTCTGTTAACCCGCTTCTTCTTCTGATCGCCGTCTTCATTATGGCAGCGAAAGGAAATGCCGGAAAACTTGGCCTTGATTATGTAGCAGGTCCAGTCCTTAAGCGAAAACTGAAAAGAAAGCCGCATTTAGAAGTGGCATCTTAATAAAAGAAAGCATCCTGAGCGAAAACTCAGGATGCTTTTTATTTAGGAACTGGCTTTGATGAGGTTAATATGCACCACAGTCAGCTCGTGCTGACTGATATCTGGATCATGTCCGACGATAAATTCGAGCTCATAATCACCGGTCTGATAAACGTATTTCTTCTCTTTTGTTTGTGGGATGGTGCTGACTGAATCTGCTGGTCCAAGCTGTTTCTTTAATAGGGAAGGAGTCATTCCTCCGATATTCGTTTCTTTTTCTACATTTGTTCCAAAATAACGGATTTCGTTAATCTTGCCTTTTTTGTCATAGTGAAAAGCAAATCCAGGGTTGCCCATCTCAGCATGATACAAATCAAAGCCGCTTTGACCCGTTTCTGGATAAGGCTGTCCTAGTTTATGCCGAACGTCTTTTTTTGTTTGAACCCCTATTTTGAGTCCTTCTGCATAGTATGGCATTTGTCCTTTATGCGCCAGCTGATAGATGCTGTTTAGCGCTGCATTCGGCCCTTGAGGAATGGACTGTTCTGCCTGCGTTTGGGTCATGGCGTGCGCTGAAATCGATGGGCTGAAAGCAAATAAGGTGGAAGAAGCGAGTGAAGCGGTCACGACAAAAGCTGCTGTTTTTTTCATGATTAATCAATCCCTCCTTCTTCAACTATACCCGGTGTCATGCGGATCAAACGTAAAAAGCCCCAGCTGATCTTGATCGGCTGGGGCTTTAAAAGAGAAAGTTATTTGGAAGACGAGCTGGATTCATCTTTGGCGGAAGAGGAATCTTTTTCATCCTGTACTTTCTTTGTATAGTCATAATCATTGCGCTCAATTGGTGTAAAGCCTTTAGGTTTGTAGAAACGGAGTAAATCTTCCGTGACAATCTTATCAGATGTCTCTAACATCTTTTTCACCGTTTCGTTTTCTTGTGATGCCTTTTCAGTCGGCTCGATTTTTTCACCTGTTTTGTTGCTGTAATAGTTGTTGCCTACTTTCGTGTAGTCCTTCGACACGAAGTCTCCATTTCTAAATGGCACAAGCTCTTTAAAGTTCTTCGATAAGATATCAGAACCAGACATTAAATAGTTCTTCGTATCATCTCCGAGCAGGTGGAGAAGGGTAGGCGCAACATCCACTTCACCAGAGTATTTATGAATCTGTCCGCCTTTTACGCCTGGCACATGGATAAAGAGCGGCACACGCATAAGCTGGGCATTTTCATAATCTCCAATTTTTTCGCCAGTCACTTTTTCCATCGCTTCATTATGGTTTTCTGAAATGCCGTAGTGGTCACCGTACATAATGACGACGGTATTGTCATAGAGACCAGATTTCTTCAAGTCATTAAAGAACTGTTCAATGGCTTCATCTAAATAATGAGCAGATTGGAAGTAGTTATCAACGACGGAGTCTCCGAAGTCGCCAGGTTCAAAATCGGTATCACCTTCATCCATACCAAATGGGAAGTGGTTTGACAGCGTAATGAATTTCGAATAAAACGGCTGTTTCAGATTTTCAAGCATTGGCATGGATTCTTTGAAGAACGGTTTGTCTTTCAATCCATAGTTCTTCGTATCTTGTTCATTCATATCGTAGTATTCAGAATCGTAAAATCTGTCATATCCAAAGGACTTAAACATTTCATTTCGGTTCCAGAACGTTTTCGTATTCCCGTGGAATTCTGCGGACGTGTATTGGTCCTTTTTCAAAATGCCAGGAAGCGCCTGATATGTGTTTTGAGCTTTGTTAATAAACACAGAGCCTTGTGATAATGGGAAAAGCCCCGTATCCATCATAAATTCCGCATCAGATGTCTTTCCTTGCCCTGTTTGATGGAAGAAATTGTCAAAATAAAACGTTTTGTTGTCATGGGCTAATGAATTTAGGAAAGGAGTGACCTCTTTTCCATTCACCTTGTAATCAATGACAAAGTTTTGCAGTGATTCAAGAGAAATTGTAATGACGTTCATGCCTTTCGCTTTCCCGTAATAAGCTGGGTTAGGATCAGCGCTGTTCGCCTTTAGATAATTCTCTACATCTGTTACGTCACTTGAATTTGCCAGGGCACGCTGGCTGTTTGATTTCACATTTTGAATGGCATCAAACACCGTAAAATTATAAGCACCCAAGTATTTGACTAAATAATTGCGGTCGAACGATCTTGATAAAAGCTCTGGGCGATCAATTTCTGCTGCGATTAAGTTGACAACAAAGATCAGAACAGAGGACACAAGAACGAGTCTAAACGATTTTGTTTTTTGAACAGGTACAGTCGTACTTGTTTGCTGCTGTCTTTTCATGCGGACTGCGAGTACGATCAAGATGATGGTATCGAGAAAGTAAAACATATCAGTCCAACGCATGAGTGAAAATGCACTATCACCTAATTGTCCGCCATTCGTTCCTGCCTGCATCACTGTAGGCAGCGTGATAAAGTCATTGAAGAATCGATAGTACACGATGTTTGCGTAAAGTAAAAAAGACATGAAAAAGTGAATCACAATGATAGCGGCAGGCTGCCATTTTTTCTTGAACAATAAAGCAAAGCCAAGAAAGAACAAGCTGGAGCTAATAGGATTCACAAAAAGCAAAATATGCTGAAGCACATTTGATATACCAAGTTTAAATTCGATTAAATAAGCTGTATACGTCTTGAGCCATAACAAGATGGCTGCAATTACAAAGAAGCCGAGGCCTCTTTTTTGAATAAATGTTTTCATTTAAACACTCCTTTTCTCCGTTAAACGGAAGAGGCGGAACGAAAGAAAACGAACCATTAGAATATACCATGAAATGCACAAATAGAAAAGTCATAACCGGTGAGCACCTAAGGCAGCCTGTCCGAGCTAGAGTTGGGAAGACATCGAAAACATTCGATTTCCGAAAAACTTTTTGTGAAATCTATCCTAATAATTACAGAAAATTCTGTATTTTTCCTGTTGCTATATCAATAAAACAGGTAAAAAGACACAAGTCTAAAGAATTAATTTGATTTCTACAATGGTGCATTTAGGCGGATTTCCAGTGTTTATTAATGTTTATGCAGGTTAAGTAAAAAAAATGAATGAATAAGCAGCTGAATTGTCTGGATAATAATTCCTTCATGGAAGTATATTAATATATTTTATTGTTTCACAAACATAATGGTTTTGATGTGTATTGTAAGGGTTTTATTCGTTTTGACGAGCGAACAAATTATCTAAATATACTTAAGCGAACAGTTCGACACTATAAACTTTTGAAACGGGGTCGATATAGACAGTGACAGGAAATCTTCCATTGAAAGGATTGATAGTATATGACTGTACGAGCACAGAACCTCGTTCAGAACTGGTTTCCGAGTGAGGACGGAAATGCAGAAGAGCGGAAAGAACTCATTAAATTAATGGAACAGATCATTTCAGGGGTCGATGACCTGAAGGATCCGAACCGTGCTCACCTAAAAGGTGAAAAGAATCGTGAGGAGGACTTTTACAAAAAGCTCACTGAAACAAGTCAAATTCCGATGAACGGACAACAAGCGGAACTTGTGAATGAAGAATTACTGAAGCTTTTACATAATCATCCATACCACACGAAGTATTTCTTCACGAACATTTTGCCAATGGCAAGTACACCAGGAATTCTAGGCATGCTGACGGCTATGCTGGTTAACGGAAACAACCTATGGGATGTGTATGGACCAGCAGGCGCAGAAGCTGAGGTCAGAGTGGTCTCAATGATGTCTAAGCTCATCGGATATGATCCAAATGTGAGCGGGGGCTACACAACATGGGGAGGTCAAGGGGCTATTTTCTCGGGGCTTCGTTTAGCAATTTCGAAAGTTGCACCGGAGTCATTACGAAAAGGTGTCCCGCAAAATCTTTATGCGTTTTGTTCTGATGCAGCACATTACAGCTTATTTAAGTCAATGGAAGCAACAGGGCTTGGCACAGACAACTTAATCAGAATTAAGACGAATAAAGATCATTCGATGGATATGGAAGATTTGCGTTGTCAAATGGAACGTGTTGCCCAAAATGGCGGAATTCCCGTTTATATTGTGGCAACAACCGGAACAACAGATGCCATTGCAATTGATGATGTAAAAGGGGTACGTGAAACGGCAGAAGCCATTGCTGAGGAGTATGGTCTCAAGGTGCCGCATATTCATGCGGATTCGGCGCTTGGTGGATTCTTTGCTTTCTTTAATGAGTATGATGTATCTGAAAACCCGCTGCAATTCTCAGACGGTGTTCTTCGTATGCTAAAAGAAATCAAAGCGAAATTCCAGCATCTTTCTCTTGCTGACACGATGTGCTTTGACTTTCAAAAGCTCGGACAAACACCGTACACATCTAGTTTATTCTTGGTGAAAAACGCTGCTGACTTAAAGCGCTTGGACCTAGAAGAACAAGAAACACCATACGTTGGACATAGAGGATACGGGGAATACCATACCGGTTATACACTGGAATGCTCAAGAATGGGAAGCTCCATCAGCATGCTAAGTGTGCTGCTAACGTTTGGAATTGAAGGATACCAGCGCTTGCTCGGTCAATTTTTAGAGGTGAACCTTGCATTTAGAGAAGCACTTCGTCAGGAAATTCCACAAGCAGAAGTCGTCAATGATGACAATGTCGGAATGGCTACATTGTTTAGAATTTACCTAGACGGCTCTCCTCGTTTTAAGGAAGAAGTGTCTGGAGAAGCAACTGCTATGGAAATTGAGCGCAACAATGATTTGAACAAAATCCTCTTTGAAAAGCTTGGAGAGAAAAGAGACGAAATGTTCTTTGGCGATACAACGAAGTTTTTACAAGTCAATGCCAAAGAAGGTCAAGAATTCTATCTAAGTGTGAGTAAATTTTTTGTGATTTCACCTTATACGTTACCGGAGCATATCCCTCATATCGTATCTTATTTAAAAGATGTGATTGCATCTGTTTGTGGACAATTTGAAAGTGTAGAGGCTTAAATTAAAATTGAGAGTGGAGATGTAGAAAAAAATGGCGAAACAAAGGAAGTTTGGGGGACTTACGATTTCCTCCAAAATCATGTCAGTCGTTGTCGTAACATTACTCGCAACCGTTGCATTATTCGTTCTAACATTTTATTTAGTTAGCCAGGATTTATCTTCCCAATTATTAAAGCAATTTGATTATCGATTAACAACAGATATTGATACAGCGAAAAAAGAAATCGATAATATGGATGGAAATGTCCTTAGCATTAGCGGGAAGGATGATCCTATTTATGTGGAGATCAAAAAGAAATTCACAGAACTACAAAAAGATCATACGCTTGAGAACTTATACGTGTTATCAAATAAGGGCGGCAAAGAAAGAATCATCGTACTAACAGGGGAAGACAATGATTTTGATCAAGATTATGTCTTTTCAGATGAAATGAAACAAGCTCTTTCTGAAGATAAAATGGTCAAAAGTGATATTTACGTTGATTCGTTCGGGACTCATAAATCCGTCTTTTTACCAATTAAAGATTCAGGCGGTGAACTCACGGGGATTTTAGGGATTGATTTAGATGCGTCTGTTGTTCCAGCAACAACGAAAAAGTTGACAATTTATATCACAGTAGCATCTGCGATTGTGCTCATCGGCGGATTACTCTTCTCATTCTTCATGGGAAGAAGAATTGCAAAACCAGCACGTTCATTAATGGAATCAGCGGATCGAATTGCAGATGGTGATTTAACTGGCATGGTAGAAGTTCAAAGTCAAGATGAGATCGGTCAATTAGCGGCTTCCTTCCAGAAAATGCAGGGACGGATCAAAGAGCTTATTGGAAAGATCTCAAACTCATCAAGTGAAGTGTCGAAAATGTCTTCACAGCTTCGCACAGTGACAACGGAATCTAGTCAAAGTGCACAACAAGTGTCAGAAGCGATGACGAATATGAGTGAAGGAATCAATGATTCAGTCGCAAACATTACAGACTGCACAACATCTGTTGCGGAAATTGATACTCAAATCGAAGGCGTGACAAAAGAAGTGGATGAAATGAAATCTGTTTCATCAGAAGTACAAGAGCAGTCAGAATCTGGTCAAAAATTGGTGCAGCATGTGCTTGAACATCTCAACATGTTACACGACATGATGACAAGCTCAAAGCAGGCGGCAGAAGAATTGCAATCACATTCAACAGAAATTGAAAGTGTCATCTCCATTATTACGGACATTTCAGCGCAAACGAATCTGCTTGCACTGAATGCTTCTATTGAAGCCGCACGTGTAGGAGAAGAAGGAAAAGGATTTGCTGTTGTGGCTGATGAAGTCCGTAAGTTAGCTGAACAGTCAGCTGATGCAGCTAAAACGGTCTCAGACTTAGTCATTGGCACACAGGAAAATAGTCAGCGTGTCCTTGAAAGCGTGGAGGAAAGCAGTAAAGCAGTGGAAGAAGGCCGTGAGCAAATGAAAGGCACCTCGCAGAACTTCGCTGGTATTTATGATGGAGTGTCTCAATTTGCAAGCAGAACGAACAATTTGCTTCAATCTATTAAGCAGGTAGAACGAGCTTATCAAACAATTTCTACATCGATTGAACAAATTTCGGTCGTGTCAGAAGAACATGCGGCAAGCTCTCAAGAAGTAGCGGCAGCAACAGAACAGCAAAGTGCTGGCATGCAGCAAATTTCAAGTGCGATTGAACAGCTCTCTGACATGTCAGAGGACTTGGCACAAATGGTATCTACTTTTAAAATCGACAAAAAATAACGAGAAAGCTGGCTCTTGTGAGAGAGTCAGCTTTTTTGCTATGCTTAACCAAAATATCAGACGATCTGAAAGGAGACGTGTCATGGATTTTGCGCAGAGATTGTCAGAAGAACGGATCAAAAAGGCGATGGACCATGGAGCTTTTGAAGGACTAGCAGGTTTTGGGAAACCTCTGCCAAAGGATGATGCTGCTCATGTACCTGAAGAACTGAGGATGGGCTATCGAATCATGAAAAATGCTGGCTTTGCAGGGGAAGAAACAGCTTTGAAAAAAGAACTAATGACGGTCAAAGAGTTACTGAAAACGAGTATAGATGGAGAAGAAAGAAAAAAACTCTCTCTCGTATGTGAGGAAAAACAAAAACGCCTTGATGAACTCACATCCAAGCGCCAAACGTTTGCTCGACCAGCCTCCTCCTTTTATAAGAATAGGGTCTACGAAAAACTAACGGAGCATAAAAAAAGATGATGACACGCTGCCTCTTTGAGCACATTGAGGGAGCTTTTTTTATGAAAGCGCTACATTTTCTTATTGACTACATGTATATACAAATATAAAATATGAAGTGAACATGTATATACAAGTTTTGATTCTTTTTTCTTATAAAAAAACGATCTCGGAGGGGATAGCATGGCTGATTATCAGGCAGCGGCAGATCAGATTGTGAAAGCCATTGGCGGCAAAGAAAACATTGATCAAGCCACACATTGTGTGACAAGACTTCGTTTTGTGCTAAAAGATGAAGCTAAGGTGGATGAGAAAGCACTAGAACAAATTGATGAAGTGAAGGGATCTTTCTCAGCGAATGGCCAATACCAAGTGGTCATTGGTCAAGGAGTGGTGAATCGGGTTTATGCCGAAATGGTCAAACAGACGGGAATCGGCGAAGCGACAAAAGAGGACGTCAAGCGTGCCTCTGATCAGAAATTAAATCCATTGCAGCGTGCGGTGAAAACGCTTGCAGATATCTTCATTCCAATCCTTCCAGCTATCGTGACAGCCGGTTTATTGATGGGGATTAATAATATTTTAACAGCTCCTGATATTTTCTTTGATCAAAAATCCATTGTGGATGTGTATCCGGCATGGGCGGATTTAGCAAATATGATCAACTTGATTGCAGGCACTGCCTTTACCTTTTTGCCAGCATTAATTGGCTGGTCGGCTGTCAAGCGGTTTGGAGGTAATCCACTTTTAGGGATGGTCCTCGGACTGATGCTTGTACATCCAGATCTGTTGAATGCGTGGGGATATGGAGCGGCGGAAAAGACAGGTGACATTCCTGTCTGGAATTTGTTTGGACTTGAAGTACAAAAGGTAGGTTACCAAGGGCAGGTTCTTCCGATACTCGTCGCCTCCTATTTACTCGCAAAGCTCGAATTATTTATAACAAAACGGACACCTGAAAGTATTCAGCTGTTAGTTGTTGCACCAATTACATTATTACTCATTGGATTTTTATCATTTATCGTCATTGGTCCCGTTACATTTGCGATCGGAAACGTTTTAACATCTGGACTCGTCACCGTATTTCAGCAATTCGCAGCACTTGGCGGTCTTTTATATGGCGGATTATATGCAGCGTTAGTCATTACAGGCATGCATCATACGTTCCTAGCAGTCGATATTCAGCTGATTAACTCAAAACTGCACGGCACGTTCCTATGGCCAATGCTCGCCCTGTCTAATATTGCTCAAGGATCAGCGGCACTTGCGATGATGTTTGTCTTAAAAGATGAAAAGCAAAAAGGGCTCTCGCTGACATCAAGTATTTCTGCTTACTTGGGCATTACTGAACCGGCGATGTTTGGGGTGAACTTGCGCTATAGATTCCCGTTTATTTTTGCCCTGATCAGTTCAGGGATAGCTGGTATGTTTATTGCCTCACAAGGGGTACTGGCAAGTTCAGTCGGCGTTGGAGGCATTCCAGGAATCTTCTCGATCATTCCGAAATATTGGGGGGCATTTGCCATCG
The DNA here is from genome assembly GCF_051172515.1 of Bacillus sp. G402. Taxonomy (NCBI): domain Bacteria; kingdom Bacillati; phylum Bacillota; class Bacilli; order Caryophanales; family Bacillaceae; genus Bacillus; species Bacillus sp. G402. Next base: position 176,850 of record NZ_JBPIZC010000004.1, read on the forward strand.
GAATGGTGATTGTGCTGATCGTCCCATTCATTGGTACCCTTTTATATGCAAAACTTAAAAAGAAGGATGTATCACAAGAACTTAACTAGTGGTGGTGAAGGAAATTGAATCAACAAACAAACGAACCGTGGTGGAAAAAAGCCGTGGTCTATCAAATCTATCCGAAGAGCTTTTTAGACACAACAGGCTCTGGTACAGGTGATATCAATGGCGTGACGAAAAAGCTCGACTATATCAAAGAGCTAGGGGCGGATTGTATTTGGCTGACCCCTATGTACGAGTCACCACAGCATGACAATGGTTATGATATTAGTGATTATACAAAAATACATGACATGTACGGCACAATGGCTGATTTTGAACACATGCTGAAAGAAGCACATGAACGAGGGATCCGTGTCATCATGGATCTAGCCGTGAACCATACGTCCATTTTCCATGAGTGGTTTCAAGCCTCCCGAGAGTCGAAGGAGAACCCGTATCGAGACTATTATATTTGGAAGGAGCCGAAAGCGGACGGCTCTCCTCCGAATGACTGGCAGTCAAAGTTTGGCGGGGCAGCGTGGGAATTAGATGAAGCGACAGGTGACTATTATCTTCATTTATATGATGTTACCCAGGCAGACCTCAACTGGGAACATGATGAAGTGCGCAGGAAAGTATATGACATCATGCACTTTTGGTTTGAAAAAGGGATCGATGGATTCAGACTAGATGTCATCAATAACATTTCAAAGGATCAACGCTTTTTAGATGATGCTGGGCAATCAGTGCAAGGTGATGGACGTATGTACTATACAGATGGGCCGAGAATTCATGAATTTTTGCACGAAATGAACCAGGAAGTGTTTTCGAAATACGATAGCATGACCGTGGGGGAAATGTCTTCAACGAATATTGCAGACTGCATTCGGTATACAAGACCTGATCGGCAGGAGCTGGATATGACGTTTAATTTTCATCATTTAAAAGTCGACTATCCTAACGGTGAAAAGTGGGCCATTGCGCCATTTGATTTTCTAGAGTTGAAATCAATTCTGTCAGAATGGCAGACGAAAATGCATGAGGGCGGCGGCTGGAACGCACTCTTTTGGTGCAACCATGACCAGCCACGCATCGTGTCTAGATACGGTGATGATGGCACGTACCATCAGCAATCAGCGAAGATGCTGGCGACCACCATTCATTTGATGCAAGGCACTCCTTATATTTATCAAGGTGAAGAAATTGGGATGAAGAATCCTCGCTTTGAGGACATTTCGTCATACCGCGATATCGAATCACTCAATATGTACGAAGTCATGCTTGAAAAAGGGAAAACAAAGGAAGAAGCTTTGGCGATTTTACAGGTCAAATCAAGAGATAACGCAAGGACACCTATGCAATGGACGTCGGAAAAAAATGTTGGGTTCTCAAAAGGTACGTCTTGGATTGAACCAGCTCAAAACGGCATTTCAGTAGAAGCGGCCTTAAAAGATGAGACGTCGATTTTTTATCATTATCAAGCCCTTTGCAGACTTCGCAAAGAACTTGATGTGATCACCTATGGAAGCTTTACTTTATTGCTGGCAGATGATCCAAAGGTGTTTGCGTATGTCCGAGAAGGAAAAGATGAGAAGATTCTCGTGATCAACCATTTTTATGCAGGCGAGACGGACTTTACACTTCCAGATGAGCTTGCAAAGGATGTCAATGAAATGGAAGGGCAAGTCCTGCTGTCCAATTATGAGGATGTGCCGGCAGATATCAAGGGATTTACGTTGCGCCCATATGAGTCAATCGTTTATCATTTAACCAAACGCTAGTAAATGGGGCGGAAGGAAAATGAAAGAGAATAAGTTTCGAGTGATCTATGATCAGCTCGCAAGACGAATTGAACAAGGTGAATGGCAGGATAAAGGCATCCTCCCATCAGAACATGAGCTGTCTGTCATGTATGACACATCCCGTGAGACGGTGAGAAAGGCATTAAACATCCTTGTGCAAAATGGCTATATCCAAAAAATTCGCGGGAAAGGCTCAGTATTGCTGAACCGAGAGAAAATGCAGTTCCCAGTTTCGGGTCTTGTCAGCTTTAAAGAGCTTTCCCAAACGCTTGGGCGCAAGACGGTAACAACGGTTCATGAGTTCGGTTTAATCAAGCCAGATCAGTATATTCAGTCTCAGCTGAAAATCAGTGGGCAGGAGGACGTTTGGGAAGTCATTCGCTCTCGCAATATTAGCGGAGAAGAAGTCATTTTAGACAAAGATTACTTTTTGCAAAAACATGTGCAGGTCTTGTCTAAGGACATTTGTGAAGGATCGATTTACGAGTATATTGAAGGAGAACTTGGGGTCTCGATTAGTTATGCTCAAAAGGAATTTGTGGTCGAGCCATGTACTGAAGAAGATGAAAGGTATCTCGATTTGAACGGGTTTGATCATGTGGTAGTGGTGAAGAATTATGTGTTCTTGGAGGATACGAGTCTATTCCAATACACAGAAAGCCGCCACCGCCTAGATCGTTTCAGGTTCGTGGATTTTGCTAGAAGAGAGAAGTAGACAGGGCCGAGGCTCTGTCTATTTCAGGTTTTAGGGAAACAAGAGCAACATTCTAGGAGGACAAATGATCAGACTGAATAGACCATTAAAATTAAGAGATTTAGAAATTTTTAGCGTGATGAAAGATCACAGGATTTTATGTTATGTCATCATTGAAGACACGCGAAAACCGTTTACGGAAGAAGATAGAAAATTAGAGCCATTATGTGATATGGATGAAGAAGACATTCAAGCGATTTTGAATGTGTTTCATATTTCAATTATCAGTGATGAAACATTAAATGAAGAAGATTTAACCCTAGTGAAATCGTACTTTGCTGAATTTGTGAATAATACGAACTTAACGAATTTCATTACGAGAGAATATGTTCAAGAGGATTTATATGCCGTTGATGATGAAGATGATATCACGTTCTTTAATAGAATGCTGCGTCATATAGGGTCAGATGATGTGAAAGAATTTGATAACCGTCATTGGATTTATTTATCCCAAGATTGATAGTGAGATGGAAAAAGGACAGAGCCAATGCTCTGTCCTTTTCTATTAAGATGATACTTTGTCTCGTGTGCGCTTGCGCTGGTAGTAATAAAGGATACCGCCTGAGGCGAGCATGAGCAAGCCAATTAATACCGCTGTATACATCATTGTTGCGGTATTCGGCAGTGTGCCGCCTGGTAAGCTGCTTCCATCCTGACTTGGATCCGAACCGCCTGGAGCAGAAGTTCCACCGTCTCCGCCAGTTTGGTCTGGAGCTGTTCCAGCAGCTTCACTTTGATTGAGTACGGTGTATTCACTAAAGTGCTCCGTTTTACCTGAGACAATCCCGTTTTCGAATGAACCGTTACTTGTTTTGGCATAGCGGTTTTTCTCACGATCGACATAATAGACACCTGGTTTTTTCGCTTTTTCAGGCGCATCTAATGTAAAGAACAGTGTGACGGGATCTTTAAAGGTAGACACATTTTTCTGATCTTGTTTGATTTGGAAATCGTAAGTGTCGGTTAATGCATTTTTCACCTTATTTGTTTTTGCCATTGATATATCTGCTTGTTGCTCTGACAAATTGGAGAGCGGTAATGCTAGACCGACTTTGTCATGATAGATGGTGACGTTTGGATCTTGCTCTCGTTTCTTCAGTTCAGCTACTTGCCCTTTTGATAGAGACAATTGAACCTTTTTCGCTTCGGTTGCTTTGTCTAAATAGAGCAATGCTTTGTTCGTATGCTGCACATACGTTTGGAATTTCTCATCATCTTGAATGTCATAGGCGCCTTTTCCTTTCAAGCGAGGAAGGAATACTTCTTTCACTCGATGGTCGATGACTGGAGAAATATGACCGTCTGCCTGTTCAATTTGCTCTTTGAAAATTTCATAGTCAACATAGCCTAAGTCTTCACCATGAGACGCTTCTGTAAAGACGCTGTAGCCATCACCGCCTGTGCCGACAAATGCATTAGTCGCCACGCGGTATGTTTTCTGATCATCAATGTCAGTCAGATTGCCATTTTGATCTTTCAATTTGACATCAATCAGTCTGCTGCCAGCTGGTTTACTCAGTGTAAACGTATATTCAATACCGGCTACATGAGGGAATGCGCCTCCGCCTTCTTCAATGCCTGAAAGCCCTTGTTCAAGCGCTTTTTTAATTTGACTGCCTTTTAAATCTGCGACATATAGTGTGTTTCCAAAAGGCATCACGGTTAAAATATCCCCTAATGTGATATCTCCTTTTTCAATGCTGCCTCGAATACCACCGCCGTTTGTAATGGCAAGGTCAGCCCCAGCAGATTCTTGTGCTTTCTTTAACATGCCATCTGCAATAAAGTTTCCAAGGTTCGTTTCCTTTGCACGGACGTGTTCACGTTGTCCATCTAAAAAGACATCTGACGTCCCGACTTTTTCGGTTTTTAAATCTTGGATATCTGCTTTGTACTGATCAAGAATCGCTTTTGCGTCCGCATCTTCTTTCACAGAGTCGTCGATCGTGATGAGGTCAAAAGTAGATTCTTTTGGCTGTACGACGCCTTTTTTGTCAAAGGCCACGTCTACTTTTCCTAAAAATTGTCCGTAGTCTTTTACTTGCGCAACAATCGTAGGTTCTTTTTTATTGATGACCTTTAATTTTTCAACAAGGGTGTGGGTGTGACCGCCAATGATGAGATCAATGCCATCTACTTTTTGAGCCAGTTCTAGATCACGGTTATAGCCAATATGTGTGAGCGCAATAATTTTATTGATTTTTTCTTCAGTTTGAATGGTATTGACTGTTTCTTTTGCTTTTTTGTATGCATCTTGAAATTGAATGTTTGGACCACTGCTGGATGTAATGGCTGTGTCTTCAGTGGTTAGACCGAATACAGCTACCTTTTCACCATTTACATCAAGCAGAATGTAAGGGTAAATGCCAGCTTCTTTTTTCTCACCAGCTTTAAATGTTGCTGGTTTTTTCACTAAATCGCTTAACTGTTTTTCCTTAGAGACATTCACGTTTGATGACACGATCGGGAAGTTCGGTTTTTCAAACTGGTGACGGTTTTTAGCATCTACACTGGATGCGTCACCTGTCAGGAATTGACGTAGGACAGATGGACCTTTGTCAAATTCATGATTCCCAAACGTCATGGCATCGTATTTCATTAAGTTCATCTGTTTCAGATCGGCAAGTCCTTGCCATTTTGTGAAATAGAGATCACCAGAGAAGACATCTCCAGCGTCTAATAAAATATTGTTTTCGCTTTGGGCGCGAACTTCTTTGATCTTAGTTGCGCGTCTTGCTGCATCATCCAGATGGGCATGTGTATCGTTTGTATGCATCACCGTTAAATGCCAATTGTCTGTTGCAGGTGGTTCTGTTGTACCATCATCTTTAAACGCTAGCTTGTACACGCCAAGTCCGTCTGTGCTGGCATTCCGAATAAAGTCGACGCTGCTTGATTTCTCTGCGAACGGTTTTGCAAGTAGAGAAGATTCAAAGGTGACTGTTGCGCCTTTTACTGGTGCAATGGACCAGTTTTGATCTGCGCTTGGGTTAATGGTTTTTTGTTCAATAATATAATCCATCAGCACTTGGCGGTTCTCATCTGCTGAGGCGAGCACGACTTTATCTTGTGTGAGGTGCGGGAAGCCTCCGCCGCCAGATGCACGGTAATTGTTTGTCACGACTAAAAATTCTTGATTGTCAGAAACGGGTTTTCCGTTGTAAGACAAGTTTTTGATGCGGTTCGCACTAGCGTTAACAAGTGTGCCTGTTGTGCTGTATTTAGCAGGCTGTGTGACATCTACTTGGTACGTCACACCATCGATCACATCAAAATTATATGAGCGGTATTCTTCGTTTAAAATAGGCTGTTCATTTGAAGTATTTGGTTTGATTTGGTTAAACTGACCAGCAGACATTTCAAGCCAGTCTTTTACTTCACTGCCTTTTAGTTTTACAATCTGTACGGTGTTATCGTAAAGATAGAGATCGCCGATGTTTTTAATGGCTAAATCACCTTTTGCGATATTTGTATAATAGTTCACACCGTTGCGTCCCCCGGCTTTAAATGGCGCACCCGCAGAGAGAATCGGCAAGTTTTTGTACGAAGTATCTTTCATTTTTTCTTGTGCATACCATTTCTGGGCATCTGTCACGATTTGAATAGAAGGGTCATCCATCACTTGAGCGAAAAAGCTGTTAATGTCTGCTTCTGTTTTTCCAACTGGCTTTCTGACGTAATCTAGGGTGTTTTGGTGAGTTGTTTGAATGGCATTTTTCACTGTACTGTTTTGAGATGTCACCCCGGCAACGGATTCGATTTTGCCTGTTCCGTCTGTGACTTTCCAGTTGCTTCCGTCTGGTTCTAGCGTTAAATCAATGACCCCGAGGTAGCTTCCCCAGTTTTTTGACATGACGACAGGAATGCCATTAATGGTTCCCTTCGCGACATCAAATTTGTCTACGCCGCTATATTCAGCGCTAGGGAATGTGCCATGCTGGTGGCCAGACACAATCGCATCAATGCCTTTTGTTTTCGTGGCAAGGTCAAAGATCATATTTTCTGATCCTTTAGGTGAAGCTGTTTTTTCAATTCCTGTATGAGCAAGAGCGACGATGACATCTGCGCCTTTTGCTTTCATTTCTGGAATGGTTTCATTGGCAGACTCCACAATATCCTGCACTTGAACTTGTCCATCTAAATGCTTCTTATCCCACGTCATAATTTGTGGTGGTACGAATCCTATGTAACCGACTTTCACAGTTTGGGAGGCTCCGTTTGCATCTTTAAAGGTTTTATCCTGAATGACATAAGGAGTAAATCGGTGTTCTCCGTTTAACTTTTTGACGTTTGCATTGACAATCGGGAAGTTGGCGCCCGCAATGGTACCATCAAGAAAAGATAAACCGTAGTTAAATTCATGATTGCCGAGTGTACCTGCATCATATTTTAATTTGTTGAGTGTATGAATAATGGGGTGAACCTTTGTTTGATTGATGATGCTGTCTTTTTCATTTTTATAAACGTATTCTCCAAGAGGGGTTCCTTGAATCAGGTCTCCGTTATCAACAAGGAGTGTATTGGGATTTTGTGAACGGTGCTTGTCAATCAGCTCGGCTGTTTTTGCCAAACCGAATTCATTTGTTTCTTTGTCACTGTAGTAATCATAATTCATCATGTTCGCATGAACATCCGTTGTGGCTAAGATACTGACCTTTACGGCACTGCCGCTTTCTGTTTCTGCATGAGTAGGTACTGCTGGGAGAATGAGACTAATCAACATCATGGAAGTGAGCAGAATAGACAGGTTTTTCCTTCGTTTAGACCTATGTGCTTGCTTCTTCACCTGATCTCCGCCTTTCTAATTTTTTTGACCACAATACCTATTGTAGAAATGTTTCGTTAACTTTTGTAGGTATTTTTTGCAGATTATTGTAAAGATAACATAAATCATACGAATTACCTTGTTAAGGGAATGTGAATGAGTCTAAATGCTTATTTTTTCTGAAAGGGGGTTTTCTCATAGGGATAGGATGTTTGATTTCAATTGGCGGGGGTATAGTGTGTAGTGTAAACGATAATCAAGCAGGAGGGTTTCTATATGGGTAAGAAAATTGCAGTTGTCTTAACAGATTACTTTGAGGATGTTGAATTCACCGAGCCTGCAAAAGCCTTTAAAGACGCAGGCCATGAGATCACAGTGATTGAAAACGAAAAAGGAAAAACAGTGAAAGGAAAGCAAGGAGAGGCAGAAGTAAGAGTCGATGCGTCTATCGATAACGTGAAACCAGAAGACTTCGATGCACTTCTGATTCCTGGCGGCTTCTCACCAGACATTCTGCGTGCGGATGATCGCTACGTGCAATTCACAAAAGCCTTTATGGACGAGAAAAAACCAGTATTTGCGATCTGTCATGGACCGCAATTGCTTATTACAGCGAAGACGCTGGAAGGAAGAGGCGCGACCGGCTATACATCCATTCAAGTAGATATGGAAAACGCAGGCGCCAAATTCAAAGATGAAGAAGTCGTCGTTTGTCAGGATCAGCTTGTCACAAGCCGTACACCTGATGACATTCCAGCATTTAACCGTGAATCATTAAAACTGCTCGCAAAATAAGTAGTTTTGAAAGGATAAACAAAGCCAGCACCTCGCGAGGTGCTGGCTTTTTCTGTGCATGGATGTAAGAAAGCGGCGTCAACCGCAATTCAGTATCAGGTGCACGATTATTTTCTTAAGCTTTTCAGTTCGCTTGCAATGGCTTGCATTTCACTTGGGCTGAATGAAGATTTTTTCATCACCATTTGGTGAAGAAATTCAATATCTTCATACTTATCTGGACTGAAGTCTTCGGCTTTGATGACTCCAATATTCAGCATATTGAGCTTTTGCGAAATGTCTTCAATCAGCTGATTGACTTCAGCCGCTTTTTGCTGTGACAAGGGCGGCACGTCCTTTCCTGCATGTGTCGAATAATATGTCTATTTTAACAGAAAAGCAAAAGAATAAAAGGGCTATTATGACGACACTGAAATGTTTTTTTCCTTTTTCTCCTCTTTGATCTTATCAATGATTCGTTTGGATTCAAACACCACAACACCTGATAAACCGATGAGGCCAATTAAGTTTGGAATGGCCATCAGTCCATTGAGCATATCTGCTACGCCCCAAACGAAGTCATTCTTAAACACGGCACCGAAAAAGACAGCTATCACAAACACGATACGGTAATACATGACGTACGAATCCTTCGCCAAATATGTAAAGCATTTCTCTCCATAATAGGACCAGCCAATGATGGTTGAATAGGCAAACAGGAGCAGCCCGATTGCCACGATGGTTGAGCCAGCTGGACCGAGGAAGTGAGCAAAGGATAACGAAGTCAGCGCATCACTTTTTTCTGTTAAATACATATCTGCCATGACAATCGTAATGCCAGTGATAGAACAAACAATGATGGTGTCAATAAACACTTGCGTCATAGAGACGAGCGCTTGACGGGCAGGCATATCCGTTTTCGCAGCTGCAGCAGCAATTGGTGCTGATCCAAGACCAGCTTCATTGGAAAAGACGCCTCGCGCGACACCCCAACGAATAACGGTTCCAATCGCACCACCTGCCACGGCTTGACCTGTAAAGGCATCTGAGAAAATAAGACTGACTGCGCCAGGAACAAGATCAGCATTCATGACAAGAATGATGAGCCCACAAATGACGTAAAATAAAGCCATGACTGGTACAAAAATAGATGTCACTCGGCCGATACTTTTAATTCCGCCTAAAATCACGAGTGCCGTAAAGGCGGTAATGATGATACCTGTTACCCATGTTGGAATTTGAAAAGTAGAATTCATGACGCCTGAAATGGAATTAGACTGTACCAGGTTGCCGATCCCAAAGGCAGCACTGGCACCGAAAACAGCAAATAGCACCCCTAGCCATTTCTGTTTTAAGCCATGCTCTAAATAATACATAGGTCCGCCAGACATTTCGCCTTTTTCGTTTTTGACCCTGTATTTTACAGCAAGAACAGCTTCTGCAAACTTGGTGGCCATCCCGAAAAATGCAGCAAACCACATCCAAAATACTGCACCAGGACCACCTGCAATGACAGCTGAGGCAACACCGACGATATTCCCTGTACCGACAGTTGCAGCAAGAGCCGTCATTAATGCTTGGAAATGGGAGATATCTCCCTCTGAAGTTTTGTCTTGTTTTGAAAAAGCGAGCTTTAAAGAATAAGGAAGTAATCTAATTTGAATGAAGAGAACGCGAAAGGTGAGGTAGATTCCAGTACCAACAATTAAAATTAACAGGGGAGGCCCCCACAAAAAATTGTTCATCGTCGTGACAAATTGCTCAATGATTCCCATCTAATGTCCCCCTTTGTTTGTGTAATTCTCCTAAAGTTTCTCCTGTTTTTGTGTAATTTGTCAATGCCGATGGGAGTTTTTCTTGCAAAGTTTCCAAAAGAAAAGGGGCTTGATATGATAGAGAAAAGGTTTTCCAAAGGGATTCTTAGGGAAAAGATAGGAGGAGAATGAAGGATGATTCATGTATTATTTGTGTGCCTCGGCAATATTTGCAGGTCACCGATGGCAGAGGCGATGTTTAGAAAACGAGTCGAAGACGAAGGGCTGAGTGAACACTTTGTGATTGATTCAGCAGGCATTGGCGGCTGGCATCAAGGCAGTCCTCCGCATGAAGGAACACGAAAGCTGCTTGATGAAAAGGGTATCAGCTATGAAGGAATGACTGCAAGACAAATCATGGATAAGGATATCACCACATACGACTATATCATTGCGATGGATGCTGAAAATGTAGGCGCCCTCCGCAGTTTAGCCGGCTATGGAAAACATCACTTTATTGGCCGTCTTCTTGACTTTGTAGAAGACGACGATCGAGACGATGTGCCAGATCCTTATTACACTGGGAACTTTGAGGAAGTACATGATTTAATTGAAACAGGAATTGATCGTTTTTTGACGTATGTAAAAAAAGAGAAACACCTTTAACTGAAAGGAGATCAGATAAGATGGAAGAGAACAAACAAATCGTGCTTCGGGGAGCTGTTATAGGCGCAGCCTGCGGCATATTGCTGACATTATTTCATCGTCCAACAAGAACTGCACTGAAAGAAAAATGGAATGACTGCCAGCAAAAGCTGGATGAATACCGCCTGGAACCTGGCAAGATGTCTGCTTGCGTAAAGGGAAAAATGGAAGAAACGAAGCAATTGATGAGAACGGTCTCAGATGATTTGTCTTTTCTGAATGAACAGGTGAATCAGTTAAAGGAAACAACACCAAAGGTATTAGAGATTATTGAAGAAACAAAGGATCACTTTCAAAAGAAACAGAAAGATTGATCATTGGAGATGAGGCGTATGGGTTTTGTTAAAGCGTTAATTGGACGCTTTTTGCTGCATGAAGGACCGGCAAAATCAGCTGAACTTGCGTATTTCTTTTTGCTTTCATTATTTCCGTTTCTCATCTTCGTGCTGACACTTGTTGGTTATTTGCCGCTGACATCAAAGGATGTTCTAAGCGTCATTTCTGGTTATGCGCCAGAGGGAGCGCTTTCGATGATTGAATCCATTGCCGAAGAGACGCTGAATAACCGTAACGGCGGATTGTTGTCATTCGGGATTATTGCGGCACTCTGGTCTGCATCCAACGGCATTAATGCGGTTGTCAGAGCATTTAACCACGCTTACGAAGTTGAGGAAAATCGTTCCTTCATTCTCGTACGTTTAACATCGATCATCTTAACCATTGCGATGGTGCTTACGATTATTTTTGCCTTGATGCTGCCTGTCTTTGGAAAAGAACTTGGCTTATTTGTCGCTAAATTAGTTGGGCAGTCAGATGCCTTTCTCACCATTTGGACCGCCATGAGATGGATTATTAGTCCACTGATTTTACTGATTGTTTTTACATCCCTATATTATTTTGCCCCTAACATCAAGCTGAAATTGAAATTTGTGCTGCCAGGCGCCATATTTGCCTCTGTTGGCTGGATTCTCGTCAGCATGCTATTCTCATTTTACGTAGGCGAATTTGCTAACTATAGTGCGATGTACGGAAGCATTGGGGGAATTATTATATTAATGATCTGGTTTTATTTAACCGGCATTATGATCATCCTCGGCGGCGAGCTCAATGCGCTTTTACATAAGCGTAAAATCGTACCAGGCAAGGTGTGAAGAAATACGGGCATCCTAAAGGAGAACGAACATGTTCAATCTTGACGGATGGGGGAATAACGAATGTCTAAACAATCGAAAAAAGGCGGAAGCAACACAAAACAAAACAAAGGCCATCAGCCAAAGCACAAAACAAGTGGAAGTGCGAATGGGCAAAATGGGTATCACTAGATGAAAAAACTCCTCTGCATAGGTGCAGGGGAGTTTTTAATGATTCAATTTCCGTATATAACGTTTCAGGAGAAAAGCTGCATCAGGCTTTGGCTGATAGTTTGGATCGATCTGAAAGCCTGCTTTCATCGCAACACGTTCACTTCTGACATGCCCAACAGGACAAAGATTTCAAATTCATCGACTTCAGGAGCAAAGGCATCTGTCATAAATTTCACTGTTTTGGTCACAATACCTTTCCCTTGCGCATCTTCACCAATCCAATACCCAATATTGCCTATCCGATGCTGAAACGTCATGCGGAATACACCGATTAATTGATCGTTTAATACGATACCCGCTTCTATATCTTTTTTTCAGCATAGGCAGTGCGGGCAGATTGAATAAATGATTGAACATCTTCTATGCTTTGACAGTGATTCACCCATGGTAGCCACTCTCCCAAGTGAGTTTTATTCTGCTGGATAAGTGCAAATAATGTCTCTGCATCGGCTACTTGTAAACACGCCAATTTTAAGTCATTTGAAATGTTAAATGTAAACAAAATAGATCCTCCATTTAGTTACTTTCAACCACTGCCAGCGTCCTCCCAAATCGAACACAACAAAACACAAATAAAATCACAATGCTGACAAGGTAAAGTAAATTCATGCCCTCAAACGTCTGCACAAAGAATCCGCCAAGAACCGGACCGAGAATACTTCCTGCACTAAACGCCATCCCGCACATCAAATTCCCAGCAGGCAGCAGATGCTTTGGCAATAAGTCCGTCATATAACTGATGCCAAGTGAGAAGGTCGAACCTACAGCCATACCTGCGATAAAGAAACAGATCGCAACAGCCAAAACGGACTGAATGAAAATCCCTGCTAAAAGGAAAAAGAATGAACCGACGAGTGTCACAAATAAAATCATGCGTCGTCTGCCGAACCGGTCACTCAGCATCCCGAGAGGAAGCTGAAAAACAATACTCCCAATCGCAAACGCAGGTAAAATAAACGCAACAGCATCTATCGTCACCCCGCTTCTCAGCGCATACACAGGGAAGTTACTATTGAGTGTCGTTTCTAAAAAGCCGTAGCAAAACGGCATCATAAACGCTACCCAGCCAAATTGGAACGCCTTCTTGAAGCGCTTCAAACTATTTGTCTGCTCTGACGTCTGCATTTCACCTGTATCAGGATATGTATTTTTTAAAACAAACACAAGCAGCCAAATACACAAACTAACTGCACCAGACACAATAAACGGCAAGGATGGATTGATTTCAATGAGTGGTGTTAAAAAAGGGCCAGCGGCAAAACCGAGTCCAAAGGATAACCCATACAATGAAATATTTCGCCCGCGATTTCTAGATGATGAGGCATAGGTTACCCACGTCTGTGTGGAGAAATGAAGCATATGATCACCGATGCCAATCATCAGCCGCAAGAAGAACCAGACCACATAAGATTCAATAAAGACAAAGCTAAACAAACTTAAAAAGACAGCAGCGCCCCCAATGACGATCAATGGTTTAAATCCGAAGCGGCGCAGCGGCGCTTCCATAAAAGGAGACGCAAGCAGCACGCCGATATATAAACCGGTGGCATGCAGTCCGTTTAACGTCGGGGAAGTGCCGGCATGTTCGAAAATAATCGAAATAACTGGCAGTAACGCTCCCTGTGAAAAACCAGATACGGATACAAGTAAAATTAAAATCATAAAATGAATTCTCGACATAAGAAGCTCCTTACAAGTTCATGCTTTCATCGTACAATGGAACCATAGGGGTTTCAATAGAAAGGTGGAAAAGGAATGAAGCTGATATACGAAAATGATCGGTGGGTCGCAAATGCTGATCAAAGGCAGCTACATATTTCAGGAAATGAAGAAGCGGGATACAGGCCGTATCAATTGTTCACCTCGGCTATTGCGGGCTGTTTTGGAGAAATGGTCATTCATGTATGCCGGAAAAAACGAATATCCTATCAAGGGCTGACCATTACGCCTGAAACGACAAGAGAAGGAACTGTAAACAAAATCACTCATATTCATTTACATATGATCTTTGAAAGCATCAGCACCTCTGATGAACAGCTGGAAAAAGTAATGAAACTTGCGCTGAAGCATTGCTCCATGGTGCAATCCGTGAAAGGAACGATCGATATCACCCTTTCACACGAACGAATCTAAATGTATATGTTGCCGGCACTCACGAAAGAATAACAGTCAGATATGATGTAAAGGAGATTGGCTGTATGAATCGTTTGTTTCTTGTGATTGTCGCAATCGGTGTTCCATTATCTGTAATTGGCAGTTTTCTTCATTTTCCGCAGGCTGTCATGTTTGCCGTCTATTGTATCGCCATCATCGGTCTTGCAAGTTATATGGGAAGAGCGACAGAGAGTCTTGCCATTATAGCGGGACCAAGAATTGGCGGTTTGTTAAACGCTACTTTTGGAAATGCAGTGGAATTAATCATTTCATTTTTTGCATTAAAACAAGGACTCACCGCCATTGTCCTTGCTTCACTCACTGGCTCAGTGATCGGCAATTTACTGCTCGTGGCTGGACTGTCTTTTTTCGTTGGCGGATTGAAATTTAAACGACAAGAGTTCAATGTCCACGATGCAAGGCATAACTCTGGGCTGCTTATGTTTGCGATTATTGTGGCATTTGTCATTCCAGAAGTCTTTTCTATGGGGATGGCAGAAGATCGTCAATTTGTTTTAAGTATTGGCATTAGCATTGTGATGATTTTGCTTTATGTCGCAGCACTCTATTTCAAACTTGTCAGCCACAGGGGTGTTTATGTTGCTAAGCAAGAAATTGCGAAAGGGGGAGCCGCGACGGAAGAAGAGACACCAGAATGGTCTGGGAAGTTTGCCACGGCGATTTTACTCCTTGCGACAATTGCTGTGGCGTATATTTCAGAGCGGCTCGTCCATACATTTGACACGGTCGGAGAACAGTTTGGCTGGAGTGAACTGTTTATCGGGGTCATCATTGTTGCGATTGTCGGTAATGCAGCAGAACACGCTTCTGCTGTGATTATGGCGTATAAAAACAAAATGGATGTCGCAGTGGAAATTGCTTTCGGTTCCACGCTTCAAGTCGCCATGATGGTCGCACCGATCCTTGTGATCAGCTCTCTGTTTTTTGAAAAGCAAATGCCACTGATCTTCTCATTACCAGAGCTCATTGCCATGGCATCCTCTGTTTTACTGACGGTCATCCTTTCAAATGATGGGGATACGAACTGGTTTGAAGGTGCTACATTGCTCGCTGCCTATTTCATTATGGCGATTGGATTTTTCCTTTTATAATCTTTTGTGGATAAGGGACGTCTTTCGGGAAAATACTATGGAAAAATGAATGAGAAAGAGTGATGATATGAAAAAGATGCCCCGCATCATGTTTGTTGTTCTCTTATCCTTAAGTTTTCTATACAGCTTTCCAGCCGAGGCAGCAAAGCCGTTTAAGGTGCCATCGTCTGTCGCCAGTATCTCAAAGGAAAATACGTATCCAAATGCGTCACAAGATCAGCCGCTGCTCCAGCCGAGCGAGCTGACAGCCGAATTATTTAAAACAACAAGTGTACCAATTGAAAATACACATTTGATTAAAATGCTGAATGAATCCAGTATCTCAGGTACACCGCTAGCAGTTGGCTACAGGGCAACGATTTTTCTTGGAAGATGGGCACTCAGCTATGATTCAAACGAAACCGTCGCCAATTGGGAATACAAAAAAGTGAACACGAATCACATTGATAATAGAGGCGGAAACAAAACAGCCATCGGCAAATATGTGCAAAAGCAACAAGTAAAAGTAAGTGGAGGGCTCACAGCAAAAGTTCCAAACCCAGAAGATGTGAAAACATTGATGATGCAAAAAGCCATCCAAAAAACAAAACTTCCGCTCGCCTTCGACACAGTGATTGGTGCAGGAACAAAGCGAGATCAGTCTTACCACGTATCTCCGAAAAAAGCAGCAACCCTGCATGCATACGCTCCAGCCATTAACGAAAAAGGAAAGGTTACTTACGGAGAAGTGTATCTTGTGCTCAAGGGAAATAAACGCAAACTTGTCGTAAAAAATGTGACCTCACAAGGAATCGGCGCTTGGATTCCTGTTCAGGATCACCTGACGTTTGGGTTTCAAGGGATGAATTAAAAACAGTCATCTCCTCTTACCAAGGGGAGATGACTGTTTTTTGATTAAGATGTCCTATCTTTTTTCTTTTTCATTTCATGAATGTAAAAATCAAAGGCGTTATATAAAAACCATACAAAGAAAAGAAAGAGAAAGACTTTAGTGAATATCGTCAAATTGTTGAAAATTAAGCATAGGCCAATAAGAGGGAGGATCATAAAGCCATAATACGAAAACCACCATGTTTTAAAAATGAAACTCAGCTCCTTGGTTATTTGTGGAAACGACTCTTTCTTCATATTACATGGTCTTGAGTAGAACGTAAACCTTACCTAGACAATAAAAAAGCCAACGCGGAAGTTGAATGAATCCAACAACTACGATGGCTTAGCTGATTATTCCCCTAAATCCACATTATGATAAACTTGCTGCACGTCTTCAAGCTCTTCTAATACATCGATTAGTTTCTCGAATTGTGCTTTCGATTCATCATCTAATGTCACTTCGTTTTGAGGCAGCATTGTGATTTCAGCGACAGTAAATTCTTCTACGCCTGCCTGTTTGAACGCTTCTTGAACTTGATGGAATTGATCTGGTTCAGCGTAGACGATCACCGTATCATCTTCTTCCATAATGTCACGTACATCAATGTCTGCTTCCATTAAAAGTTCAAGCGTTTCTTCTTCACTTTTCCCCTCGACACCGATCACCGCTGTTTGGTCAAACATGTAAGCAACAGATCCACTGACGCCCATATTTCCGCCGTTTTTCCCAAATGCTGCACGAACATCAGACGCTGTGCGGTTGACGTTATTGGTCAGGGCATCAACGATCACCATAGATCCGTTTGGACCAAATCCTTCGTAACGCAGCTCATCGAAGTTCTCTTCTGCGCCGCCTTTTGCTTTTTCAATCGCACGGTCCACAATGTGTTTTGGGACACTATATGTTTTTGCACGTTCTAGGACAAAACGAAGTGCTTGGTTTGATTCTGGATTTGGCTCACCTTGCTTGGCAGCCACATAGATTTCACGCCCGAATTTTGCGTAAATACGACTTGTATTGGCATCCTTTGATGCTTTCTTTTCTTTAATGTTGTTCCATTTACGACCCATCTTATTCACTCTCTTTCAATTAGTAAATACACAGTATGAGGGTCCCCATGCTGCATGAAATCAATCTGCTTTCTATTATACATGAATCAGTCAAGAGGATAGAAGTAAGACGGCTGAAAAGAAAAGAATTCCTTAGCTGATATGTCCAAGTTGTTCAAGCGTCTTATTTTTCTCATGCGGTCTAGTCAGCTCATCACACCGAATGATTCTACCATCTAATAAAGTAAATAACGCCATCACATCTATTAGACCATGGTCTCCTGTGGACAGCTCAACATGTACAGTGTAACGAAAACACCCTTGCTGAGTCTCTTCATCAAACAACATATCATGAAAGGCGGGGATGTCGAGCTGTTTGGTCATGACTTTTAATGTGGAGAGATGCTTTTTAAATTCATCAAGGGAAGAGACCTTTCCATCAGTGACTTGCTGATAATCTGAAGAAAAATAAGTCTCCACCTTTTCTATATCTAATTGGATTAACACCTCTTGATACATTTGCTTAATAAAAAAAATCGCTTCAGTTTTTCTCAATGTAAACATCCTTCCTTTTAGTTAATTGGTTAACTATATAATATTATAATTAACCGGTTAACTAAAAACAATCAAAAAAATAACCCCATCACAAATGAGGTTATTTTGCAGGCTGTGGATAGACGAGATCCTCAAGCAATTTCACATCATGCTGATGAAGTTGTGTGATCATTTCTTTTCGCACAGCGAGGGCGGCTTCGAAGTATTTTTCATCCTCGACCATTCCTTTTACGGTGATCTCAATCCCGCGATTCAATTTATTGAGCCCCATAATGCCATGAACCTGAAAAGGTTCAATGGCGTTTTGGAATTCATCTTTTTTCAGTAAATCATGATGCATTTGATTTAACTGATCACATGCTGTTTCTAGCGCCTTGAAAGCAATATCAGGATTTTGGTTTGCGCTGATCAAGACTGACTCTGTGATACGCATGTAGTGCATATTGTAGTTTTGGATTTGACGAATGTCTCCGTTTGAAATGGTTAAAAGCTTGCCGCTCCATTCTCTAATTTGCAAAGACCGGAGACCAATTTCTTCAATGGTTCCGTTAAAAAGATTATTGACCGTCACATAATCACCTTTATGAATTTGCCTTTCATAAATGAGGAAGATGCCGGCTAAAATATCACGAATCAAGGTCTGAGCACCAAAACCAATGACAATTCCAGCCACACCAGCCCCCGCAAGAATCTTCCCAAAGTCATGAAAGAATAAAGAAATCACATATAAGACAAAACATATGGAAGCTGTATACTTTGAAACCGATTTGACCAAGCTCTCAATCGTTTTTTTCTTCTTGTCTTCAATGAATTCAGTGCGTTTAAAGAAAATCTGAAGCGCTTTGTTGATCATAAAGACGGCAAGCCAAAGAATGAGTCCAACAAGGAGAATTTCAATGTATTTGTTCTTGACCACTGTCAGAAATGTTTCGTCCATCTATCGGTTACCCCCTGGCTGTACGAGAAGTAAAATCAACATCTTGATAATAACTGTTTTTCACAAGAACATTCGGACCAAGGCATTGCACACTTGGGCAATGACAATTCAGTTCTTTTGCCAATTTTGTGTTCATCCAGCGTGTATAAGCTGATTGCAACGTATCGGTTTCAATATTTCCTAATGGCGGTGTATCGCCAAAGTCTGTCACAATAATATTCCCATCAAAAATATTCACATTCAACCGTGAACGGCCATCAGGGTCATTTCGTACTGTCACATTTTTCGCTTGACGCAATCGAGTCAAGAGGCGCTGGTCTTCTTCATCTGTGCTGCATGAATAAAATGGCAATGTGCCAAACAGCATCCATGTGTTCTCATCACGAACATCGAGCAGCTGATGAATCGCATCCCGCATTTGTGGAAGCGACAATGATTCAAGGGCGCTGGCAAAATCACTTGGATACATCGGGTGAACTTCGTGGCGCTGGCATTTCATCTCGTCCACGATTTGACGATGGATGTGTTCAATATAAGGAAGCGTACGCTTATTCAGCATCGTTTCAGCAGATACGGTTACACCCGCTTTCACAAGGGCCTGACTATTCTCAATCATGCGGTTAAACAATTTCTCACGCTGCTCAAAGGTTGGCTTTCGGTCCATCATTGCAAAACCAACCGTAGCAAACTCTTCGACCGTCCCCCAGTTATGTGAAATGTGTAGGACATCCAAGTATGGAATAATCTCTTCATATCGAGCCAAATCAAGTGTTAAATTCGAATTAATTTGGGTACGGACGCCGCGTTCATGGGCATACTTTAATAAAGGAACGACATATTCCCGTACAGATTTCAGAGACAGCATCGGCTCTCCGCCTGTAATGCTAAGGGAACGCAAGAGCGGTACTTCATCTAAACGGCGAAGCAGTAAATCGAGTGGCAGTGCATTCGGATCTTTTGGCTGCAAAGTATAGCCAACCGCACAGTGCTCACATCTCATGTTACACAACGTCGTTGTCGTCAATTCAATATTTGTCAGCTTCATTTCTCCGTAATCCTGCACATCGAGATAGGCTTCCCAAGGGTCGAATGCAGGTGTAATCGGACGAAGTGCTGTTTTTTGGTTCATGGTATCTATCTCCTTTTCATTCGGGCAAACATAGACCCGCCAACAGTTAATTTTAAGCCCCATCACCGTTATACGCAAGAGGGGACACAATTGATTTACAAAGGAAAAAAAGATAAGCTATAAACAAATGCTAAAGGGAGTGTATCTATGGGCAAGGCAGCAGACAGCAAAGAGCAGCAGGTTGATTATTTAAAGAACCGATTAGATATGTTTATGAATGTGATTGATTCATTAGATCCTGAATCCACAGACGTTGAGGATATAGACAGACTCATCCAGATGATTGACGACCTAGAAGCGAAATATGAACGATTTAAAACCGATTGGAAGGAAGAATAGCTCGCGCTGATGCGGGCTTTTTTCTTTAAATTGGCAGGTCAAAAAGTGTATGAGTACCCGGTATATTCTGCACAATAGAAGAAAAACCGGGAAGTGACGTAAATGAAAAAATGCATACTGATCTGTCTATGTGCGCTTTTTGTATCGATGCCTTTTTCAAACTTAGAAGCCGTGTCTAATCAGCCCATTCATTGGGGATTTGCTAAAAGCAAAGAGCACAAGCCAGCAGATGCCGGCAAGGAACTGACGACACTCTTAAAGAAATATGATGCTTTCTATTTAGGAAATACGAAAAAGAAAGAGATTTATTTTACATTCGACAATGGCTATGAGAATGGATACACACCCAAAATCTTGGACGTGCTGAAAAAGCATCAAGTACCCGGCACCTTTTTTGTGACTGGGCACTTTGTAAAGGACCAGCCCAAGCTCGTCAAACGTATGGCAGAGGAAGGTCATATTATTGGCAACCATTCCTATCACCATCCAGATTTAACAACAAAGAGCACGAAAGAAATCAAAGAAGAGCTAGATCGTGTCAATGAAGCGGTATACAAAATCACAGGAAAACAAGATAACCTCTACCTTCGTCCACCGCGCGGAGTGTTCAGTGAAAGGGTACTAAAGGAAACGAAACAGCTTGGCTACCAAACCGTTTTCTGGTCAGTAGCGTTTGTAGATTGGCACATCCACCATCAAAAAGGAAAACAGTATGCGTACAATCAAATGATGAAACAGGCGCATCCGGGTGCCATTTACTTACTTCATACCGTCTCAAGGGACAATGCCGAGGCACTTGATGATGCCATCACTGCTTTAAAAAAACAAGGATATACCTTTAAAAGCTTAGACGATCTCATGCTTGAAAAAGTATGGCATCTCCCTCAGCTATAGAAAAAAGCTTGCAGACACTGCAAGCTTTTTGACTTATCCTTCTCTTATTTTACGCTGGAACAAAAGGGGACGATGACGAGTAAAGGAGTCAATCAAGCCCTCACCGAAAATCGTGATGCTTTGCTCCCAAGGATGTCCTAGTAAACCCCAGGTCATCTCTTTCGATAAAAAGAAATAGTAATCCCCATTTGGGAGCACAGGAACTCTCCATTCTCCAAATTCATCTTTTTCAAATGAGCCGTATGGTGTGATCCAATAGCATTCGTGCTGCCAATCAAGTACCTGCATATATTCGCCGGTTCCGGTGATATTCTCCTGAAAAGACAGCAGTGCCTTCTTTTCAAGGTCTTCATCCGCACTTAGGAGAGAAGGGTCCTCGAAATAAGCAGAGATATCATATGTGATGTAAGGAGATGGTGCTTGAAAACCGGGAAAGCGAGAGATGCTTGGGTTAAATTTAAACTCTTGATCAAATGTTTTCCATGCGTACTTTAGTTCTTTGTCTGTCAGTGGAATCCAGTTTTCCATAGTATCTCCCTTTCAAGCACTTCTCTCAAAAAACTATTTGAAAATCCTAAACCATCCTTTATGTTTAAACCACAAAAGCATCCCTGAGACAAGCAAACCCATGAAAATCAGTACGCCAAAATAGCCATATTTCCAGTGTAATTCAGGCATGTTATCAAAGTTCATCCCATACACCCCAACAATAAAGGTTAGTGGAATAAAAATCGTCGAGACAATGGTCAGTGTCATCATGATGGCATTCATTCGGTTGGAATTTAGTGTTTGATAGCTGTCTCGTAAATCGGCTGTCATATCACGGTTTGACTCAACGATCTCTGTTAGTTTCAATAGATGATCATAAATATCATTAAAATATGCTTGCCGGTTTGCATCGCTTTTCATCATATTCGTGTTCACAATTCGATATAAGAGGTCCCTCATCGGGATAATGGTTCTGCGCAGTTTGAGCAAATCGGATCGAATACCGAATACTTCGTTCATTAATGTACCATACGTTTTATGCCCTTCTTCATCCTCGATTTCATTGAGCCTGTCCTCAATTTGATAAATAATAGGAAAATAATCATCGACGAGCTGGTCAATCAGCATATAAGCCATATGCTCTGGACCGCTCTCTCGTGCTTTGTCAGACCCTTTGAGCTTTCGAATGACTCGATCAATGTAGGGCGCTTCCTTCAAATGAAAAGTAACGATATAGTTTTCTCCAACAAACAGGTCGACTTCTTCAGATCGAAGTGTTTTTTGATTGAGGGCATGAAGGACGAAAAATAAATACCCTTCATAAAAATCAAGCTTCGGCCGCTGTAAATAATGGAAGCAATCTTCAATCGCAAGCGGATGGAACTGAAAAAATTCCTTTAACAGTGCTGCTTCCTTTTCCGTTGGCGCATAAAAATCAATCCAATACCAGGCAATATCGGGGCTTGAAAGCTGCTGCAATGTTGCATGTTCAATCAAGTCGCCGTTTTTTGTCACTGCAAGTTTTTTCAGCATGTGCACCCCTCCAGACTTGCATTATATCATGAAGCAGTAGCGGTGAACTTATACGTTTTCACCATAAAAAAGCCGATCTCATCGCTGAGATCGGTCCAATGTGCGTGTATGATTGATGGATAAAGCGAGAATTAAGGACGATGGAACGTAACGAATTTATTTTGACGGTCAAACCAGCCTCTAAATGCCCAGTTATCCCAGCCGCCATCGCCGTTGTTTTTAAATGTACCGCTCTCAAAAACCCAAATACCGTAAACAACATTACCAAGGTTAGCAGTAGCGAAAGTTTTCACGCCATTAAAGCGGTCTTCATAGTTTTGGCTTAGGTTAAAGACCATGACGTTATATCTGCCGCCAGCAGCATAGAATGTGCTTTCCATTACACCTTTAACGAATCCAGAACGGTTGGCATTTGCATTTACTGCGTTAATGATTGCATTGGCAATTCCAAGGACATCGAAATTGACGTTAACATTAGGACTAGCTGTCGTTCCAGCTTTACCTTCAGCAGCTTTGTTTAAAACAGTTTGCTGTAGTGTAGTAGAGACGGGTGCTGATGATGTTTTTTCAGCAGCGTCAGCGAATACTGGTAGTGTCGAAGAAACAGCAGTGGCAAGGGCAACAGAAAGAATTGTTTTTTTCATTGGTCGGATCTCCTTTGTTTTTAAATTTTGGGTCTTCTTTTAGTAAAACGTGAAACTAGGTAAAGCCGGTTATCAATGAGGTAAATATGTTCCTGCAAGATGAAACAAATGATTGCCTAATCCGCTAATTCCTTTGTTCACCTCCTTGATATGTCATAATTATACAAATATTTTTGAGATAGAAGATATCACCCATAGGTTCTATTTCTAATTTAAGGAAAAAGCTCCTAAAATGTTGAAGATTGCTGTCGAATTTTAGCTGAATTCGACTAAAAATTTTCATCTATCCAAAAGGAGAATGACCATAAATAAGGAAGATATAACTGATAAATTCTTGTACTCTTTATATTTAAAAGTATTCAATATAGAGAATCATTCATGCAAAGTGAAACAATCACATCTGCGTGTGTTGGCAGAAAGGAAGAGGGAAAACATGTGGGAAAAACACCTATTGGTTGAACCGCCCTATCACTTCGATCAAGTGCTGAGACGTTTGTCGAGCGATCCATTAAAGGCGGTCGATCTGGATAAAAGAGAAATCAAAGTACCGATGAGGCTGAATCATAAACCGTACATTGCAGTCGTTCAAGCGACAGGAACAAAAGAAGCGCCTTCGTTCCGGATACAGGCTAACGGGCCGGAGGAAGCCATCCTTTCTGAGGTGAAGCGGATATTTGGCATGGAGCATCAATTACATGCCGTGCATGACCATTTTGCTCAAACAAATCTTGCGCCCATTTTTGAACGTCATATCGGAACGCCGCTTATGCTGGATTTCCATCTATATCATTGCTTGATGAAATGCATCATTCATCAGCAGCTCAATCTTGCATTTGCTTATGAGCTGACGAAACGGTTTGTTCATACGTATGGTGAGCAAATCGACGGCGTCTGGTTTGACCCTTTACCGGAAACCATTGCATCACTTGAAACCGATGATTTGAGAAAACTGCAATTCAGTCAGCGAAAAGCGGAATATGTGATTGATGTCTCAAAGCGAATAGTGAGCGGCTCTCTGAATTTAGAAGAATTACACGACTTAACGGATATTGAAATTGAAGAACGTCTGCTTCCGATTAGAGGGATTGGACCTTGGACGGTGCAAAATGTCCTCATGAATGGGCTCGGAAGACCAAATCTATTTCCAACGGCAGATATTGGGATTCAAAATGCGATCAAACGTCACTTTGACCTGCCAGTAAAGCCAACAAAAGAAGAGATGGCAGTTTTAAGCAAGGAGTGGGCACCGTATTTAAGCTACGCTTCTCTTTATTTATGGAGAAGTATAGAGACAGATAAATAATTGAAAGGCATTTTCGCTCTTCGTCCAAGTCGTGATATACTATTCAGATGGAATAAAATGAGGACAACCGATAAAGGTTTAAATAGAACGGAGAGAATAAACGTGAAAGAAAAACAGCAAGGAGCCCTTCTGCAAAAGGGGCAGCAGTTCCCGCTTACCATTAAACGCCTTGGCATTAATGGGGAAGGGGTCGGTTATTTTAAAAAGCAAGTGGTCTTTGTCCCAGGTGCACTTCCAGGTGAGGAAGTAGTAGTTGAAGCAACGAATGTTCAAGCGAAATATGCAGAAGGTACGGTGAGGAAAGTTCGAAAGCGCTCAGAACATCGAGTGAAACCGCCGTGCCCAGTATACGAAGAGTGCGGAGGCTGTCAGCTTCAGCATTTGGCATACGAGCAGCAATTAAAGGAAAAACGCGATATTGTCATTCAATCAATGGAGCGTCATACAAAGCTGTCGGTTGAAAAGATCGACATTAGACCAACAATCGGTATGGAAGATCCATGGCACTACCGGAATAAAAGTCAGTTCCAAGTCGGAAGATCACATAGCGGCGACATCATCGCAGGGCTTTATGGGCTGAATTCCCATAAACTTGTCCCGATCAAAGAATGTATCGTACAGCATCCAAAAACGAACAAAACAACGGGCGTTGTCCGCAAAATTTTAGAGAAATTCGGCGTATCTGTCTACAATGAACGGACAAGAAAAGGCGACGTACGCTCGATTGTCGTGCGTGTCGGCTTTGAAACAGGTGAAGTCCAAGTCGTCCTTGTCACATCAAAACCTGAGTTTCCAAAGAAAAAAGAAATCGCCGAAGCCATTCAAAAACGTCTACCAGAAGTGACGTCTATTATGCACAATATCAATGGCGAAAAAACGTCAGTCATCTTTGGGCATAAAACATCGCTCCTAGCTGGCAACATGGTCATCCAAGAATTTTTAGGAGACGTCTCATTTGAATTGAGTGCACGGGCTTTCTTCCAATTGAATCCGAAGCAGACATTAAAGCTTTACGACGAAGCGAAAAAAGCGGCCAAACTGACTGGCAAAGAAAAGGTAGTCGATACGTATTGTGGCGTTGGAACCATTGGAATGTGGCTCTCAGATGGAGCAAAAGAAGTAAGAGGTATGGATGTCATCAAAGAATCAATTGATGACGCGAAGAAAAATGCCAAAAAACACGGCATGAAAAACGCAACTTATGTGACAGGCACAGCCGAACACTGGCTGCCAAAATGGGTCAAAGAAGGCTTCCGTCCCGATGTTATCGTCGTCGACCCGCCAAGAACAGGCTGCGAACGCACTTTCCTAGACACCGTCAAACAAGTCAAACCAAAACGCTTTGTCTACGTCTCTTGCAACCCATCTACACTAGCAAAAGACCTCGAATACATGTCAAAAGACTACAAAATCGAATACATGCAGCCAGTGGATATGTTTCCGCATACGGCGCATGTGGAGACCGTGGTATCGATGGTTAGAGTATAAAAAGTGAAATGAATAAAACGGTCCGTGATTTGAATACTGGCTTCTAGCTTGTAGGATCATCACGGACTTTTTTTACCAACTTATTCAGAGATGTCGATCAAAGGAATGGAGGAGGATGAGGTTGAGTCAATTTGAGATTCTAACTAACTATATCCCTTTGCTTCAGGGCAATGATATTGGTGAATGGGTCATAGATCAAGAAAATGATGGAACAGCGGAACACCCGATTCAGATGCCCTATGTGAATTATTCCGAAACGGTCCGTCGTTTTATCGAGGATGTCTATACATTTGCAGAACAGCATCAAGAACTGGAGATTACCCGCTATAGAGAGATCCTCAAAGAAAATGGAATTGAATGGGGAATGAACGACATGGAGGATGTGGACGTTTCCAATTTAAATTCGCAGTGTGTGCTGGCTCTCATCATGGGGGTTCTGAGAGCTGAACGATTTTGCGAGGGTGTCATACTCGATTTTTTTACAAACGGAGCTATTGTCAAGTGGCTTGAAAGATTGGAACGTTTGGAGTAAGAGAGACTAGATTTCGGGGTGATCAATTGAAAAACAAAACAGATGTAGCCCACATGTATCCTACTATGAAAATAGAAGAAATTGATCATATTTTATTATATGATCTTGATGCAATAAAAATGGAAAAAGAAGATGAACGTATAAAATTCATTTTACAAGATCCCTATTGTCCTGATAAACATCATATTCACAGTGTGTATGTCATCTATAAAAGGTCTATACTCAATTTACTTGAAGGTAGGATTCGCTCTATTCATAGTCATGAATTCATGACTGCTAAGAAAAAGGATCGAACGATTTCTATAGAAGATATAGAATATGTATTAGAGATCGCTACAGTTGTGGTTCTTGCAAGTGAAAATAATGGAATATTGACGAATTATTTTTATAGTGGAGTCGGACAAAGGTTAGATTGTATTTTTAATCTATGCTTAGGTTATTCAACAGATTTACAAAAGAAAGAGCATAAAGTAAGTTTGCAACGATTTATGGATGATATAAAGATTGTTGAAGCGATGGGATTGTTAGAAAAAATAGTAGGATAATGAGCAAAACCTAGATTTTAGAGAAATCTAGGTTTTTTCGTGCTTTTGAAAAATTTAATCAACTTCGTGTTGACCTTCCCCTTAACTGAAAGGTTTATACTGTGATCAGATCAACAAATCGGAGGAGATCAGGATGTTCAAAATCGGTGATTTTTCTATGTTAAGTAAAGTCCCTGTCAAAACCTTAAGGTATTATGACCAAATTGATTTATTAAAGCCTCAGCAGATCGATCAAGATTCGGGATACCGTTATTACTCAGCTGAGCAGTTACTTGAGGTCAATCGAATTTTTCTTTATAAGGAATTAGGTTTTACGTTAAAACAAATGGGGCAGCTTCTTCGTGAAGATATTTCGGTAGAGCAGATTCAAGGCATGTTTCTCTTGAAAGAGAGTGAAATTCAGCAATTGATCGAAAGAGAACAACAGAAATTAGCCCGTATTAAGGAGCGGATGCACCTCATCAAACGAGAGGGTTGTGTTGAAAAAGAACAGGAGGTCATCATCAAATCGGTTGAAAGCAAACGCATCATGTCTTTTCAATCCAACGGAACTGTTGATGAGATCCCATCATTCTTTCAAACGTTTCATCATTTGTTACATAAACACCCGCAAGAATTGAACTAAGAGCCACAAATCGTGCTGTGGAGGGAATCACTTGCTAAAGAAAGTGAGTTCGAATTTGAGGTTGGGTATTCCGCTAAAGCGTTAAGGGGCTCTCTTCCTCAGGGAATTACGATGCGCACGTTACCAGCTGAAGAAACCATGGCGACACTATTATTTCATTCACAATCCCCATTTGCACAAACTGCTTGTGTTGACCTGGCGACATGGATCGAACATAACGGATACCGCGTGAAAGATGATCAGCCGGGCCGAGAAATCTATTACCCATTGTCAGAAAATGAAGAAGGCAGACTCATTGAAATTCAAATTCCTATTAAAAATGAAATCAAATCGTAAACATGGCCCAAAGGAGAAACGTCACGATGCAAAATAAAACCGTTGTCTATTTACTTGCTTTAGCAGCTTTTTTAATCGGAACGATCGAATACATCATTACTGGCATTATTCAAATGGTCGCACATGATTTACAGGTCACGACATCAGCTGCTGGTTTATTGGTCACATCCTTAGCGCTCTCAGCAGCAATCGGCGCACCGATTGTCATTGCACTAACCATCAATATGGACCGCAGAAAAATATTAACATGGGCGCTGATCATTTTTATTTTAAGTAACTTTATCACAAGTATCAGCCATTCGTTTGAAATGGTCATGATCACAAGAATTTTACAAGGAATCAGTGGGGGAACGGCGATTGTAGTGGCAATGGCTGTGGCCACTCGTCTTGTGGAACGAGAAAAAAGAGGAACAGCCATTGGCATCATTTTAATGGGATTAAGCAGCTCCTTGGTTTTAGGCGTTCCAATCGGGACATTTCTAAGCAGTATGATCGGATGGAAAGCATTATTCGCAGCCATTGGAGTGATCATGCTTATTCCGCTGATTGTGGTGTATAGGCGGATCCCTTCTATGAAAGAACAAGAACCGGTGACGCTTCGTATGCAATTATCGATTTTAAAAGACAAGCGTATATTACTTGCAGTGGCAGTGACGCTATTTTATGTAGGTGGATATTCCACGTTATTTACCTATTTAACGCCCTTCCTGCAAGCATCAGCCAACCTTAGCATTACAGAAATCAGTGGCATTTTGTTACTAGCGGGAATATGCAGCTTTTTGGGATCAAGCCTTGGAGGGATGGCAGCAGATAAAAAAGGACCCATCTTCACGATTTTTTCTGGCATCATCTTGCAAGTCATGATGCTCATGCTACTAGCATTTGTCACAGGGAATCTCGTGGTCATGGTGGCTGTTATCATGATATGGATGATCGCAACATGGAGTACATCACCAGCTCAGCAGCTATATCTAGTAACCCTTGTTCCAAAATCTCCTGATATCGCATTAAGTGTTAATACATCATTTATTCAATTCGGATTTGCTTTAGGATCGGGGTTAGGGGGGATTGTGTTGAGCAGGACATCTATATTGCACCTGAGCTGGATCAGTGCTGGAACGGTTCTTCTCGCTTTACTCATGACCATCTTGATGGTGGCGTTTGACAGAATCTCTCAGCAGAAGAGTTTGAAGGTGATCGAGCAAGGAAGGTAACATAGATTTACTAGTATTGAGGGAACTACTTATTTCGGTAGTTCCTTTTTTGATTTGAAGAATGCACCAGTTGAGAAGTTTATTTGCTACAATAGGAGTAAATATCCAAAGAATGAAGGGATCAATTTCACACTAGCTTTTTAAGGGTGAATAATAAATTATTTTAAAAATGTATGTCAAACAAAAGTACTACTAGACAGGAGAGAATACATAATGCCAATAAGTGAGAAGATCATCAATCGTAAAGGCGCTCGAAAGGGGAGTGACATTCCTCATGACGTCTTGATTCTTTTGAATCAGGGAGAGTTAGAGAGTGTCAATTTAACTGAATGGCTGGCTGTCAATCATGTGACTCTATTACAGCATGTTTTGCCGTCCATTGGTTTAGACAAACATTTAATCGATCTTTCAGCAGAAATCGCCAAACAAAAAGCGGAGTCAGGCATGAAAGCGATTCGTCTTATCGGTCATTTGTTAGATGAAATGCTGCAGGAAGAAAATGAGGAAAAAAGAGTGGAAGTCATACAGGCATGCAGTTGTCACATATCTGATAGCGTCCGCTGCTGGGCTGCTTATATGAACAAACAGCATTCATCCTCTTTAGAAGAGAAACTAGCGTACATTCAGCCATTTGCAGCTGATCATCATTTTGGTGTACGCGAAATTGCTTGGATGTCAGTGAGAGAAAGTCTAAGTCAGCAGCTCGATCAAAGTATAGAATATTTAACAGAATGGGCA
This sequence comes from Bacillus sp. G402, assembly GCF_051172515.1. Taxonomy (NCBI): domain Bacteria; kingdom Bacillati; phylum Bacillota; class Bacilli; order Caryophanales; family Bacillaceae; genus Bacillus; species Bacillus sp. G402. The sequence goes on from NZ_JBPIZC010000004.1 coordinate 206,781, forward strand.
AAAAGTGAGGATGAAAATATTCGTCGATTCTCTGTAGAGGCAATCCGTCCAAGAGGTGTATGGACAAAGCATATTGAGTTATTAAAACAGGAGCCAGAAAGAGCACTGCCAATTCTAAATCACCTCAAATCTGATCCATCAACATATGTTCAAGATTCTGTAGGAAACTGGCTGAATGACGCTAGTAAAACACAGCCTGATTGGGTACGAAACCTGTGCGAACAGTGGTCAATGGATTCTGATACAAAAGCGACTAGCAGAATTGTTAAGAAAGCCAAAAGAACGATTGTGAAGGGGAATTTGTGAATTAGAGCATGATCTACATTCCTTTTATGAGGAGATTTCTATCGATAAATCAATCGGAAAGAAAGTCTCAGAGAGTTGTACGCAAATGGCCCCATTTCGTGGGGCTTTTTGTTTTTCGTAAAAGTCTAGCTTCCACTGTTCTGCCATGATTACTTCTGTAAAGATCTAATCATCTCCTTGTCATACTTTTGAATGAAATTGACTCAATAGAATTGACGAAAGAACCATGAATAGGTGAAGATGAAATAAAATGTAAGATAAAGGGAGACGAATGATGATACATATCATATTTGGGGCGGCAGCTGCCGGTAGTTTAAAACAAGCAATACGTGAAATGAAGCAAAAACAAATAGATGATGTCATCGCTTTTGATGATATCTATTCAATTGGACCACTTCTACATTTACACGAACATGAAGGACAAGCGAACCGTATAGAATGGCTGCGTAATGTGATGTCAAATGAATTTGGCTATTTTGACGACATGGTCAACGATCAGCATAGAATGCTTCAGCAAATAAAAGAAATAAAAGCTGGCAGTCGTATACTCATCTGGACAGGCAGTAATGCACATGAGCAAATTGCCTTGCGATATGCCATCTATTTATTAAAAGAGAAAAGCATTGAATTGTCTGTAATCAATATAACGACAGCATTTGATCAGCTGTTCAATACGAATACAAGAAGAATGATCCTTCGACATTCCGGAGAAATCGCATCTGAAAAATTTAAAATTTTGTATGAGAGTAAAGAGCATATTCACCCAGTGACAAAAGAAGAAAGAGAAAGATTACAAAACGAATGGCTTTCACTTGCTAAAGAAAATCATATGCTGCGGATATGGCAAAAAGGACAAGTGATCAGCGTACCAGAAGATGAATTTGATGCTTATTTAGTGAAAATGGCTAAGCGGCTTCATCAGTCCGCGCCAGAAGAGGAGTATATCGTCACTCCACGCTTAATAGGAGAAGTCATTGGTCATTTAGATCAGTATATCGGCGATGATTTTATTGAATATCGATTGAAGACATTAATTGATCAAGGGATGTTTGACATGAAAGGAAAAAGAACTTCCATGCGTTATTACTCGATTAAACTGACAGAGTTCGGTCAGAACTTCAAAAAATGGGTGTGCTGTCGAGAGTTTGAGGATCATCCTTTTGTGAAAATTGAAGGAGATTACGGTGGTGAACCTTTTCATTGCGGGCATTGTCAATGTCATTTAGAAAGAGATGATGTACCAATGAGTGATACCCTTTTCTCAAAGTTATGGAATTGGAATATACAGTATGGCCGCTGGTTTGACGAAGAAACCGATGATTTGCTGCCAAATGGTGTAGACATGGAAAGAAAGTTCAATCAAGAAGGAGAGCGAATCACTGAAGAAGTGAAACGAGCCTTATCTCCTGCGTTTCAAATTGAATACAGCCCAAGTGAATACACACAATATTACATTTAAAGAATGAATTTCGTTATCACTGCACAAAATAATCCTTTACATGATCCATCATCATCATGTAAGATATGGAGAAATTAAAAGCGAAGAAAAGGACATGAGCCATTTTTACTGGTTACCAGAGAGGGAAGTGACGCTGAAATCTTCCTAACACAGAAAAATGGTCTTACCACCTTTGAGCTGTATTGGAGAAATTACAGTATCCAATACCGTTTACGCCACGTTACGGCACCAGAGCCATAAAGCGCATACGCATTATGGGAATTTGGGTGGAACCACGGATCACACATTCGTCCCTTTATGAGGGATGGGTGTGTTTTTTTTGTTTACTTTTATAGCATGATTGCTTTGAAAAGGACATGAGCAGCTTTTATCGGTTCACAGAGAGGGAAGTCACGGTGAAATCTTCCTAACGCAGAAAAGCTATCTTACCACCTTTGAGCTGTATTGGGGAACATTACAGTATCCAATACCGTCTACGCCACGTTACGGCACCAGAGCCATAAAGCGAATACGCGTTATGGGAATTTGGGTGGAACCACGGATTACACATTCGTCCCTCTATGAGGGATGGGTGTGTTTTTTTATTTCAAAAAAGAGAAAGGTGTGTCAGTGATGAGAGAAAAAATGGTGAAAATTCAATTTCCAGATGGAAAGATCAAGGAGTTCTCCGCAGGTACGACTGTCGCAGAGGTTGCCTCCCATATTAGCCCAAGTTTAAGAAAAAAAGCAGTAGCGGGAAAGATCAATGATCAGACAGTGGACTTAAGTTATCCGTTAAACAACGATGCGGGGCTCTCGATTCTAACACTTGATTCAAAAGAAGGGCTGGAAGTATTACGTCATACAGCTGCACATGTATTAGCCCAAGCTGTGAAAAGGTTATATGACAATGTGACACTGGGGATCGGACCTGTCATTGAGAATGGATTTTACTACGATATGAAGCTGAATCAAACGTTAAGCGTAGAGGATTTGGCAATGATTGAAAAAGAGATGAAAAACATCATAAACGAGAATCACCTAATTCAAAGAATGGAGGTCTCTTACAAAGAAGCTGAAGTGATGTTTGCACATGATCCATATAAACTGGATATTTTAAAAAGTCTTCCTCGACAAGAAGCCATCACGATTTATCAGCAAGGAGAATTTATAGATTTGTGCCGTGGACCTCATTTACCTTCTACAGGGTATTTAAAGGCATTTAAATTAACACGTGTGGCAGGGGCTTATTGGCGGGGAGATAGCAATCAGGATGTCTTGCAGCGAGTGTATGGTGTAGCGTTTCAGCATCCAAATCATCTAGCTGATTATCTTCATTTCATGGAAGAAGCAAATAAACGTGATCACCGGAAATTAGGGAAACAGTTATCCCTCTTTATGTTTTCAGAAGAAGCGCCAGGCATGCCGTTTTATTTACCAAAAGGTCAGATTGTCAGAAATGAATTAATGACCTTTTCTAGAGAAGTGAGAGGTCAAGCGCAATATGAAGAAGTAAGTACTCCATTTATGATGAACCAAGAACTTTGGGAAAAGTCAGGCCATTGGGATCATTATCATGAGAATATGTATTTCTCAGAAGTAGACGATACAAGTTTTGCTTTAAAGCCGATGAACTGTCCAGGGCATATGCTCATGTTCAAAAATAACTTATATTCCTATAGAGACCTTCCGATTAGAATGTCTGAATTTGGTCAGGTGCATCGTCATGAATTCAGCGGAGCATTAAATGGATTGTTCAGGGTCAGAACATTTTGCCAAGATGATGCCCATATTTTTTTAAGAGAAGATCAAATCGAAGCTGAAATCAAACGGATTTTTCAATTAGTTGATTATGTGTATCGGACATTTGGTTTTGAGTATACAGTCGAACTATCCACTCGTCCAGAAAAAGCATTAGGGGATGACGCTATTTGGGATATATCCGAAAAAGCGCTAAAAAATGTGCTTGATCAGTTAAAGATTGACTACCATTTAAATGAAGGAGATGGGGCATTTTATGGTCCGAAGATCGACTTTCATATTCAAGATGCACTAAAGCGGAGCCACCAGTGCGCCACAATTCAGCTGGATTTTCAAATGCCAGAGAAATTTGATTTAACATATATCAACGAGAAAAATGAAAAGGTGCGGCCAGTTGTCATTCATAGTGCCATTTTTGGTTCACTTGACCGGTTCCTTGGTATTCTCATTGAACATTTTGCCGGCGTCTTCCCATTATGGCTCTCACCAATCCAAGTACAAATCATACCTGTCTCAAGCGTTCACCTTGATTACTGCATAGAGGTGCAGCAGCAATTAAGAAATATCGGAATTAGAGTCACAATCGATGAACGGGATGAAAAACTCGGCTATAAAATGAGAGAAGCGCAAATGCAAAAAATTCCTTATATCGCTGTCATTGGAGATACAGAAATGCAAGAAAAAACACTGAACATCAGACAACATGGAGAAAAAATGTCAAAGCTGCTCTCTATTGATGACTTTAAACACCTGGCAGCCCAGCAAATAAAAGACAGAACAGCTCAAATATGATGTGCTGATTTCATCAAGAAGGATAAGACGTTCATTGAATGGTGGGCGTCTTTTCATTTGTGAAAAAGCCGAATTGACAATTGAAAGGGAAAATATTGAAACATTTTTTCAATAACATCGTAATAGAGATAGAGCGCTTAACAGAAACATTTGAAACGAGGAGGAGTATTGTATGGAACAAGCTGCATTAAAAAAGATGAGGTCAAAGCAAATAGTCGTTTCTAATTTAATAGCCGGCATCATAATCGTCGCTTTTTTTATCTTGCTTCAAATGTCTGACATTCGATTTACACATTTCTTTCTTTGTTTAGGAATTATTATGCTCCTTCTAAGTATTTATGGTTTTATTAAAAAAGGATCAACAAAGTCTTTCATTCCCCTTTTCGAGCAGATAGCCATTTATGAAAAAGAAAAATTGGGGGAAGAGTGGGAGAAAGAAAAGAAGGCAGAAAATATTTCAAGAGTAGTATTAAGTGGTCTGATGTTCCTTCAGTCATTCAGCTTCCAAGATGTAACAAATCCATTCTTAAACATACAACCTATGCTTTTAATTTTCTTATTATTTGTAACTCTAGCCCTTATTAATTTAAGCATGCTTTTTCGCTTTAGAAAAATCGACCGGTCGACTGAAGAGCATGAATTAAAAGGCTTTACAAAGAAAACAAACATGGTGTCAATGGTTTTAGGATTATTAACAGCGATCGTTATCTTCGGCTTTATCGTCATCTTTGTTCTTCCATAAGACTGAATCATTTTGAGGTGAAATAAATGAATGCAAACATACAACAACTGATCGATCAGACAAAGACGAAATTTGGCTTAGATCTTTACTATCTAAAAAGACACAGTTTTCATCGCTACGTCAATATGTTCAATGAAACGGTGTATACATTGAATATGGAATGGTTTCCCTCCCATGAAACGGAACCCGAGGACGATGATCTAAACCCAGACGGCACAGCTGTCATTGAAGTGAACTTGAATACAGGACAGACCGAATCAGTTATTTTTGTTATGGACAAAACCTATGCGCAGCATGGTGTCACGTTTAAGAGACCTTATCCAGCTCATGTCATTCAATGGATCGAACAAGAAACAGGATTGATCTATGGAGAGCATTTTCATATGCATCTGAAGGAGAAAGGGGAACTTTCTTTCGAAGAAGCAATAGATGGTGTGAAAGTAACACCTTCAGGCAGAATCGAAGTGAAATGGAATGAACATGGACAGCTCATGTACTTTACACACCACGGTCCATTTTTAGCCAAAACATTACTGAAAGCTGAGGAATATGTGCTTTCCCTTGATCAGGTGGAGAACTTAGCTGAGCAGCAAGTGCAGCTGTTTCAATGGCCTTCCTTCGAGCACAATCAAATCCGGTCTATTTATGCGTTAGAAGAAATCTATGTGAAGAACGATGGAACAGGAACTCTTCCGTTTGAAATTGGGCGTGAAGAAACGCATTGTATACACATGAATGAAGTCATTGAGTGGAATGAACCGATAAACAGTGCCTTTGAAAAAAAAGAAATGGACATTCATGAGAACATTTCAGCTGAACAAGCTTTCTCATTGGAATCATCACCAGATTCCCTCCCGATATCAAAAGAAGACCAGGATGAGTGTATCAAAGCAGTCTGCACCTTCTTGGCGCAAAAATATCCAAAGGATACAGGAAAGTGGGTTCTAAAAACACTCCAACGTGATCACGGATACATCCATGCGATATTAAAAACGAATGAACAAGAAGGCTGTGGATTTATGGATAAAATCAAGGTCTTCATTGATGCCAACACTTTTGAAGCCATTAATTACATAGATAAAAAAGAGATGTTTCAAGTATGTGGGATACTCAATCCATCTCAAACAGCTAGTGAAATCACCATAACTCAGAAACAAGCCTTTGAAACATTGAGAGAACGCCTCGAACTTATACCTATCTATGTCTATGACGATGTGCAAAAACAATATGTTTTATGCGGCAGGCTCGATTGTCATGATGGCATTGATGCAGTGAGCGGCGAAGTGTTCTCTTTGACAGACCTTTCATAACTTCCAAAAGAACAGTCAGTGCTGTTCTTTTTTTTGTCCCATCTCCCTCTTTTTTGCAGAAAAATGGAATATTGTAGCAGGAAGTTGTCGTTTCATCACGAAAGAAAACAGGTAAGAATATGATCATAGGTCCATTGTTTGGATTCGTGGTGGAGTCAATGAGATGACATAGGAAACGTTATACATATTAAACATTAGTGACAGTACAGTTGATCTACAGTATCAAGTCTAAAAAGTGAGTGATCATGTCTCAAGCCGTATGCGAAAATACGTGTACCGAGATCATATGATGAGTTGGTTCCGTTTGTTTTTAGGTGAGTTTGAAGCCAAGTTAGAAGAAAGTGAGGATATCTACCTTGAGTACATTGGAAGTGTTTCGTCAGTTTTTGGTTGACCATTATCCTGCGTTACAAGATGAGCTTTGGCTGAAAGATGTTGATACCCTTCGAATCTCTCCTATTCTTCATCCTTTTCTGAAAAGCAAGCTGCCAGATGGGATTGAAAAATTCACTTGTGTCCTATTCACGCAGCAAACAGATCAAACCACTGCCCCGCTCAAAGTATACCTTCTATTAGATGAATATGGGCAATCGCTTTACGCCATTGATTTGATGAATGAACAAATCGTGCTTCATTAATACAGAACCAAAAAGCTGCTTGAGAATGTCTCAGCAGCTTTTTTTTATGATGAACATTAGTTTGTCATATCAACCAATCTGCGGTGCAAGTTGTCCAATTCTTTTTTTGTTGGAAAAGAGCTGATCAGCAGCGTGGATCGCCCGAACTGAAGAGGAAGCTCAGTATCGGTCACAATCATATCAATCCCAAGTTGATCCATCGTGACATCATTTAACGTATTTTCTGGACTTGTGAAAATGTGAATGAGAGGAGGCACACTTAATTTAATTAAATCAGCAATAAACAAACTATGATAATAGCCTAATGTTGAAGTAACAAAAATGTTCAGCGCGTTTCTCCGTTCCATCTCCAAAAGAACAAGTCCTCTCCATGAAGATGTAATGATACGAATCAATTCCCGTTCATTTTTCACAAAAGAAGCGAGGATATCGTCTGTTTTTAACTCTTGGATGATATGACTAATCCTCGAATAGAAGTAAGGAAACTGTTTTTTCACCTCTGATAAATAGCTCGATTTCTTTTTGAAAAGGAATCCATCTCTCACGGTAATTTCATTGGAATACACATAATATTGGAGAAGAACGAGTGTCATCACCTTACGATTCGCTATTTCTTGATGAAAAATCGACTCCAACTGGGTGATAAATGAATGAATGGCATCATAGAGGCGTGGTGTATGCGACTGAAAGAACGTCAATTTTTCTTCGACAGACTCAATTGATTTAAAGTGTCCAATAGCTGGTTCGATCAATAGCAAAAAGACAAATTCATGATGATCCAGCGTCACATCAAATACGTCTTTGGCCATTCGGCAGATGTGCTCTTCCCATCTTCTAATTTGATCATAGATTCCTTTAGCTGTAGAGGTTTGTTTTTCTTCATTCATTGAGTATGTATATTTACGGCTGATTGTAAAACCTTTTCGCATTCGGTGAATGGAAACGCCGAGCCACAGGCAGTATTTATCTATCGCGACATCTGGTACATTGACTTCGAGCACCTGAAATAGTTCTTGTAATAAATTCACTGCGTCTTGTTTTTGAATATCATCAAATGGCCAAAGGCGGCTTCCATACACTTCAAATAAAAATTCAACAAAGAATTGACGAATCTCCTTTTCATTTCCATGAAACTGCATACTATCTGGGCGTAACTCGATGTCATAGGATGTAAGGATCGAGTTGATTTTATGAATTGTGTTATACAATGTGGATCTACTGATATTAAGCGTTTCCATCCATTCATAGAAAGATCTGTTTTCTTCAAAAAAAATGCCGTCAATCAATCGAATTTCAATCGTATCCTTTAGAATTTCTTTGATATAGTAATCCACTCGTATCGTCTGCGTATTACAAATGGATATGCCTTGTCTTGGCTTTATGTGGATTAACGCTTCTCCATTCTCTGTTTGGAACGATTTCATTTGTTCTAAATCGCTTTGAATGGCTCGAACAGAACCGATATGTTCATTCGATATCTCTTGAAGGCTCCACCACTTATTTTTGGATACAAGCAATTTTAAAATGTTTATCCATCTCTTTGATTTATTATCAATGAGCTCCATCAAACAACTAACTCCTTCCTTTAGCTTGCCTCTATATTATGAAGTTCACTTAAAGAACATTTGATTCTCAAAATAGGCATGAAATGATTGTAATGTTTAGGCTAAATCGTTTTGTCTTCACTTTTCATGATAAAAGAGAAAAAAATTAGACGAAAACAAATGTTATGCCCTGATTCTCCATATTTTTCTATTGAAAGGTGATAAATATGCCAAGAATCCTATAAAAATGGATCATTTTAGATATTTTGTTTATTTTTTTGCTGTTGAAACGGTAAATGTAAGAATAAAAAGCATCGGCTTTTTGATTAACATATGGAAGGGAGTAGAAGGAATGCGATCTATATGATGCTGAACTATCTCACCATACATACCATATGATACATGCTTGTTTTATATGAACGTTCTATATGTGAATACATGCTTATATATGCATGTACTAATCATTTGTTGTTCATTCCAGTATAAATAGAAAAATTCACATTTATTCTTTTCATGTTCCCTCTCACTATTCCCCATTGCTATAGACCCCTATCCAGCTACTATATCTACTACTCATCATGACCTTTCAAACTCATGATTGATCAACTCATTTTATTCATAGGGTCTTAAGGTGCAATTTTTAGAAAAATTTGATCAGAAGCGGAGTGATTGATCAGACAGTATACAAATGATTTTTTAATTGTTGTTGAAAAATAATTGTAGAAAAGGGTGGATGTATTGAAAAGAATATTATCGGTGGCACTGATGACCGTGTTAGTCATACAGTCTAGTATATTAGGAATCTTGCCTTTAGCAGGGGCACAAGCTAAAGACATTCAAGAGAATATCTATGGGAATATTGAGTTTGCTGATAGCGAAGGCAACAAGTTATCAAACATAGAAGATCAGCAAGTTAGAAAGGCCATTGTGCATTGGTCTATCAAAGGAATTGATCTCAAAAAGCAATATCCGTATATTCTCTCTCTTCCTTCAGTCATGCAGGTAGAGAAAGAGCAGAAAGAACTCATTACTGTCGATAACATCCCTGTTGGTGAGTATACCGTTTCAAAACAAAATGAAGTGACGGTCACATTCAATGAGGATATTGAGCTTGATCCGAATTTAGAAGGATCTATAGATATTGACGTCACCAGTATAGCTGAGAAAAAAGAGAAAACAAAGCAAAATGAGCATAAAGAAAATCTTTCAAAAGATGATTCAACCTCATCGGAGAAAGACAAAGCTGCTAACAATCAAGAAACTGTTCAAAAGACACAAAGCGATGAAGATGAGTTACTAAAAAACAAAGTGAATGTGTCTAATCGTGTAGGATTGCAAAGTGTTTCAAAACAAATGCAGATACAAGAAAATCTCCTTACTGATGCGAAATTAATTTTTGAAGATCAGGAAGGTAATTCAGTTGATAAGCCTGACGTCAACTCACTGATTTCCATTAACTATAAGTGGGCCATCCCGAATGGTCATAACTATAATGGCGGGGATGAATTCCATTTCAAGGTTCCAGAGGAATTAGTCATTTACGAAAAAATCGATCGTCTCGAGATGAAATTTAATCAATCGATCATCGGTTATTTTTCTGTAGATGAAAGCGGAAATGCCTCTATCGAATTCACAGATTTTATTAAACAATATTCAAATATCCAAGGAACACTTCAAGTATGGACACAATTAGATAAACAAACAGTGATCACTGAAGAAAAAGAAGTGGTGATTACCCCGATTGAAGGCAAAGATACGATATCGATTCCGATTCAATACATTCCAAATGGTCCGAATGTCTCTAAAAAGGGAGAACCCAATCGATCTTACAATGCTGAAACCATTCAATGGACAGTCGATTTTAATATGGGCTTAGATGATGTGAAACAAGCGAAACTGTTAGATCCGATTCAAGAAGGTCAAGCGTTAAAAAAAGATTCAATCAAGCTTTATCGTGTAGATACAAAGCTAAATGGTGAAACATCGCTTGGACAGCTGCTTGACGAAAATCACTACACCATCGGCCAAACAGCAGATGGTCAAGATTTCACGATCGAATTTAAAGATGACGTGCATCTCGCTTACCGTTTAATGTATGAAACGGACATTACGAATCAAGATCAGTCTGTGTTTCGTAATAAAGCGTCCCTTGTCTCTGCTGATAAAGAGATTAGTTCAGCAGAAGGAACAGTGAATGTGACAAGAGGCAGTCCTTTAAATAAAAAAGCCGCCCACTACGATCCAGTCACACAAACGATTACTTGGGAAATTCGGTATAACTATAACGAAAAAAAGCTGGCTCAAAAGGATGCTTTGATAGAAGACTTCTTTAACGGTACACAGGCGCTAATATCTGATTCAATTCAAGTCAAAGAAGTCACAATTGATGAGAATGGCAAAGAATCAGGAACAAAAGCGTTTGAAGATTATGTGGTTCAACCTCAAAAAAAGGATGAACAAAACGGGTTTACCTTGCAATTCAATCAAGATATCCAATCGGCTTACCTGATCACATATCAAACAAAAGCAACCGAGCGAATTTTCGAAGCTGAAGACATTATCAATACTGTAACAGCTGGTAAAGAGAGCGAACAAGGGAAGCAAAGAATTGATCAGCAAATCCTAACGAAAGACCACGGAACACCGGATTACAAGAACAAGACCATTCCATGGCGTATCATCTTCAACAAAGATCAACAAACCATGAACAACGTAATATTAAAAGATTCGTTTACAAACGAAGGATTGACGCTGCAAAAAGATAGTTTAAAAGTGACGACAGGTAATACAGTGCTTGAAGAAGGCACAGATTATCAAATCGTTGAACATGCAAATGGATTTGATATTCAATTTACGAAAGAAATCAAGACAGAACATACCATCACATATACAACGTCTTTTGATTATGAAAAAAGAGCAGATAAAGATCAAAAGAACCTGCGTAACCATGTAAAACTTGAATGGGTAAATGAAGATGGCAAGGATTTGACGAAGGAAAATCAATCTGTCTTTACGCCTGACACATACACGCAGTCAAATGGGTTCAAGAATGGAACATATGATGCAAAGAAAAAAGAGATCACATGGAATATCGGTGTGAACTATAATTTGAAACATCTAGAAGAGGCGAAAATCGAGGATTTCATTCAAGGAAATCAGCGTTTGCTTAAAGATTCAATTATCGTCTACTCGCTTGATTTACAAGGCGGAGAAAATGGAGCAGAAGAAAAAGAGGTATTAGCAAAAGAACATTATGACATCAAATTCCTTGAAAATGAAAAGGGAGAATCAGGCTTCGAAGTCATTTTCAAACATGCCATTGATTCCCCATACAAAATCACGTATCAAACAAGTGTTGAAGGAATGGATTTAGTACAGAAAACATACGAAAATAAAGCGACCCTTTATGATGGAAAGACGAAAGAATCAGACGTGAATGCTGTGGTGTCCATTCCAAATGGAGGAAAATACACGAGCAAATCAGGAAATCAACAAGGGAAAGTCATTGATTGGAAACTGAATATCAACTTTGGTCAATCAACAGTCCAAGATGCGACGATTATAGACCATCCGAGCAGTAACCAAGCCATAATAGAAAACTCATTTCATCTCTATTCGACAACAATAGATGAAAAGGGGCAAGTGACTAAAAAGGAAGAGCTGGAAAAAGGGAAGGATTATGAACTAGACCTTGAATTCGATCCAGATTCTTTTCAAATCAAATTTAAAGAAGAAATCACGAGACCCTATATTTTAGAATACCAATCTCTCATTTTAGATAAGGTGGGAAGTACACTTCAAAACGAAGTAACGTTTAGAGGTGAAAATGTAAAAGAAATCAAAAAGGAATCCGAAGCCTCAATTGTGGTCAAACGTACCGCTGGCATGGGAGATGGCACAGGAGCGATTGGCGCTTTAACCATTCATAAGGTAGATGCGAGTAGTGGAAAAGCGCTAAAAGGAGCAACCTTTTCTCTGACTGATGCTGCGAGCGGTATCGTCATTGGAACAAAGACAACAGATGAAGAAGGAGCTCTTCGATTTGATCGTCTTCTGTATGGTGACTATATCGTGACAGAAGAGAAAGCACCTGATGGTTATTTGAAAACGAAGGAACCGATCAATGTCACGATTGATCAGCCTTACGAATCAGGAGATCAAACGAAAATAGGAAACAGCATGACGGTGCAAAACCAAGAAATCCGCCAGCATGTGAAGCTCACGAAAAAAGACAAAGAAACGGGTGCGGCATTAGAAAATGCAGAATTTGAACTGAAAAATGAATCTGGAGATACCGTCCAAACCCATTTGAAAACGGATGAAAAAGGAGAAATCCTATTCAAACATCTTGAGCCAGGTTCCTATTATTTTGTTGAAACAAACGCACCGAAAGGCTATCAATTAAATCAGCAAAAATGGCCGTTCACCATTAAAGAAAATCAAACAGAAACAACGGTTGTCACCGCAGTAAATGACATCATCAAAGGCTCTGCAGAATTGAGCAAAATAGGTGAAGGCGGAGAGAGACTAGAAGGTGCACAGTTCAAGCTCTTAGATCAAGATGGGCATGAGCTAAATGGTGCGCTTGTCACAGGAAAAGATGGCAAGATCACGATCAATGAACTAAGACCGGGTACGTATCAGCTCATCGAAACAAACGCACCAGACGGTTATGTATTAGATGAAACACCCATCACATTTGAAGTACCACTCGATCCAAAAGAACCAGTCATCATTTCACAAAAGAACCTCTATGAAACAAGTGCATTAGAAGTGATGAAAGAAGGGGAAGATGGCAAGAAGCTTCAAGGTGTTCGATTTGAAGTCTTGGATCAAAATGACAAAGTCGTGCGTAAAGATTTGACAACAGATGAAGATGGGAAGCTGTTGGTCGACAACCTCAAACCGGGCAAATATCAGCTTGTGGAGACAGAGAGTATTGATGGTTACCAAAAGAAAAATAAACCTTATCCGTTTACCATCGAAATCGCACAAAAAAAACCGGCAGAGATCAAAGTGATCAATGATCTCAAAACTGGAGCTGTCCAGCTCACGAAACTCGGTGAAAAGAATGATGTGCTTGAAGGAGCAGAATTCAAGCTAGTAGATGCAAATGGAAAAGAGATAAAAACAGGTCTCGTCACAGATGAGAACGGGAAGATCATCGTCAACGATCTGAAACCTGGAACCTATCAGTTTGTTGAAACGAAGGCGCCATTCGGTCATGAGCTTGACGAAACACCTGTCACTTTTGCTATTCCATTTAACCCTGAGAAGCTGGTCAGTGTGACAAAAGAAAATAGCCGCACAACTGGCGGAGTGCTGTTACACAAAAAAGGTGAAGATGGGAAATCATTAGAAGGGGTTGTCTTTGATCTATCTGATGCCAAAGGAAAGATAGTGGCAGGAGGAGAAGGGATTACAACCAATCAGGATGGAAAGATTACCTTCACAGGTTTAAAACCTGGGGAATATCAATTTGTTGAAAGAAAGAGTCTTGAAGGCTATGAATTGAGTGCGAAACCACTTGTCTTTGAAGTTGAATTAGGTCAAAAAGACTTGATTCAAGTGGAGGCAATCAATCAGCTCAAGAAAGGTTCTGTAGAACTAACTAAAATAGGGGAAGAACAAGAAAGATTGAAAGGCGCAGAATTTACCCTTTTCAATGATGATGGTAAAGAATTGATGTCAGGTTTAACAACCAACGAAAAAGGCATCATCACTGTCAACGATTTGAAACCAGGCGCTTACCAATTGGTTGAAACGAAGGCTCCTTTTGGACATCAACTTGATGCAGAACCAGTAGACTTCAAGATTGATTTCAATCCAAATCAACTGGTGAAAGTGACGAAAGAAAATATTCGGACGACAAGTGCTGTGAAGCTTGAGAAAAAAGGGGAGGATGGTCAGTTGCTCGCTGGCGTGACCTTTGACCTGATTGATGCGCACGATCAGCGTGTGAAGAAAGACTTAAAGACAGACAAAAACGGTCAACTGACAGTCGATCAACTGAAGCCAGGAACCTATCAATTTGTCGAAACAGCAAGCATTGCCGGCTATGAATTGGATCAGACACCTGTCTCATTTACGATTCGATTAGGTCAAGACAAACCAGCAAAAGTAGAAATGATCAACAAACTGACGCCGGGAGCAGTGGAACTGACCAAAGTAGATGATGAGGGACACACGCTGGAAAACGCAGAGTTTGCTCTTCAGAGTAAAGACGGGAAAACGTTGCAGAAATCACTTGTAACGGATCAAAAAGGAAAGCTTCACATCAACGATCTAAAACCGGGAGAATATCAATTCGTTGAAACGAAAGCGCCTCACGGCTATGAATTAGATGATCAGCCGATCCGGTTTACGATTGAGAAAAATCAGCAGAAGCCTCTTCAAGTAACAGCGAAGAATCACTTGATTTTAGGAAGTCTGCGTATCATAAAGGTAGACCAGCAGACAGATAGAACCTTAAAAGGTGCAGCCTTCGACATTCGTACAAAAGCTGGGAAAACGATAAAATCTATAACAACAGGAAAAGACGGAGAAGCCATTGTCAAAGGGCTTAAACCTGGTGAATATACACTCACAGAGACGAAAGCTCCAAATGGTTATGTAGCATTAAAAAAACCACTCGCTTTTACAATTCAAATGGGCGAAGTGGAGATCAAGACATTGATTGTAAAAAATGCTCCAATGAAGAATGAAGAGGACCACACGAATCCCCCAGCCTCAGATCAAGGGGATCAACATCCGCCTCATGATTCAAACGGTGAATTGCCGAAGACGGGAGAAGAATGGCTACGTTATTTGATGTATGCAGGGATTTTACTAGTAGTGTCTGGAACTGTTCTTCTTGTAGTCAGAAGAAGGACCATTCAGTAAAAGGAAGGAACGAGTGTATTGATGAAAAAAAGAACCTTATTAGGCAGCTTTTTGGTGGTCGCAGGACTAATGCTCATCTCCGTTCCTTTTCTATATGAGTGGCGAACGTCTCAAGAGGCAGCAGCCATGGAAGAGGCATTGAAAATGATTGAAGAAAATGACAGTGATGCCCTTTCTTCTATTCCACATTTAACTGTGTCAGAAGAAGACCTGCGAGATACGATGGAGCTTGAGATCCCGTCAATTGATTTAAATGAAAAAGTGCTACCTGTTACATCAAAAGAAAATTTAAGTATTGCACTGACTCAAATCAAATCTCATCAAATGCCAGGGGAAGGAAATTTCACGATTGCAGGCCATAGAGGGTATAGAGGCGACCGGCTTTTCCGGCAGCTGCCAGAGGTGCCGAAAGGAGAAAAAGTCGTCTTACATCATCAAGCAGAAACATACGAATACAAAATTGTCAGCTCAGCTACGATAGAACCGACGGATGTTGATGTACTAAAGGATCGCGGGAAAAATGAACTGACATTGATCACTTGTACTCTTGATGGCCAGAAACGATTTGTCTTAAAAGGAATACGAATCAATGCTTCAAAGGATAAGCAACCGTCGGATGTATAACACCAACATAATAGATGATGAGTTTGATGGAAAAGCAACGCTCACGACCGACATGTTACACCAATTGTTAGTAGAGCATTATCCCACTTTAAAAAACGAACGTTGGGATGTGGATATAGATACAATTCGGACTTCGCCTATTCTTCATCCTTTATTAAGAAGAAAGATTCCGATAGGTATTGAAAAATTCACATGTGTTTTGTTCACGCAGCAGACAGGGTCCTTTGGAGAGCCTTTGATTGTATACTTTTTATTGGATGAAAAAGGCGAATCGATTTACGCAATGGATCTCTTGCTTGAGCAGCATGATCCACATTAAACGAGAAATAAAAAAGGAAGGGCTTTGATTAACGGGTTCGGTTTTAAGGTGGGAAAATTGTATTAGTCATATAATGAGGACTCTAATTCGTATATGAATTGGAGTTCTTTTATTTGTTTATATGAAAGAGTACGAGCTATCGTCAGATATGTTGTTGCTCCATATTTTAGATAATAAAGATTTTATAAAATGGATTGAAAATAGGCGTAATAACTAGCCGATTGTGGTTAAACGGACCAAGGAAGATCATCTAGTTTTTATCCCTTCCCCTATTTCTTCGGCAGAAATATCGGAAAGAATCATGTTTTGACTCCAAACTTCTGATAAAATTCATTTAGATATCCATCATTCGTAGGTGTGGAGGTAAAAGAATGCTCAAAGAAGACCCTGAATATATTTTTCGTCATGATGCACGACCAGAAGCTGTTCATGATTTAGCCGATGTAGATGAAAATGCCACTGAGTTAGTAATCACAGGAAAAACAAAAAATATTGAAAGGTTGAACTCTTTTTCTAACCTCACGAAATTGTGGATTTACAAAGTGAGCCAAAAGGAATTCAATACGATCTTGAGCTTAGTTAATCCCAAAATGCTCTATATGCGTGAACTGAGAGTAGAAGATTTATCAATCATCAGTTCTCTTCAAGATGTTGAGGTATTGTCACTTGAATGGAATACAAAGGCACAAAGTTTATGGGATCTATCAAAAAACACTTTTTTAAAATCTTTATCCATAACAGATTTTTCAAAGTTGAATGACATAGCTCCTTTGCAAAAAAACACTGGTTTAGAATGGTTGCAATTGTCAGGTGGGATTTGGAATACATTAAACTTAAATACTCTACAACCTTTAAGATACCTCAAGAATTTAAAATATCTGTGCTTATCAAATATAAAAGTGAAGGACGAGTCTTTAGAGCCAATATCGGCATTAGAGGGACTCAAGGAACTTGACATTTCAAACCAATTCCCGACAGAAGAATACGCTAGATTATCCGTCACCCTTCCAAATACGAAGTGTGATCGTTTTGCACCATACATCTTTTTATCAAGTCCTATTGTAGATAAAGATGTAATGGTAATTGGAAAGCGGAAACCGAAAATAAATTCAAAAGTCGATGGGGAAAAGTTGAAAAAATACGAAAAACAATTTAAAGCGTACCAAGAAAAGTATAAAAATTAACTTAAAAAGCAATGGATAATCTATTCCATTGCTTTTTCTATTACGCAAATAACTTCAGCCCAACGACGCCAATCACAATCAGCAGCAAGCTGAGGATACGAATCATGTTTTTCGGCTCTTTAAATAGAATCATATTAAACAAGACAGAACCCGCTGTTCCAAGTCCAATCCAAACCGTATAGGCAACGGAGACTTGAACGGAAGAGAACGAGGCGTACAAAAACAAAAAGGATAAGGCAAATCCGCCGACAAATATAATGCCTGTCGTGAGTTGCTTTTTCTTACTAAACATATTGAGACCAATGGTTCCGCCAATTTCACAGGCAGAGGCCAACAGTACAAAAAACCAGCCCATTTATACCGCTTCTCCTTTCTGCTCATGTGCATCTCCATCAGACACCTTCAGTCCAATAATTCCGAGAATTAAAATGCCCATAAATAAAAGCTTTTCTAATGAAAACGAACCGCCGAACAGCGCATAATCCATCAAAGATGTACCAATCGTTCCAACTCCTGCAAACACGGCGTACACAGTCCCTGTCGGCAGCTTCTCGCAGGCTTTCATTAAAAAATAAAAATCAACCGGGATCAGGCAGATAATGATCGCCCACTCCCACACAGCATCAGCTCTATTTAAACCAAACACCCAAAATAATTCAAATAAACATGTGAGTGCAACATACATCCAGCTTTTTTTCATCGTATTTCCTCCTAAAACTGAAAACTGACGATTCGTCATTTTGAAACCAAAAAAGAGCGTACAGCAAGTGCTGTACTAAGTTAAGGTGTCTCTATGCCAAGTGCGTAAAGGAGAAATTGCTTCACCTCTCGTTTTTGAATCAGAACCTCTTCTGTATCTGTTTCTGTAAATAAGTACATTTGCTCAGCTGATGATTCAAGTAAACCGATAATGAATTTCGCAGCATATTGACAGTTCAAGTTCGCACGTACTCTTTTGTCCTGTTTTGCCTTTTCTAAAAAAGAAGCGACCCATTTGTAAATCGGCTCATAAATATCTTCCCATTCCTTTAAATGCTCGGTGGCAGCTAAACCTGAATACGTTAGGGCAAGAACATCACGGTATTGTCTTGTAAAAGAGAAAATAAATTCAACTAGTGCATCTGCTTGATCAAGTACATCCGCATGCTGAGTGAGTTCCTTTTCAATGGCAGGGACCATCTGTGCGATTAGATGTTCAGCGATGGCAGGCATGACAGACAGCTTTGAAGGAAAATATAAATAAAAAGTTCCTTGCGCTACTCCTGCTGTTTTCACAATATCCGATATAGTCGTCTTTTCAATTCCCTTCTCTTTAAAGGCATCAATCGCAGCAAGCATAATTTTTTCTCGTTTTGACACAGGATCACCGACCTTAAAATGACTGAATGTCAGTCAGTATACCGAGAAAATGACGATTTGTCAATATCGCATGAATTGTGAGAATAAGTGATGAATAGATACAGGAAAGCCTGAATAACCTGTAATATGGTCAAGCATGGTGTAAGAAAGGGGCAGCTATTTGTATGACATCCAGTGCTATGTTTTCAATGGCTTATTTCCTTCTGCTCGTCCCGTTCTATCTAAATATGAGATATAGACTGGCAAAAAAACAGCAACGTTTTATCTATTTACGAACAGAAATGGTCCTTGCTTTTCTATTTGTATATACGAATGTTCTCTTTTATTTAACGGTCTTTCCGAATCGCTTTTCGGCACCAAAAGATCAAGTGAGCGTCAATCTGATTCCCTTCCACTCCATTCAACAAAACCTACACGCCTTTCAGCATGGCTATCCAAACCTTGTCTTGTTAAATTTGGCAGGGAACATTCTCTTATTTGTGCCGCTCGGTTTTTTTCTATATCAAGCCTTTCGGACATGTCGCTTTCAAAAGGCGGTGCTGGCTGGGTTGATCTTGTCAGCGATCATCGAAATCCTTCAATGGATATTCTCACAATCTGGTATGATTACAAGAAGCAGTGATATAGATGATATTCTCTTAAATACACTTGGCACAGCGCTAGGTTGTATGTTGTATCGGAAGTATCAACGAAGGAAGGAGAAAATCAAGTGAAGCGAGTTTGTATCATTCCATGTGGGGCGAAGAAAATGTGGGACGTCCATCCAGAGGCAGGGAGCCAGCCGGCGAACCTCGTTTATTTAAGTCCGCTGCATCAGCGTACGAAAAGCTATGCCCGAACGTTCTTTTCAGACTACCTAATCATTTCAGCGAAGCATGGATTCTTAAAGGCAGATGATATTATTCATGAAAATTATGATGTGGCTTTTGGTATACCGCATACTGATCAGATAACAAGAGAAGCACTAAGTCAGCAATTTCATGAAAAACATCTCACTGCATATGATGAATTAGTGATACTAGGTGGAAAGAAATATCGAAAGGTGATCGATCCGTTATTACTTCCTCATCAGACAGCGATTTATCCGCTGGCTCCATATAAAGGAATTGGCTATATGCTTCAGGCGTTAAAGCAAGCCGTTGAGACAAAAGTAGAACTTCCGCCGCATATTTAACGTATTCACATCTACAGGTAAGCAGGGTTTTGATCATTAAAAAGAGAATGAATGAAGTAGCGATGCTGATTGTTTCATATCTTTTCAGCAGCCACTTGGATGTCCGCATCGCTTATTAGAGTGGCTAGATGAAAAAGGAGGCGTATGAACATGACAACCATCTATTTAGCTGGTGATTCAACCGTTTCATCTTACCCAGATCGTCCTGTTCAAGGAGGGTGGGGAGAGTTTTTACATCGCTACACAGCGCAGGGTGTGAGCGTCGACAACCGCGCAATCGGTGGAAGAAGCTCAAAAACATTCATTGAAGAAGGACGGCTTGATAAAATATTAGCTGACATTCAGCCTGGGGACTGGCTGTTTACACAAATGGGGCACAATGATGCTTCAACGGAGAAGCCGGAACGGCATACAGATCCTTTCACAACGTATAAAAGCTATTTGTCTCAATATATTCACGGAGCAAGAGCGAAAGGAGCTACACCGCTTTTATTAACGCCAGTCGGCCGCTTTCATGAAAAAGACGGAGAATATATCAATGATTTCCCTGATTACTGTGCCGCGATGAAAGAACTAGCTGATGAAGAAGAAGTCCTTCTTGTAGATTTAAATACGGCAAGCCTTCAGTTTTATCAAATTTCCGGCATAGAGAAAACGACTTCTTACTTTATGCTGTCAACAGGCATAGAGGATCGCACGCACTTTACAAAAGAAGGAGCAGATGCGATTGCAAGACTTGTTTCGCTGGAATTAAAGGACCTTGGATTAACGATTGTGTGATGGATGACAGGACGAGAAAGCGCTCGTCCTGTTCTTTTTTTGCAGAAAGCTATTGATTCCTTTCACCAGAGTAGACTACAATAGGTACATATGATAATGAGAATCAATATCACTTATAAATAGATCAATCGATGAAAAAACGGAGGGACTCAAATGACAGATCAGCTTGAATTGTTTGACGTCACCATTATTGGCGGCGGTCCAGCAGGAATGTACACCGCCTTTTATAGTGGGATGCGGGATTTAAAGACGAAGGTACTGGAGTATAACGAAAGCCTTGGCGGAAAAATCCTCCTATATCCTGAAAAAGTCATTTGGGATGTGGGCGGTTTGCCGCCAACAAGAGGTGAACAGCTGATTCAGCAGCTAGAAACACAGGCGAAAACATTTGAACCAGAGATTGCGTTGAATCAAAAAATCACGCAATTCGAGCGGGATGAGAATGGTCATATCCTGCTGACGGCTGAAAATGGCGATCGTCATTTGACAAAGACCCTCATCTTAGCGATGGGTCACGGAATTCCAGTTCAGCGAAAACTTGAAATCGAGCATGCAGACCGTTATGAGGTAACAAACCTTTATTACACCGTGCAGGAGCTAAAGACGTTTGCAGGAAAGCGGGTGGTCATCTCTGGAGGAGGAGACTCAGCGGTTGATTGGGCAAATGCCCTCGTTCCAATTGCTGAAAGTGTGACCGTTGTGCATCGTCGTGATATGTTTGGCGGACATGAAAAAAACGTCGCCAACATGAAAGCATCTAGTGCTCGCATTCTCACACCGCATGAACTCACAGAGCTTCATGGTCAAGGTGACAAAATTGAAGCCGTCACCATTCAACACTTAGAAACAGGCGACATCGAACGAATCGAAACCGATGCTGTCATCGTCAACCATGGCATGAAAGGTGATTTAAGTGTTCTATCAGAATGGGGACTCAAGCAAGGTGAGTGGGGACTCATCGAGGTCAATGAAAAGATGGAAACCAATTTACCTGGCGTCTATGCAGTTGGCGACTTATGCACACATAAAAGTAAAGTGCGTTTAATTGCCGGTACGTTTGTTGATGGAGTCAATGCACTCAATAGCGCAAAGCTATACATCGAACCAGAAGCAGAAAAAGTAGCGTACGTGTCTTCACATAATGAACGCTTTAAAGAGAAAAACAAAGAATTACAAACGGCTGGAGCGCGATAATCACCATTCAGTCAGACATTGAAGTGCTAAAATGGTTTATTTTAGCACTTTTTTATATGGAAGGAGAAAGAGAAAATGACCGCCTATACTCATACAATTCTTCGCATGAAAGAAAGCAGTAAACGATCTCTTTCTGTGAAACAAACGGACTCATGGCAAACATCTTCACTGATGTTCTTGACTACGGACGGTGCGGTGAGACTTGACATGGAAGGAATTCGATATGAGCTAAACGCCAAAGACAGTGTGTTGATCCGCTCAGGAATAGATGTCATGGTTGAATCTTTATCCAGCAAGCAAGTAGTGATCTATACGGTCACATTTGACCAATTCACTCTGGCACATGATGCACAAAATGAATTGGTCTATAAGGTGAATCATGATCATCTCCCTGATAACGGGGAAGTGGTGAAAGGCTCTGCCGTCCTTTTTTCTTACATCAAACAAATACAGGCGAGCCAAATCATACAAGAACAGGCGAAATGGCTGGAAGAAATCATGTTCATTTTCCGCAAACAATCCAAGCCATACAACGAAAAAGTGCATTATTCGATTAACATGATCTTGCAGTATATGGCTGAGCATTATGATCAAAAACTAACAAGAAAAGACTTAGCTCATAAGATGGGGTTTCATGAGAGTTACTTTTCTACCTTTTTCAAACAAAGTATGGGGATGAGTGTGACAGAATACATTGCACAAATTCGAATAGACGAAGCCAAAAAACGTCTTCTGCAAACAGACGATCAAATTCAAATCATAGCACGGCAAGTCGGGTATGCAGACAGTTTATATTTCAGCAGGAAGTTCCGTCAAAAAACAGGAAGAACGCCCAGTCAGTTTCGAATGAACCGAAGACCAGAGCGGATTGCTGCTTTTCAATTTGTCGGGTCATTGGTTGCAATAGGCATTGAGCCTGTTTGTATTGACGAAGAAACCGATCTCCATTCAGATATACTCAAAGAACATCTGGCTAGTTCGCTCGTCATAAATGAACACACGCCTGATGACGTCTTTAAATCACTTCAATTAGATGTCATCATCGTCCCTAACTATTATTATTCAAAACCTGCATTGATCAAGCGATTGGAGCAAATCGCACCTGTTCTTGTTCTGCCATACGCTGGTCATCATGCTGTACAAGATGTACTGTCTATAGGACGCCTTTTAGGAAGAGAAAATGAGGCAAACGATTGGGTGAAACGATTTGAACAACTTAGTCAACAGGCAAGAAACACCCTGTCTTCCTTTAGAGAAAAAGGCGAGACCGTTGCGATCTATGAAATGAGAGGACATGACAAAGTGTATATGTGGTCCTATGAGGTAAGAGGGGCCTTCTATCTTTACGAAACGCTTGGCTTAAAACCTCCAAAAGCCATTTTAGAAGAAGTTCTTCTTCCTAATCAACATACAGTCATTCCTTTAGAGAGACTTGGAGAATACGAGGCGGATCATATGTTTTTTATTGTCTCTGACCAATATGGGTGGTATAAGCAAATGGACAAGCGAATGGAAGAAAGTGATGTTCTTCGTCAATTATCGGCTGTGAAAAATGGTACCTTTTATCCAGTAAAACTGGAGGAGTTTCGATTTGATGAAGGAGAGCGTGCACTTCTTTTGATGGACCGGTTTGTCTCTCAATTGACACAGTCAGCCTATCCAACAATTATCCATATGTAAGTTGCGAGAATCCTCCATAGACCACGACAGTTGAGGTTGATAGAATACATGAGACTAGTAATTGATAACTATTCTCATTTGTAGTGGCGAAAATGAAGGAGGAATATGGAGATGAAAAAGACGTATTGGATATGTGCTGTCATTCTTCTAATGATATTGACGGCTTGTGGCAATAAAGAACAGGCCAAAACAGCAGAATCAAAGCAAGAAACGAAAACGGTTGAAACAGTGAAAGGAAAGATAGAGATTCCAGCTGAACCTAAACGAATTCTCGTAGATGGATATTTAGGGAGTGTGATTGCACTTGACGTTCAGCCTGTTGGATCGACAACGCAGGATTTAAAGAACGTACACTTAAAGGGCAAGATAAAAGGAATAGAGGACATCAGTGACGAGCGTTCAGCTGAAAAAGCACTTAGCTTAAAGCCTGATCTGATTATCACAGCCGTACAGGATGAAAAAGTCTATGATGTGTACAAAAAAATAGCCCCTACCATCGTGTATCCTTACGGCTCTTTCAAAGATGCGCATGAAGAATTGACGACACTGGCAAAAATTTTAAATAAAGAAGAGGAAGGAAAAGCATTTCTCACCGCCTTCGATCAACGAATTGAGGCTGCTAGGAAAAAAGTGAAGTCTGCTTTAAAAGAGAATGAAACGGTCTCGATCATGGGCGCTTTTAAAAATGATGTCTATGTATATGGTAACGGAATTTACCGAGGCGGGCAGGCATTATATGAGCAATTACAGGTAAACCCGCCAAAACAGGTCAGAGATACGATTTTAAAAAGTAAAACAGGGTATGAAGTCATTTCTTATGAAACCCTTCCTGAATATGCAGGAGACTACATTTTCATTGATGAAAGCAACGGCGGAACATTTGATAAAAACAATTCTATTTGGAAGAGTCTAGAATCTGTCAAAAAAGAGCAGACCTATCAAATGGATACAGAGTTCTTCTGGCCTTACGATCCGATTGCAGTAGCCAATCAAGCGGAAGAGTTTGCTGACATATTGACAGAAATGTCTGATCGGTAGGAGGTCTGTCAATTGTTAAAGCGTTTCTTCTCATACTACAAACCATATATGGGGCTGTTTATATTAGATTTTTCCTGTGCGGTACTGGCAGCCTTACTCGAATTATCCTTTCCCCTTGCCATCAGTAAAGTGATGGACGATTTGCTGCCAAATGGTGATTGGGATGCCATTTGGTTTTGGGGTATTCTGCTCCTCAGTTTATACGTGATCAGCTCTACGATGCATTATGTCGTGACCTATTTTGGGCACAAATTAGGCATTAATATAGAAACGGATATGAGGAATCAGCTATTTTCTCATGTACAAAGAATGTCCTTTCGCTTCTTTGACAAAAAGAAAACGGGAAAACTCGTGTCCCGTATGACAAATGATTTAATGGATATTGGAGAAATCGCGCATCATGGCCCGGAGGATTTATTTATCGCTATCATGACACTCACGGGTGCCTTTGGCTTGATGCTGTCGATTAATTGGCAGCTGGCAGTTCTCACATTTATTGTCGTTCCATTCTTGATCGGATTATCCGTCTACTTTACGAAAAAAATGTCTGCTGCTTTTGATAAAATGTTCTCGAGTATTGGTCAATTCCATTCACGTGTGGAAAACAATATTAGTGGCATAAGGGTTGTGAAAGCATTCGGAAATGAATCACATGAAATGGACCGATTTATTGAACATAACGAGCAATTTAGAAAGACAAAGCTAACCACATATCAAATGATGGCTGTGCATACCGCTGTCAGTCATTTTCTTATTAAGAGTGTGACAGTGTTTGGCCTTGTATGCGGCGCATGGTTTGTGCTGCAAAAAAATATGACGTATGGGGAATTTGTATCATTTGTGCTATTAACAGGCATCTTCTTAGGACCCATTCAACAAATCAATGCAGTCATTGAAATGTATCCAAAAGGTGCAGCGGGCTTTAAACGATTTGTATCACTCATCGATCAATCACCTGATGAAAAGGATGCGGATGATGCCATTGAAGTTGATCAGTTAAAAGGGGATATCGTTTTTGAGCATGTGTCTTTTCAATATGAATCAGACAAACCGGTTCTTCATGACATCAATCTTGAGGTGAAACAAGGAGAGACCATTGCGGTCGTAGGTCCCTCTGGTGCTGGGAAATCGACGCTTTGCAGTTTACTGCCACGCTTTTACGAATGGCAGGAGGGAACCATTACAATTGATGGCATAGAGACACGAAAGATGACACTGCCTTCGTTGCGGAGACAAATTGGTGTCGTCCAGCAAGATATTTATTTATTCCATGGGACCATCCGAGAAAACATTTTATACGGAAAACTCGATGCATCTGATGAAGAAGTGTGGCAGGCAGTGGAGAAAGCCCAACTGAAGGATCTTGTAAATAGCTTGCCAAATGGGCTTGATACGATCATCGGTGAACGCGGGATGATGTTATCTGGCGGACAAAAACAGCGTATCTCCATTGCACGTATTTTCCTTAAAAATCCGCCAATTTTTATTTTAGATGAAGCCACATCTTCTCTGGATACGGAGACAGAATCCTTTATTCAGGGCTCACTTGAAGAACTATCTGAAGGACGAACCACGTTTATTATTGCGCATCGCCTAGCGACCATCCAGCATGCTGACCGGATTGTGGTTTTAACAAAAGAGGGTATCAAGGAGCAAGGCAGGCATGAAGACCTGCTGGAAATGGACGGGATGTACCGGCGTTTGTATGAAACACAGTTTAGAATGTAAAAGAGGAAAAGCCGGCATATTGCCGGCTTTTTAGCGTGTGATCATCATCCGACCTTTAACTACGGGGGGCAAATAACATCACACTGACACCAGCTAAACAGATCAAAGCACCCATCCAGTCATAGAAATCAGGGGTTTTGCGATCGACCCACCAGCCCCAAAACACAGCGAGAACGACAAAAACACCGCCATAGGCCGCATAAACCCGCCCAAAGGTCGGGAACTGCTGGAATGTAGGGATGACGCCGTAAGCGACCAAGATGAGGCTACCTGCGATTCCGTAGCTGACGGGTTTTGCTTCACGCAGCCACAGCCAGACAAGGTAACCGCCACCTATTTCAGCCAGACCAGCTAATAAAAAAAGAACAATCGTTACAATCATTTACGGACACTCCAGTTCTCCTGTTTCGTTCTATTATGACATGATGAAAGGATGTGTTCTACCTGATGTAAATTGAGAGCCTGACGAGAGTTTGCTAAAATCAACTGAACAGTGAATGAAACACATGGATTCTTGACTTTCCTTGAGGCGGGTGATCCAAATGGTCAATCCATCCGTTTAGTAAGTACATTCTCATGAGGAACACATTTCCTTTTTCAGCGCTCTTTTTTTCTCCTTGAAAAAAGAGTAAAGTACAAAGGAGGCTTATCTCAGCAATTTGAGTGATGAGCCATACGTGAAGATTTCATGATGAATGCATAATGCTCTTTCTCATGAAAAAGGAAGGAGATGACCATGGACACACTGAAGGATTTTGAGCTGTATCACAAGATCAAACATGATCGACACAAGCCCTCGCTTGAAATATTGTACGATCGCTATGAACGTGTGTTATATTCGTTTATTTATAAAATGACTGGAAACCGTGAGCTGGCGGAGGAAGTACTTCAAGAAGTCTTTATCAAGCTCTGGCGCGGCATAGGAGAATATAATACAGATAAAGGGAAATTTTCCTCATGGTTATTTATGATGTCACGAAACACGGCAATCGATCTATTAAGGAAACACCGAAATGAAACAGCTCTTGAAGATGAGCATATTGAATACTTGGCAGATCATCAAGAAGATGTGTCAAAAGAAGTAGAATGGAACGAAGAAAAACAAATCATACGTGAAGCAGTATCAACATTGTCGAAAGAACAGCAAACCATCATCGAAGATGTCTATTTTAAAGGAATGACACAAAAGAGCATTGCGGAAAAACTAGGCATTCCTATTGGAACGGTGAAGGGAAGAGTTCGATTGTCATTGAAGCATTTACGAACGAAACTGTCTCGCGGAGGAAAGGAGGAAGAGGCATGACTCAGTGTAAACATCAAGTCATTGATTACTTTAACGGGCATTTACAAGGAGAAGAAAAGGCGCAGTTTGAAGAGCACATCAAACATTGCTCGGATTGCAAAGAAGAGCTTGAAGAACTGACATCGCTCATGTCTGATATTCCGTTTCTAGCAGAGGACGAAACGCCTCCGGCAGGGATGAAAGACCGCATTTTATCCAGGGTATTTGAAGAAGAGATACGAGAGACAACAATCGCTGCAACATCGAACCCGCCTCAAGATCTCAAAATGGTTCGTGATGCAAATGAGATGAAACCGCCAATGAAGAAAAAAAATCAATGGCTTTTGCCTCTCGTTGCCGCACTACTTCTCATTTCTGCAGCTGGGAACGTGTATTTCTTAACAAATGGAACAGATCAAGCAGAACAACCTGTCAAAGTTGTTGCGACAAAATCACTGGCATCTGCCGAATCAGCAAAAACAACGGGTGCTTTTTCAGTGATTGAGCATCACGGCAAAAAAGAGCTTGTCGTGAGTGCCGACGGATTAAAAGATCAGCTTGATTCATCAGCTGTTTATCAAGTATGGCTCATTAAAGGAGATCAGCCTGTTCCGGCCGGTGCCTTTAAAACAGATAGCAAAGGGGAGGGCACCGTCACCTATGCGTTATCTGAAAAAGAAGCAAACGAATCATGGGATACTGTGGCTGTCACCCTTGAACCAAAAAAGGATAACAAGCTTCCGCAAGGCCCTGTCGTACTGAGTGCTGCATTTTAAGTTTGATTCATGAAGGATGCCTTTTTCAGGGCATCCTTTTTTGATAGGCAGAAGAAACCTTATGACAAATGAGACGTACTACATATAGAGGTGAGACACATGCAGCGATACATAGAAAAACAACTATTTCTCTTATCAGCTAGACACGCATTTACCGCATTTTATTTTTTGGTGATCCCATTCATTATAAAAGACCTTTTTGAATCAACTCCTTTATTTATGGTCATGATCGCTCTTTTTATCATTCATCATCTAGTGACAAGTATCGTATGGTTTTATAAATCAAGAAACATTCGAAAGCGTCAATCAGGTGACCTAACAAAACGGGGACATTTCGTTGTCCAGATCGTGCAGAGGCTCGAACAGCTCATGATGCTCGGTTTTGTGATGTTATTGATCAGTGGATCGATGCAGGGAGACATTGTGACGCTATTATTCACAATTTTTCTGTTCATCGTCGTTTTCTTGCAGCACATTCAGTTTTATTATGTTCAGTACTTTTTTAAATCGAGCGGCTGGTTCACCTATGTCCTCTCTTTACAAAAGGCTCGTCCTTCTTACATCGTGAGGGAACGAAGGGCTTTGAAGAAATCCTAAATGTGCAATCGCTTGCTGACTGATCCATCAGCATCAGAAATGTATGATAAAATGTGGAAAAGAAGCATGGAGAAAGGGAGTGCGAGCGAGTGAAAGCAGTTGGATTATTTGAGTATTTGCCAATTGAGCATGAACAAAGCTTGATCGATCAGGAGGTGGCAAAGCCCAAAGCAGCTGGCAGGGATATTTTGGTGAAAGTAGAGGCTGTGTCGGTGAATCCAGTGGATACAAAGGTGAGGTCACCGAAGAATCAGAAAGAAGATGAATTGAAAATTCTTGGCTACGATGCAAGCGGTACGGTGGTGGAAGTGGGCGAAGCGTGTACGTTGTTTCAGCCGGGTGACCACGTCTATTACGCAGGAGATATCACGCGACAAGGCTCAAATAGTGAATACCAGCTTGTGGATGAGAGAATTGTGGCGAAAAAGCCTGCAAATCTCTCTTTTGCCGAAGCAGCTGCCATGCCTCTTACAACAATTACGGCATATGAAGCGCTATTCGACCGAATGCATATGAAGCGGAATGCAGAAGGCTCGACCTTGCTGATCATCGGTGGAGCAGGCGGAGTGGGCTCTATCGCCATTCAACTCGCCAAATTAGCAAAGGCGACTGTGATCGCCACTGCATCAAGACCTGAAACAAATGAATGGTGTCTCTCATTAGGGGCTGATCATATCATTGACCATCATCAGCCGCTCTTAGCGCAGCTTCAGGAAAAAGGGATTGGCGAAGTGGATTACATTTTATGCTTAAATGATACAGATGGCCATTTCAAAGGGATGGCAGAAGCGATTAAACCTCAAGGGACGATCTGTACCATTGTTGAAAATCAGCAGCATTTAGACATTCAATTACTCAAAAATAAAAGTGCTGCATTTGTATGGGAATTCATGTTCACACGGCCGATGTACAAAACATCGGATATGATGAAGCAGCACGAGCTTTTAAAAGAAGCGAGTACATTATTTGAAGAGAAGAAGTTAAAACATACATTAACAAAGGTGCTCAGCCCCATCAATGCCGCCAATTTGAAGCAGGCACATCAAACACTTGAGCAAGGGAAGATGATAGGTAAATTTGTTCTAGAAGGATTTTAAGGAGGGGCAGTAGATGACATCATTACAATATCCGATTGGCTTATATGAACCGGTGGACCAACAAACGAAAAAGCAGCTGGAGGCATGGATTGATGAGCTGGCACTCATTCCTCAAAAGTATGAAGAGGCAGTTGTCCCATTGACAAATGATCAGCTGGATACCCCATATCGGCCAGGAGGATGGACCGTTCGTCAGCTCATTCACCACGTAGCGGACAGCCATCTGAACGCCTACTTGCGATTTAAGCTTGCGCTGACAGAAGAAACACCGCACATACGTCCATATGATCAGGAGGCATTTGCTTCACTTCCTGACAGCAAGGCGTCTATCAGTCTATCACTGCCGTTAATCAGCAGTCTGCATCGCCGATGGGTCGCATTACTTCGCGAGATGACAGAGGAAGATTTCAACGCTGCATATTACCATCCAGCCGATCAACAAACGGTGTCCTTATATGATGCAACAGGAATGTACGTCTGGCATTCACAGCATCATCTCGCCCATATCACGGAATTAATCAAAAGAAATCAGTGGAAGTAAAGGAGTCAACACATGTCTAGTAGAAGAATTGTCGGCGCTATGTTTATCTGCACGGCGGCATTGTTTTATATAGCAAAATTCGTTTTGTTTGAGATTCGTTATGGTGGAAATGTAGGTGCAGAAAGAACAATCGAGGAACTGGAAGATATACTCCCAGGCGGTACGTGGATCAGCATCATTTTTCTCATTATCGGTTTAGGTTATCTCCTGTGGGATGATCGGGAAGTCATTCGTCAATATCTTTTCACCCCAGATAAACAAGGAAAAGAAGAATTAAAAAAGACGGACCTCAAGTGACCGTCTTTTTTCCTTTTTTATCCACGTTCAGGACGAAGTGCTTTTTCTAAAATGGCTAGACCTTCATTGACTTTTTCTTTTTCTTCGTCATTGAGCCGTTGCAGGGAATTTTTAATTTTTTCATGCCCTTTTTGATAAATACTTCTGAAAATATTTTTCGCTTCCTCTGTCAATTCTACGACAATGATTCGACGGTCACGCTCAGAATGCTTTCGTTCCACAAAGTTCGATTGTTCTAACCGATCAAGCAGCCCTGTCATATTGGACAAAGAAGCCCCCATTTTTTCAGCAATTTCGGACACCTTAAGAGAGCCATGGTTATTGAGCAGCATGAGCACTTTCATTTGAGGCATACTCATATCAAGCTTCATCCATTCAGAAACATCTCCAAGTCCTGCAGCAGTGAGCACTTTCATATACAGCACCCATGTCTTTTTCTCCTCAGGAGATAGGATTTCCTCTTTTAGTACGGTGGTGTCATGAATATTATATTCCACGCTTGTTCACTTCCTTTAAGCGGCTCTTTTCTTTATATTACTGATTTTTACTTCTAATTGAAAGTATCATGAAGCTTTTGAATGTTAAACTGCATGAATTAAGTGGTATTTGTTGTATAATAATGGTCAGTTGAAATTAATGAAGCAACTTAGAAAGTTGGGAAAAACATGTGGAACAAAAAAACGGGTATGACGATCTTAAAAATGCTCTTTCCGATCGTGATCATCCTTGTCTTAATTTTTGTCGCCAAGCAGGAGCTGAGCGGCCTTTCCATTAAAAAGACGTTTTATATTATTGACAGCTTGAATCGAATGGACTTGTTTATTCTTGTCTTTCTTGGACTTGTCGCTGTTTTATCCATGTCCTTATATGATTTTATTTTAAGAAAAAGCCTTGATATGCCCATCAGCGGCTGGAAAACGATCCGAATTTCTTGGATCGCCAACTCCTTTAACAGTGTACTTGGATTCGGTGGTTTATCAGGAGCAGGGCTTAGAACGCTTCTATACAAGGAATACATAACCGATACGAAAAAACTGCTGAAAGGCATAGCCCTTTTAACATCCTCCGTTCTGCTAGGCTTATCTATTTTCAGTGATTTGATTTTAGTTAGGGTCCTGCCAGTTGAAAGTATTATTAGTCAGGAGCCGTGGTTATGGGCATTTGTCATTATTTTTGCTTGTATTGTGCCCATTTACATCATCATGGCGTCCATTCGAAAAAGCTCGATTGAGAGCGGTGAAAACGGACTGAAGCACCCGATCTATGCTTATATTGGTGCATCGTTTTTAGAGTGGCTGGCAGCTGGTCTTGTCATGTACATGGCTGTTGTCTCTATGGGGATGAACGTTGATGTCCGTATTGTATTAGGCGTCTTTGCGATTGCGTCAATCGGCGGTTTAATCAGTATGGTTCCGGGCGGATTTGGTTCGTTTGATCTGATCTTTTTACTCAGTATGCAATACATTGGGTTTGATAAAGAGATGGTACTGACAGCGCTTGTATTGTACCGCTTCGTTTACTCCATTTTCCCGTTTATTCTTGGACTTTGTCTAGCGGCATACGATTTAACTGGAACAACACTCAGGCGTCTTGAAGGCAATCCGAGAATGGCTCCTGCTATTGAAACAACGAACGTCTTAATTGTTTTGCACCGAGCGCTGCTCATCCGTCTATTGTACGGATCTTTGTCCATTTTAACGTTTGGAAGCGGTTTGCTCATTATGGCTTCCGTTGTGCTTCCTGTTGATCGTTTAGGTGTGATTACAACCATTCCACGCTTTTTGTTATCAGGATTTAATGGTCTTTCTTTAATGTTCGGGATCATTTTAATGATTTTGTCCATTGAAGTGTATAAAAGAACGAAACGGTCTTATCTATTGACAATGATTGCCTTAGCAGGCGGCTTTGTGTTTACTTTACTAAAAGGGTTTAACCTGAGTTTGATCTTTATATTGCCGGTCATCATGGTGGTATTTTTCTCGCTTCGAAATCAATTTGTGAAGCAGCAGGCCCCTTATTCTTTGAATCAGTTTGTGGCCGCCGCCGCCGGATATTTACTCGTGTTGTTTAACTATAATGTCATTGGGAACTTCATTTGGATGAAAATTGGTCATTTCCTAAGCAAGGACTATTTGGTTCATAATGAACGGCATATCACGATGACCAGTATGATTGCTTTAATTGGCGTCCCTCTTTTCTTTTTCATTAGCAAATTGATTTTTAATAAAAAAGCAGTTCCAATCGGCGAAGAAGCAGATGAAGAAAAATTAAAAACTTTTCTCGAAGAAAAGGGAGGAAATGCTCTTAGTCATCTAGGTTTTTTGGGAGACAAAAAGCTGTTTTTCTCAAGTGATGGAGAGGCGATGCTTCAGTTTGGCCGGATTGGCCGCTGCGTTATTGTGCTTGGAGATCCTTCTGGGCGTAGAGCCTCTTATCCGCTTGTACTGGAAGAATTTTTGGAGCAGACAGAAAAAGCAGGCTATCGTGTCGCTTTTTATCAAGTAGAACGTGAAGGAATGGCGCTTTATCATGACCTAGGTTTTCACTTCTTTAAGCTTGGGGAAGAAGCCATGGTCGATTTAGAAACGTTCTCTTTGTCAGGAAAGAAAAAATCAAACTTACGGGCTGTTGCAAATAAATTTGAACGAGAAGGCTATACGTTTGAAATGCTGGAGCCGCCCTTTTCAGAGGAATTGATCTCAACCTTAAAACAAATCTCTGACAGCTGGCTGGGCAAGAAAAAAGAAAAAGGATTTTCATTAGGCTATTTCCATGAAGACTACCTTCAAAAAGCACCGATTGCGATTTTAAAGGATGAACAAGGGCAGATCATATCTTTTGTGTCCTTAATGCCGATGTATCAAAAAGGAGAGATATCCATCGACCTCATGCGTCATATGCATGATGCACCGAACGGGATGATGGATGCACTCTTTATCCACCTTTTTCAATGGGCGAAAGAAAAAGGCTACACATCCTTTAACATGGGAATGGCGCCATTATCGAATGTTGGCACGTTCCACCAGTCCTTTCTGACAGAACGTTTGGCGAGTGTCATCTTCAATAACGTCAGATATATGTATAGTTTCAGCGGCTTACGGTCGTTTAAACAGAAATATAAACCAGAATGGCGCGGAAAATATTTAGCGTATAAAAAGAATACATCACTGCCTGTCACAATGGTGCTCGTCACTAAGCTGATAGGTATGGATCCAAATCGAAAACGACGTCCATAAGTCCAAAGAACCTTTACCTTTCACTAGGTGAAGGTTTTTTTAGACAAAAGAATAGCAAAAGTGGTAAAGTTGAAGGGTAAGGGGGATGTTCACATGACACTAAATGAATGGTTTACAAAGGGATTAGCTGAACGTACATATGTACACAACATGGAGAAAAATCGTGAAAACTTACTCACGGTGTACAACCAGTACGCAATTCATCAAAAGGAAAAAGAGCTGCTTCAAAAACTTCAAAAGAAAAAACTGAGAGCGCTTGTGATCACGGCAGATTGGTGCGGCGATGCGATGGTTAATGTACCTATTTTCATGCGTATTGCAAATGAAGCACTGATTGATGCGCGCTATTTCATTCGGGACGAGCACCTAGACCTGATGGATCAGTATTTAACGAACGGGACCGCAAGATCGATTCCGATTATCGTCATCATTGATCAGGACGGGAAAGAAGTGGGGAAATGGGGACCTCGCTCAGCAGAAGCTCAGCGCTTTGTCGACAAGAAAAAGCCGGATAAAGATGCACCCGATTTTGAGGAAGCATTTAAAGTGTTTGCGAAAGAAGCCGCACATCACTATACGACAGATCGTTACTTATGGAAAGATATTGAGAAAGAAATAGTAGAAGTTTTGGCAAAAATATAAACCAAAAGACTACTTCGCCGCAATGGGAAGTAGTCTTTTTTTATCTTGTTTTTGCGTTTCACCTACAAAACACCGCATAAAGATGTAGAAAAACCGCAGAATTCTATCAAATACCGCAGAAAACCGCAAAGCATCACGATTTTCCCAACCACTTTTAGTTGAAAAACCTCATATATGCCATGAAATCAGCTATTTTGCCCTTATCTAAAGGCTCATATAACGCACATCGGATGGCTTTTTCCCAATACAAGAGGCCCAGCAACTATAGTAATCTAGTTGTAATCTCCTTTGAACGAACTAAAAAAATAAATGAAGGAAAAGGGCTGGCGATCAATTTATGAAAAAAATCATCTATCTCGATCAAGAAAAAAAGAAGCTCGCTGAATCAAAGAAAAGAGAACAGCGTTCCATCAAATCACTCAGACTGCTTGTGTTTTATGACGGACAAAGTCCTTCATGTGCAAAAGCAATTGACCTGTTGAAATCACTCGATTGGAAAAACCGAATTCACTTTGAATCATTTAGACACTCACAGCTGCTGAGACTGAATAAAATTAGTGAAGAGAAGGCAGAGAAACGAATCGTGTCTATTTCCTTAGCGAAAAATCAAAAAAACTCAGGGATTTATACTTGGCTGAGAATGGCTTGTCACATCCCTGCATTATGGGGAACGGTCCCATTCATTGTACTCAGCATTTGGCTTGGCTTTGGGCAGCATGCTTACGATTATTTTGCGAGAAAACGGTACATTCATTCTGTCGAACAAGTCACCCGTCCCGATACAGATCAACAAAAAACCATCTAATCATAGAAAAAGCATGACCTTCGATCGGCAGAAGGTCATGCTTTTTTGTAATATGGGATATATGATGCTAAGTGATCAAGTAGCTTCGTTGTGTAAGACATATACGCACGCTTATCAAGCTCAGAAGCCGCATAGGAAAGTAAGGTTCTAAGAGCAAACAAGTACTCATTGTGGAGCTGATTGTGTTCAAAGTAAGGAATCGCTGCTTCTACTAAATAAGTTTTCAAATCATGAGGATTCTCTTCAATCATCAATTTATAGATTTTAATCATATATAAACAGTTTGGTTGAATACGAGGCTGTTTGAGCAGCTCGTGTATGTATGGAAGCGCCTTTTTGCGATCATATTCCGCATACAATGTCGCGATTTCATAGAGCGTTTCACAGTAACGATCTTCTATCTGTTCTTGATTAAAATAATTGAGTGAATCTAGTAAATAAGGCACAGCGGATGAGAAATCGCCTTGGCGTTTTAAGAGAACCCCGTAATAAAAATAAGCTGTCATCTTAATATAAGCATCAGGGTGAAGCGACGTGTGTAAAATCACTTCTTTTAAATATCTTTTAGCTGTTTGAAAGGCCTTTAATTCCAGTGAGATGACCCCATGAATGAGTGTACAATGAATGACCCGCTTGAAATTATTTTTTTGTCTATACAAATCCATTGCTTGATGTGTGGCCTCAAGCGCATCACCGAGATGCCCCATGGCTCCAAGTGCTTTTGCATAGTGATAATACAGGTCGCTCTGTTCAACAGAAGCGTAAGAAAAGCAGCTTTCAAGTCTTTTCAATCCTTCTTCGAGCTGACCGATTTTAATAAGATGGATGCCATCTAGATATTCAAACGTTTCTTTTTCTGTGTCAATAAAGGTTTTTTCAAACTTCTTAAGCACGCGGTGCGTTTTTAAGGCAAGCTGCTGTTTTTCTGTTAATAAATAAAATTGAAATAAGGACAAATGATACTGAATCCCTAAATCTAGCGAAAAGAACTGTTCTTCGTGTTGAATGATCATTTCTGCATTTTGCTCGGCTTGATCAAGCGCATAGAAATACATGTTCATTTGAAACTCATCGAGCAATGACAGCAGGTGACGCGCCTTTTGCGACAGCGTTTCTTGACTAATTCCAAGCCGTTCAAGCAAAAGATTGATCGTATCTTGATTGGCCTCTTTTGAGCCATTTTCAATTTTACTTAAATGAGAGACAGAACAAATTCCTTCTGCCAACTCCGATTGGGTCATATTTTGTTTATAACGATAGAGTTTGATGATTTGCCCAATATTGATTTTCATTCCATCCAGAAGCCTCCCTTCCAATCATGGGTTGAAAGCTTTTTGAAAAAATAGCCGCATGAGACAAAGTGGAAATACCTGAAATCATTTCATCATCTTGGCTTTTTTCTCAAAATTTGTTTAAAACGTAATATGATTGTAACATTACTTGAAAAAGTCAAACAACTTTTTAGCAGAGAGGTGAGGTCCTATTTGCAAACAACACATGATCATGTTTATAATGTGAATGAGAATCAATTTCAATTAAGGTTGATTGAAAGGATGACATATATGCCAGAAACAAAACAACAAACAGAAGCGTTAACGGTTCGAGACGCTGTCAGATATAGACGATCGATTCGAAAATTTAAAGAAACGCCGGTGAGCATTGAGCAGCTTCAGCCATTATTAGAGGATGCAGTCTATGCACCCAATCATAAAATCACGGAACCTTGGCGTTTTTTATATGCAGTGACGGATGAAGCAAAAGAGGTATTTGTTGAGCGGTTCATTGCTTTCTTTAAACGCAACAACCCAGACGCAAAAGAAGAAAAGATCAATCAGTACAGAGATTATTTTTCTAAAGTACCAGCACTTTTACTTGTTGTTCTAAAAGAAGACGAAAACCCAGTTGTGAGAAATGATGATTTTGCCGCTGTGAGTGCGCTCATTCAAAACTTCCAGTTGCTGGCTTGGGATCAAGGAATCGGTATGGTATGGAAGAGCGGCCGTATTTTATACGACAAAGGGTTTCAACAGGATATGGGATTAAAGGAAAACGAGCGCTTTGCCTCAATTCTTCACATTGGTTATCCAGAAGAGGTGCCTGAGGAAAAGTCACGTCAGAAGGCATCAAGCCTGCTAACTGAAATCAAATAAAAACAGACCTTTTGATAAGGTCTGTTTCTTTTTACTTATTGTTTTTTGGCACGCTGATCGGCTGCTTTCATACGTGCCATCGCTTTTACGTCATTCGGATCTGCAAGTTCTTTGGAAAATTCAACATATTCGCCATCCGTCTCTTGTGCCGCAAGCTGGTGGTTGGATTTTTTGTGTTGGTCTTTTTTCAAAGCTTTTCCCTCCTTTACAAGATCACTTTAGTTATGTGCTTGTAAAAGAGGAATATCCGTTTTATTTGTTTCTTTTTTCTGCTGCTCTTTCCGCTTTTTTGAATTCCTGCTGATACAGAACTTCCTGGGTTTTCTTCAGTTTTGAAGTCGGCTGGTGTTCTTTTTTCTTCATCAAAATCGCCCCCTCATCTCATTTTTAATAGGATGGGTGTTTTTGACAAAAATTATTCCTCTGAATGCAAAATCGCTTCTTTGAGCTCAGGGTGTAAAAATTCATAAGAAGACAGCAGTGCCTTTTTCGGCAGGGCGCGCTGGCCTTCTAGAACAAGCAATGACATGTCGCCAAGTGCGGTTTTGATGACAAAGGACGGCACCTTCAGCCAGTGAGGGCGATGAAGGACAGATGCAATGGTTTGCCCCAGCTGCTTCATTTGAACAGGATTTGGAGACGTGACATTGAGTGGACCTGATATGTGTTCATGTAGAATGGCATACGCAATGAGATGTGCTACATCCTCCACGTGAACCCAAGATACCCATTGCGAGCCAGAGCCAATCGTTCCACCGGCAAACAGCTTGTATGGCAAGGTCATAAGAGGAAGTGTGCCTTTTTCTCCTAGCACTACCCCAAAGCGTGTATAAACCGTGCGAATACCGAGCGCCTCAATTTTTTGACCTTCAGCTTCCCAAAGTTTTGACGTATAACTTAAGAAATCTGTATCGGCTGGAGGGGCCTCCTCCGTAAAATCCTCTGTCTTGGAAGTGCCGTAGATACCGACAGCACTTGCTTGAATGAGCACAGATGGTTTCGATTCCTGCGCTTCTATAATGCGTCTCACTTCTTGTGTGGATTGAATACGGCTGGAGAGAATGCCTTTTTTTGCTTTGTCCGTCCAGCGTGTGAAAATGGATTTTCCAGCAAGGTTAATCCATACATCAATCGCAGGCAATTCATGTTCAGGCTTAGCACCTTCTGTCAGCCACTGCACATAGTGTAAATGATTTTGTTCGGATTCCTTTGGATTTCTTGTTAAAATATATAGATGATGTCCTTCAGCTGCGAGCACCTTTGTGACATGCTGGCCGATAAACCCGGTTCCTCCGGTAATGGCGATATTCAATTGACATCTTCTCCTCTCATATACATACCTATATCTTTCACGATTTTGAATCAGAAGAAACATCCTGACTGTTTGAAAAAAGGAGTGATCACAGGATGCCCTATATTACGAAAATCTCTGCTCAGAAAAACAATACAGAACGCGTGAACATCTTTCTTGATGAAAAGTACGCTTTTAGCGTTGATCTAGATGTGCTCGTCCAGCATGATTTGAAAAAGGGAAAAGAGCTGGACGAAGCCGATATCATAGAGATTCAATTCGGTGATGCAGTAAAAAAAGGATTTCAGCAGGCCGTCGATTATTTATCGTATCGGATGAGATCAGTGAAAGAAGTCACCGATTATTTGACGAAAAAAGAAATACCAGCACCTGCTATTAGTGAAATTATACACAAATTAAAACATTATAAGTATGTAAATGATCTTGAATTTGCAGAAGCGTATGTAAGCACCCACCGAAAAACGAATAGCAAAGGCCCGTCAGTGCTAAAAAAAGAATTAAAGCTGAAAGGCATAGACGATGACACCATCGAACAAGCACTATCGCAATATCCAAATGATTTGCAGCTAGAGGAAGCAGTGAAACAAGTGCTAAAGCTGGTTAAGAAAGAGAAAAACCGGTCCGCAAAAGAAATTGAACAGCGTATCAAATTGCAGCTTCAGCGAAAAGGATTTTCATTTGATATCATTGATAAAGCCCTTCAAGAAGCCTATGATGGACAAGAAGAGGAAAAGGAAGAAGAAGCCCTTCACTATATGCTTGAGAAGGCAAAACGCAAGGTAGGTTATGACGGATCATTTGAGAAAAAAATGAAAGTGAAGCAATTCCTTTACCGAAAAGGATTTGATCTTGATACAATTGATCACGTTTTAGACAAAGGGGAATGACAGATGGAAAAACGCTATAGTGAAATGACAGAATACGAATTAAAGCAGGAGATTGCCGCTCTTTCTGAAAAAGCAAGAAAGGCTGAGCAGCTAGGCATTGTGAATGAATATGCCGTGTTGGAGCGGAAAATTGACATGGCGAAAGCCTATTTATTAGATCCAGCTGCTATTCAGACCAAAACGACTTATCACATCAAAGATACAGACGAGCAGTTTTATGTGGAGTATTTAAATGGGGTTTTTGCTTGGGGCTACAGAGTATCAGCGCCAAATAAAGAAGATGCCCTGCCGATTTCAATGCTTACGCAAAAGGACTGATCAATAGCCATTTGCTGAGGTAAGAAGAAAAAGGACTGATCGTTAGAGATCAGTCCTTTTCTTTACTTCGAACGTTGTTTACGGACGTTGTTCTGAAGTACGATGTCGTGCTGCGTTTGCTGCGTTTCTCCGTTGACCTGAGAGGCAGAATGTTTAGCATTCGCCCATGGTTGAGGGTAAGCGGTTGTTCTTAATTGAACAAAGTCTTCCATATACGATTTCCCATTTGAACTCATATCTCAAGCACTCCCTTTGGAAAAATTAGCGTTTCCCTGATGCCCTCATACGTTCCTGTGGACGTGTATTCGTCTCACCGTTCGGCCTTTTAGACGCATAAGCATCTGTGGCCCCTGGTTCGCCTTCAAACTTGTGATTCACTTGATTTGGAAAGCCCTTTGCTTTATTACGCATACTGATTCCCTCCAAACAATACAAATCATTTGCGTCTTTTGAAGACGTAAGGGTAGTATATGAAAAAAGAGATTTTTTTAAAAAGGCACTTTCTGCTAGATGAAGGAGGAACCAGTATGGAACAATATTTTGAGCGATTAACCGAACAACTAATGGAAAAAAACAATATGCTCACATATGAAGAAGCACGTACATGGGTAGAGCTCCTTTGGAGTGATTTTGAAACAACCTATGCAAAGGCTGGCCGCAAATATAAAGGACAGGAAACGACTGAACGGATTGTCCAAGAATGGATCGAAAGCTATGGTGCTCAGCTGCATTTATTTCAAAATAAACAATCGAAGGCAAATGAGCATTTGCAACAAAACAACAAAGGGCTACTGCATTAAAAGGGTTGCCCTTTTCACTTCTACTCATCTTTTTCAATAAACAGGAAAATATATAAATAACTAAACAATTTTATGAAACAATACCCAGTCTGTGATCAAAATTACAGGCTTTTTACAATGGATAAACTTAAAATTACATTAAATTCATGTTGGTGAAAATCACTGGAAATAAAACTCTGATATAATGTAACGATTAAGGATACATGAAATTTATGGATAATAAAAAAGGGTTTCGTTTTCTGACAAAAAAGGAATAATGAACATAACAGACTATGTGAAAAAAGTGAAGAGAAGGTGCGATATGGAACGGGAACTGCTCTCTGTTATAATTCCTTCTTACAATGAAGGTGAAAACATCAGACGAATCTTTGAGGCACTCGAGGAAGAGTTTCGCGATTTTCATTATGACTTTGAAATCATCTTTGTGAATGATGGAAGCAAAGACAATACGCTTCAATACATGAGAGAGCTCTCTCACAAAAGTGCAAAAGTCAAATACATTTCCTTTTCTCGTAACTTTGGGAAAGAAGCTGCAATTTTAGCAGGTCTTGAGCATGCAAAAGGGGAAGCTGCGATCATTATGGACGCCGACTTACAGCACCCAACGTATTTGATTCAGGATTTTGTTAGAGGCTACGAAGAAGGTTATCATCAAGTCATTGCCAAACGAAACCGTAAAGGGGACAGCAAGCTTCGTTCTTACCTATCATCGATGTATTATAAAGTGATGAACAAGGTGGTCGAAGTGGACTTGCGTGATGGTGTAGGAGATTTCCGCTTAATTTCCCGTCAAGCGATCGACGCATTGCTTCAGCTGAAAGAGGGAAATCGTTTTTCAAAAGGCCTTTTTTGCTGGATTGGCTTTGAAGAAAAGGTCATCTATTATGAAAATGTGGAAAGACAGCATGGTGATACAAAATGGTCACTGAAGAAATTATTTAACTATGGCATAGATGGCGTTATTTCTTTTAACAACCGCCCGCTGCGTATTTGTTTTTATACGGGTATTTTGATCTTATTTCTCTCTTTGATTTACATCGTGGCGACCTTTATTCAAATCGTCAGAACGGGCATCATGGTACCGGGTTATTTCACTTTAATCTCAGCTGTGCTTTTCCTCGGTGGTGTCCAGCTCTTGAGTCTAGGCGTGATCGGAGAATACATTGGCCGGATTTACTATGAAACGAAAAAGAGGCCGCATTACTTAATTCAAGAATCAAATGTCATGGAACAAGAGACAAGCTCAAAAGAACAAGACCGAGTGTTAACGCAGTTATTTAAATAACGTGGAGTCAAATAACCGGCAAGCACGAAACGCTTGCTGGGTTGTTTTGTTTCAATGAACAGTGGATCTTTTGTAGAAAGGGTTTAGATGATGAAACGTAGATGGATACTCATTGGAATGTGCCTCATTCTCGCTTTATTAGGACACTCCTTTTTCTTATATGAATATACGCAAGGCCGATATATGACGGGAGATGGGGATGGCATTTCGCAAATGCTCCCGTTTAAAAAGCTGCTGTATGATGAATACGTCAAAGGAAACTTCTTTTATTCCTATCAATTTGGTCTAGGCGGCGGTACATATACGCAATTAGGTTATTATTTTACAACATCGACTGTTTTTATGGTCACAGTTGCTGTCGTCTGGCTGTTGAATGCGCTTCACCTTATACAGTCAACAGATATTCACTTTTGGGCAAATGCTGTTATTTGGCTTAGTGTGATCAAGCTGACGGTCATTCTGTTCATCGCATACCGTGTGCTTCTTTCGATTGTGCAACATAGGCTGGGGGCGCTGACAGGTGCCGGTATTTACGGACTGTCCATTGTGTACTTTCGGCATCAAACATTTTGGGAGTTTTTCACCGACAGCATGATGTGGCTTCCGCTGCTTGTGCTCGGGGTTGAACGGATTTTTAAAACAGGCAAGCCGGCTTGGTTTATTGCGGCTTGCAGTCTCATGCTGATCAATAATTTTTACTTTGCTTACATTCACTTTATCTTTTTAGCCATTTATCTCGTCTTCAGATATATGATCAAGCTTCAAAGCGAGGAGCGAGGCTGGAAGGTGTTCTGGACCCTTGCGATCTCTACGTTGTTATCGTTTGGGATCAGTGCTGCCTTTTTTATTCCGTCTGTTTACGGCTTTCTCAATAATGTAAGACCGCCGTATGAACAGGCGATTCCTTGGTTCGAGCTGCATGATCATCTGCTGTTTACAAGCAGGGTGTATTTATTGCCGGTCATCTTTCTGATTTGTCTGTTTCTCGTTCCGCTTTACCGGAACAGATGGTTTTTCATGTTCACATCGATCAGTGTTCTGCTGATCATTTTTCACTACAGTCCAAAGATCGCGAGCGTGTTTAATGGTTTTTCTGCACCGCAGTACAGATTTGAATACATTCTTGCTTTTACAGTCGGAGCAGTCATAGCCATCACCATCAAGCATTTCTGGCAAATGGAGTGGAAGTGGAAAACACGTGCGGTTTTAGGCGCTTGGATTGTATTCCTTCTCGCAGTCGCCCTTTCAGAACGAGCAAAGGGAAATATGGATGTTGTTGTATTTACCGGAATAGGACTGCTTGTGATCAGCTTGTTCTTCCTCTCGATACATGCGGGGAAACGTCTGCACCTTCATCTCTTGTCAGCTGTGCTCATCGTTGTGAGCTTACTGACAGCAGGCGTGTATCAGCAGGGCTACTTATTTGAAAGAAGCAATATTAAGAGCGTATCAGATACGTATCTGAATAGTGAGGCGTATGCTGGACATGAGCAAATGAAGCTCATTCAGCAGATTCAAAGCCGCTCAAAAGAAGATCCGCTTGCCCGGATTGATTGGATGAACGGCGTGCGCAACAACACCCCGTTATTTGAAGGCTTTCAAGGCATGAGTGCGTATTCAAGTATATTGAATCAGCATCTGCTCCATTTCTACTGGAATGACCTGCAAATTGATATGGGGCGGGAAAGTGTCAGCCGGTATGCATCAATGGGAGACAGGGCGAATTTATACAGCCTGACCTACGGGAAGTATTATATGAGAGACAAA
Source organism: Bacillus sp. G402 (assembly GCF_051172515.1). Taxonomy (NCBI): domain Bacteria; kingdom Bacillati; phylum Bacillota; class Bacilli; order Caryophanales; family Bacillaceae; genus Bacillus; species Bacillus sp. G402. Next base: position 251,066 of record NZ_JBPIZC010000004.1, read on the forward strand.
TCGATGTCTTTCTCACCGCCGGTTTATTTTAAGCCAATATTGGAAAGCGAACATTATGAAGTGTATGAAAATACACGCCCGCTCCCATTTGCAAGAACAACGAGTACCGTCTATTCAGAAAAGTCACTAGAGCATGCGTCAGCACTTGATAAAGAACATGCGATGTTGCAAGGTGTGATCTTAAACAAAAAAGGAAATGCTGAAATCGACCAATCGCCTGATCGAATAAAGGATACAAACATTCATACTGAACAAGCGGTATACGAAAATGGCGTGCTTGATGTATACGGGGAAACGGGCGGGCTGAATATCACCCTTCCAGATGATATCGCTCGCGTGGGGGATGTGTATGTGAGCTTTTATGTGAAGCGGACCGACCGTAACGAAGGGTTTCAGTTATCTGTGGATGACTACGTCACATCACGCAAAAGCAATACGTCTATCTACAAAACAGGCGTTAATGACGTGACGATTCGAGTCCCAGCTGAAAAAATCCTTTCCATTCGAGTGCCAAAAGGGACGTATGAGCTGAGTCAATTAAAGCTGTATCATGAGCCTTATCGTACCCTTGCCCAGGCATATGAAAAAGAAAAACAGGATGACGGTAGCCAGCAAGTAAAGCTTAAAAATAACCGCTTTACGATTTCATATGATAACAAGCGCAGCGATAATTACATGGTTCTACCTGTTCCATATGAAAAAGGCTGGGAGCTCACGGTGAACGGACAGCAAACCGATATTGAACAAGCCAATTACGCCTTTATCGGTTTTCCAATAGAAAAAGGCAAAAACGAGATCGTGCTAACCTACTATCCGCCTTATATCAGAATTCTCGCATTGATTTCACTCGTCAGTTTGATCGGTGCGATCCTCTATGCACGGAGAAAACACAAGAAACACCACTTTTCATCATAAGTGGTGTTTTTTTATCTTTCATCTCATACGTAAGTTTCTTCATCCCATTCAATCGTGTATTCGTTCATTTTTTTATCAATATCGTTTTGAATACTCATGTGCTGAAATAGCGCATTCAATTCTTCTGTCCTCTTTCTTCGATCCTTTTCATAATAATAGAACGCATCTCGATAATCATGATCCCTTAGCATCTTTGCTATGAGCATGGCATCTTCTAGACTATACGATGCTCCTTGACCAACAAAAGGGTTCGCCGTATGTACCGCATCACCTACAAGAACAACACGTCCTTTTGACCACACAGGAAAATCCTTTATTTCATAGATACTTCTTGGAAAGAACATGTTAGTATGATCGATGATGTCAGAAAGGTGTTTAGGAATGTTCCAATGTTCCATTTGTTTATATAATAACTGTCGGATGGTTTCTTTATTGGCTTTCTCAAAATGTTTTGTAGGTAACTTCTCAGGACACTGAGAGAAAGCTTGCCATAAAATATTCATTTTATTTGTTGGATGCGCTTTCCCAAAAATGAATTGAAAGTTTCCGTCATTGTAAAAATAACTTGTTGCCTCATCCAATACAAAATCCTTCACAAACGATACTCCTTGTAGTCCCCAAAAACCGCTATAGTCTAATTTAGCATTAAACGCAATAGCCTCTCTTGTTTTCGAAAAAGTTCCATCTGCTCCTATTACGATATCACCTGTTATCTCAGTTTCATCTTCAAAAAGAACCTGAACGGAATAAGGCTGCTGTGTGATTGAGATTAACTTTTTGTTGTATTTCACTTCTATTCCTTGACGGTGAACTTCTTTTAAAAGTGATTTGATGATTTGGTCTCTCATGACGTTCAGTAAAGGGGCATCATAATATTTTTCGCTATAATTGTGAAAGATCGCTTCTACTTCATTTTCACTGTTTATTTGCTGGATCTTCTTTATCACGGTTGCATTTGCTATCACTTCATTTTTACACCCGATTCCATCCAAAATCTTTACCCCATTCGGAGATAGTAAAAAACCTGCTCCTGTTTCTAATTCTTCATCTGACCTGCTTTCATAAATCGTACTTTCCATTCCAGCCTTTTTTAAAAATAAAGCAGTAGCCAATCCTGCTACACCACTGCCGATAATGATTACATTTTGAGATTTCATCATTTTTCCTCCCCTTTTATAAACAGACCGGTCGGTTTATTTTAGTGCAAAAAAATAAACTTTTTCATATAGGACAGCGTATCACAATTCCCCCTCTTCATTTGGTAATTAAAGTATATGATAATATGTTATAAATGATTTCGCAAGAATGAAACTAACCAATTTCTGATCAACTTCTTTTAAAAACATGAAGGGGATAACAAAACATGAACAAAGACACCGTGATAAAACACTATGAACACACCTTTGAATGGGTACAGTCACTAACGAAAGTAACAGAAGAAGAATGGCGTAGCGCCATCGCTGAGGGAAAATGGAGTATTGCTGAGATCATCGCTCATTTCGTTCCGTGGGATGAATTTATTTTACAAGATCGCCTAAAAAAATTTTGGAACAATAAAGCGTTACCTCAGGCACCTGATGTGCATGAAATGAACCGGCAGTCAGCCGAAAGAGCAAGAAAGGAAGAGAGAAGCGAGACGATCGGGCGATTTATTGCTGTTAGAACAAAATTGCTTCAAGAAATGAAGAAAATCGAAGCACCTCGCTGGACTACACCCTTTCTGATCGGTCAAACCGAGCTGACGTTATCAAGTTATTTTGAAGGCTTGATTAAACATGATCTCCATCATATGGAGCAGATTAAAAAAGTACTCTCTACAGAAAGACGATAGAGCGTCAAGAGGCTTCCTTATCAAACGAAAACGTCGCATAATCAAACAAAAAATGAAAAAACCAAAGACTTAGTGCAAAGAGAATTTCTTCAGAAGTAGTCAGCAAAATGCCGTCAACCAATTCATCTGATAAGTAGACAGCACCCCAAATAAACAAAAGGTGAAATAAAACGGCATAGAAAATGATGGATCGTTTTTTGGACCGACACTTACGAACAAACCGCATGAGCACGTGTTCCAGATGTTCAAAAGAGATCCCAAGTACAACATAGATGCCCATAAACAGAATCAACGATAAAATCGATTGATAAAAAGCACCGGTCAAATGAAAGAACAGCACACAAAACAACAAAAATATGTAACAGACAGCTGATAGCGCCATGAGCCATTTCAGCCCTTGCCATAAAGCGTGAACAGATTGTTGCATGGGTAAACAACACTCCTTTACATGAAGATACCTGCAAAAAGGACAGCCTTTTTGCAGGAAGGTGGAATTAATCCTCTTTTTTAGGTGCAGCGATGACAGGATGTTTTTCAGTATCAAGCAATTTCAAGAATTCTTCGCCTTGATCTAAATGATCCAAAACAAGCTGTTTCGGTGTAACCGCAAGCCACTGATTGAGCGAGATATCTGCATAATGGTCGCTCTTGAAGATTTCTAAGAAATAAAGCGGTTCGTCACCTGTATTTTCTACATAATGCCCCATCGCAAATGGCACATAGCCAACATCTCCCGCCTGATAGTTAAAGGTTCTTGCATGTCCATCAGAAGCAAATACCGTCATTCGAGCTTTTCCAGAAATGAAATATTGCCATTCATCCGTATTTGGATGCCAGTGCAGCTCACGGATGGCACCTGGATCAACTTTCACAAGAGCGGATGCAATCGTTTTAGACGCTTTAAAATTGGTAGAGTCCGCAATCCACACTTGTCCGCCGCTTGACGTAATTGGCTCCTGTTTTAACAGCTCATATTTAAAGGAATTCGGGACCTCTCCTTGCTCTGTTTGCACCTTGTCACACTCAAGGGAACCAGGAATTCCTTTTTGGAAAATATACTTTTCTTTCTCTGGCAGCTTGTTAAATTGTTCTTTTGTCATTCCAAAGTTTTGGAGAACGATTTCCTCTGGCGTATGGGCAAGCCAATCAGTCACTTGGAACGTACTATTTTCAGAGAAAGACCCATCATCAAACACAAGCAAGAATTCCGCTCCCGGTTCAAGTGCTTGGATAGAGTGCGGCAAGCCAGAAGGGAAGTACCATAAATCTCCCTCAGTCACATCCTCTGTAAAATTCCGCCCCTCTGCATCAACCGATGTAATTCGGGCTTCCCCATAAATCATGTACGCCCACTCCGCTTCCTTATGCCAGTGCAGCTCGCGAATCGCACCAGGCTTTAGCCGCATGTTCACAGAGGCAAGACTTTTAGAAATTGGCAGTTCACGTACCGTTACCTCGCGGGCATAGCCGCCTTTTTCTAAACGGTTGTGCGTATCAGAAAAAGAATATTTCATGTTGGGAACCGTTCCATGATCGGTTTCTGGTGGCGTGAGCATATCTGGGTTTTGTCTGTCTCGCTCGAGATTACGTGGAATTTTGACCGTTGCTCCTTTTTCTCCTCGAATCGGTTGCGGTACACCATTTTGCTTTTCACTCATGATAAAATCCCCTTTCAACATCGTATTGTGTGAGGTGACAAAAGGCCTTTCATTTCGCCCTCGTTTTCATAAGGTGAAACGAATCAAGAAGATGTCAATCTGATTCATCATTTTTTTGAACAGCGACCAATCGTTGGATGAGCTTGCTTAATTCATCAAACTTTCGTTCAAAACGTGTCAGCAAATAAACCGTTAAAATGGCAGGGAAACCAGCCTGACCAAGCTGCTTCAGCCATTCCTCCGAAAAAAAGGTCTCCATTTGTCTCACCTCCCAGCGAATGCTCGTCTTCTCTATAAGTGGTATGAAAGAAGAAATAGGAAATCAAAGGGGGAGAAAATGAACCATTAGACCCGTTTCAAAAAGTTTACTTTTTTTAACTTTTGTCCACTTAATGCAAGTAGAGAGAACAAAGGGGAGGATGCACATGGATTATCGGCTGTTATTGAAAGCAAAATGGAAGGAAATCGTTGACCACCCGCTCATTCAGCAATTTTTAAGCAATCCTAAAAACCAGCAGCTGCTCCGGCAAGTCATGGAAGAGCCAAACGAAGAAAATGCGAAAAAACTAGATTCCGAGTTCAAACAGTTTTATCAAAAAATCCGCATCATCAAGTATATTTCCACAATGATCCGCATCTTTTCAGTCGACTTTGATAAACGAGTGAAAAAAAAGCAGCAACGTTTTCCACTCATACTCGATCATCCCGATACACAAGAAGTGAAAGATCCTGTTCAAACAGATACGTATGAAGCCGTGCTCTTCAACCAGCAAGACTTAGGGGAGCACCTGCAAGACCCAAGATTGTACAAGGCCTACCAGCAGCTCACAGACAAACAAAAAATGGTCTTAACCCATATTTATGTTGAAGGTCAAACAATGAAAGAAATAGCCGACCGGCTAGGCGAAACGAGACAAAACATCTCAAACATCCACAAAAAAGCGCTCAACAAACTAAAAGAAGAAACAGGGGGAGATGTCCGTGCACGAAGACAAAATGACCAATGGAGAAATGGAAGAACTCATTGAAACCTTCACACCCATGATCAAAAAGAAACTACAAAACACGGCATATCAAGAAAGAGAAGACCTCGAACAAGAACTCTATATCAAACTCATCGAAAAAGTAGACTGGCTGATTTACCAAGAGGGACCTGGCTTTTGGGAGTTTATTGTGGAATATATGACGAAGATGTAAGAGTTGTAAGCACAAAAAAAGACTCGCTCACACAGAGCCGAGTCTTAATTTTTTTTGCAGTTTTTCTTCACTGAAAATCCAGCCGGTATAGGAATTTTTGATTTGGTGGTCCATGTCGATATGGCAGATCGCGACAAAAGGATAGTGACCTTTGCTGCGGTAGCGCAAATCAATGAACCGTACTTCATAATGATCCTTGTATTTATCCACTTCCCACCGGTAGACAGGGGAGAAGGAGAGAAAGGCTGATATGTTTTCATCTTGCTTGGCAATTTTCATAATCTCTGTATCAGGGACCGGCACACGGTTAAAGGTGTCTAAAATGATGATCTCACCATTCATACTGCGTCCAACATGGAAAGAGGATTTACATTTCACAGCAATACGCCATTGTCTAAACTTCATTGTAGGCGAAATGATTATTTCCTCAATCTCATCGAATCGTGCACGCAGCTGGCGTTTAATCTGAAGCTGCATGATGACTCTGACGATATAATAACAGAAAATCACGGCATACAGCGTAATAAACGTATAGCCGGGATGCCCGCCAATCGCCCAAACGACAATGGCGACAAGATGTGTAAAAAAGATAAACGGATCAAACGTGTTAATGATCCCAAGCGCTACCCATTTTTTTGAAAATGGACGAATGGCCTGCGTGCCGTAAGCATTGAAAATATCGACAAACACATGAAGCACGACGGCTAATAGTGTCCATAACCAAAGGTGAAGTAAATTTGCCCCCGGCACAAATGGGAAAATCACAGCCGGAATCAGCAATGACCAAAACAGTACAGCCGGAATGGAATGAGTAAATCCTCGGTGATTTCTTATATAAACTGCATTATTTTTTAGTTTTAGCACAGTATCAATGTCTGGTGCTTGGGAGCCGGCGATGGTCGCGATCATCACGGCGTGTGCCATGTGTGGATCTGCGCTGACGGCTGGATCTAAAAGCGCAAGTCCCCCAAGAGAAATGCCCATTACTACATGAGTACCAGTGTCCAATTGATTACCTCCTAGTTGTCATGCTTAGGAACAATCATACAAAGTATACGTTTCTCATCAAGACTATGTGCAAAATCACTTTTGCTTTATCCCGATTTAATGTAACATGTTAACGTATCTACAAACAGTATACAACAAATAAGGTTCTTTTCAGAACGTTAGCTCTCGGTTCGATAAGAAGGAGTATAGAGATGAAAGACATTCAAGAAAAGCTGGACCGCAAAGATATTGCGGGTTTTCAGCATGATTTAATCGATTGGTATGAAAAAGAACAACGAACACTTCCATGGCGTGAAAATCAAGATCCATACCGCGTCTGGGTATCAGAAGTGATGCTCCAGCAAACGAGAGTGGATACGGTCATTCCGTACTTCAACCGGTTTATGGAGCAATTCCCGACGGTGAAAGATCTTGCTTTAGCTGATGAAGAAAAGGTCATGAAAGCATGGGAAGGTCTGGGCTACTACTCAAGAGTGCGTAATTTACAGGCTGCTGTGAAAGAAGTATATGAATCCTACGAGGGCGTTGTCCCTGATACGAAAGAACAATTTTCAAAGCTGAAAGGTGTAGGTCCGTATACGAGCGGCGCAGTGCTGAGTATCGCTTATAACAAGCCATACCCTGCGGTAGACGGCAACGTGATGAGGGTCATTTCCCGTATCTTGTCCATATGGGATGATATTGCAAAACCAAAAACGAGAAACATTTTCGAATTTGCGGTTGATCAGCTCATTTCCCGGGAAAAGCCGTCAGAATTCAATCAAGGGCTAATGGAGCTAGGTGCACTTATTTGCACCCCAACCTCTCCTGCATGCCTCATTTGTCCTGTAAACATGCATTGCTCAGCACTGGAGGAAGGCGTTCAGCATGAGCTGCCGGTGAAAAGTAAAAAGAAAAAGCCGACTGCGAAATCAATGGCAGCGGTGGTGTTATTTGATGATGCAGGCCACCTCTATATTCATAAGCGTCCAAGTACAGGTCTGCTTGCGAATTTATGGGAGTTCCCAAACATGGAAACAATGAAGGGAAGAAAAACGGAAAAAGAGCAGCTGATTGATTTCTTAAAAGAGGAAGCGGGTGTACAAGCAGAACTTGGTGATTTAGAAGGCACCATTCAACATGTATTTACCCACCTCATCTGGAATATTTCTGTTTTCTTTGGACGTGTGACCTCTGTATCTGATGACACGATGCTGAAAAAAGTCACAACAGAAGAATTTGAGGCATATGCTTTGCCAGTCTCACATCAAAAAATATGGAAGATGGCACTTGAACAGCCTAGTCATATTTAACCGTTGTACCATGGGTATAATCGGCTTCATTTCGGTGCAGACCCCCGCGGTTTTCAATTTCAGAAATGATTTCTCGATACTTAGATTGCCCTTCTTCGTTTAAATAAGGTAAAATTTGTTGGAAAGCATGATGAAAAAATGCAAGCTCAGTATCTTTCCATTGATCCTTTGACATCATGCCAAGCTGGCTTAAATCGCGTCCGACATACATGAATGTAACCTCCTAATAGGAACTTTCCTATTAGTGTGAAGCGAATGGACGAAAACTATTCAAATCAGGAGATGAACCATAATGAACAAGCGTAAATGTGCACTAATTACAGGCAGCAGTAGAGGTGTCGGGAAAGAAGTAGCCCTTCGCCTGGCTGAAAAAGGATATGACATTGTCATTAACTATGCAAGAAGCAAAAAAGCAGCACTTGAAACAGCTGAAGAAATTGAAGCGATGGGTGTTAAAACATTAGTTGTCAAAGCCAACGTTGGTCAGCCAGAGAAAATCAAAGACATGTTCCAGCAAATTGACGAAACGTTTGGCCGTTTAGACGTATTTGTGAACAATGCGGCATCTGGCGTTCAGCGCCCAATCATGGATCTTGAAGAAAATCATTGGGACTGGACTATGAATATCAATGCGAAGGCCTTGTTATTCTGCGGACAAGAAGCAGCCAAATTAATGGAGAAAAACGGCGGCGGACATATCGTCAGCATTAGCTCACTAGGCTCTATTCGCTACCTTGAAAACTACACGGTGGTCGGTGTATCTAAAGCAGCACTAGAAGCTTTGACACGCTACCTATCCGTTGAGCTGTCACAAAAAAATATCGTCGTAAATGCCGTATCAGGCGGCGCCATTGATACAGATGCACTCAAGCACTTCCCAAATCGTGAAGAGCTATTAGAAGACGCTAAGAAAAATACACCAGCAGGCCGTATGGTGGAAATTAAAGACATGGTCGACAGTGTAGAATTCCTTGTATCAGGCAAAGCAGATATGATTAGAGGACAGACGATTATCGTCGATGGCGGACGTTCTTTGCTTGTTTAAAAAAATCATGAATAAGATGTACACCTTCTGCACAAATTAATGTGCGTGGAGGTGATAATGATGGATAAACAACAAAACAAAACAAACGCACAACAAGTGAAAAAACAAAACCAAGCTGCTGCACAAGGCGGTCAATATGGCACTGAATTTGCTAGCGAGACTGACGCACAGCACGTAAAAAAATACAACCAAAAAGCTGAGCAAAACAAACAACAAAACAGCTAATCACTGAAACAAAGGGAAGCACTTCATCTACGAATGAAGTGCTTTTCTTTTTGCCTCTCCCCACCATCCGACAAAACCTGTAAAACCTCTACATAAACAGTCAAAGGACTTCTTCCTTCTTTCAAGAAATGGTATAGATACAAAAAGTGGAATCGAAGGAAAGGGAGGAGTTAGATGTCTGATTTCGATCAGCTTGTCAAAGAACAAATGCAGCTTATGGATCAGCTGCTCGATGTACAAGGAGAACTTGATCTGTACTTAGAGACAGAAAAACAATTGCTGCAAGGTGAAAAAAAGGAAGAGCGGCATAAGCTTCATGATCAAATCAAACAGAAACGAGAGGAACTGCAAAAAGTCCAAACACTATTTACAAAACAGACTGAACAAGTCATCAATTCGTATAAACAAATGGAGAAGAGCTCAACCGTGATGTAAAAGAGTGTGCCGTTCAATTGGGTTGAATGGCTTTTTCATTTCATTTTTTAATGATGTAACGGTATAATATAATAGAGACATGTTTAGTTGGGAAATTAGGTCTTTGGACTGTTAGGTTTGTTTGTTATAGAAAGTAGGGGAGAAAATATGGGCTATCCCAAGGAAGGAGAAACCATCCAAATTCAAAGCTATAAACATAATGGCTTGATCCACAGGATTTGGAATGAAACCACCATTCTGAAAGCAACGGAATTGTGTATCATTGGTGCAAACGATCGAACAATGGTGACTGAATCCGATGGCCGAACATGGATGACAAGAGAACCGGCTATTTGCTATTTTCATGCAAAACAATGGTTTAATGTCATTGGGATGCTTCGAGATGATGGGGTGTATTATTACTGCAACATCAGCTCTCCTTTTGCGACAGATGAAGAGGCGATTAAGTATATTGATTACGACTTAGATGTCAAAGTCTTTCCGGACATGACGTATAATATTTTGGATGAGGATGAATATGCAGATCATAAGAGGCAGATGAATTATCCAAAAGAAATCGATAGTATCTTACGAGAGCATCTAAATACATTACTGCATTGGATTCACCAGCGGAAGGGACCGTTTGCTCCAGAATTTGTGGATATGTGGTATGAACGTTTTTTGCGTTATACAAAATAAGTAACAGCAGCTAAAACCTGTTTGGCTTTTCAAAGCCAACAGGTTTTTGATTGCGTACGGATAAGAGGCACTGATAGATTGGGAAGGAGATTTACATGGGGGTCATAAAACGTTACATGGCTTTTGTAACACCGTATAAAAAACAGATTGCATTGACAATGGTGATCGGAATGATTAAGTTCTCGATCCCCTTAACATTGCCTCTGCTTTTAAAGTATGTCATTGATGATGTCATTCAAGGCTCTGGATCGGCTGAAGAAAAAACATCCACTCTCTTTATTATTATGGGAATCATGCTTGTATTATTTTTAGTGATGAGACCGCCTGTTGAGTACTACAGACAATACTATGCGCAGTGGACAGGCAGTAAAGTATTATTTGATATTCGGGAAAAACTGTTCTCGCACATTCAAAAGCTAAGCCTTCGTTATTACGCCAACACGAGAACAGGGGAAATTATTTCAAGGGTCATCAACGATGTGGAGCAAACAAAGGAATTTGTCATCACAGGGCTTATGAACATTTGGCTTGATTTGATGACCGTCCTGATTGTGATAGCCATTATGTGTACACTGGATCTTAAACTCACCATTGTGTCTGTCATTATTTTTCCGCTGTATGCGTTAGCAGTGAAGTATTTTTACGGACGGCTTCGCAAACTGACAAAAGAGCGGTCGCAGGCACTCGCTGAGGTACAAGGGCACCTGCATGAGCGAGTACAAGGAATGCCTGTCATTCGCAGCTTTGCGATTGAAGAATACGAACAAGAGAATTTTCACGATGAAAATAAAAATTTCTTAAACAAAGCGATCAATCATACGAATTGGAATGCCAAAACATTCGCCGTCGTCAATACGATCACAGACATTGCGCCGCTGCTCATCATTGCTTTTGCTGGCTATACCGTCATTAACGGGTCGCTTTCAATTGGGACAATGATTGCCTTTGTCGGCTATATTGACCGGATGTACAACCCGATTCGTCGTCTCATTAACTCATCGACGACTTTAACTCAGTCAGTAGCCTCAATGGATCGTATTTTTGAGTTTATTGATGAACCGTATGAAGTAACAGACAAGCCCAATGCAAAAGAAGCCAATCACTTAAAAGGAGAGGTAGAATTTAAAGATGTGACGTTCCGTTACGAACATACACAGGAAGAGATTTTACACAATATCTCCTTGAAAGTAGAAAAAGGTCAAACTGTTGCGCTTGTAGGAATGAGCGGCGGAGGGAAGTCGACACTCGTCAGCTTAATTCCAAGATTTTATGATGTTACAAGCGGATCACTCGAAATTGACGGCATTGATATTAAAGAGTACAAGGCAAGAAGCCTGCGTAATCAAGTCGGAATGGTGCTCCAAGATACATTCTTATTCAGTGACACCATAAAAGAAAATATCGCTGTGGGAGACCCGGAAGCATCCTTTGAGAAAATTGTGTCGGCTGCCAAAGCGGCTAATGCGCATGATTTTATCATGTCTCTTCCTGAAGGATATGACACGAAAGTAGGAGAACGTGGCGTAAAGCTATCAGGCGGTCAAAAACAACGAATTTCAATTGCAAGGGTATTTCTTAAAAATCCACCGCTGCTTATTTTAGACGAAGCGACGTCTGCACTTGATTTAGAAAGTGAACATTACATTCAAGAAGCGATGCAGAAGCTGGCAAAAGATCGCACAACTTTTATTGTTGCGCACCGTTTATCAACGATTACACATGCGGACCTCATTGTGGTCATGGAACAAGGCCAGATTGTGGAAAAAGGATCACATGAAGAATTAATGAACCGAGACAGCCACTATCGCCATCTATTTACCATTCAAACATTAAATTAGTAGAAGCCTATCCGATTCTAGCGGATAGGCTTTTTTATGCTTGTCAAAAACATGACATATTTCCCAGCTTGTCTCAATACAATTTTAAAAAGTATGACGGGGTGGTGAAGATGTGAAAGAACAAGAAGTATTGCTAGATGTCAAACAGCTGTCCGTTGCCTTTCAGCAAAAAAAGCAGAGAGTGCCGATCGTCCATGACATCTCATTCTCTATTCAAAAAGGAGAAACCTTAGGTATTGTGGGCGAATCTGGCTGCGGGAAAAGCATCACATCGATGTCTTTAATGGGGCTGAATCACCAAACAGAAACAACAGGTCACATACAATTTGAAGGTCAAAACCTGCTGTCACTTTCGGAGAAACAATGGCGAGAGGTCAGAGGGAATGACATCTCAATGATTTTCCAGGAACCCATGACTTCTCTCAATCCACTCATGACCATCGGCAAGCAAATGACAGAAGCCCTTTTTACACATCAGGCCATCAGCCAAAAAGAAGCAAAAGCGAAAGCGGTAGATTTGCTTCAAACGGTAGGCCTGAAACAAGCAGCGTCATTACTCAAAAAATATCCACATGAACTATCGGGCGGCATGCGTCAGCGTGTGATGATTGCGATGGCGATGCTGTGTCACCCAAAGCTCATGATTGCAGATGAACCAACGACTGCACTTGATGTCACCATCCAAGCACAAATTCTTCGTTTGCTCAAAAAGTTAAATGAAGAGATGGACACCGCTATTTTATTTATTACTCATGATTTAGGCGTCGTGCGGCAAATATGCCAGCGTGTCATGATTATGTATGCCGGTCGAATCGTAGAAGAAGGAACCGTTGACCGTATTTTTCAAAAACCTCTGCATCCCTACACAAAAGGTCTTTTCGCCTCTGTTCCATCATTTAAAGAGAAAAAAGAAAAACTCATGTCTATTGCGGGTCATGTACCTAAGCCAGGAGCTATTCGGTCCGGCTGTCAATTTGCACCACGCTGTCCATATCAAATGACGCAATGTCTTGAAAAAGACCCATCTTTACAATCCATTTCACACAATCACCGCGTCGCATGTTTTCTAATGGAAGGAGGAGAAGACACTGAATCACCCACTATTGCAAGTGAATCAACTGACGAAGCGTTATGACACATCGGCATTTTTTTCTAAACACAAACAGACGACTATGGCTTTAAATCAAGTGTCCTTTCACGTGAAAGAAGGAGAGACGCTCGGCATTGTGGGCGAATCTGGCTGCGGGAAATCAACCCTTGGCAAAAGCTTAATGAGATTAATCGAACCGACTTCTGGCTCAATCCAAATGAAAGGAAAAGAAGTGATGCTTCTGAAAGAACGAGACATGCGTTCCTTCAGAAAAGACATTCAAATGATTTTCCAAGATCCATACGCTTCCTTAAATCCACGAATGAAAATCAAAGACATTTTAGAAGAACCGCTCATTGTTCATAAACATGGAACAAAAGCAGAAAGACAAAAGCGGGTAAAAGAGATGTTGCACATTGTTGGGTTTGACCCATCCTATGGAGACCGTTATGCGCACCAATTCAGCGGCGGTCAGAGGCAGCGTATTGGAATTGCTAGGGCGCTGATTACTCATCCAAGTCTTGTGATTGCCGATGAGCCAGTTTCCGCTTTAGATGTATCGGTTCAAGCGCAAATATTGAATTTAATGCTCGAATTGCAAAAGACGCTTTCTCTGACGTACTTGTTTATTTCTCACGATCTAGGCGTTGTCAAGTATATGAGCGATCGAATTGCAGTGATGTACGCTGGTCGTATTGTAGAAATGGGTCCTGCGGAGGACGTATTTCACAAGCCGCTTCATCCTTATACATCGCTTCTTCTGACATCCATTCCACATATGGATCACGTGCTGGAAACGCAGGATGTGTCAGCGGAAGAATCCACCCTGGTGTCAGAAGAGGGCTGTCCTTTCTATAAAAGATGTCCAAAAAGGTGGGCGCAATGCTTGCAAGCTGTTCCGCCTTTGTATGAGGAGAAAACAGGCCATGCAGCCGCGTGCTATTTATATCAAAAGGAGGAACACAATGAAGAAGACATGGTTATTCAGTAGTTTCATTTTTGTGCTGGCACTTGCGTTATTTCTAGGGGGCTGTTCATCTTCATCAACATCAGAAGAAAAAGCCACAAAAGACACTCTCGTATTCGGCAGAGGAGGGGACTCTACGTCACTTGATCCGATTACAACAACAGAAGGCGAAACCTTCAAGGTCACAGAGAATATGTTTGAAAAGCTTTTGAATTACGGTGAAAAAGACACGACCATCCATCCGGGCCTCGCAACAGAATGGGATGTTGCAAAGGACGGAAAATCGTACACGTTCTACTTAAGAGAAGGTGTGAAATTTCACGATGGCACAGACTTTAATGCAGAAGCAGTGAAATTCAACTTTGACCGCTGGATGAATGGAGATGCCGAAAAATTTCCTTACTACGGCATGTTTGGCGGCTATAAAAAAGATAAAGGGCATGTCATTAAAGACATCATCGTCAAAGGAGAGCATGAAATTGAATTTCAACTCAAACGCCCGCAAGCAACATTTCTGAAAAACATCGCCATGTCACCATTTGGTATCGCTAGTCCTGCAGCAGTTGAAAAAAGCGGTGATTCATTTAGAGAAAACCCAGTTGGCACAGGACCATTTAAGTTTAAAGAATGGAAGCAGAACGATCGTATTGTCTTAGAAAAGAACGAAGATTACTGGCAAAAAGATAAACCAAAACTGAAACAAATCATCTTCCGCTCTATTCCTGAAAACTCTGCTCGTTTAAATGCGCTTAAAACAGGCGAAATCGACTTAATGGATGGCGTCAATCCGTCCGATTTAGATGGTATTAAAACAGACAAAGCGCTCCAGCTGATTGAAAGACCATCCATGAACGTAGGTTATATCGGGCTGACAGTGACTAGAAAGCCGCTTGATAACAAGTTGGTTCGTCAGGCGCTCAATTATGCAGTTGATAAAGAATCAATCATCGAGTCGTTTTATGGAGGACTTGCTGAACCAGCAAAAAATCCACTTCCTCCGTCATTAGAAGGCTACAATGACGAGATTGAGCCATATCCATATAATCCGGAAAAAGCAAAAGAACTATTGAAAGAGGCAGGCTTCCCTGACGGTTTTCGCATCAAGCTTTGGGCAATGCCTGTGCCGCGCCCATATATGCCAGACGGGATGAAGGTAGCTGAAGTCATTCAGTCAAACTTTGAAAAAGTTGGTGTCAAAGCCGAAATCGTCACATATGATTGGGCGACTTATTTAGATAAAGCAAGTAAAGGCGAAGCAGATGTGTTCTTATTAGGATGGACAGGGGACAATGGCGATCCTGATAATTTCATCTATACATTATTAGATAAAGACAGTATTGGCGGTAACAACTATACATTCTTCCAAAACGATAAAATGCATGACATCCTCATTGAAGCGCAGACCGATACGGATCAAAAGAAGCGAAATGAATTATATCAAGAAGCTCAAGAAATCATTCATGATGAAGCGCCTTGGATTCCATTAGTCCATTCAATTCCAATGCTTGCCGCATCTAAAGATTTAAAAGGCTACCAGCCGCATCCGACTGGTTCCGAAGCATTGACTGACGTATATTTCGAATAAGCAAATAAGGGAGATCGTTTGATCTCCCTTATCCAAACAATGAAAAGGCGGTGAAAGCTGTTTGTTTGCTTATTGTATGAAGCGAGCAGGAATGCTCATTCCAGTACTGATCGGAATGACCTTAGTTGTATTTTCTATTATACGGTTTATCCCTGGAAATCCGGCGCAGGTCATCTTAGGACAGCGGGCAACGAAAGAAGCAGTAGAGCAATTGACGATTCAGCTTGGTTTAGATCAGCCGTGGTACGTACAATATGGTCACTACATGCTGGGGCTTTTAAAAGGTGATCTAGGGACTTCCATACGAACAGGAGCGGCTATTGCCCAGGAAATGAAGCCTTACTTATTCGCTACATTAGAATTGACTTTCTTCGCTATGTTGCTGGCGATTATTGTCGGTGTGAATGCCGGAATCATTAGTGCGTGGTTTAAACATTCTTTCTTTGATTATGTGGCCATGTTTATTGCGCTCATTGGGGTGTCCATGCCGATTTTCTGGTTAGGCTTAATGGGACAGTGGCTATTCTCGATTGAATTAGGTATTTTGCCGACTACAGGACGAGAAAACGTCAGAAATCCGGTAGAGTCGATCACCTATATCCATACGCTGGACACGATTTTGCAAGGAAGATTTGATCAATTCTTTGACAGCATCAAGCATTTAATTTTACCAAGTACCGCTCTCGCAACGATTCCTGCTGCGATTATTGCAAGGATTACGAGGGCAAGTATGTTGGAAGTCCTTCATTCAGATTTTATTCGAACAGCAAAAGCAAAAGGGGTACGTTCATTTTTCATCATTTATCAGCATGGGCTGAAAAATGCGCTCATTCCGATTTTAACGATTATTGGTCTTCAAACAGGTCTCTTGCTAGGCGGAGCCATTTTAACAGAAACGATCTTTGCTTGGCCGGGAATTGGGCGATATATTTACGATGCCATTAGCTATCGTGATTATCCTGTTATTCAAACTGGCATTCTTGTTGTTGCGCTCATATTTGTGCTGATCAATTTCATTGTGGATATCTTGTATGCAGTCATTGATCCGAGGATTAAATACTAGAGAAGGGAGAGTGACGACATGGAAGCGCAAAAAGAGCTTCAAGCACCTAAACAAAAGGAAGAACGCTCTCAATCACTGATTCTTGAATCGATGAAACTGTTCTTTCAGCACAAGCTGGCGGTCATTGGCACTGTGATTGTCTTTTTATTTCTGATCCTAGCAATCTTTGCACCGCTCATTGCTCCTTATGGAATCAACGAGCAGTCACTAGGCGAACGATTTAGTGCCCCTTCAGCTGCGCATTGGTTTGGTACGGATGATTTCGGGAGAGACATATTTTCTAGAGTCGTGCATGGAGCTCGGATTTCATTATGGGTGGGTTTCTTCTCCGTTCTCGGGTCGGTTATTTTAGGAACATTGCTTGGATTGATGGCAGGTTACGGCGGTAGATTGCTGGATGCTGTCATTTCAAGACTATTTGATATTTTACTCGCTTTTCCTAGCATTCTATTAGCGATTGCGATCGTTTCCATCTTAGGACCTTCCTTACAAAATGCCCTTATTGCCATAGCGATTATTAACGTCCCCACATTTGGCCGGCTGGTTCGTTCAAAGGTGCTGAGCATTAAGCAAGAAGAATATGTTTTAGCAGCAAAGGCAGTCGGGATGTCACACCGCCGCATCGTTCTTCGTCACATTCTGCCAAATAGTATGGTGCCGGTCATCGTTCAAGCGACGCTTGCGATTGGTACTGCCATTATCGAAGCGGCCGCTTTAGGATTTTTAGGATTAGGTGCACAAGCGCCAAGTCCAGAGTGGGGGAAAATGCTTGCCGATGCGAGACCTTATCTCGTACAAGCGCCATGGACTTTATTTTTCCCGGGGATTGCGATCATGCTGACGGTTCTTGGCTTTAACTTGATGGGAGATGGATTAAGAGACACCCTTGATCCTAAAATGAAGAAAATAAAATAAGACCGATTCTAAGAATCGGTCTTTTCTATTTAAGCTTCTTTTTCTTCTGTCTCAATCTCACTATCTTTTGGGTGATACGTTTGGAAGCTTGTAATCAAAGTATCTAGATGCTCCAATTCATCACGGTATTCAATAATGCTCGACATCACATTCAGCATATTGTAATCCAGCAAGTCGTTTTCTTGATTTTGCTGGTGCTGAATAAATGATTTCGTTAATGCTTCAAGACGAAGAGAGCATTCATTTTGAAATTCATCGTCCTGCGGTTTCATTTTTCCAACAAATTTCATTAAGGTACGTTCATGCCAATAAAGTAAATAATCAATCTCATCTGTTAAGCTCTCTCTGAAATGCTCTGGCATCAAATGAATTTCATTTTCTAACTTATGAAGCTTTTTCAGCAAGTACAGCGCTCGATTAGACGTCATGATTGCCTGTCTGAATAAAACAAGCTTTCTAGATTTGACATAAGTTGTTTTCTTTAAATAGCTTCGTTCTTCTTTGTATAACAAGTAAATGTGATCTAATTTGATCATGCGTTCTTTTATTTGATCGATGTCATCCTTTAAAGTGGAATGATCAGTAGACTGTCTGGAGCTCAGACGGATCCATTTTAAAATCTCCTCCGTATTTTCCATAATGTGATGAACAAGCTTTGTTTCATACTTTGGCGGCAGGAAAATCAAATTCACTAAAAATGAAGAAAGTACGCCTAACACCACAGTTGCTGTTCGAATTAAGGCAAAGGAAAGGAAATGATCCCCTGCACTTTCTAAAATCGCGATGACGGTTACGAGTGCAATCGGAATCGTGTGTTCAATCTTCAGCTTTAAATTAATCGCAATGACCATGACGGCAGTTAAGCCGATGATGACTGGTCCTGTGCCAAAAAGCAGACCGAACGTAATGGCAAGTGCTGCTCCAATAATATTGGCTTGCACTTGATCAACAATCGTTAAAAATGATCGATAAATAGATGGCTGGATAGCAAATACAGCTGCAATTCCCGCGAAGACGGGTGTCGGCAACCCAAGCCATGTTGCCAGGTAAAGCGCGAGTACAATGGCAATACCAGTTTTTAAAATACGGGCTCCAAGTTTCATTGGTTTTGTCCCTGCATTCCTTTCTTTTCGATAATAGATGACCACTTGTCATATATCATAAATATTTTGATGAAACAACTAAGTAATATACAGCGGTCTTCCGAAATATTCAAGTGATTTTTGAAAGTTCATGAAAACATCAAAAGAAGGTATTGAGAAAAAATGTAACAGATTCACTCGCTTTTGACAATCAAGAGCTGGTAAATAAAAAAACAGACGCATGAATTTACGTCTGTTTTTCTCTTCATTATGATTGTTTCAGTTGTTCAAACGCATGATCTACCGCTTTGAGCGTTTCAGAAATATCATTTTCAGAATGTGCAATGGTTAAGAACCACGCTTCATATTTAGAAGGAGCGAGGTTAATACCTTGTGCGAGCATGAATTTAAAGAAACGGGCGAACATTTCACCATCCGTATTTTCAGCCTGCTCGTAGTTCACAATCGTTTCCTTTGTAAAATAAATGGTGAGAGCACCTTTTAAGCGATTCACTGTAATATCTACTTGATGTTTTTTTGCGTGGGCTAAAATCCCCTCTTCTAACATGGCCCCGAGCTGATCAAGGCGTTCGTAGACCCCTTCTTCTTTTAACACTTCCAAGCATGCAATACCAGAAAGGATGGAGGCGGGATTTCCTGCCATCGTACCAGCTTGATAGGCTGGTCCAAGCGGGGCGACTTGCTCCATAATTTCTTTTTTGCCGCCGTAAGCGCCGATTGGAAGACCGCCGCCGATAATTTTACCTAATGCAGTGAGGTCAGGTTTTACTTGAAGCAAGTCCTGTGCACCACCATACATAAAGCGGAAAGCTGTAATGACTTCATCATAGATGACTAGAGCGCCTTTTTCATGAGTCAGGTCATTAATCTGCTGCAGGAAACCGTCTTTAGGCTCTACGATGCCAAAGTTCCCGACAATTGGCTCAACAAGAACAGCTGCTACTTCATCACCCCAGCGGTCTAATGCTTCTTTGTAGCTGTCTATATCGTTGAATGGAACGGTAATGACTTCATTTGCAATACTTTTAGGCACGCCCGCTGAATCTGGTGTTCCTAAAGTGGAAGGTCCAGAGCCAGCCGCAACTAGCACAAGATCAGAATGACCGTGGTAACATCCGGCAAACTTAATGATCTTTGTTCTACCTGTATAAGCGCGAGCGACACGGATTGTCGTCATCACAGCTTCTGTACCTGAATTGACAAAACGAACTTTATCCAAAGCAGGCATCGCTTCCTTCAGCATCTTAGCAAAAGTGACTTCATGCTTCGTTGGTGTTCCGTAAAGGACACCCGTCTCGGCTGCTTTCGTGATGGCTTTTGTAATATGAGGATGAGCATGTCCCGTAATAATTGGACCGTATGCTGCCAAATAGTCGATATAACGGTTTCCGTCAACATCCCAAAAATAAGCGCCTTCGCCTTTTTCCATTGCAACAGGTGACCCGCCGCCCACTGCTTTATATGAACGAGATGGGCTGTTAACCCCTCCAACAATATGCTCCAGCGCCTCTTGGTGTAATTTTTCTGATTCGGTGAATTTCATAAATAGCCTCCTATCTCAACGTATCACGTCGTCTATCATTATTTTAACATGCCAATGCAAGCGTCCTTAGTTGAATATCTTCTCGAAATTGGATAGGCTAATGAAAAAATAGGTTGGAGGGATTGTATCATGACAATCGAAGTGGGGCAGCAAGTACCTGATATTGAATTACTCGGTGATAATGGAGAGAAAGTAAAGCTCTCTGATTTTAAAGGGAAACACATTGTCCTTTATTTTTATCCAAAAGATATGACGCCAGGGTGTACAACGGAAGCCTGTGATTTCCGTGACCGCCATCAAAGCTTTGCGGAATTAGATGCTGTGATCATCGGCGTAAGCCCAGACGGTCAAGACAAGCACCAAAAGTTTAAAGAAAAACATGACTTACCTTTCCTGCTTCTTGTAGATGACGAACAAAAATTGTCTGAAGCTTTCGGTGTATGGAAGCTGAAAAAGAACTTTGGTAAGGAATACATGGGAATTGAACGCTCAACGTTTCTCATTAATAAAGAAGGAAAGCTTGTGAAAGAGTGGCGTAAAGTAAAGGTGAAAGATCATGTGGAAGAAGCGCTTGAGGAACTGAAAGCTCACGCTTAATATGTTGACGTGATGAGATCGGCAGTCGTGCCGGTCTTTTTTGTATAGAAGAATAGGTAAAAAAGAGGATTGTAATTGACAAAGTTTCGGCTCTGGGGGTACACTATTTATAAAGATTATAATATAAGAATATTTTTGAAAAGAGAGGTGCATGATGAAATGGCTGCTCACGAACTAAAAGACGCTTTAGATGCTCTAAAAGAAACCGGTGTTCGAATTACTCCGCAGCGCCATGCCATCTTGGAGTTTCTCGTAAATTCTATGACACACCCAACCGCGGACGATATATATAAGGCACTTGAAGGGAAATTTCCTAATATGAGTGTAGCAACGGTTTACAACAATTTACGAGTCTTCCGGGAATCTGGATTAGTAAAAGAATTAACGTATGGGGATTCCTCAAGCCGATTTGATTTTGCGACATCTGACCATTACCATGCGATTTGTGAAAACTGCGGAAAGATCGTTGACTTTCACTATCCTGGCCTTGATGAAGTAGAACAGCTTGCATCCCATGTGACAGGCTTTACAGTAAGTCATCATCGCTTGGAGATCTATGGCACTTGTCAAGAATGTGCAAAAAAAGAAAATCATTAATGAAAAAGCTGACCAGTTGAATGGTCAGCTTATTTTTATGACTTTTTTCGATTGTAGGATTCATCAAACTCTTTGCCTTCTAATGCTGGATCGAGTGTAAGTGGCTCTCTGCAATGCATGCACATGTCCACCCGCCCAAGCACTTTTGTTTCCTTCTCACAGCCTGGACATACGACCCGGACTGCCTTCGTAGAAAGCATACCGATCCAAAAGTAAACGGCTGTACTCAATCCAATCGATAACACGCCGAGTAGCATAAAGAAGGTCGACAGCCAGACCGATTCCTTGAAGAACACACCGATATACATGATCAAAAAACCAACAAAAACCAAACTAAGTGCAAATGTTCTGATTTTATTAATCTTACTGGAGTATTTCGCCATCCCTAGTCCCCCTTATCTCCAATATAGCACATTTTACCTTTCTGTTTGAATTAGTTATAGAGTTTTGTGAATAAATTGCTTATAATGATTCAACGATCTTTTTTCATGTATTGAAGGAATTTTGATTCTATGAGGAGAAATACATAGCATTAGAGAAGAACCTTACACCCGAGTATTGGAGGAATCACTATGGAAAATCTTCTCCGTCCTATTTATCAAGAGAGAGCAAGTCATCCAGATACATTAGCTGTGATTATAGTAGAAAGAAGACATAAAGTATCTTCTGAGACGGATAACTTTGATGCAGCGCTTCTAGTCATCGTAAAGGATGCAAAAGAACCGTTATTTATTAAGCACTATGAATCCGGTCACCAAACAGCTTCTTTAAATGTTGTCACAGATGATCAGTTGAAGGAATGGATTACCTTAGGTACCAACAGACGGATTATTGATTGGATTTTAAACGGAAAAGTCCTGTTTGATCGAAATGAATATATTTTCAACTTGATTGATGAACTGAGTACATTCCCGTTTTCTAACCGTAAGCTCAAAATTGGTTTAGAATATGGCAAGCTCATTCGCAGATATATAGAAGGAAAAGCATTTTTTGAATCAAATCAATTCCTCGATGCATATAATTCCATTGTGCATGCCCTGCATCATCTGGCGCGTATTGAAGTGATTGATAAAGGCTTCCACCCAGAAGTGACCGTTTGGAACCAAGTACGTCATATGGAGCCGGAAGTATATAAACTTTATTCAGAGTTGATTGAAAGCCACGAAAGTCTTCATAAGCGGTTAGAACTTTTATTCCTAGCGAATGATTTCTTGATTCATTCAAAAGCAGAAATTGGTGCGGCTCATTTGCGTCATGTCATGGAACAGCAGGATATTTGGCTGTTTGGCGAGCTTCTTGCACATCCTGATCTCAAACATTTCACACCTGATCTTAGTGTGATGATTGATTTCTTTGTGGAAAAAGGAATTGTGCTAGTAGAGCCAATTGAGACGAAGGGGCAAAAAATCTATCATCGAGGATATTTTGTTAAAAAAGATATTGACGTATGAATATTATGATGGTATATTATTAAACGTCGCTAATGAGCAACTGAGTTGCTTTGAAAGAAAAGCGGACAAAAAGAAATTCAGAAAAACACTTGACGCACACGGTGCTCAAATGTTATATTAAGAAAGTCGCCTCTGAGCGATAACGAAGATGATCTTTGAAAACTAAACAAGACAAAACGTACCTGTTAATTCGAGTTTTTATAAAAAAATCCTATGATACATCATAGGTAGTCAGTCAAACGCTGACGAGGCAGGAAATGATCACATGCTAAGTTCGCTACATCGTGTAGCAACGCATGTGTGATATGCATCCTGCATACCTCGGAGAGTTTGATCCTGGCTCAGGACGAACGCTGGCGGCGTGCCTAATACATGCAAGTCGAGCGGACAGAAGGGAGCTTGCTCCCGGATGTTAGCGGCGGACGGGTGAGTAACACGTGGGTAACCT
>NZ_JBPIZC010000005.1:0-239315 GCF_051172515.1 Bacillus sp. G402
GAAGAATTTCTAGTGTGGAACATGAGAAAAACACCTTCCTTTAGTATGCTTTTCTCTATTATAAAATGGGATAGTGGAAAATTTAAGGGAAAAAATAAAGCTGTCGAGATTTTCTCGACAGCCTGAGAAACCCATGGTTTCATGGGTTTCTTATGATTTCATTATTAGAAAGTCTGTCACAATGCAAGCAGGTTCTCCGTTTTGATCTGCCCCCAAAAGCTTGGGTACATCCCGTCACCGAATCCTGTCGTAAACATGGCAATGTCCACCTAGTCATGAAAACGGGTGACGAGCCAGTCCTCTTTTTTGGTCATTCAAATAACTTGTTCACACTTCCCTATACTTAAACTGGATGTGGTCCCGCTACTCCTTAAGTAGTTGAAGCTGACGGTTTGTTGTCGGACCTTGCATCAATAAGTATTATATTCTGTGCTTTTGCCAGCTTTAAATCACTCAGAATATTGACTACTTTATTAAGTTCTTGTTCAGAAAAATAAAGAATGACTTTAATTGATTTTTTTGTGTCATTTGCATTTTCATATACTTCCACTTGGTTCTGTAAATTTCTCTTCAACTGTGAATTACTGGCTAACTTAAATTCAATCAATGTTTTATCTTTATTCCCCCTGGATACTTTGTAATCCACTGGACCGCGACCATTATTCACTTCCCTATTAACGTCTGACTCACTTGCAAACCAGGTTAGCCTATACAAGATTTGGAGATCTTCTTCCCTTTTAATTGGCTTACCTTTAGAATAGAATATTCGATATCCATCATTGTTCTCAATAACACGCTTCATATATTTGACTCGTTTCAAGGATTCCTCAAAAGTATCACCATTCGTTTGATAAAATCCCGTTTCTTTCTCAAGTAAAGCAATTATGGATTTAAAATTGTCAACGTAAATTCTTACTGATTCTTTCACTTTCTCAATGCTTTTTGCTTTCGCCTGATCTCCTCGTTCTTCCTTATACTTAATATAGTAATCAACAAATTCAGGGTATTCAGATATAAGTCTACCTACAGCAAGGTTTCTGTCTTTTTGAGATGGCTTTTTGGGAAGTATAGATTGAAAATAATTATTAATTTGAAACCTCAACTGTTCGTTATCAATACTTGGTGGAATAAGAGAAAAGTCCTTTACCATATCTGCTTTGTTTATCCATGTTTCGTCCTTTGTTAAGATATCAACTGGCGAGAGCAACACGTAATCTCCATTCTTATAAGGTAATTGAAAAGTACCATTTTCCCATGTCTCTGTTTTATAATTAAATCTCACATTATTGACAGAGACCTTTTTTACGTCCTTCTTATCTAAATATTTCAAAGCAAAAGTTTGAGTAAATTTAAGTAAATATTCATGAATTAATCTAGTAGTAAAATCACTTATACTGTCCTTTCCAACCTTCTCTTTAATTATACAGAGTTTTTCAAGGTGACTGCTTTCTGTTACTTGTTCTTCTCCAAAATTCGAAAGTATCTTATTGAGATTTGAATGCAAAGCTTTTGCAAAATCTTTACCTAGACCGCTACCTACATTTCCACTCTTAGAAAATCCAAGCCAGTTCTGCTTGATTTCAGGAAACATAAACCATGCCTTTAACAGACCAGCGGAAATCTTTTTTGCTTGTGCTTTATCTTTTAAGAACATCAAATACTTAATTATTCCATCATGTAGTTCTTGATACTCTTTCTTACTACTATTAAAAAGAAGGAAAGGGTCAATAAATAATGGAAAATCATTTATCAGGGAAACATCAAAAGCTCCATAATCTTCAACCACTTTTGCATCTATATTGAAAAAGTCAGAAAAATAAACATTTATACCCATTTTCATCCCCTTTTCTTTAGCACTTGCGCAATGTTAATTCTATCCAACAGAAAAAGATATTTCAACAATTATCTTGTTACCATTTCAAATTTTTACATTATTCTACTTAATTTAAACGATGACAAATCGAAAACTAAATGAAATTTCTTAGATTTTATAAAAAGAACAACCTATAATTAAATTCGCTCCCAAAACCCTAATCTGAAGCAAAAAACAAGCTTAAGTTCCACCAAACAAAAAAGGTCTGAAATCCTTTATAGTAAAGAATTTCAGACCTTTTTTAATTATACGTCCCAGGAGAGATTCGAACTCCCGACCGACGGCTTAGAAGGCCGTTGCTCTATCCTGCTGAGCTACTGGGACATGTTGTTATGTAGTGTGCTTTGGCGTATTACCTCAGCGACAAGATTTATTATATTACTATTGTTCTTTAAAGTCAACGGTTTTTCGAAAGTTTTTTCATAAGGGGCAAATGCTGCACCCTTATGAAATACCTTCCAATGTGACAGTGTTTTCGAGGTCTTGTATGACGTGACCTTCGTCCGTGAAAAACTGTACGTTTGCTTCGCTTCCATCTAGTGTCAGTATAGCATAGCTGCGCTCTTTGCGCACTCTTGGCAGGTGCACGCTGCCTGGGTTAATGAGCAGTTTTCCTCTTAGCAGTTCACTGCCAGGGATGTGCGAGTGGCCAAAGCAGATAATGTCTGCGCCTAGCTCTTCTGCACGGTAGTAGACTTGAAGCAAGGATTGTTTGATGCCATGCAGATGTCCGTGAGTGAGAAATAGTTTTCCGCCTCCGTCGAGTGGGAGCAGGAGCTCTTCTTGAAAATCGCCCATAAAGTCACAATTTCCTTTGACGACTTTGTATCCTTCGAGTGCTGGGTGGTTCGTTTCGAGTTCTGAATCTCCGCAGTGAATCATCATGTCCACTTCAGCCGCATGCCGTTTGGCAATGGTTTGAAGTTCGTCTGTGAGTCCATGACTGTCACTAATGATGAGTATCTTCATGGCTTCATTCCCCCTTATTCATTTGCGTCTAGCAGTGATGAAAGCTTTTGAAGCGCGACCGCTCGATGGCTGATCTTGTTTTTTTCCTCTGGTGATAACTCGGCCATCGTCTGGTCTTTGTCTTTGACGATGAAAATTGGGTCGTATCCGAAGCCGTTTTCGCCGATCGGTTCTTCTGCGATGAATCCTTCTACTGATCCTTCTACCGTTTTGGTCTCTTTCCCCGGTATACTGACAGCCAGGGCACATCTGAATCTAGCAGTGCGGTCTTCTTTTTCGATGCCTTGCAGCTCATTTAGCACCTTTTCCACGTTCTCGGCATCGTCTTTATGCTCGCCCGCGTACCTCGCTGAATAGACGCCAGGTTTTCCGCCAAGGTAATCAATCGACAGACCCGAGTCGTCTGCAATCACCATTTCACCTGCTTTGGCTTGAATGGCCTCGGCTTTGATGATCGCATTTTCTTCAAAGGTATGTCCTGTTTCTTCGATCTCTTCCGTAAATCCGATGTCCGCTAGTGTTTTGACCGTGAATCCTTTTGGCTCAAGAATGGCTTTGAATTCTTTCGCTTTGCCCGCATTGTGCGTTGCGATGATGGCAGTTTTCATCCTGATCAAACCCTTCTCTTTATTCGATAACTTCTCCTGTCACTGCTTTTTGCTTTTCAATTAATTCTTTGATGCCTTTTTCGGCTAAATCAAGCAGTCCGTTTAGTTGTTCTCTTGAGAATGTCGCTTCTTCGCCAGTACCTTGAAGTTCAACAAAGCGTCCAGCGCCTGTCATGATGACATTCATATCCACTTCAGCTGAAGAATCTTCTTCATAATTTAAATCTAACAGAAGTCCCTGTTTAGAATCAATTCCGACGGATATCGCGGCTAAATAATCAGTGATCGGATTTTCTTTCAAAACGCCTTCTGATTGAAGCTTTTGAATCGCTAGTGTCATGGCCACAAATGCACCTGTAATAGATGCTGTGCGTGTTCCGCCGTCTGCTTGAATGACATCACAATCAATCCAAATGGTGCGTTCACCAAGCTTTTCTAAGTCAACGACTGCGCGCAGAGCTCGTCCAATTAAACGCTGGATCTCCATTGTACGTCCTGTGACTTTTCCTTTAGATGATTCTCTTATCGTTCTTTGAGCCGTTGCTCTTGGAAGCATGCTATATTCTGCTGTAATCCAGCCTTTTCCTTCTCCTCTTAAAAAAGGAGGTACGCGGTCCTCGATAGATGCGTTACAAATCACCTTCGTATTTCCCGCTGAGATTAAGACAGAGCCTTCTGGATGCGTGATGTAGCCTGCCTGTATTTCAATTTTTCTTAATTCGTCGTATTGTCTTTCATCTAATCTCATGATTTACCTCCGTTACGATATACATTCCGCGCGGGTGTCAGCGGGGTTCTCCTATTAACTTTGACAACCTCGATCCGTTCTAATCGCTTGGAATAAAAAAGAGGCAGCGAATGTGCATGCCTCTTTTTCTCCATTATATCAATGTGTGACCTTAAAAACTACCTGTATTCACTTGTTCTGGTCTTGAAACTGGCTTTGTGAGTTCT
Organism: Bacillus sp. G402; assembly: GCF_051172515.1. Lineage (NCBI taxonomy): Bacteria > Bacillati > Bacillota > Bacilli > Caryophanales > Bacillaceae > Bacillus > Bacillus sp. G402. Next base: position 4,405 of record NZ_JBPIZC010000005.1, read on the forward strand.
GTTCCTTTTTCGTTCACAAGCTCTGCCTTTCCGTTTACCTTCACTGACACGCTTTTCACATCTGGCAGCTCTGTTAATGTCAGCACAATGCTATCAAGAACTTTTTGTGAAATGACCTTTTTCTTTTCATCTGCACTGCCAAAAATGGATTCATTGAAATCTAGTGTCACATGACCGTCTTTTACTTTCGGGACATCATTCAGCTTCACATCTTGATCAAAGTCTGTCAGCAATTGGCTTGTTTTGCTTGGCCCAGAGACGAGCTCATCAATGGCTGCTGTAATTGGATCATCATCGTCTTTTGGTGCTCTTTTGGTCACCGGGACATAGTACGTCTGTTTGTCAGATTCAGCTAAATAGTAGACGGTCACAGGCTTTGTCGATGTCATATCAGCCGCAGCCTCGTGCTGAATATTAATGCCGTCCTCTCTGCTTAAATCATCTGAAATCGGTGTCCCATTCACAGGCATCTCTTTTAATTCATGGCCATTCATCTTTAATTTGACTTTCGCTACCGAATCAAACTGCGTTAATGTCCAAGTGACTGATTGTAAAATGCGCTGTTCGTCTTCTTTTTTATAGTTTTTGAATTCATTTGAGAAATCCACAACCGCTGTGCCATCTTTAATATCGACAGATACGCTCGTGTCCGCCGGCAGCACGGCTCTGAATCCATTTGGCATCAGGTTAGAAATCGGTCCCCCGTCTACGAGGTATTCAAGTGTTTGTTTCGCACTTCCTTCATTTTTCGGCAGCGGAATGGATTGAGACACAACATACCCATTTTTATCAATTAAATATAATTCTCTCATGACGGTATCTGCTTGCTTCTCTTCTTTTCCTTCTTTCGCTGTTTGTTTCTCTTCTTTATTTTCTTTCACAAACGTGACATTTTGTGGTGGATCAATCTCTGTTTTCGCTTGGTCTGTTTGAAACAATCCGCATCCTGATAAAAGCATGGCTGACGCAATACACGTAACAGCTGCTGTAGTTCCTTTTTTCAGCATACTTCACCCTCCTCTAGTGGTTTGTACTAGTATGTATACGAGCTCCCTCAGAGGATTAGACCCTTTTCATAAAAAAATAACCCACTTCCATGAGAAGTAGGTTATTGCTGATATACGTGTTCAAGCGAAACCGTTTCGACCTTTCCTGGCAGGTAGCCGAACCAGTCTTGAGCGATGTTTTGAAAGTTTTGCTGCTGCCCTGTTGTATAAAAAGTATGAACAGGCTCTTCCTTCGAATCATTTAACAGCCCTTTATATGAAAGAATGGTGCTCGCTTCTCTCGCTGTCTCATCTCCTGATGAAATGATATTGACGCCACTGCCCATAAAACGCTGAATCGGTTCTTTTAAAATCGGGTAGTGCGTGCAGCCAAGAATGAGTGTATCAATGCCTGTTTCTTTCATCGGTTCAAGAGAAGCTTTTACGACTTCATCTGCTGCACGATCTAAAAACGTACCACTTTCCACAAATGGCACAAGCAATGGACATGCCAGACTTTGAACAGTTAGTCCTGCTTTTAAAGAGAGCAGTGCTTCTTTATAAGCTTCACTTTTGATCGTATTGGCAGTGCCGATCACGCCAATATGCTGATTGTTTGTGACCTTGATCGCTGTGCGGGCTCCGGGCTGGATCACACCAATGACCGGGATATCAAGTGTTGCTTTAATTTCATCAAGTGCTATCGCCGTCGCAGTGTTACATGCAATGACTAGCATTTTAATATGGTGATGTCTTAATAGGTAGTGCGCCATTTCCCATGTATATTGAAGAACCTCTTCTTCTGCTCGAGGGCCGTATGGACATCGTTTTGTGTCGCCTACATAAATAATCTTTTCTTTTGGCAGTTGTCTCATGATTTCCTTCGCAACGGTTAAACCGCCTACGCCGGAATCAATCACGCCGATGGGTTGATCCAACAAAATCGCCTCATTTTCTTTTCATTTGCTGCTGTAGTTTCGTTAAAGACTGGTTGAAAACGATGGCTTCTTCTTCTGAGAAAGCCCCTAGAAGTTCACTGACGTATTCTTGGCGTTTGACAATCACTTCTTGAATGATCCGCTCACCTTCAGGTAATAAATGAATGCGAACCACGCGGCGGTCAGACGGATCTTTCACCCGTTCAACAAGTTCACTTTTTTCCATTCGGTCAATTAAATCGGTTGTCGTGCTGCAAGCCAAATACATCTTTTGTGATAGCTCACCTATTGTCATATCTCCGAATTCATAAAGCCACTGAAGCCCTACAAATTGAGGAGGTGTAATCGTATATTGATTCAGAATTTCTCTACCTTTTTGCTTAATGATTGCAGCAATATGGCGCAATGATTTTTCAATTTCTGCAACATGGCCTGACTCATTCGTTTCCATTTCATTGATACCTCACTATAGCATCTCACTTTGATTAAAACGTACATTCCTATTTTCCTCGTTTTTCAATGAAATTGCAAGAAGAGACTCATGGAAACGATATAGAAATAACCGGCTCCTCCCTGGTGCGGAAGGAAAACCGGCTGACGTTAGAGCTCTAGCTCACCCATACGCAGAAGCTCGACTACGGCCTGTGAACGACCTTTGACTCCTAGCTTTTGCATGGCATTCGAAATATGATTTCGAACAGTCTTTTCGCTAATAAAAAGCTCGCTTGCAATTTCTTTTGTTGTTTTATCTTGGACGAGCAATTCGAATACTTCTCTTTCTCTTTTGGTTAATAGCGGCTTGGATTGAAACTCTTTCTCCTTCAAGTATTGTAACCCTCCTTGCTAAGGTGAGAGCTCTAGTCTCTATAGAATGGGATTCTGTATAGTCGAGATATCATATGCCGGGTACTTGAGGTAGGTGACGTTAAAATCGAGAATTCCCGCAGATGAGCGTCCAATTTCCTCCCCTTCAAGCCGCACAAAAAAGGACGAGTCCCCTATAGAGACATCGTCCTTGATCAAACAAGCTTTTAAAATATCGAAATGGCTCCTGTTAAAAGAGCAATTAGTGTTGTAAACAGGGCTGTTAATACGGTCCATAACAGTGCGTACTTTTGCAAATCGCCTATATCTTTATTCAGCATACTCACAAGCAGTAATGTGGAAGCGACAAGCGGACTCAGTAAATGGACGGGCTGTCCGATAATAGAGGCGCGCGCAATTTCTACTGGATCAATTCCGTAAGCTGCGCCAGCTTCAGCTAAGATTGGCAGCACCCCGAAATAATACGCATCATTTGAAAGAACAAATGTAAATGGCATACTCGTCAAAGCGACAATGAGTGGAAAAAATGAGCTGTATGAATCTGGAATCATGTAAATGACCAAGTTAGCAATGGACTCCACCATTTTTGTTCCCGAAAAAATGCCTGTGAAAATTCCTGCTGCAAACACAAGGGTAATGACCGTTAAGGCATTTCCTGCATGCGATAGAATCCGCTCACGCTGATCTTCCACTTTTGGATAGTTGATCATAAGCGCAATGACAAAGCCAATGAGAAAGAGTACAGGAATCGGTACGATATCCAATACAAGCGTGACCATGACAGCAATCGTCAGGAAGAAGTTAACCCAAATCAAGTTTGGTCTCTTCATATCAGCTACGCCATCTTCAATTGATGCCGCCAATTCAGGAGAGATCGAGACCTCTTCTTTATACTTAATCTCGGCAACCCCAATGCGCTTCCGTTCTTTTTTTCCAAGAACATACGCTGTAAAAAGGATAAAAAGACCGCCCCCTATCATCGTCGGGAGTAATGGAATGAAGAATTCCGCTGCATCTAAACCAAGTGCAGCAATCGCACGAGTAGCTGGACCGCCCCAAGGCGTCATTCCACTCATAATGCCTAGTGATAATAATGAAATCGTCCCTAAAATCAGTGGGTTCATCCCAATTCTTAAGAAAAGTGGCAACATAGCTGATACGGTAATCATGTACGTTGTGGTCCCATCACCATCTAATGCAACAAGCATAGACAAAATCGCTACCCCAAAAGCAATTTTGACCGGATCGCCTTTCACAAGGCGTAAAATCAGTTTGATCAACGGGTCAAACAATCCAGCATCCAGCATGACACCGAAGAATAAGATGGCAAATAACAATAAAGCAGCAGATGGTGCAACGGTCTTGAGCCCATCAAGCATCATGTCCCCTAATCCGCTGTAAAATCCACCGATTAATGCAAAGATGATTGGCACAACGGTTAGAGCCACCACCGGATGCATACGTTTTGTCATAATAAGAAATGTAAAAGTCACGACCATCAAGATCCCTAAAATAGCTAGCACTTCATATCCCTCCATCCTCTTCTTTACACGATCCACAAGCGCCCCTTTTGCACTTGCGGCCCGAAATGTTAGCGCTTTCTATTTCAAGGATATAATAGCTTTTTTTATAATGAAAATATCGATTTTTTCGTCTATTCAATAAATTTTTTTTATAATTAGCCTTGCTGACTTCTTAAAAACTCAATGAATGCTTTCACAACAGACAAATGAAGGGAATCCGGCTGGTACATGAGCCATGTATCTCTTAAAACAGGCTGTCCATCTTTATACGAAAGACCTTTTACAAATAGCTCATCACTTGGTCTGAGGCAAATTTCCGGGACAATGGCATAACCTAAACCATGCTTCACCATCTCTTTTGATGTATCTTGCCTGTCTGTCTCCATTGTCACAAGCGGAGGCATCGTGAATGTCTCCTGCCACCATCTGTTAATCAATCGTTTTAATGAACTATCCGTGTGATAGTCAATGAGCGGCAGCTTCGGTAGGTCCTTTAGCTGTATTTCTGATTTTGAAATGATACAAAGGCGTTCTTTATCAAGCAAAAATCGCTCTCCATTCCAGTCGTAATCTCCTCTTAAAATGCCTAAATGTACACTTGATGTCCCTAATAAATCCATGACTTTTGTGCTCCATCCTGTGTTCACCATAAATTGAACATGTGGATACTGCTTAGAAAACTCTCTTAAAATTTCCGGCAGTTTATATTGAGCAAAGTTACTCGACACCCCTAGCCTGATCGTTCCTTTGACCTTTTTTTGCATATTGAGCATGCCATCTTTCGTTTGCTGGAGCTGCTTGAGCATGTCATTTGCGTATTTAGCCAAGTATTCGCCCTCTGATGTAAATTCAATGCCTCGTTTTCTTTTAAAGAAAAGCTTCATGTCAAATTCCTCTTCAAGTTGTTTCAATCGATAACTTAAGGCAGGCTGCGAGACAAATAATTTTTCTGCCGCTTTTGTGATGTTCTTCTCTTCATATAGCACCTTTAAAAACCGCCAGTCTTTCTCATCCATTGTGTGCCCTCCTTTTGACCTTGTTATAAAAATATTTTATCAGTTTCTCTTAAAATAATGTATTTAACTTATTTCTTATTATACTTTACCATTTTGATTAGATAAATAGTAACTAAACAATTGAGGGTGAGAGCAATGAGAAAAGTTCCAATCACAATCATGCGAGGCGGTACAAGCAAAGGGGTCTTCATTCAAGCCAATGATGCACCTTACGAACACGATGAGCTCGAAGCATTTCTATTAGACATTATGGGCAGCCCTGACCGGCTGCAAGTTGATGGAATCGGGGGCGGTAATTCTTTAACAAGTAAGGTGGCCATTATCGATAAAGCCACTCGTCCAGATGTGGATGTGAACTATACGTTTGCACAAGTCAGCATCAATGAAAGATTTGTCGACTTTAAAGGAAACTGTGGGAATATCTCATCAGCAGTTGGACCGTATGCCATCATTAAAGGACTTGTCCAAGCAGTTGAGCCTGTCACAACAGTACGTATTCTGAATACCAACACGAATAAAATCATTGTGGCAGAGGTAGAAGTCGAGAACGGAGAAGTAAAATTTGAAGGACAGGCAGAAATTCCAGGAGTGAAAGGAACAGGTTCTCCCATTTATTTATCCTTTGAGAAACCTGAAGGCGCTGTCACAGGTAAAACCTTTCCGACTGGAAACAAAATGGATACGATCCAGACAAAGTTTGGAGAGATTCCGATCTCAATCGTTGACATTGCAAATCCAATCGCTTTTGTCCGTGCCAAAGATATTCAATTAAAAGGAACTGAATTGCCTGAGGAGTTTACAGACGAATTGCTGGATGATTTAGAAGAGATTCGCTCCATCGCTGCTGAAATGTGCCACTTTGCACCAAAAGAACTGGCCACATTACAGTCTCCAGCTGTTCCTAAGCTTGCAATTATTAGCGAGCCTGCTGATTATGTAGATACAAATGGAATATTGAGAAGAGCAGCAGATATGGACATCATCGTTCGGATGCTATCGATGCAAAGACCGCACCAAGCACTTGCCATTACCGGATCTGTCTGTGTGTCAGCCAGCTGTTTCATGGATCAAACGCTTCCGGCACAGCTGTTTCAAGGAAAAGATGACACACTCCGTATTGGGCATCCTGCTGGTATTATGCAAACTGAAATTGATATCTCACAAAATAGAGTGAAAGTCATTCGAACCGCAAGAGAAATTCTAGATGGAGTGGTCTTTACAAAACAAGACTACATGGTTCAACCTCAAATAAAAAGAGAAGCATAAATGAGACGTCATCTTGTCGACAAAGAGCTAAAATGAACTGATTTTAGCTCTTTGTCTTTTTTTCAGTGTAAAGATCTTAAAGCACTCCGTTCTAACATCGAATGTAACGGTTTTCTAGACACTAATCGAACGAGAAATTGTCTACTTGGGCGGTGCATCAATATCTCCTGCTGAATGGGCTTTTATATGTCCTTGATCATCTTTTAACTGAATATGACCATAACGGTTCACACCACAGCAAATTCCTTCCTGCCATGTTTGCTTTTCACGATCTAATGAAATACGAAGCGGTTGATTCAGCCGATATAATCGTTTGTTATAAAGGGCAGTGAGGGCTTCAAATCCTTCCATTTGCCAGCGTGCATGGTATTTTTCAAAGGCCGCTACCAGATCTTTCACTAGCTGGTCCGCTTTCACCTCAGTGAGTTCTGATAGACAAACGGTTTTATACGGAACGTGCTCCGGCTTTGTCTCTACATTGATGCCCACACCGATGTAAATGGCGCTGCGGTCTGCTTCAATTAATGTGCCAGATACTTTCGCTTCATTAATCAATAGATCATTTGGCCATTTGATCGCCAGTTGATCCTCTGCTCTCATGAGTGGTTTGAGTACATCATAAATGGCAAGTGCCGTCAGCGGGGCAATCGTTGATTGGGTGGAGATATCTACTGGCGGTTTTACTGTCATCGTGACAGCTACATTCCCTGTAGGCGTTTCCCACGGTCTGCCAAGCCTGCCTCTCCCTGCTGTCTGCTGCCGGGCATATACAGCAAATGAAGGGGTTTCTCCTTGCTGAATAAGCCTTTTCGCTTCATTATTTGTACTATCAATGGTGTCGTATTGAAAAATCTTCATGTGCTCTCCTTTTGTTTCTTCTCCATTATGATTCTTTTATTATAACAAAATGAAACATGTGACCGTGATTCTTTAATGTCGCTGGGCCTGAAAAGTCTCTTTTTCCTCTTCTGTAAACGGTACAGGGGCACCGGTGTCTTTACTTATTTGCACCATCGTGACTGAGCCTGTAAAACACGGTTCTTGCTGTTCATTTTCTCCTAAATAATGAAGGATGAGAGAGCTTGATCCAACCTTTTCTGGCTTTACATACACACGCAGCCTCTCACCGATTTCCACTTGCTTGATGTAATCACATTGAAGGTTTGCCACGACCGTAATCGTCTCTCTCGCGCGCTTCATTCGCTTATCTACAATTCCCGTTTTTTGAAAGAAGGCAATCCGCGCCTCTTCAAAATACACAAATGGGGTGACATTGTTCATGTGACCAAACATATCCGTTTCTGAAAAACGGACGGTTGTTTCCACATAAAATCGAAACGATGCCCTCCACTCTTCAAACGGTTCTTCAATATATGACGGCAGCCTCATTTGATCCACTCCTTATTCGCAAACAAACGCCTCTCCCGTATTGGAAGAGGCGTTTGTTATGTTTTTGCATCCAGCCTCTTGTAAACACTCATCATGATTGGCAAGGAGGACTGAATGTGATGTTATTCTGCGTGATCGCTTCCGAAGAAGTTACGGAAAGCTTGTAATGTTGTATCTCGGTTAAGTGCTGCAATTGATGTTGTGAGCGGGATTCCTTTCGGACAAGCCTGCACACAGTTTTGAGAGTTCCCGCAGTTTGCAAGACCGCCATCACCCATAATTTCTTCTAAACGGTCAGACTTATTCATTGCACCTGTCGGATGTGCGTTAAATAGACGAACTTGTGAAAGCGGTGCAGGGCCCATAAAGGAAGACTTATCATTCACGTTTGGACAAGCTTCAAGGCAGACACCACATGTCATACACTTTGAAAGCTCATACGCCCATTGACGCTTTTTCTCAGGCATTCTTGGTCCAGGTCCAAGATCATATGTGCCATCGATTGGCACCCATGCTTTGACTTTTTTCAATGAATTGAACATACGACTTCGATCAACCTGCAAGTCTCTCACAACCGGGAAAGTTTTCATCGGCTGAAGACGGATCGGCTGATCTAACTGATCAATCAGTGCTGTACATGACTGGCGAGGCTTTCCATTAATGACCATGGAACAAGCGCCACATACTTCTTCAAGACAGTTCATGTCCCAGTTGATCGCCGTTGTTTTTTCACCTTTTTTATTGACCGGATTACGTCTGATTTCCATGAGTGCAGAAATGACGTTCATATTCGGACGGTAAGGGATTTCGAATTCCTCATCATAAGGCTTGCCATCTGCTGTATCTTGACGTGTGATAATAAATTGAATCGTATTTTTTTCACTCATCTTATTTCTCCACCTTTTTCTTCGAGTAATCTCGTTTACGAGGTGCAATTAACGATACATCGACGTCCTCATAGTGGAATGCAGGTTTTTGGTTTTTCCCTTTGAACGTAGCCATCGTTGTTTTTAGGAATTCTTCATCGTTTCTTTCTGGGAATTCCGGTTTATAGTGTGCGCCTCGGCTTTCATTCCGGTTGTAAGCCCCAATCGTAATGACACGTGCCAGCTGAAGCATGTTGTCAAGCTGACGCGTGAAGGCAGCGCCTTGGTTGCTCCATGAAGCTGTATCGTTGATGTTAATATGCTTATAGCGCTCCATCAGTTCTTCAATCTTCTGATCTGTTTTTAAGAGCTTCTCGTTGTAACGAACCACTGTCACGTTGTCCGTCATCCATTCTCCAAGCTCTTTATGAAGCACATATGCATTTTCTGTGCCATCCATGCTAAGGATGTTGTCCCATTTCTCCTGCTCTTTCTTCACGGCACTGTCGAATGTTGCAGATGATAAATCTTCTGCAGACTTTTCAAGACCGCTAATGTATTTCACAGCATTTGGTCCAGCAACCATTCCACCGTAAATCGCTGAAAGCAATGAGTTTGCACCAAGTCTGTTTCCGCCGTGCATAGAGTAATCACATTCTCCTGCAGCAAACAAGCCTTTGATATTCGTCATTTGATCATAATCAACCCATAATCCGCCCATTGAATAATGAACAGCCGGGAAAATTTTCATCGGAAGCTTACGCGGGTCATCACCCATGAATTTTTCATAGATTTCAATGATTCCGCCAAGCTTAATATCAAGCTCTTTTGGATCTTTGTGAGAAAGATCTAGGTACACCATGTTCTCTCCGTTGATGCCAAGCTTTTGCTCCACACATACGTCGAAAATTTCACGCGTTGCAATGTCACGCGGTACAAGGTTCCCGTATGCTGGGTACTTTTCTTCAAGGAAGTACCAAGGTTTTCCGTCTTTATATGTCCAAACTCTTCCACCTTCACCACGAGCTGATTCACTCATGAGACGCAGCTTGTCATCTCCTGGGATCGCTGTTGGGTGAATTTGAATGAATTCTCCATTAGCATAATGAGCACCTTGCTGATAAACGATCGATGCAGCTGATCCGGTATTAATCATGGAGTTCGTTGATTTACCGAATACGATACCAGGGCCGCCTGTTGCCATGATGACAGCATCTGAACGGAAGGATTCGATTTCCATTGTCGTCAAGTTCTGTGCGACAATACCTCGGCATACTTCCTCGTCATCTAAGACAGCACCAAGGAATTCCCAGCCTTCATATTTCGTCACAAGACCCGCTACTTCATAGCGGCGAACCTGCTCATCTAGTGCGTATAATAACTGCTGACCTGTTGTCGCACCAGCAAATGCTGTACGGTGGTGCTGTGTTCCCCCGAAACGGCGGAAGTCCAGTAATCCTTCTGGTGTTCTGTTAAACATTACACCCATACGATCAAGTAAATGGATAATGGACGGCGCTGCTTCACACATTGCCTTTACTGGCGGCTGGTTAGCTAAAAAGTCTCCGCCATATACCGTGTCATCAAAATGCTCATAAGGTGAATCTCCTTCACCTTTTGTATTGACCGCTCCGTTAATTCCGCCCTGTGCACAAACAGAATGCGAACGTTTCACAGGTACGATTGAAAATAGTTTAACAGCTGTTCCCGCTTCTGCTGCTTTGATAGTTGCCATGAGACCAGCTAAGCCGCCTCCGACAACGATGATGCTAGAATTACTCATTGTAGCCCCTCTCCCTCTTCTACTAATCTATTTCCTCTTAAACAAAAGCGAAAATTGCTCTTAGCCCTACATATGAAAGCGCTATAAATATACCTAATGTCACATATGTGGAGATTCTTTGTGAGCGTGGTGAAACTGTAATTCCCCAGCTGACAGCAAATGACCACAAGCCATTAGCAAAGTGGAAAATAGTAGATAAAACGCCGACAATATAGAAACCTAGCATAAATGGAGAGCTTAAAATATTCGCCATCATGTCATAGTTTACTTCAGCCCCAAGCTGCGCTTGAATGCGTGTTTCCCATACGTGCCAAGTGACAAAAATCAATGTGATGATACCTGTAATCCGTTGCAGTCTGAACAACCAGTTTCTTAAGTAACTGAAGCGAGACGTGTTGTTTTGTGCCGTAAAGGCTATGTACACCCCATAAACAGCATGATAGATCAGTGGTAAGAAAATCACGAACAGCTCAAGTGCATATCTGAATGGAAGCTGTTCCATAAAGTGTGCAGCTTTGTTAAACGCCTCTGGTCCATTCGTCGCAAAGTGGTTAATCACTAAGTGCTGTACTAAAAATAGACCGACCGGAATGACGCCAAGCAAAGAATGCAATCTCCGATAAAAAAATTCTTTGTTCCCCGACATTACTTTACCCCCTAGTAAAAAAAGTGCAATTGCTTGAAAATTGTCTTACCCCCGCTTCTTTCAATTGTAAGCACTTTATTCAAATTTATTGACAATTTCATTTTACTCCTATGTCAAAAAAGCGTCAAGAAACCGCGTACATAAATTAAAATTTTCCGAAATTTAAAAGTTTTAAATCAAAATTCGTTTTACTACAATAAGAATTTCTTAGACTTCAGGGAAAACTCTGTCATCATATGCCCACATAAGCTATAATAAATTGTTGAAAGAGGGGAGCCATACAATGAATAAATTCGAATCTAACTTAGAACAGCTAAAAGAAATTGAAGTCAATGGATTTGCCTACGAGCTGATACGCGAAGTTCTGCTGCCTGACATTCTTGGTCAGGATCATTCATCTATGATGTATTTTGCGGGTAAACTGCTTGCTCGTAAATTTCCTCAAGAGTCATGGGAAAAGATCCCCGAATTTTTCCATGATGCCGGATGGGGAACTCTCACGATGGTCCATTCTAAAAAACAGGAAATTGAGTTTGAGCTCGAAGGTCCACTTGTATCGAATCGACTCAGCTATCAAAAGGAGCCATGCTTTCAAATGGAAGCAGGTTTTATCGCTGAACAGATTCAGCTTCTCAATGAGCACGTGGCTGAATCCTATGAACAAGTAAAAAAGCGTGCTGATAAAGTCATTTTAACCGTTAAATGGGATTTAAGAGACCCTAGCTAACACTGTTTATGAAAGGCGATGACTTCGTGTCACGCCTTTTTTATATACCCTTCTATCATAGCACAGTTGGCGTAACGGTTTACGCACGTTTTTCTTTCTTCATATGCTGATGATTTCCAATATAAAAAAGAGGTGTATCCTTTCATGGGATACACCTTTTTTGAAGATTTAAGAATGAGCAGCGGCGCTCACCTTTGATAATTCAAACGCATCATGAAGGGCTTCTACCGCTTTCACCATATCTTCACGATCAACGACTGTGGAGACTTTGATCTCAGACGTACTGACCATTTTCACTTGAATGTCTTTTTGAGCTAACACAGCGAACATTTCAGCCGCAACGCCTGGGTTTGAGACCATACCAGAGCCAACGATAGATACTTTGGCTAATTTGCTTTCTGTCTCAATCTGCTCATAACCAAGCGCACCTTTGTATTCTTCTAATACTTCAACTGTTTTAGACAAATCATCCGTTTTCACAGAGAAAGAGATGGAGGTCTGATTGGTGCTTGTGACAGACTGAATGATGATATCGACATTGATATTTTGCTTTGCAAGTGTTGTAAAAATAGTCGATAGCGTTGTTAAACCGCTTGAAAGGCCGCATACCGTCACGCGTGTCATCTGATCTTCAAATGCAATGCCTCTTACAACTAAATTTTGTTCCATGGATGATTCCTCCTCAATTAACGTACCCGATTCATTTTCAATGCTAGAACGGACTTCTAGTGGGATTTGATAATTTTTCGCAAATTCGACCGCTCTCGGATGCAGCACACCTGCTCCTAAATTGGCTAACTCAAGCATTTCATCGTATGAAATTCCTGCAAGTTTTCGCGCAGACGGCACATAACGAGGATCTGTTGTAAACACACCTGGTACGTCCGTATAAATATCACATTTATCCGCTTTGAGTGCCGCAGCTAGTGCCACTGCTGTCGTATCTGATCCACCACGTCCAAGTGTTGTAATATGTAGATCATCCGCAATTCCTTGGAAACCTGCTACAACGACGACTTTTCCCGCACTCAGTTCTTCTTTGATTCTTGCTTCATCGATGTCCACGATTCTTGCATTTCCGTGTACCTTCTCTGTTTTCATCCCAGCTTGCCAGCCTGTAAAGGAAATGGCATCATAACCTTTTGCTTGCAGTGCCATCGCTAATAATGAAATGGTCACCTGCTCACCAGTTGTCAGTAGCATATCCATTTCTCTTTTGCTTGGATCATCTGTGAGTTCTTTCGCTAGGTCTACTAGAACATCCGTTGATTTGCCCATCGCAGACACAACCACGACCACATCATTTCCTGCCTCGCGTTCAGCGATGACTCTCTCTGCGGCATTGCGAATTTTTTCTGTCGATCCAACAGATGTTCCACCAAATTTTTGTACAATTAGTCCCATGTCTACCACCCTTTTTCAAAAGATCACGTGTGAGAGAAGAGGCTGCGGAGACTGCTCTTTTCACTGCAAATAAAAAAGCAATGAGAGAACAAATCTCCCATTGCTTTAAAATCATCATCAAACGATGCAAACAATGAGATAGCCCTCCAAGAAATACATTCTTGACAGCCCTACATTTCTTCAATGTACAGCCAGCGAATAAAATGAGTGGATTTTATTCACTTCGGCGACGCTCCCCTTTCAGCCCTCTTCCTAGATCCCCTCGATCTCTGAAGGCTTACTCTTGAAGTTCGCACCTCTATCTTCAACAAACAACACGTTCATTTATTAAATTAGTCACATCTTAACAGACTTTTGGAAAAAGTACAATCTATTTTTTTAATGCCTCCATTAAAAGTTCAGCCGTTTGCTTCGGAATACCAGCGTCCTGAAAATCCTGGATAGAGGCTTCTTTCATCTTTTTCACAGAGCCAAAATATTTAAGTAACTGCTTTTTGCGCTTTTCCCCGATACCTGGGACATCGTCTAGAATAGACTGGAATGCATTCTTCCCGCGCAGCTGCCGGTGAAAACTAATCGCAAATCGGTGCACTTCATCTTGAATACGCTGCAATAAATAAAAGGCCTGACTATTTCGTTCGAGCGCAACAATTTCAAGCGTATCACCCATCATCAGATTCGATGTCCTGTGTTTTTCATCTTTCACTAGACCTGCCACAGGAACAGACAGATTCAATTCATTTTCGAGCACATCTATGGCTGCGTTGATCTGTCCTTTTCCTCCATCGATTAAAATCAAGTCAGGAAGCGGCAGTTCATCTTTTAACACACGGGTATATCGCCTTCTAATGACTTCACGCATGGAGGCATAATCATCGGGCCCTTCAACGGTTTTAATTTTGTATTTTCGGTATTCCTTTTTATACGGCTTCCCGTCTTGAAAGACAACCATAGCGGAAACGGGGTCTGCTCCTTGGATATTGGAGTTATCAAACGCCTCAATCCGGTATGGCATATAAATATTGAGTGCATCTCCAAGCTGCTTCACTGCACCAATTGTCCGTTCTTCATCGCGCTCTATGAGCGAGAATTTTTCTTTGAGTGCAATTTTGGCATTTTGATGGGCAAGTAAAAGCAAATCCTTTTTCTTTCCTTTTTTCGGCTGGTGAACATTCGTTTCAAGCAATTGCTCAATCATCTCTTGATCGACGCTGTCTGGCACCAAAATTTCCTTCGGCAGAAAATGGTTGTTCTTTTCATAAAACTGCCCCATAAACGTGAGAAATTCCTCCTCAGGGTCTTGATACATCGGAAATAGGCTGACATCACGTTCGATTAATTTTCCCTGTCTGATGAAGAAGACTTGGACACACATCCAGCCCTTATCATAAGCATAGGCAAATACATCGCGATCGGATAAGTCACTCATCGTCATCTTTTGCTTTTCCATCGTTGAGTCGATATAAGCGATTTGATCTCTCAGTTCTTTTGCCCGCTCAAATTCTAATTGTTCGGCCGCTTCTTGCATCTTCTCTGTTAATTCTTTCTTGATTTGCTGATGACCTCCGTTTAGAAATCTTGTGATTTCATCGACGAGCTGTTTATTCGTTTCTTCAGAAATGTCATACACACACGGAGCAAGACATTGTCCAAGATGATAATAAAGACAGACTCGGTCAGGGAGTGTTGCACATTTTCTAAGTGGATATAAACGATCGAGCAGCTTTTTCGTTTCTCTTGCTGCTTGTACGTTCGGATATGGACCGAAGTATTTCCCTTTATCCTTTTTCACATTGCGGGTGACAATCAGCTTAGGGTGACGTTCATTCGTAATTTTAATAAAAGGGTACGTTTTGTCATCCTTGAGCATGACATTGTATTTCGGGTCATATTTTTTGATTAAATTCAGCTCTAAAATAAGTGCCTCAATATTTGAAGAGGTGACAATGTATTCAAAGTCTTCGATTTCACTGACAAGCCGCTGCGTTTTGGCATCATGAGATCCTGTAAAATAAGAGCGGACCCTATTTTTTAATACCTTTGCCTTTCCCACATAAATGATCGTATTTTGTCTATCTTTCATTAAGTAACAGCCTGGTTGATCAGGTAAGACTGACAGCTTTTCTTTGATCAATTTGTTCATATTTTCATCCGTCCTTGTTTTCCTCGTTCACTCCTTCTAGTGTATCACGAACATTTGTTTTATACCACGATGAAAGAAAAGCGGCTCTCTATACGAGAACCGCTTTTTGAGATCATGCCACGCGGGCATAGATCGGTTTATAGATGTTTGTTTACAAGCTCAGCTAGTGCTTCTTTTGGTTTGAAACCAACAGACGTTTCGACGACTTCACCGTCTTTTAAAACAAGAAGTGTTGGGATACTCATAACGCCATATTTACCAGCAGTTTCTTGGTTATCATCCACATCAATTTTTACAATTTTCATTTTATCGCCCATTTCTTGATCAAGTTCTTCAAGAACTGGAGCAATCATTTTACAAGGTCCGCACCAAGGTGCCCAAAAATCTGCAAGAACAACACCTTCTGCAGTTTCTTGTGAAAATGTTGCGTCAGTAGCTTTTACGATTGCCATTATTCATTCCTCCAATGTAAATTATGCTTTTTAGTATAGCATCTACCAATGTGACTTGCGAATGAAATGCTTACGAATCATTTTTTATGAAATGAATTAAAAAACAAACCGTATAATCGCACCAATAACAACAATCGCACCAATGATCATCAGAATGGTTCTAAGCATATGACATAACTCCCTTTCCGCTTCATTTACAATGTATGATGCCCCAACATTCTTCTCATCAAACATTGAAATATGCGATCAAGCCAGATCGACGGTCAACATGACAACCGACATAGGCGGCAGATCAATAGTCAGCTCGCCGTGCTTAACAGCAAATTGCCGAAAGTCCGCAGGCTGAACGGAATGAGGATCATCGAACGTGTTGTGCGCATTCATCTGATCAGCAGTCAGCACACGGCCAGTGACCTTCGTTTTTGCATCGATTCCCTCTATCTCAAGAGATACGTCTGCTTTTTCATGGGGATTCACATGACAGAAACTAATATGCATCTTGTCAGATGACCGCGAGGCTGACACACTGACTTGAGGGATTTTTTCCCCCCGGCGTTCATACGAAGGCGCATTCAATTCTACTTCAAGCGCTTCTTCTTCTTGATGCACTTGAAACATGTGAAATACATGATAGGTAGGTGTCAGGAGCATCTTTTCGTCCTGCGTTAACACCATCGCTTGCAGCACATTGACGGTCTGGGCAATATTCGCCATATGAATCCGCTGGCAATGGCGATGAAAAATATGAAAATGCAAGGCACAGACTAGAGCATCTCTTAATGTGTTTTGCTGATACAAAAACCCTGGATTTGTCCCCGGTTCTGGATCATACCATGTCCCCCATTCATCAATAATCATCCCGATTCGCTTGTCTGGGTCATAACGATCCATGATTTTTCCGTGTTCCACGACAAGCCGCTCCATTTCAGACGCCTTTTTCAGCGTTGTAAACCACTCATCCTCATCAAAATCAGTCGCTGACCCTTTCTTCTCCCATGTACCAGGTACCGTGTAATAATGTAAACTGAGCCCATCCATCCACGGTGCAGCCCGCTCCATCAATACTTTCGTCCAATTCACGTCATTAGAGTTCGCGCCGCAGGCGATTTTGTAAATACGCTGCCCTGCAAACTCTCTTACGTACGTTTGATAGCGTTTATATAAATCTGCGTAGTATTCAGGCGTCATATTCCCGCCGCAGCCCCAGCTTTCATTGCCTACACCAACATAGGTCAGCTTCCAAGGTTCTTGTTTTCCGTTTTTAATGCGCCAGTCTGACATAGGTGTCCCTTTTGGAAATGTCATGTATTCGACCCAATCGGCTAATTCTTGAACAGACCCGCTTCCCACATTGCCGCAAATGTATGGCTCACATTCAAGCAGCTCACATAATGCCATAAATTCATGCGTACCAAATGCATTGGATTCAACCGTACCACCCCAATGGGTGTTTACCATCGGCTTTCGTTCACTCAGATCACCTACACCATTTGCCCAGTGATACTCGTCTGCAAAACAGCCGCCCGGCCACCTCAGCACCGGGATATGTAAGGCTTGAAGCGCCTTTAGTACATCGGTACGAATCCCCTCAATATGGTCAATCGATGAGTCTTTCCCTACCCAAATGCCGTCATAAATTCCTCTTCCTAAATGCTCTTGAAAGTGTCCATAGATGTGTTTAGAAATGGTTCCAATCACTTCATTGACTTTTACTGTCCCATTCACTTATAAACCGCTCCTTTGTTTCGTGATAACATACAAAAAAACCCAGAATACCTAGGCATTCTGAGTGTATGAGCGTTAAGAATGGATATTCATGTTTTTTAACTCTTCATTTAAAAGCGGAACGACTTCGAATAAGTCACCAACTATTCCGTAATCAGCGATTTTGAAGATTTCAGCTTCTGGGTCTTTGTTGATCGCAACAATGACTTTACTGTTGGACATACCGGCTAAATGCTGAATAGCTCCTGAAATCCCGCAAGCAATGTAAAGGTCAGGTGTGACGACTTTACCGGTTTGACCAATTTGCAGGGCATAATCGCAGTAGTCAGCGTCACATGCACCACGCGAGGCACCGACTGCTGCGCCAAGCGTTTGGGCAAGTTCTTTCAGCGGTTCAAAGCCTTCTTTGCTCTTGACCCCCCTGCCTCCTGCGACAATAACCTTCGCTTCAGATAAATCTACACCTTCTGATGTTTTTTTAATGACTTCCTTCACGATTGTTCTTAGGTTTTGAATATCGACAGAAACTGGCGTCACTTCTCCGCTGCGTGACGCATCACGCTCCAGCGGTGCCACGTTGTTTGGACGGATAGTAGCCAAAAGCAGACGATCTGTTGAAATGACTTTTTCAAAAGCTTTTCCTGAATAAATCGGTCTAGTGAAAACAAGATGTTCACCGGTAACGCTTACATCTATTGCATCTGAAATTAAGCCAGTTTGCAGGCGCGCAGCTATTTTGGGTGACAAGTCTTTTCCGATCGATGTATGACCGAAGAGCACTGCATCAGGATTGACTTGATCTAATATTGCTTGAAGCGCCTGCGCAAAACCATCAGACGTATAATAAGAAAGATGCGGGTGCTCGACGATCATCACATGATCCGCTCCATAATAAAGCAGTTCATCCGCTTGATCTTTGACGTGATCCCCTATTAAAACGCCAATCACTTCACCGCCATCAGCCACCTCGTGAGCGGCAGCAATCGCTTCAAACGTCACATTTCTTAATTTACCGTCACGACTTTCTCCAAGTACAACAACTTTTTTACTCATCCTTTAAGCTCCCCCTTGTTCTCGTGATATCGTAAAGTGGATGTTTAGATGACTTTTGCTTCATTTCTTAGCAGGTCTGTCAGTTCCTTGACCTGATCCTGAAGCTCGCCGCTCAGCACCTTGCCACCCTCTTTTTTCTCCGGTAAGAAACGTTCGATTGTTTTGATTTTAAATGGCACATCGTCTTCATCTAGATCTAGATCGTCTAATTCTAATTCTTCTAAAGGCTTTTTCTTTGCCTTCATGATGCCTGGTAACGATGGATAACGAGGCTCATTGAGACCTTGCTGCGCGGTGACCACTAGCGGGAGCTCGGCAGAAATCACTTCCACATCACCCTCTGCATCTCGCTCAATTGAAGCTGAGCCGCCGTCGATTTGAATACTTGTAATGGTTGTGACATATGGAAAGCCGAGTAATTCAGCAAGACGCGGGGCCACCTGTCCAGACCCGCCGTCAATCGCTACATTCCCTGCTAAGATCAAGGAAGCTTCTTTATCTTTGAAATAGTGATATAGAATCGTAGAAGCGGAAAATTGATCCCACTCCTCCAAATCATCTTCAACATTTAATAAAACGGCTTGATCGCAGCCCATTGCAAGTGCTGTTCTAAGCTGCTTCTCCGCATCTTCATTGCCCACTGTCACGACCGTTACTTCTCCCCCGTGCTCATCCCGAAGCTGAATCGCTTCTTCAATTGCGTACTCATCATAAGGATTAATAATGAACTCTGCCCCATCTTCTTGAATAGCACCAGACTGAATAGAGATTTTCTCTTCCGTGTCAAACGTACGCTTCATTAAAACAAAAATATTCATTCATTTCTCCCCCTTGTGTCGTACTAATCCCTTATTCCCCTTTAAAATTCGGTTTACGCTTTTCGATAAAAGCTTGGATGCCTTCTTTGGCATCATTCGACTGGAACACTTCAGCAAACTTTTTGGCTTCCAGCTTCATTCCGCCATCATATGAGTACACTTTTGTCGCATTCAATAACTCAAGCACATACTCAAGCGTTTTAGGGCTTTTCGCTGCAAATTTCGCCGCCAATGTTTTCGCTGTTTCCAGCGCTTCTTCCTCTGTTTCCGCAAGTTTTGAAACAAGTCCGCAGGCAAATGCTTCTTCTCCTGTAATTGGCTCAGCTGTTCCCATCATTTCAAGTGCTTTAGCTGATCCAACGTAGCGAGGCAGGCGCTGCGTTCCGCCGAATCCTGGGATAATACCGAGATTTAATTCCGGCAGTCCCAGCTTTGCATCTTTTGTTGCGATTCGAATATCACACGACATCGCCAGCTCAAGCCCGCCGCCTAATGCTGCCCCGTGAATGGAAGCAATCACCGGTTTTGGACATTGTTCAATTCGTTCAAACACTTGCTGTCCTCTGTCTGCAAGGCTGGCATAATCAGACTCTTCCTGCAAGGTCGTAAATTCTTTAATATCAGCACCTGCTGAGAAAAATCTACCTTCTCCATGAATGACAATAGCTCTCACTTCACTGTTTTGTTCAAGCTGATCAAACATGTCGTTGAGTTCAGTGAGAAGCTGAGAGGATAAGGCATTTGCAGGCGGGTGTTGAATCGTGATGAGTGCTGTCTGTTCGTCTTGGTGTAAGCTAAGTATTTTTTCCATGTCAATCATCCTTTTTCAATTGTCTTTAAGATTGATGTATTCCGTTTAAGAGCAGATCATGTACACTTTCTGCGAGTGCAGGCAGGTCATACTTTTGATCATTCATGACCCATGTTGTAGCGGTTTCATCAATCGTCCCAAATACCATTTGTCTCGCTAAGCGGACATCTAGATTTTGTCTAAATTCTCCTGTCTTCTTTCCCTCGGTTAAAATGGAGTCTAGCATATTTAAATACCCTTTCAGCACCTCATTGATTTTTTGGCGCAGTTCAAGGTTTGACTGCCTGAGTTCAAGCTGTGTCACAAGGGCCAAATGATGGTCTTGCGATAGCAGGCGAAAGTGTTCTCGAATGAGGAGAAGAAGCTTTTCTTTCGCAGACGGTTTCTTTTGAATATCGTTTTCCATCCGTTCGATGAATTGTCCCATTTTTTCTTTAAACAACGAGATCAAAATATCCTCTTTGTTTTTGAAATAGAGATAAATGGTTCCGTCTGCTACTCCTGCTTGTTTGGCAATCTTTGAAACTTGTGATTGATGGTAGCCGTTCTCTGCAATCACCACAACGGCTGCATCAATAATTTGCATGTACTTCGGTCTTTTCTGCTTCAATGTGCTTCGTCCCTTTCTAAATTGAATGAGCATTCATTCATAACTTTATGTTAAAAAGAAACGAGTGATTTGTCAAGTGATGTTCTTCTTTCTTTTCAACCTTTAGCATACCAGAGCAGACACGTACAATTCAAATCATCCGGCCGCTTGACCGGATGATGCTGGTTCATTCTCTCATTGATCGACTGGTTCTTCTGTTGAAGATGATTGCTTTCTTTTTTCTTCTTCAATTAACACTCTGCGCAAGATTTTCCCTACAGCCGTTTTAGGCAGTGATTCCTTAAATTCGTAGACACGCGGCACTTTAAATGAGGCAATTCTTGTTCTAACAAAACGATCCAGTTCATCCTCTGTTACATAGGCATCCTTTTTCGGGACAACAAAGGCTTTTACTGTTTCCCCTCTATACGGATCTGGAATACCCGCCACAACCACTTCTTGTACAAGCTCATGCTCATAAAGGGCTTCTTCAACCTCTCTTGGGTAAATATTATAGCCGCTCGCGATGATGACATCTTTTTTCCGGTCTACGATATAGAAAAAACCATCCTCATCCATATACCCAATGTCTCCTGTGAAAAACCAGCCGTCTCTTAACACTGCCGCTGTCTCATCCGGCTGATTCCAGTACCCTTTCATGATTTGAGGACCTTTGACGATAATCTCTCCATGCTCATATGGCGCTTTGAGTCCACCCGTTTCTTCACAATAAATACCGGCATCCGTATTCGGCCAAGGGCACCCGATACTTCCTATTTTGTTCGCTCCCCATAAGAAATTGGCATGAGTGACAGGAGAAGTTTCTGAAAGTCCATACCCCTCCACCAGCCTTCCTCCTGTTAGTTTTTCAAAACTCTGTTTGACTTCAACAGGAAGAGCGGCCGATCCGCTTAAGCATGCGGTGATGGATGATAGGTCATACTTCTCAATATTCGGATGATGAAGCAGGGCAATATACATCGTTGGTGCTCCTGGGAACAGCGTCGGTTTCTGTTTTTCAATGGTCTTCAAGGCATCCGCTGCATCAAAACGCGGAAGAAGAATCATTTGATGACCTTCTTTGACTGCAAGGTTTAGCACGGTCGTCATGCCGTATACATGAAAGAACGGAATGATCCCAAGAATCCGCTCTTTTCCGCGGTTCGTTTTATACATCCAGGATGTACACATTTCTGTATTGGCTACTATATTTTCGTGTGTGAGCATAACCCCTTTTGGTAAACCGGTCGTTCCGCCTGTATATTGCAAAACTGCGACATCCTCTTTCGGTTGAAAGGATATTTGCGGAATCTGTTCTCCTGACGACTCTTTCATGATCTGTGAGAAATGATGAATGGAATCACTCTTCTCCACTTGGATGACCATGTTGTTTTTCCTTCGCTGGACAATCGGAAACAATATGTTTTTCGGAAATGGCAAGTAATCTTGTAATTTTGTGATGATCAAATGTTCCATACTTGTCAGCGCTTTCATTTTATAGGCCTTTGGATACAGTAGATCGAGAGTGATCAGCACCTTAGAGCCGCTGTCCTCCATTTGATATTCCAGTTCTTTCTCCGTATAAAGCGGATTGGTTTGAACGACAATGCCGCCTGCTATTAAAACCGCATAATAAGAAATCACCGATTGCGGGCAGTTTGGCAGCATAATCGCTACTCTGTCGCCTTTTTTGACACCGATGTCAATCAAGTGACTGGCTAATTTCAGTGCATCTTCTTGTAACTGCTGGTAGGTGATGTTTTTTCCTAAAAAATGAATGGCTGTATGCTCAGGTGCTGCCTCTGCGGAGCTGAATAAGTAAGATTGCAACGTTTCATTTGGGATGGTGAGTTCGTGGGGAATTTGATTCGGGTAATGCAGAAGCCAACGTTTATCTGACTGCATAAAAACCCTCCTTCCTGAACTTTCGTACTATTTTATTATAGCAAACTTTTCCTTATGGCTGTTTGCTTTTTTCAAATCGAGCTCGTTCCATGACACATCTTCATTTTTTCGCCGGTGTTTCTATAGAGGCTCTTTTCCCTTCATGATGCCACTTTTCGTATAATCCACCGATCGCACGAAATGACTCATGGACTCTCTCCACGATCTGTTTATGGATACTAGGGTCATTAGGTAAATGTGTGTGGATGTTGTCCACTTGATATTGTCTCATCATGTCTAGATACACAGTTAGAAAGATGGTGTCTTCTAAAATCCAATAAACGACTTCATCCGCCTCTTTTGTTCTTTTATGAAGCACTTTAATCCCTCGTTCATATTGAATAAGAATATAGCCGGCTGGATCAATTTCAATATAGGGGCTCAAATCATCAAAAAAACCAGTCGTTTGAAAAGGACGTGCAATATACGGTTCATATATGTCTTGGGGAAGAGATGTCTTTTTGAGACAACTGTCAATGCGCTTTATGAGTTCGCCTTTTTGCAAGATTTGATTCATTCTGATTCGCCGCCTTTGATGAGTGAAAAGCTGTCAAGGTTTTCCCTGACAGCTTTCTAGAATGTATTCTTCATTTTACAGGAACATGTAAACGGCACCAATAACCGCAAAAGTGCAGGCAACTACAATTAATACTTTGGCTAGTTTTTCCATGTCGTCTCCTTAAATGCCGGCTGCAACTACATATGACAGCCCAACAGAAATAATGAGTGAAATAAACCCGACCGCTCTATTATCATTCTCAATCTCTTTGTCTACTTTAAATCGTGGTGTTAAAAATTCAAAAATGAAATAGCTGACGAGCAGCATCACAAAGCCGTATACGCCCCATCCGACCATTTGAAGAAGCGAGTTGTGCTGGGCGATGGAATGCTGAAAGACATTGGCAATCCCAAAAATCTTCCCGCCGGTTGCCATAGCAACAGCTAAGTTCCCCCGCTGAATCTCTTCCCAGTTTTTATAGGAGGTCACGAGTTCAAATATGGTCAGAAATAAGACAAGACATAGGACGGCCACGCTGTAATAGGCGGCAATTTCCACAAGTTCATTTTCCCAAAAGGCTTTCATGCGTTTTCTCCTTTTTACTTTAATTCGACGATGGTGACGCCTGATCCTCCCTCGCCTTGTTCTCCAAAACGAGCATTTTTTACACTACGGTGCTGTTTTAATAATTCCTGGACCCCTTTTCTCAAGGCGCCAGTGCCTTTACCGTGAATGATCGACACACGCGGATAGCCAGCTAAGACGGCATCATCTAAGTATTTCTCGACTCTGCTTAAGGCATTCTCATAACGCTCTCCTCTTAAATCAAGCTCAAGTGATACATGATAGTCTTTTCCTTTGACCGCCGTGATGGCTTTCTCTTGTTTAAATTCCGGTGCTGATTTGATAAATTCCATATCTTTTTCTTTTACTTTCATTTTTAGAATGCCCATTTGGACACTCCATTCTTTGTTACCCGTTTGTTCGATGAGCGTTCCTTTTTGGCCAAACGTCAGCACTTTGACTTCATCGCCTGGCTTTAGCTGTCTTGCTGCTTTTTTCACCGGCTCTGGTTTTTTCTTACGGTCAAACTCAGGGACAGCTTCTTCAAGACGCTTTCTCGCATCAATGAGTTCATGTTCTTTGAATGAACGATGCTCACTTTTAATGGACCGAAGCTCTTGAATAATCTCTTCTGCTTCTTTTGTTGCTTGTTCAATTTTTTCTGCCGCTTTTTGTTCAGCTTCTTCCAGCAGTTTGTCCTTTTGTTCATTCCATTCAAGGATTTGTTTTTGCAATTCTTTATGGAGCTTCTCTGCTTCTTTTCTATAGAATTCCGTCTCATGCAGTTCTTCTTCTGCTTGTTTTTTGCTGTCTTCTAATGATGCAATCATCTGATCGACTTCATTATGTTCCGCATGCATATCTGCTTTTGCACGGTCAATTAAATGATGAGGCAGTCCTAGACGCTTGGAAATTTCAAATGCATTACTTCGTCCCGGCACCCCGATGAGCAAGCGATATGTAGGAGATAAGGTTTCAATATCAAATTCTACACTCGCATTTGTGACGCCTTCTCGGTTATATCCGTATGCCTTCAGCTCAGGATAGTGAGTCGTTGCGATGACGCGCGCATTTGTTTGATGAACTTCATCTAAGATGCTCATCGCAAGTGCTGCACCTTCAGCAGGATCTGTCCCCGCACCTAATTCATCAAATAACACAAGTGAATTAGACGTCAAATGCTTTAAGATATCCACAATATTGACCATATGAGATGAGAATGTACTCAAGCTCTGTTCAATAGACTGCTCGTCTCCAATATCAGCAAAGACTTGATCGAATACAGCCACTTCTGATCCTTCTTCGACTGGAATATGAAGACCTGCCTGCGTCATCAGCGTAAGAAGTCCAAGTGTTTTTAAAGTGACGGTCTTACCGCCTGTATTTGGACCTGTGATGACGATCGTAGAAAAATCTTTGCCTAGCTCAATATCATTTGCCACAACCTGATCTCGTGGCAATAGGGGATGTCTTGCCCGTTTTAAATAAATCTCCCCTTGGTTATTCACAGTAGGTTTTGTGGCTTTTTCTGCTTTTGCATATTTGGCTTTGGCGAAAATAAAATCTAATGTCTGAAGTTCATTCACATTATGAAGCAATTCATCAATATGCTCTGACACACTCGCTGTTAGCATTTGCAAAATCTTTTCAATCTCTTGCTTTTCTTTTAGGCGAGTTTGCTGCAAGGTGTTATTTAAATCCACGACCACCTGCGGCTCAATAAAAAGAGTTGCGCCTGAAGAAGATTGATCGTGAACAATCCCCCCATAATTCGAGCGGTACTCTTGTTTTACGGGAATGACAAACCGATCATTACGAATGGTCACAATGGTGTCTGACAGCATTTTCGAGGCAGATTGTGAACGAATCATTGATTCTAATTTATCTCGTACTTTTGATTCTAGTGATCGTAACTGCGTTCGTATGGTGCGGAGGGCAGGCGTTGCGTGATCAAGCACTTCTCCATTGTCACCAATACAGCTTTCGATTTCTTTTCTCACGTCTGGCAGTAAAATCAGCGATTCTGCATATGTATGAAGACGGGGTATCTCTACTCCGTCCTCATACATAGAGGTGAGAAAGTGCTTCATGTTTTTTGTGGTATATAACAGCGCCGCAATTTCCATCAGCTCAGCAGGGCTTAATATACTGCCTATTTCTGCTCGTTTGACGCCTCGTCTAATATCCGTTAACCCGCCAAACGGCGCAGATCCTTTTAAACGAATCACATCTTGCGCTTCTTCTACCTCTTCTAGCAGATGCTGAATGCTCTCGATATCTGTGAGTGGTATTAAGTCCTGCGCTTTTTCTTTCCCTAAAGTCGAAGCAGTATAGGACATGACTTTTTCTTTTACTTTATGAAATTCTAATGATGCTAACACTTTTTGTTGCAGCATGGTCCAGCCTCCTAACGACTACCTGTCACGCGTTAAAAACTTTTTCATCTCATTGAGTGAAAATGTATTCACGACATTTGCTTTTGGTGTCCAGCCCTTTCTTGCAGCTGTGACACCGACGTCCATATGATCGAGCATGGCGATGTTGTGTGCATCTGTGTTGATCATGATGTTCACACCCGCTTCGTTTGCTTTCATTAAATGCTCTGTTTTTAAATCAAGTCTTGACGGGTTGCTGTTGAGTTCCAGTGCAGTGCCCGTTTTTTTCGCAAGCTCTATGAGCTGATCAATATTTAAGGCATAGCCGTCTCGTCTACCGATCAAACGGCCAGTTGGATGGGCAATTAAATCCACATGCTGATTATTCAAGGCATTTTCTAGGCGCTCCATAATGACTTCCTCCGGCTGAGAGAAGCTAGAATGAATAGACGCAATGACAAAATCCATGTCTGCTAGAAAGTCATCATCATAATCTAACGATCCATCCGGCAGAATATCCATTTCGACCCCTTTGAAAATGTGAAAATGTTCGAATTCTTGATTCAGCTTGTCAATTTCTTTTGCTTGCAAACGCAAACGTTCTTTTGTTAAACCGTTTGCTACTTTTAAATATTGTGAGTGGTCTGTGATCGCCATGTATTCATAGCCTTTTGCGATACATGCCTCTGCCATTTCGCGAATAGAAAAAGCGCCATCACTCCATGTCGAGTGCATATGAAGATCGCCTTTGATATCTTTTCGTTCTACAAATTGCATACTTTCTTTATACGAATCAATCTCTGCTCCGGTTTCACGAATTTCTGGCGGAATGAGCGGAAGTTGGAAATGTGCATAAAAAGCGCTTTCGTCTTCAAATGTTTTCACATCCCCAGTTTCGATCGTTTCAACCCCATATTCACTAATACGCTCACCGCGCTCCTTCGCAAGCTGTCGCATACGAATGTTATGATCTTTTGAGCCAGTGAAATGGTGCAGCGTTGTTGCAAATTGGTCTGTTGTCACAAGCCGGAAATCTACACTGATTTCAAAATCAAGTGCAAGCATGACCGATACCTTCGTATCACCGCTCGCAATGACATCTTTGACATCATCAAGAGCAACAAGCTGCTTTCTCACTTGTTCAGGGTTATCAGTCGCAATGATGTAATCTAAATCTTTAACCGTTTCACGCGCACGTCTTAAACTGCCCGCTCTTGAAAAACGGATGATTCCCTCCATCTGTTCCAGCGCATCATCAATTCGCTCTGCCACATCTAATGCAAAACCAATTGGCAGTCGTTCTGGCTGCTTTCCCGCCTCCTCAAGAGCGGCAAGAATCTTTTCTTCTGTTTTTTTGCCAAACCCAGCAAGCGTTTGTACTTTTTCCGCTTCACATGCTTCTTTTAAAGACTGTGCATCGTGAACACCAAGCTCTTGGTAGAGCTTAGCAATCTTCTTCCCGCCGAGTCCTTGCAATTTTAAGAGGGGGACAAGTCCTTCAGGCACTTCTTTTTTTAATTGTTCGAGTGTTTCAGACTGTCCTTTTTGGATATACTCTGTGATCACAGCAAAGGTCCCTTTTCCAATGCCGGGTAATGCTAATAGGTCATCTATTTGAGAAAGACTGCGGTCATCTTGTTCCAGTGCCGCAGCTGCTTTACGAAAGGCAGAAATTTTAAAAGGATTGTCTCCTTTTAGCTCCATATAGACTGCAATTGTTTCAAGAAGTTTGATAATATCTTTTTTATTCATCTCTCATCCTCCAGCCGCTTTGGCATCTTCCTATATAAATATACAAACTTTCCCTTCATCCGACAACTTTCTGTCATGGAATGAGAAAAAACTTCTCCAAGAAAGGAGAAGTTCTTAAACTCCATACGTCGACCAGAGGTCTTTGACAAGACCGGACAGGTAAGGGGTGCTATTTACGATCACATCTGCTAACATTGATTTGCTCATCATCGTTTGAAGCGCATCGACTGGAAGTAATGCGGCCACAAACAATAAAATAAACACAAATAGATAGGTTTCAAGAAATCCTAAAACAGCGCCAAGCAGTTTGTTGACCTGTTTAATCACAGGGATACTTGCAATGGTTGTGAGCAATCCGCCGATGATAGCGAGCAGGATTTTGGTCAAGATAAACAGAATGATAAACGCAATGGTATTATAATAAGCTGTTTCTAGATTCCCACTAAAGAAAGCAAGCTGCGCTTGACCGCCGCTAAAATTAGGTGCTGGAATCCACGTAAGCTGTGGTGCAAGTGACTGATAAAACAGAGAAGCCACTAAAATAGAAACAACAAAGCTAATCAATTTAATAAATTGAAGAATAAACCCGCGTTTTAGACCGACAAGCGTTCCCATAAGAAGCAAAAACAAAATGATGATATCGATCACGGTAATTTCATTCCTTTTCTTTTAGATGAAGCTCTAGTTTTTCGTATTGCTCTTTTAATTTCAAGTAGTCGTGGACGACATTGACTGCTGTCAGTACAGCTAATTTGTTTATATCAAGGTATGGATTTTTTTCATTGATTTCTCTCATTTTATCATCAACAATTGAAGCAACATGTCGCATATGCATCTTCGTTTCTTGACCGATGATCGTATAGGACTGTCCGTAAATCTCAACTGTTGTTTTCGTTTTACCGCCGTCAGACAACGTTTCTCCTCCATTCCACGAGAATCCTAGTCTCTATCATAACATGTTTAGACATTGAATGGAAAGACGAGCCCTTCCCTGTTATGGTACACTTTAGAAATCAATGATATCAAGGTAAAAAGGAGTTATCCACTGTGCCCCAATCCGTCTTAAAAGCAACATCAGAAGACATGAAAAAAATGAAGAGCGTGTACGCTCAGCATTTAACTGACACTTTGCCGCCAGGCGCTCTATTTCAAGCAAAGGTTCCCGGCTGTACGATTACAGCTTACAAATCTGGAAAAGTGCTGTTCCAAGGACAAAAGGCAGAAGCTGAAGCGAGTCAGTTCAACCATTTACAAGCAACTGAAACAAAAAGCAAAAAAACACCATCCATCACACAGTACAGCCCACCACCCGGCATTGCTTCCATGTCGGTTATTGGCTCAGATGAGGTCGGTACTGGCGATTATTTTGGACCCATTACGGTCTGTGCGGCTTATGTTGATTCCAGTCAGCTTGCTCTCATGAAAGAGCTCGGGGTGAAAGACTCAAAAGGACTCAAAGATCCGCAGATTATCAACATTGCCAAAGACTTGATCAAAACCATCCCGTTCAGCCTTCTCGTGCTTCGGAATGAAAAATACAATGCGATGCAGGAAAAGGGCATGAGCCAAGGGAAAATGAAGGCACTGCTTCATAATCAAGTCATCACCTCCGTGCTAGAAAAACTGGATGGCAAGAAACCAGAAGCCATTCTCATTGACCAATTTGCCGAACCAGGCATTTATTTCAGGCACCTTGCGGGGAAAAAGATCATTCGGGAACGTACATATTTTAGTACGAAAGCAGAAGGCATTCACTTATCAGTTGCTGCAGCTTCTATTATTGCAAGGTATGCTTTTTTAATTGAAATGGATAAATTATCAAAAGCAGCGGGCTTTGACATTCCAAAAGGGGCCGGTCCGCATGTTGACAAAGCGGCAGCAAAGCTGATGAAACAGCACGGCGAAGAGGCTTTACGCCAATTTACAAAACTTCATTTTGCCAACACCCAAAAAGCGAAAAAATGGTTATAATTAAAAAAGAGCTATCGCCCATAAGGTGATAGCTCTCAGATTGTTGACAAAGGGCTAAAATGAACTTGATTTTAGCCCTTTGTCTTCTTTTCAGCGTGATAGAAAACCTTTGCAGTCTAGGAAGGACGAGCACTGGCACAGAGCGAATTTGACATTCGTGAGTACCAGCGCGCAGGACTGACAACGAATGCGAGGGTTTGTCTACACGCTAAGAGCTATCGCCCATAAAGCGATAGCTCTTTTGATTATCCGCGCAAGACGGCTTGATACGTATCTTCTAATGCTTTCAATACGTTTGTATGAACAGCCGTGACTTCTTCCTCGGTCAACGTTTGTTCTGGGTTTAAATACTGCAGAGAGAATGCAACAGATTTCTTACCTTCTTCCATATGCTCACCCTCATACACATCAAAGACGGAAAGATCTGTGAGCAATTGGCCGCCAGCTTCATAAATGACTTGCTCCAGCTGTCCGCTTGAAATATGCTGATCGACGACAAGTGCGATGTCTCTTGTCACTGCTGGGAATCTCGGAATTGCCGTATATTTCATATCCTCTGTTTCAGACGTCATCACATCTGTTAAATCAAATTCAAATACATACGTTTCTTTTAAATCTAATTCCTTTTCCACTACTGGATGAAGTGCAGCTACAAAGCCAATCACTTTTCCATTTAAATGAACATCGGCTGTACGTCCTGGGTGAAGGCCCTCACGCTCTGCTTGAACATACGTGATCTCTTCTGATACACCAAGCTTTTCAAACAGCCCTTCTGCAATACCCTTCGCAACATAAAAATCGACAGCTTTTTTCTCGCCCTGCCAAAGATTTTTATGCCATAAGCCTGTCAGCGCACCAGCGACATGTTCTTTCTCCACCGGTTTTGCCCCTTCAGCTTCTGCTAAGAACACAGAACCCGTTTCATAAAAGGCAAAAGAATCAGCTTGTCTTGCTAAGTTATATGCAACAGAATCAAGTAAGTTTGGCAGAAGGCTTTGTCTCAGCACACTTCGTTCCTCACTCATCGGCAAGGAAAGTCTTGTTTGATAAGCTGGATTTAAAGCAAAGGCTGTGGACTTATGCTGATTCGTTAATGAATACGTAATCGCTTGAGAAAGCCCTGCGCCCTCTAAGAAACGTCTCACCTTTCTGCGCTTCACTTGGTATGGCGTGAGACCGCCAACGGTACCAGCTGTCGCAGGGAGTGTAGATGGAATATTGTCGTAGCCGTATAATCTCGCGACTTCTTCAATGAGGTCTTCTTCAATCGTAATATCCATTCTGCGGGAAGGAACCGTTACGACAAGCACATCATTTGATTCGCCCACAGTAAAGCCTAGTTTGTTGAAAATCTGAATCATATCTTCTTTTGAAATGCTCATACCAAGCACCTTGTTCACACGCTCAGTTGATACGTGGATGACATTCATACTTGTTTCAAGGTGGTTTTCCTCAACTGTACCGCTTAGCACTTCGCCGCCTGCATAGGTGCTGATCAATTGCGCTGCTCTTTCGGCTGCTGATTTCGTCCGCTGCGGATCGAGCCCTTTTTCAAATCGTGTGCTTGATTCACTGCGAAGCCCTAAGTCTTTAGATGCTTGACGGACGGTTTGACCGTTGAAATATGCCGCTTCTAAAAGAATCGTTGCCGTCTCATCACGCACCTCTGATTCAAAACCGCCCATGACGCCTGCAACAGCATGCGCTTTTGTGCCATTTGTAATGACAAGATGCTTCGAAGACAATGTACGTTCTTGTTCATCCAGAGTTTGAATCATTTCATTTTCAGCCGCTTTTCGTACGACCACCTGCTTTGAACCAAAGCGGTCATAATCAAAGGCGTGTAGAGGTTGACCGTATTCAAGTAAGACAAAATTCGTAATATCCACGACGTTGTTAATTGGGCGGATACCTGCATTCATCAATCTTGTTTGCATCCAAAGTGGTGCTGGCCCAATCTTTACATTTTTAATGATCTTCGCTGCATAAAGTGGATTCGCTTCTTGATCCTCAATTTTAACAGAAATATAGTCTGCTGCTTTTTCAGAAGAAGTGTCATGCGCTGTATCAGGAAGCTTGATGTCTCTCCCTAAAATGGCGGCAACCTCATAAGCGACACCTAGCATATTAAGGGCATCGGCACGGTTTGGTGTTAAGCCAAGCTCAAGTACCGCGTCATCTAATTGAAGCGCTTGAAGGGCATCATCTCCTGGTTTCACGTCATTCGGGAAAACAAAGATGCCTTCTGCATATTCTTTTGGTACGAGCTTGCTCTCTACGCCTAATTCTTGCAGAGAACAAATCATGCCATGAGACTCTTCACCGCGCAGTTTTGCTTTTTTAATTTTAAAGTTTCCAGGAAGGACTGCACCAACCGTTGCGACAGCCACATGCTGTCCTTTATCCACATTTGGAGCCCCGCATATAATTTGCACCGGTGCGTCTTCGCCGATATCAACAAGACATTTGTTTAATTTATCCGCATTCGGATGCTGTTCACGTTCAATGACGTGTCCAACGACAACGCCTTTGATGCCTTCGCCTTTATACTCAACGGCTTCCACTTCAATTCCGCTTCTTGTGATTTTCTCTGCTAATTCATCCGGCTTGATGCCTTCTAAATCGACATAGTCCTCTAACCATTTATATGAAACAAACATGTTGATTTCCTCCTCTTAGTCCTGCTTAAATTGCTTCGTGAATCTAATATCATTTGTGTAGAAATGACGAATGTCATCTATGCCGTATTTCAGCATCGCAATACGTTCAACACCCATTCCAAAAGCAAAGCCTTGGTAAGTATCTGGATCAAATCCGCTCATTTTTAATACATTCGGGTGAACCATTCCTGCACCTAAAATTTCAATCCAGCCTGTTCCTTTACATACGGAACAGCCTTTCCCGCCGCATTTAAAGCATGACACATCAACTTCAACGGAAGGTTCTGTGAATGGGAAAAAGCTTGGGCGCAGTCTAATTTCACGATCTTCCCCAAACATTTTTCTTGCGACTGTCTCAAGCGTTCCTTTGAGGTCACTCATGCTAATATTGTGATCTACCACAAGTCCTTCAATTTGCATGAATTGATGGGAGTGAGTGGCATCATCGCTGTCACGTCTATATACCTTACCAGGACAGATGATCTTCACAGGACCTTGGCCTTTATATTTCTCAAGTGTACGTGCTTGAACGGGTGATGTTTGTGTTCTCATGAGTGTGTCTTCAGTAATATAGAAGCTGTCCTGCATATCACGTGCAGGGTGTTCTTTTGGAAGATTGAGCGCTTCAAAGTTATAGTAATCTGTTTCCACCTCTGGGCCCTCTTCAACGGTATAGCCCATGCCGATAAATAAATCTTCAATATCTTCTACGACAATCGTTAATGGATGTCTTGCCCCGATTTTGATCGGACTTGCTGGCAATGTGACATCAATGGTTTGAGAAGCCAGTTTCTTTTTCACTTCTTCTGCTTCTAGCTGCTCATTTTTTTCAGCAATGGCACCAGCAATCTGCTCTCTCACTTCATTTGCAAGTGCGCCCATTTTTGGTCTTTCTTCAGCGGAAAGCTTGCCCATTCCGCGCAGCACTTCTGTAATCGGACCTTTTTTCCCTAAATATTGAACACGAATGTCATTGACTTCTTTGAGCGAGCTGGCTGCTTCTACCTTCGCTATCGCTTCTGTTTCAAGCTGTTTTAACGTTTCTTGCATGAGTGTCATCCTCCTTTTAATATACAAAACCGTCTGAATAAACGGGTGTTTGATTGTTTGAAGACAATAAAAAAACCCGCCCCTCCAAAAAAGAAGGGACGAGTTGTGGTCGCGGTACCACCCTTGTTAAGCACAAATACATGTGCGAATAAGCTTCATTGACATAACGGAATCAAACGAATCCGGTCCACCTTTACGCAAAACCTGCGGTCCCGGTGACAACTCCAGAGGTGAATTCCTGTTTCAGCATTCCTTAAATGCACTTTCAGTCTACGATGCATTCTCCCTAATAGGACGCTTCGTGAAACAATCTTCCTCTATCATGGTTTTTAAAATATTAGTTTCATTATAGTGAAAAATAGGACGTGATGCAACACTATCCGCGCAAATGATAGACAAGAACTGCTGCTGCCACAGCCACATTTAATGATTCCGCTTGTCCGTACATTGGAACATATAAATTTTGATCTGTCATTTGAAGAATCTCTGGATCAATACCTGCTCCCTCGTTGCCTACAATTAGCGCAAATGGACCTTCTGATGCTATGTGTCTATACTCTTTCGCATCTTTCAACGCACTGCCATATACAGATATGCCTTGCGCCTTTAATGCTGGAATTGTCTGTTGTAGCGTTTGTTTTAAGATAGGCAGGTGAAAATGAGACCCTTGTGCTGAACGGAGCGTTTTTCCGTTAAACGCATCAACGGTTCCATCCCCTAGAATCACAGCATCAAGCCCCGCTGCATCTGCTGTCCGAATGAGTGTGCCTAAATTTCCCGGATCCTGCACTGCATCTAACAGAAGCATTCGTTCATACTTTTTCTCCTCAAATACAGGAATGGTACAAACCGCTGCGATTTGCTGTGGTGTTTCCGTTTCCGTCATCGCAGTAAAAGCCTCTTCACTTAATTCATACAGCTCAATGTCAGGCTCGATGTCAGCAGGGAGCATGTCAGGTGTTGTGATCATTAACTCTTTCACAACCCCGCTCTTTAATGCTTCTTCTACTAAGTGTTTTCCTTCAACAAGGAACAGCCCTGTTTTCGTTCGTTCTTTTTTTGTATGGAGCTTTTTCCATTGTTTAATGTGTGCGTTTTTAGCTGATTCTATATATTTCAAGCGACTTTAACTCCTTTAAATATCATGAATTTATTATATCTCAAGCACACTACATAATAAACCTGTCTTTGAGACAGAATAGGGCTATCACCATCAAAAAAGGAGTGTGGGCAATGGATTTTAATTTAAGAGGCGCAGTGATTCAAAACATTACTGGCCATAATCAAGAGCAGCTTGAGCATACGATTTTAGATGCGATTCAAAGTGGCGAGGAAAAAATGTTGCCAGGTCTTGGCGTTTTGTTTGAGGTGTTATGGCAAGAGGCATCAGAAGATGAAAAAAATGAAATTCTTGAAACATTAGAGCAGGGCTTAAAGCCTGAGCATCAGCAATAACAAGAAGCCGGTTTGCTTATCTATGAGCAAGCCGGCTTTGTTCATTTAGCCAGTGATTGGCGTCTCCATTCGAAGAGCTGGATCGCGCCAGATCTCGACCCATTTTTTAATAGCGAACACGATAATGACAAAACCTAAAATCAGCATAATCATCGAAAGCACGGCATTTAGTACACTGTAGCCAGATGCTTCAGGATTGAGATAGACATTCGCAACCATCCAATAACCCGCATAATTCACCGTCACATATAAGTAAGCAAGTGGAATTAAACAAGTCAACATATACCGCCTTTTATCCGCAATTTTTAACACAACCGTCGCCCCAATGATTAATCCGACCGAGGCCATTAGTTGGTTTGACACACCAAAGAGTGCCCAAATGGACCCAATGTCTCCAGAGTAAAGCAAGTATCCCCACATAAAACAAGCAAGTGCACTCGCAAAGACTGACCCTGGTACCCAGTCATTTCGTTTCAGCGGTTTATATGCTTCTCCAAAGAAGTCTTGGATCAAATATCGCGCGACACGGGTTCCTGCGTCAATCGCCGTTAAAATAAAGACGGCTTCAAACATAATCACGAATTGGAAGAAATAAGAGGCCAAATGACTAAAGAACGGAATACCCGTAAAGATGTACGCCATCCCTACAGCTAATGTAACAGCTCCACCTGTTCTTCCTTCTAAGTCAAGACCGATTTCTTTGCTTAGTTGAGGAAGATTCTCGACACTCATACCAAGCGTACGGAACACTTCAGGTGTACTATTAATTGCAAAATAATCTCCCGGATGAAGCGCAGTAGCGGCAATTAACGCCATGATTCCCACTAAACATTCTACGAGCATCGCGCCAAACGCCACCGGCTTCATATCACTCCAACGATCTAGCATTTTTGGCGTTGTGCCTGAGCCAACAAATGCATGAAAACCAGAAATCGCGCCACAAGCAATGGTAATCGAAATAAAAGGCCATACAGGTCCAGCTAAGACAGGCCCTCCTCCATTTACAAACTCCGTAAACGCCGGAAATTGGATGGTTGGATTAACCACAAAGATTCCCGCAATCAGCGCGATGAAAACACCAATTTTCATAAAACTGCTTAAATAGTCTCTTGGTGCCAAAAGCAACCAAACCGGCAGGGCCGCAGCAAAGAACGCATAGATTGGCAGGGCAAGGGCAAGCGTTTTTGTATCAAGTGTTAACAATTCTCCAAGTGCTGTTCCTTGAATATTCGGTCCAAGGAATACCCCCAACATCAGTAATATGAATCCCGCAGATGTCGCCAGCTTTAAATTGCCTGTCTTTTTATAATAAAGGCCGACTCCCATCGCTATTGGAATGGTAATACCAACTGCAAAGGTTCCCCAAGGATTTCGTTCTAAAGCATGAAGCACAACCATGGACAGTCCTGCCATTGTAATTGTAATAATAAATAACATGGCGAGCCCTGTGCAAAATCCTGCCACAGGACCAAGCTCCTCTTTCGCTA
Organism: Bacillus sp. G402; assembly: GCF_051172515.1. Lineage (NCBI taxonomy): Bacteria > Bacillati > Bacillota > Bacilli > Caryophanales > Bacillaceae > Bacillus > Bacillus sp. G402. The sequence continues at coordinate 41,122 of NZ_JBPIZC010000005.1, forward strand.
CCTCGGATAGTGATTTCCCCTTTTTTCGCATCGAAGCAAACAAGACCACAAGATCATGAACAGCTCCGCCAATCACCGCTCCAATTAAGAGCCAAAGGAGACCAGGTAAATACCCAAATTGTGCGGCTAAAATCGGACCAACTAATGGACCGGCAGCGGCAATTGCAGCAAAGTGATGCCCAAATGTGACCCATTTGTTTGTTGGCACATAATCTTTCCCATCCTCGAGTGCATGAGCCGGTGTAGGATGATCATCTGTGACCTTTAGTACCTTCACCATCATAAACGTGCCATAGAGGCGATAGGCAATCGCTAAAATACACATCGATCCTATCACAATTGAAACCGCATTCATTTAACCATCCCCTTTGTATAAACAATTTGTTACAAATATAACATAAATTGAGTGATTTTTCTTTCTTTTAAAACCAAGTTGACAAATAGGAATAATTGATTTAATCTAAAATAAGCTTCACCTACTTCCATAAACTCTCTTTTGACAGAGCCTCAATTGGCTCTGTCCTTTTTATTGATTTCATCTTACATAAATACAAGAAGGATCACATGTGCCTTCCTCACTAGAAAAATATCACTCCATTTACTGAAAACAGTTCTTTTGACATAACTTACATTCCAACGTTCATTTCCTGGGAAATTCAACGCAATTAAAAAACCTTTCCCCATACTGAGGAAAGGTTTCATCATTAAGAACCGTACGTAATTTGTTCAACCGTTTTTTGGTCAAGTCTTTTGATGACTTCTGTTAAAAGCTTTACCGCATTTTCATAATCATCTCGATGAATCATGGCTGCATGGGTATGAATATATCTGCTTGGAATCCCGATGGATAGTGATGGAACGCCATGACCTGTTAAGTGAATACCTCCAGCATCTGTTCCTCCACCTGGCATGGAATCATATTGATAAGGAATGTTTAGTTCATCCGCAGTTTGGACAACAAAATCCCGAAGCCCCTTATGAGAAACCATGGAAGCGTCGAATACGACAATCGTTGGTCCTTTGCCAAGTTTGCTTGTTGCTTCTTTTTCAGTAATACCTGGTGTATCACCTGCTACTCCAACATCAATAGCAAATCCAATATCAGGCTGGATGGTAGCTGCAGCTGTTTTAGCTCCGCGCAAGCCAACTTCCTCTTGGACAGTTGCTACACTGTATGCAATATTTTCATGCTGAGTATCCTTTAAATTCTTCATGACATCAATCGCTACTGCACAGCCGATACGGTTGTCCCAGGCTTTTGCAAGAAGCATTTTTTCGTCATTCATTACTGTAAACTCAAAGTAAGGTACGATTTGATCTCCAGGGAGGACGCCCCATTCCATTGCCTGTTCTTTGCTCGAAGCCCCAATATCAATGAACATATCTGTGATTTCGATTGATTTCTTTCGTGCTTCTGGTGATAAGACATGTGGCGGTTTAGAACCAATCACACCTGTAATGTCTCCTTTTTTCGTCACAATGGTAACACGCTGCGCCAGCATCACTTGAGACCACCAGCCACCGACCGTTTGAAAACGAATATAGCCTTTGTCATCGATTTTTGTCACCATGAATCCTACTTCATCTAAGTGACCAGCAAGCATCACTTTAGGCCCATTTGCATTTCCTTCCTTCTTAGCAATTAAGCTGCCAAGGCGGTCTGTAGAGACTTCATCCGCATATGTTTCTATGTATGACTGCATGACTTTTTTTACATCACGTTCATTTCCTGGAATCCCTTTTGCATCCGTTAGGTCTTTCAGCATAGTTAATGTTTGATCTAGTTTTGTCATTCTGTGTATCCTCCTTTTTCTTCATGGTGCATTCTTATTATACAAAACCTCTTTCGTTCAATACGATCTTTTTATGAATATTTTTTCGTTAATCGAAATATTTTTTTAAAAAAAGTTGAAACCTTTTGTCTTTCTCATTCGTAGTACATCAGATAACGGTATTGGAGGTGCATCCTGTCATGTTTGTCATCCTCATTAGACTTGCTCTTGTTGCATTGCTTGTCTATATTTTCTACATGGCGGTAAAATTCTTCTCAAACCCGAGAAGAAAGCTGAAACAAGCACAATTAAAAGAAGGCTTTTATTTTATGGACGAACAGCAAAATGCCCGTAAAAATTTTAATTTCGTCTATAAAGGTGTCTTGTTTGAAGGGGAGAAGCATGTTCCTTCTAAGGATCATCCTCTGTTTGTCCACTCCATTTACGTTTGGACGGAGTCACCTGAGAAGCTAAATGAATTCACATTAGAAGACTTTGAAAAACTTGAGGAAAACATCATTGAACGGTATCCTCAAACAAAAATTGATTGGGATCAGCCCATCAAAAAAATCAAACAAAAAAAGGGAGCAGACACGCCGACTTAACGGCGTCTGCTCCTTTTCAGATGAGATTGAGATAGACCAATATCACCAATTGGACAACAATTAAAGCAGGCATACCCATTTGAAAGGCAGGATGCTTCGTTTTATGGCGGAAATACTGCATGCCAAGAAATGACCCAGCAGCACCAAAAAGTACTGCGGCACTCCATAAGTGCGCTTCTGATATTCTCCATTTGTGTGCTTTCGCCCGGCGTTTATCCTCTCCCATGAGACAAAACCCATAGACATTGACCAAGATGAGCAGCACGATCAGAGCAATATTCATTGATTTCACCTCACATGATGAGAAAAAAAGATCACTCCTTGGCGGAATGATCTTTTATATGACTTACTTGTCTAGTTGTGCTTTTGCAGCATCAGCAAGCTGGTTGAATGCGTTTAGGTCATTCACAGCAAGATCAGCAAGCATTTTGCGGTTTACTTCGATACCAGAAAGCTTTAAGCCATGCATTAAACGGCTGTAAGAAAGACCGTTCATACGAGCTGCAGCATTGATACGAGTGATCCATAGTTTACGGAAGTCACGTTTTTTCTGACGACGGTCACGGAAAGCGTAGTTTCCAGATTTCATCACCTGTTGGTTTGCTACTTTATATAATCTATGTTTTGAACCGAAATAACCTTTTGCTAATTTAAGAACCTTTTTACGACGCTGACGCGACACAGTTCCGCCTTTTACTCTTGGCATTGTAATTCCCTCCTATGTTTCCTATTCCAGATTACTTGATGTTTGCAAGTTGTTGTTTGATACGTTTGAAATCTCCAGCACTTACGATTGCACTCTTACGCAATTTACGTTTTTGCTTTGTAGATTTGTTAGCGAACAAGTGACTTGTGTACGCATGAGAACGTTTAAGTTTACCAGAACCTGTTTTTTTGAAACGTTTAGCAGATCCGCGGTGAGTTTTCATTTTTGGCATTGGATGTTTCCTCCCTCTGTTACTTTTACTTTTCGACTTTTGGTGCAAGCATGAGGAACATGCTGCGTCCGTCCATCTTAGGTTTTGTTTCTACTGTTGCTACTTCAGCGCAAGCTTCAGAGAAACGGTCTAACACGCGCTGTCCGATTTCTTTATGCGTAATCGCACGGCCTTTAAAGCGGATAGAAGCTTTCACTTTATCTCCCTTTTCAAGGAATTTGATTGCATTACGGAGCTTCGTGTTAAAATCATGTTCATCGATTGTCGGGCTCAACCGAACTTCTTTTAAGCTAATGATTTTTTGATTCTTACGTGCCTCTTTTTCCTTCTTCTGTTGTTCGAATCGGAACTTACCATAGTCCATGATTCGGCAAACAGGTGGTTTTGCATTTGCAGCAACTAACACAAGGTCAAGATTGGCTTTCGTAGCAATTTCCAGAGCTTCCTGGCGGGTTTTAATCCCAAGCTGATCGCCATTTTGTCCGATCAAACGAACTTCACGCGCACGAATACCTTCATTAACTAATTGATCTTTGCTAATAGTGAGCCACCTCCATGAGATTTTGAATTGAGTTCACAATTCATTTTGACCATTTCGTTGTATGTTTTACAGGCAAACAAAAAGTGTGGGCATATAAAACACCCACACTGCGAACATTTGCATGAAAAAATAAATGTACGGTCAACCTGTCAACTACAAACATGTGTCAATCAGGTGAGAAGCGGGTGCTTCTGCTTGTGATATCTATTCAATTCGTTAATTATTCTACACAATTTTCATTTGTCCGTCAAGTAACCGAACTCTTGAAACAACTTTTTCATTTTAGCATGACGAAATGATTTGAGCAAGACTTATTTAAATAATGCTGCGATTAAAGAATCAATTGCAAGAAGATTGGGATGACAATTACGGTGACAACCCCTACTACCACCACAGCGATACTCGCCATTGCCGCTTCCACTTCCCCCATCTCAATCCCAACAGAAACGCCAAGCGCATGTCCAGATGTACCAAGTGCAAGGCCTTTGGCCACTGGGTTTTTAATCCGAAACAATTTTAAGAAGAAGGCACCTAGCGCATAGACAATCACCGCATTAAAAATGACTGCAAAGGCTGTAATATCTGCAATTCCGCCAATATCTTTTGCAATTGGCAAAGCAATCGCTGTCGTCGCTGCTTGTGGGAGCATGCTTTTCATAACAGCAGCATCAAGATGAATCCCTTTTGCTACTACATAAACAATTGTAATAGAACAAAGTGAGCCGACAAAAATAGCGGATAAAATTTGCCACCAATATTTTTTCAGCAGTGCTCGCTGTTTATAAAGAGGAATCGCAAACGCGATGGTCGCAGGCTCTAAGAAAAACTTGATAATCTTACCGCCTTCATTATAATCTGCATAGGAAAAACCGCCAATTTTCAAAAACATAATGCCTAACACCATGGCAACAAATAGCGGGGTAAATAAGAAGAAACCTTTAGACTTTTTAAATAAAAATGTGCCAATCCCAAAGGCCACTAATGAGACGACAATGCCAAAATAAGGACTCATAGTACTTGTACCCATCTTACACCTCTCCTTTAATGCGTAGTTGAAGCTGGTTTATTTGAATGAGAAGGAGTGGATTTGCTCTCCTTTGTCTTTTGACGTTGCTGTGGTCTTTCTGATAACTGCATCAGAAGCTGAGAGAACAGCCCAGTAGCGGCAAGTAACATAATGGTTGCAATAATAATCACACCCACTACCTGTACCCCTACTTCTTGCATGACACCTAATGATTGAATGACCGAGATACCAGAAGGAACAAATAGAAAACTAATAAGACCTGTCAATGAGCTACCTAATTGCTCTACTTGCTCTAGTTTCACAATCTTTGTTGTTAATAAAATAAATAAAAGAACCAAACCAATAACAGATGCAGGCATCGGAATCGGTAAATACATTGAAATGAGATTAGAAACGAACATTACCGTTGCAAAGATAAATGCTTGAGATAGAAATCCATATACTTTTGTGGCACTCATGCCCTTTCACCTCTTTCTTCGACTGCCCTCAGTATATGGCATGAAACAAACAAATGAAGCGTTTACAATAAAACTCACCTAATATCCTGACTGAAATGCAAAAAATGAGGATTGAAATGCAAATGAAAAAAGCCACCCTATTCTAATAGGAGCGACTTCTTTAGTTCTTTCGCATATGTTCGGCTGACAGGGACGATAGACCCGTCTGTCATATGAAGATTATACGTTGAATTAAACCAAGGCTGCACTTCTTTCATATGAGACGTGTTGACAATATAGCTTCGGTGAACTCTCATAAAATAAGCCTCGGGTAATTTCTTTTCAATGACCACAAGCGGTTCTGTCACCTCATACATATGATCTCTTGTTTTCACAACCTTTTTTCCTTCACTAAGCCCTACATACATAATCTCGTCAACCTGCAAGATCACAATAGACTCATCGACAGAGATCGCTAATTTTTGGTTGTGAGAAAATTTGTCTTCTGAAAGAGACGGCTCCTGCGTCTCAATAGCTTTCCACTTCTTAAACTTTTGCATCGTTTGCAACAGCCGCTCTTCATCAAAAGGCTTTGTTAAGTAATCTAGTGCACTCACCTCAAACGCCTTCAGCGCATATTGATCAAATGCTGTAGCAAATACGATCGCCGGCGGATCAGACATTCGGTTGAGCCTTTTGGCAATATCAAATCCATTCTCACCTGATAAATCGATATCTAAAAAGAGTAAATCGGGCTTGTGATCGACCATCCGGTCAAAAGCAGATTCTATATTTTCCGCTTCCTCTATTTGAACATTCTCTTTTGTTCTTTGTAACAAATATTTTAATTCGTCTCTTGCTAAAACTTCATCATCTACAATCAATACCTTTATCAACGAGAATCATCCTTTTTTACATAATCCATTGGAATGCGAAATGAAATGTCAGTGCCTTTGTCACTATGAATGGATAAAGCAGCTTGCCGGCCAAAAATTCCTCTTAGCCGCTGGTCTAAATTATAAAGTGCTGTACCTGTTCCTTCTTTTGATTCAACTGGCGATTTTAATAATTGAGCCATCTTGTCGTCTTCAATCCCCTGGCCATTATCTGTGACTTTCATATAGACTTGCCCATCTTTTATCAAAGCGGATACGATGACTTCACAATTTGTTTGATGTTTAGGAAAAGCATGTCTCACTGCATTTTCAACAAGCACTTGAAGCACAAAGGGAGGGATCATCACCTGTTCCAGCTCTTTTTCAATTTGAAAGGTCACTTGATATTTATTTGGAAATCTCGCTTGTTCCAGTGATAAATAAGCCTCCACATGCTGAATCTCTTTATGCATTGGAATGAGCAGCTGGCGAGCGCCTTGTAAATTTGATCGAAAATAAATACTCAGCTGTAGTAGCAGTTTCCTTGCCATCTCTACATTCGTTCTACACAAAACGGAGATGGTGTTAATGGCGTTAAATAAAAAGTGCGGATTCACCTGGGCCTGAAGCGCCTTGATCTCTGCATCTTTCAGCAGACGGCTTTGGGTCTCAGCCTCCCCAAGCTCAAGCTGTGTGGAAAAGAGCATCGCCAAACCTTCTGCAAGCTCCTCTTCTACTCTGCTTAATCCGACTGGAGAATTGAAATACATTTTTAATGTTCCAATTGTTTGACCATTAGACGTGAGTGGTAGCACAATGGCTGCTTCAAGAGGACAGTGAGCGACTGAACAATTGATGTCATCTTTCGAATGCGCCTTCATAATCTTTCCACTCATCAACACTTGCTTAGACAACCCTGTAATCAGACTTTTCGATGGAATATGATGATCTGTTCCATCTCCAACATGCGCTAAAATCTTTTCTGTATCTGTTAAGGAGACAGCATCTGTTTCTGTTAAACGATGAATGATTTCTGCCACACTTTTACATGATTGTTCGTTTAGCCCTTGCCGGAAATAAGGAAGTGTTTGATCTGCGATAGAAAATACTCGATGCGTCTGCATTGCTTTCGCCTGCTCTTCCTGACGAATCACTGACTGTAAAATAGATAAAAAGATAAAACTCCCGATTCCATTCACAAAGATCATCGGCAGAGCAATAATACTCACAAGGCCCCAAGCATCAGCAAATGGCTTCGCAAACAGAAGGATAATGACCATTTGTAAAGATTCCATCGCTACACCAAAAATCGCTGCTTGTCGCGGTGTGACCATTCGATTCTTCCGCTTAAATCGCCTGCCGACATAGCCTGCAATCACACCGGCTAAAATGGAAGAAATTGCGCAGCTAAGCGCAGTGCTCCCTCCTAGTGAATAGCGATGAATGCCAGCTAAAAGCCCAGCACCAATCCCTACAAACGGCCCCCCTATTAAGCCGCCCATTTCGATCCCCATAATTCTCGTATTGGCGATAGAACTTGATGAGCCTAGGTGATATGAGAATTCGTGGTTCATCACAATCTGCTGCTGGATTTCAATTCCAGTGTAATTGCTGATGATACTAAAAGAAGCAAAAATAAAGACAAGGATTGCCTTTTTTCGAAACCCTTGATTATGTAGTAAGAGATTGCGAAAGCCCTTGACATGGGCAAGCACAAATCCCAAAATAACGATGATTCCTACACGCTCAATCATCATAATAATTAAATGAAGCAAACCGGCCACCCCAATTGATGTATGTGATATCTACTGTCTATCTATTCTATCATGCACGGTCAATGCTCAAAAATCTCTCAAATCTTTTCTTTATTGCCCTCTCCTTCTATTGTAAAATGAACATGAGCCTGTCACATGCAATTGAGGGTAACTACATACATAACAAGGGAGAAGATCATGAAAGCCGTATTTTTCGATTTAGATGATACTTTGCTTTGGGATGAAAAAAGCATTCATACCACTTTTCAGGAAACATGCAGGGAAGCGGAAAAGAAATATGGACTTGATCCAGAATCGTTTGAACAGATTGTGCGTGAAGAAGCAAGAAAGCTGTACTCTTCTTATGAAACATATGATTATACTGTTATGATTGGCATTAATCCTTTTGAAGGACTGTGGTCTAATTTTAGTGAGCCGATTAGCGAAGGCTTTCAAAAGCTGAACGCCCTTGCACCAGAGTATCGCAAAAATGCTTGGACGAACGGCTTAAAAGAGGCAGGAATTGACGATGATGCATTTGGTCAATACTTAGCAGATTTCTTTGCAGCAGAGCGCAGAAAACGCCCGTATGTCTATGAAGAAACGTATCCTGTTTTAGAGCGCCTGAAGGGCAACTATGAATTACTTCTTTTAACAAATGGAGATCCTAGTCTGCAAAAAGAAAAACTTGCAGGTGTCCCGGAACTTGCCCCTTACTTTAATGAAATTGTGATTTCAGGAGATTACGGGAAAGGAAAGCCTGATCCTGGCATCTTTGAGCACTGCCTTCAGCTGTTAAATCTCACAAAAGATGATGTCATCATGGTAGGGGATAATCCAAAAACAGATATTCTCGGCGCTTCTCGCGCTGGCATCCAAACGGTTTGGATCAATCGTCATGGCAAGAAAAATGAAACAGATGTGACACCAGACTATGAAATTAAAGACTTACACGAATTGTTTGATATTTTAAAATAAACCATAGGAAAAACACCCTTCTCCTGATCGAGATTGGTGTTTTTTCGTTTTCGGCTATACAATTGCTGCTAAACTTTGTGCTTGACGATCTAAGCCGCGTGCTGCATCTCCTACATTCATGAATTCCTCGCTTGCTTGCTTGACAAGATCCCGGTTTGTAAACACGCTTGTCTTTGCACGGCTTGTTCCGTTGCTGACCTTTTCAACTTCTAAATGGATCGCCTTCACATAACGATCCACCTTTACGATCGCTTCCTTTGAATCTGTCGCAAGCTTACGGATTTCTGCCGCGACGACACTAAAGCCATTTCCATAGGAACCCGCATGCGCAGCTTCTATGGCCGCGTTCAATGCGAGCAACTGCGTTTGGGAAGCGATACTGTTAATCGTTGTAGCAATTGAGCTGATCGACTCCACCTGCTCTGTTAACCCTTCTAGCAAACTCATGTTTTGATCCGTTTCACTCGCAATATGTTCAAAAGAAGCATTTACACTTTGACTATGCTGGATGCCGATTTCCGCTCGCTCCATTAATTTTGCAGACATATCCTTTAGGTCTTCTACTACCTGCTTCATTGTGTTTTCTCTCTCCGTAATATCTGTTGCCACTTTCACGACAGCCACTACGTTCCCCTCTTCATTGAGCACTGGTGTATACGTCGCTTCAAGCCATAAGGTGTCACCGTACTTCGTGATCCGCTGCACCTTTTCCTGAAACACTTGACCATTCTTCAAACGCTTCCAAAACATTTGATAACTTGCGTCTTCTGCAATATGCGGAGGACAAAACTGTCTATGCTTTAAACCAATCATTTCTTCCTTTGAATATTTCATGGCTTTTGCAAAAATATCATTGACCCATAGGACCTTACCTGTGACATCAAATTCAATCATCGCCAGTGAGTGCTCTAGCGCACGAAGCACAGCTGATTGCTCCAATACTTGTGTTGATATAGTATTTGTTGTTTGAATCATCGCTTTCATTCCCCCAATTTGCCTCTCTCTAATAGTACATACTTACCCATACTTTCGTACTATCTAAACGTATCATTTGCGCAATTGGATCACTAGTGGAGAATTTTTTTCCATAAGAAAAAAGCCAGCAACCTCAATAGATGAGATCACTGACTGTTTCGTTCGCCTTCATTATTTTTTTGCTTCTGCGACTGCATGTTTCACAAAAGCTTCGAGGTCCATTGTTTCTGAATCTTGTTCCCCATATTTTCTTACATTAACTGCGCCATTTTCTGCTTCTTGATCACCGACAACTAGCATGTACGGAATCTTTTGCATTTGCGCTTCTCTAATTTTGTATCCTATTTTTTCATCACGACTGTCTAATTCTACACGCAGTCCTTCAAGCTGCAAACGTTCTTGCACTTTTTTTGCGTAATCTAGATGGACAGATGGTGAAACCGGGATGACTTGGAATTGTACAGGTGCCAGCCATGTTGGAAGAGCTCCTTTGTATTCTTCAATTAAGAAGGCAACGAAGCGTTCCATTGTGGACACAACTCCTCTATGAATGACAACTGGACGATGGTGTTTTCCATCTTCTCCGATATATGTGAGATCGAAACGCTCTGGAAGTAAGAAGTCTAGCTGTACAGTAGACAAAGTCTCTTCTTTTCCAAGAGCTGTCTTTACTTGGACGTCAAGCTTCGGACCATAAAATGCCGCTTCGCCTTCTGCTTCATAGTAGTCATGTCCAAGCTCGTCCATTGCATCTTTCAGCATAGACTGTGCTTTATTCCACATCGCATCATCGTCGAAATACTTCTCAGTATCCTCTGGATCACGGTAAGATAAGCGGAATGTGTAGTCATTCAAGCCAAAGTCTTGATACACTTCTTCAATTAGGCGAACTGTACGAATGAATTCGTCTTTGATTTGATCTGGACGAACAAAGATATGGGCATCGTTTAATGTCATCCCTCGAACACGCTGAAGGCCGGATAAAGCACCTGACATTTCATAACGGTGCATTGTACCAAGCTCTGCAATCCGAATTGGCAATTCGCGATAGCTATGCGGCTCGTTTTTGTAAATCATCATATGGTGCGGACAGTTCATTGGACGGAGGACAAGATCTTCGTTGTCCATTTCCATCACAGGGAACATGTCTTCTTGATAATGCGCCCAGTGGCCTGATGTTTTATACAATTCTACACTCGCAAGAACGGGTGTATACACATGCTCATAACCAAGGCGTACTTCTTTATCAACAATATAACGCTCAATGACGCGGCGAATTGTTGCCCCTTTTGGCAGCCAGAGCGGAAGACCTTGACCCACCTTTTGGGAGTTCGCAAACAGTTTCAATTCTTTTCCTAGTTTACGGTGATCGCGCTCTTTTGCTTCTTCAAGCAGACGTAAATGCTCGTTTAATTCTTCTTTGCTGAAGAAAGCTGTTCCGTAAATACGCTGAAGCATTTGATTGTTACTGTCGCCTCTCCAGTAAGCACCTGCAAGGCTTAACAGCTTGAATTCTTTGATTTTCCCTGTAGACGGCAAGTGAATACCGCGGCATAGATCGAAGAATTCACCTTGCTCATAAATTGTGACGGCTTCGCCTTCTGGGATTGCTTCTAACAGCTCTAGCTTCAATTCATCGCCAATTGCTTCAAAGCGTGCTTTTGCTTCTTCTCTAGAAACTTCAATGCGCTCAATCGGCAAATTGCTGTTAATGATTTTTTTCATTTCTTTTTCAATCTTTGGTAAATCTTCAGGTGTAATCGCTACATCGATGTCAACATCATAGTAAAAGCCATTTTCGATGACAGGGCCTACGCCAAACTGGACGTGATGCTCTTTTCCATAAATGCGTTTGATTGCCTGCGCTAGTAAATGCGCTGTGCTGTGGCGCATAATATCGAGCGCTTCTTCACTCTTATCTGTGATGATCTCGATTGTTCCACTTTCTAACAGCGGCGTACGCAGATCTATTTCTTTGCCGTTCAATTTACCGGCAAGCGCTTTTTTCTTTAGGCCTGGGCTAATTGATGCCGCGATGTCTTCTGTTGTAGCTGTTTTGTCAAACTCCTTGACTGCTCCATCTGGAAATGTAAGTTGAATTTGTTCTGACATCTCTAGTCACTCCTTTTTTTGGCAATATAAAAACCCCGCCCCCTGGAAAGGGACGAGGTTGAATAAACGGAATCGTGGTTCCACCCTTTTTCCCGTATTTGCAGCTTGCTTTGTCAAAAGCAAATACGGCTTGTGGTTCAATAACGGGAATTCCCGTCAGCTATTACTAAACAGTTCACAGCTGATGTTCAAAGGTGGTAAAGCAAATGGTCCTCTGCTAGGAAGCTTTCAGCCACGGCTTCCCTCTCTTTAAGCGGGTGTTCATTTGTTCATGTCCTTATCAATACGGTCTCTGTATGAAGTTACACCGTATTATAAAACGTTTTTTCGTGAAAATCAAGAAAGCTTTTCACTTTTCTTTTCCAAATGACTAGGAACAAATTGAACATGCTGTTCCTGAAACGAATGAGGAGGGAATACCTCGACTCTTTCTTGAAAAATATTTTGAATGGTTTGCACCATCGAGTGACCTGTATCATCTGTAAATAGGTCAATTTTTTGTGGCGCAATGGATACAAGCGGTGCAATCAACTGCGAATCAATATACATTGGATGCTCTCTTACAAACTGTCTGTCTATGTATTGTTTTTGATCACGCTCAGAAGCGTACCGAAATTCCCAAATCATCAGGCGGTCCTGATGTACAACATGTACTTTTTCAAGCTTAGGTTCTCTTGACATCACATAGTCTCGAAGGGATTGAATAAAGTTTTGATATTCTTGTTCCATCTTATATTCTTCGATGGATACTTCAACATAGTTCTTCAGCCTTCTGTCATACGCTGAGAGCCTAAATGTCATAAATGAACCAATGGAAAAAACACCTTTCTGTAAAGAAATCGTCTCAAGCTCTTTTTTTAACAGATCCTCCCTCGGCGGGTCTTGATGAATTCCTGGGATATCATCTAGATCCCCTTTCATGATGCTATGGGCGATTGAAAGAATTTGGTGTTGCTCTTCTGGATCTTTAAATAAGTATGTGTTTTCAAGGATGCTACGCATGCGTTCATTTTCTTTGCATTCCAAAAAAAAGTGAATCAGCAATGTCCGCACAATGTGCTCTATGGCTTCTCCTGATTTCTTGGCTTCTATGAGAAGCCGGTCTTTCCCTTGTTGAATCGAAATGTGATGCCGACTGTCCAAGTGTTCAGCAAGATGTAAAAAAGCGGCGGTATCATATTCATCTTCAAAGATTATTTCAAGCATGTTTGTCCCCCCTAACGACATCTGTTACATATATATGGGGGGAACATAAAAAATAGACGCCTAAAATAAATCAGGCATCTTTCTTTTTAAAATCAGTGGCACTGAGATAAAGATCAAATAAATCAAACAAACAATCGCTAAGGCGGCATAATTTCCGCTTACAAAGCTTGATCCAAGGACATTTAACGCCACAGTACCAGGTATTAACCCTAAAAAAGTCGCTGCCGCAAATGCACGATAATTCGCACGTGAAGCTGCTGCGGCATAACTGACAAAATCAAAGTGAATGGGCGCAATGCGTAATAAGAGGATATAAAGAAATCCATGCTCTTGAATACGGGACGTCACCGCTTTTAGCTTCCGATTGCTTGATTCGGTTTCCTGCTTGTTTGAACGGAAGGTTGAGGCAAGCAGGAAAGATCCTGTTGCACCTGCTGTCGCACCAGCTAAGGCATAAATGGTCCCAAGGACACTGCCGAATGCCAAACCTGCTGCTAGCGAAAAGACGGTGAGAGGGACAAGTACAAATGGACGAAAAAGTGATAAGAAAAGAAAGACAAAGGGAGCCAGCATCCCAAATTGAAGAATCCAATTCTTCACATCTTTCGGTGACAGTTGAAGATGCTGTTTGTTGAGCCACCATAGCACAGCAGCTACAACCCCAATCACGAGGAAAAGCAGCCATTTTCTTTTATTCATTTCATCCGCTCCCCTTCACGTGACCTATCTTTTTATAAATGACGGCGATTTTCCCCTTCAAGCAGAACTGGTTCAGCTAGGTAGAGAATACGTTCCATTAATCGAGCTGCCTTCACCTCTTCTTTTTCCCCGCGCTGTGAGTACGTAAAGTGATGCTTTAACTCATTTGGTGAGAAATTAGAAGAGAAAAAAGTCGGCAACTGCTCTGCCATGCGGTATTGCAAGATTGTTCCTAAAAGTTCATCTCGTACCCAGCTTGTCATCGACTCTGCTCCGATATCATCAAGCATTAAAATTGGTGTAGATTTGACCATATTCAGCTTTTCTTCGAGTGTATGATCGGCTAACGAATTTTTTAACTCTCTCACAAATTCAGGCACGTATACAAGGAGAGATGGATACTCTTTTACCGCTAGCTGCTGCGCAATCGCTGCCAGAATAAATGTTTTTCCGACACCAAACTTTCCATGTAAATAGAGGCCTTTGCCCTTACCTGTTTCATCATAACTTTGCAGGAATTGACCTACTTTTTGAATGACTTCTTGTCTTCCAACCACATTTAAATCAGCAAACGTCGCTTGAAGAACATTCTGCGGAATATACATACTTTTCATAAGTTCTTGCTGTTTTTTCTGTCTATCAAGTCGCAGTTTGACAGGACAAGGGGAATATTCAATATCAATGCTCTGACCTTTGATCACAAGCTTCGGGTGATACCCGTCTAAAATGACATTTACATTCTCTTCCTCTAAGCAGTAAGAACAGCCCTTTGATTGCTGTACATATTCAAAGAGTCTGTTCAAACTGCGATTGATCATGTCTTCTTGGATGTCCTCTTGATGCTCCTTTAAAAAAGCTTTTACATCTTCATCAGCTAGGACACTTTCTTTAATCTGATTGTATCTCACGCGAAAATCTACCCGCCCTTTTAGCTGATCAAATGAACGACCGATCGGTTTCATCTCCATCTCACCTCACATTAATGTGCATTATACTTTTTCATATTATTAAACTGATCTAACAATTTTTCTTTTTCTCGTTCGAGGTCCTCTGTAGACAAGTTATCTGTCTGTTCTTTTGGCTGTTCTTTCGTTTCAGCTTCTTTCATCCAGTCAGGCAGTTTCTCCTCGCGGATCACTTTTCCTGATCCATATGATTGACGCTTATTTTTTTGCTGCGCCCATTCTGTCATTTGCCTATTCTCTTCTTTGGCAATTTTCATAGCAGCTGCCACGGTTTTGATTTTCTTTCGCACCCAGTGGGCGGCGATTTTCTGCATATATGTTTTGGACAGCTTCATATCGGTTTTTAGCAGTGTATAGTAGATCAGGACATTCATGACCCCAGGCTCTAGCTGCTGCTCAAGCATAATATCTTCAACAATTCTTAAGTCTGCATACGTCGGCTCAATGCCATCTGCCATATCTTTTAGAAGCTCTCTAGGCGAAATATGATCAAGCTTTTCAATCAATTTCGCATCAGGTGCATCTGCACCTGAATTTCGCGTGACATTGTGACGTAAATGTCTTGGCTGTTTTTGATCAATCAGCTTCGGCTGTTCGCCTCTGTATTCAATTTGATACCAGTCTCTCGCTGCTTTTCGCAGATCCTCAGTTGATATCATCTGATCTGAACCACAGGCACCTGCCACAATATTTTGCATTTGCAGCGGGGTGATGCCATAGACGACCGCTAACTTCTTAATTGTCTCTTTCACTTGCTTTGTCAAAGCTTTTCTCGGAATCATCATATCCGACATGCCTGCTAACAGGAGATCAAAATCAAAAGATTCATCTGAAAGCGGTGCAGGCTGACTTGAGCCAACTGTCACATATTCGTAGCCCTCGTCAAGCGATGACGCCTGATTGATTTCCTCTGTCATCTTGCGCTCTCCTGGCTGCAAGACGTGAAACACTTCTTCAAACGATCGGGAGATATTCTTTGCATCAGCAGGAACTCCTGGATAAGAAAAATAATCACGAAGCTGCATATATTTTGCTTTCTCTACCCGATGATACAAAAGGACATTCAGCATACCGTCTTGGAAAAATTCATCCGGTCTCAGCGGCGGCACGAGCTCATATGTAAACAGTCTGCCTTCTTCCGTTTCCTGTTCATATGTGCGGAGTAATCCGATCGCTTCAAGCTTTAAGCGATCCTCAAAAATATCATTTAAATTCGTTTGTAGCATCACCATCAGCTGACGGTGAGGTGCGGGTTTCCCCCACATTCGATTTTGTTCCAGCTCTCCCCACAGCGTCATGTATAAACTGAAAGCGGACATGCCAATAAGCGGCTGATATAAAAGAGTAATAAGCTGTCTATCGATGTCACCGAGCAATGAAGCGCTTTTGACGACATACGGATCGACGGCTAGCACTTCCTTCCAATGCTCTGTCATATGCTGATCCTCCCTTAATACGGTTGTCTTCATTGTACACTCTTTTTGCGTTTTACGCTTTACGCAGGAAAAAGAGCATGAAGAATCTTCAGCTCTTTTTTAGCGTTCTTTCTTTAATAAATCTTTTAATTCATCAATAAATACATTGATATCTTTAAATTGACGGTATACCGAGGCAAACCTGACGTAAGACACTTCATCAATTTTCGCCAGCTCGTCCATCACCATTTCCCCTACAAGCTCGCTTTTCACCTCTGACATGCCTTGGTTACGCAATTCCTTCTCGATGTTAAAGCAGACATCCTCAAGCTGTTTTAAAGCGACAGGACGTTTTTCACACGCTTTGATGAGGCCTCTCAGCATCTTTTCCCGGCTGAATTCTTCTCGAATTCCTTCTTTTTTCACCACAATCAATGGCAATTCTTCTAATTTTTCAAACGTCGTGAAGCGATATTGACAGCTTTCACACTCTCTTCTGCGACGGATGGACTTCCCTTCATCTACTGGTCTTGAATCAAGCACCCTTGTGCCAAGGTGCTGACATGTGGGACATTTCATTTCATCAGCTCCGATCTCTTCTTGGAAGTTGTTTGTCTAGTTCTTTATAAAGGGACAAAACAGCCTTTTGACTGTAGCCAAAGTCTGTTGGCAGTACTGTTTCTGTTGTCACATTAAAATCGACAGCTGTTTCAAAAGGACGAATTGAAATGACAGTCGCCACGAGAAAAGCTTTTTTCGGCGTTCGTATGTTTGCGCTGATTTCACCTCGTTCTGCTGAAACAGATGTCACTTGATAGGAATCGTTTCTTGAAAGAACGGCTTCTACCGCTTGGAAAACTTGAGTTTGTGTCGATTTGTAGTAATGGCTTTTCAGCTCTGACACTGGATGATGGTCAGATGTTTCTGTATGATTTGAAATGAATCGTTTGAGCTTTTGTCCTAAAGTCATACACGTATCCCCTTTGTCATAAACCCTCTTCTTTATTTTATAAAAAAAACCTTTGTTTTCCTAGAACAAAAGTATAGACAGGTTGGATCATGCTGGATGCCCGTGTATGGAACAAATATAAAAAGGAGCATAACACAAAGGCATTTAATGCTTTTGGCCAGCTCCCATTGCAATCTTTTTTATGTTTACAGTGCTTTGGCTTGCGCCTGTTTCACTTGTACAGGTCCCATGCCTCGAGGAATTTCGATGTTTTCTCTTGTTTCAGCACCTAGTTCATCTCCGATATGATCTGCTGCAATATTCGGATCTAGATCGCCGCAAGTATAAACATCTATGCTCGCATAACCATGTTCAGGAAAGCTGTGAATTGTCAGATGAGATTCAGAAATAATGACAACTCCACTTACTCCTTGAGGTGCAAATTTGTGAAAAGCAACCTCTCTTACTTCAGCTCCTGATTTCAAAGCTGCATTTACAAACGTTTTTTCAATAAAATCCATGTCGTTCAGTTTATCACAGTCGCATCCCCATAACTCGGAGATAACGTGACGTCCGATTGTTTCCATCATGGACCCCCCTTAAACAAGAATGAAAGAGTGAAGTTCTAAGCAGCCGGACCGGACATATACCACGGGGGAAAGTTAGTCCAAAGAGGTCCTAACCCTTTAAGTATACCCGAATGAGTCTGCGAACAAGAAGTTCACGAAAAATAGTATACTTTGTTTAGACCCATTTTGCAAGCTGTGTTTTTAGTGGGATTTTCTCTCATTTCTTGAAAAGGGACGTTCAGTCTTCTTCATTTCAAACAGCTGAAAGCTCTTTCATCTGTGAACCAACAAACTTTACAAGATCAACCACTCTGCAAGAATAGCCCCATTCATTGTCATACCATGCAAGAACTTTTACTTTTCTGCCTTCCATCACCATCGTTGTGAGTCCATCAACGACAGCAGAATAAGGGTTTGTGTTAAAGTCTGTGGAGACAAGTGGTTCATCGGTGTAATCTAATATGCCAGCAAGAGATGTTTTTGAAGCCGTTGCAAAGGCAGCATTGACCTCTTCTGCTGTGACATCTTCTTTCAAGTCGACCACAAGATCAACCATCGACACATTTGAAACCGGTACGCGAAGTGCAAGTCCATGTAATTTCCCTTTCATGTGCGGCAGCACTAAAGAAAGCGCTTTAGCGGCACCCGTCGTTGTTGGAATGATGGACTGGGCACATGCTCTTGCCCGGCGCAAATCCTTGTGGGGGTTGTCGATATTTTTTTGATCATTTGTATAAGCGTGAACCGTTGTCATTAAGCCGTTGTCGATGCCAAATTCATCATCTAACAATTTGACAACTGGCGCTAAACAGTTTGTTGTACAAGATGCGTTTGAAATAACGACGTGCTTTTCAGGATCAAGATCATCCTCATTGACACCCATTACAATTGTAACGTCTTCATTTTTACCTGGAGCTGTAAGTACGACCTTTTTCGCTCCGGCATCTATATGGCCCATCGCTTGATCTTTTGAATTAAATTTCCCTGTTGCTTCGATCACGATATCAATCCCAAGCTCTCCCCATGGAAGCTGCTTTGGGTCTCTATTATTGAGCAAAAGCACTCTTTTGCCGTTGACAATCAACGCGTCATCTTCTGCTGTCACATCGCATTCGTAACGTCCATGATTTGTGTCATATTTAATTAAATGTGCTAGCGTTTCGGCAGGATAGCTTGCGTTCACCGCTACAATTTGAATTTGATCATCAAGCATTGCTTTTCTGAAGACCATGCGTCCAATTCTGCCAAACCCATTGATCGCTGCTTTTACCTTCATGAACAGGTCACTCCTCTATTATGTGTTATACTCAATAAATTTATTTATGAAATTAGTATATCACATTAGAATGTAATTGCCAGTATATAAACGTATATTTTCAAAAAAGGGCTGTTCTTTGCAATGAAATTGACGAAAAAAGCATAAAAAAAGAAGAGTACTGTATGTACTCTTACTTATCTGTATGTTCCCATTCGTTTAATATGTTCTCTAATTGCTTTCTAATAAAAGCAAGATCTTTTGTGTTTTCTATCACACGGTCTGCTTTTTGGCATTTTTCCTCAAGAGACTGCTGGGAGTG
This sequence comes from Bacillus sp. G402, assembly GCF_051172515.1. Lineage (NCBI taxonomy): Bacteria > Bacillati > Bacillota > Bacilli > Caryophanales > Bacillaceae > Bacillus > Bacillus sp. G402. The sequence goes on from NZ_JBPIZC010000005.1 coordinate 60,516, forward strand.
AATGCGATTCAGTGCTTCTTCCTCGCTCAGGTCGTTTCGATTCATGAGCCGCGACAGCTGCAATTCAGGCGTCGTGTACACAACGATGATGCGGTCGACTAGCCCTTCCAGCTTGCTCTCGAATAGGAGCGGGATATCAAGCACAACAAATGTTTCATTGTTGCTCACCCCTTCATCACGCTGCTCGAGCATTTCTTTTCTGACTTCAGGATGAACGATGGCATTGAGCTTTTTTCTTTTCTCTTCATCAGAAAAAATGATCGCTCCAAGCTGCTGCCGGTTCAGTTCACCATTTGGCAGAAGAACCTCTTCACCAAAAGTTTGAACGATTTGATGAAGGGCAGCCGATCCTTTAGAAACCGCTTCTTTTGCAATGATATCAGCATCCACCACCCGAATGCCTTTCTCTTTTATCATCTGCGAGACTGTGCTTTTTCCGCTAGCAATCCCGCCTGTTAATCCAATGACGAGCGTCAATTCGTTTCCTCCTTTACAGCTTCCACACCCCAATTAAAATGAGCAACAGCCCTGGTAAGCATGCGAGTTTATCGATCCAGCGCCAATTGGCCAAATAATGACCCGCACGCAGTCCGATGCATACAAAAAGAGAACTCATCACAGCGACCGTGATGCTCATGACAATTGGAGAAAAACCAAGAATCGCTGCACCAATCCCTGCACCAAATGCATCGATGGATAAAGCAATTCCAAGAAGCACCGCTTCCATTCCATTAATGGTGCCAGAGCGGTCAATATCTGCACTTGTAGGCTTTCGCAAAATATGAATGACAAGCCCAAGAGACTGCACTTCTACATTGAGAAGTGTTTTTTCATGAAGGAGCAAATCACGCTCTTTCGCTGGTTTATAAAATTGATACAGAACCCAAAGTCCGATGGCAATTAAAATGCCTCCACCCAGTTTATCTGTCACTGAGACAGGGAGGAATGTCGTGAGCAGGCTGCCAATCAGCATGGAAATGAGCAACACAATTCCTGAACAGCAAGCAATAATAACGATGGCTTTAAATGGAATTCTCATCTTGCGAAGACCATACGTAAAACCTACAGAAAAGCTGTCAATGCTGACGGCAATAGCTAAAAACAGAAGCGAAAACGAAATCATACCTGTACTCTTCCTTTCTGTTCATGCAACGATGATCAAGAGTCTCTAGGCGTCCTTAGACTCTTCTTCACTATATGAAGAGCAGGTGGGCTGTGTGTCAGTCTACACCTTGCTGAAAAAAGAATGTTTTTTATCGTATGCATGGCAAAAAGGAAGCATGCTGACGGCTTACTTTTATGAAGGGCGTTTTTGGCAGGTCACACAAAAATGAGTGCCGCGCCCTCCAACCACTGTTTTTTCTATGATACTTCCGCACGTCTGGCAAGGTTCTCCCCGCCGGTCATATACAAGAAGCTGTAACTGAAAAGTCCCAATATCACCTTGTGAATTGATGTAGGAACGAATGGTGCTACCTCCTGCATCAACAGCCACTTGAAGTGTGTCAATAATATGTTTGTGGAGCACCTTGCAAGATGCAAGACTTAGCTGATTCGCTTTTGTTTCTGGATGAATGCCTGATTTAAACAGCACTTCATCTACATAAATATTACCGAGGCCTACCACGATTTTTTGATCAAGTAAAGCCGTTTTGACCACGCGGGAGGTTTTCTTTAATTGCTCCCATAAATAGTCTGGTGTAAATGAGTCTGAAAAAGGTTCATACCCCAGCTGTGATAGCGGAAGTTCTTTTTCTTCTTCGCCTGGCTGAAATAGATGCATCGTCCCAAATTTACGGACATCATGATACCGAAGTTCGGTACCATCTGTGAACGTAAAGACGACGTGTACATGTTTATCATAAGGCTCACCAGTTTCATGTACACGGTATTTCCCTTCCATTCTTAAATGGGAGACCATCACATAGTGGTCTAAATGAAAGAGTAGAAACTTCCCTCTTCTTTCAATGGTTTGAATGGTTTCTCCTACCATCCTTCTAGCGAACTCTTCCGGTTCCCCAGGACGTTTGATGATATTTGGCCATTTGATATCGACCGTTTCAATCGTTTTTCCTTTGACTAACCGCTGAAGAGTGCGCCGGACGGTCTCAACCTCTGGTAATTCCGGCATGCTCCTCGCTCCTTTTTCTCTCTCTTTATTTTGCGTCGTACCAAGATGGGCCTGAAGCGAAATCGACTTTTAGCGGCACATCGAGCTGAAGTGCGCTTTCCATGACTTCTGGGACGATTTTTTCTAATATGGCGATTTCTTCTTTTGGCGCTTCAAAGATCAGTTCATCGTGCACTTGCAATAACAGATTTGCCTGCAGATTCTCTTCTTTTAACTTTCGTGCCATATCAATCATCGCTTTTTTGATGATATCGGCGGCACTGCCTTGGATCGGTGTGTTCATTGCCGTTCTTTCCGCAAAGCTTTTCACATTAAAATTACGGCTTGTGATATCTGGGATATATCGTCTACGTTTAAGAAGCGTGGTCACATATCCTTTTTGTTTTGCTTCCTGCACGATGTCCTCCATATAGGTTTTCACGCCTTTAAAGCTTGTTAAATAACGGTCAATGAAGGCCGCTGCTTCTTTTCTTGTAATCCCAAGATTTTGAGACAGTCCATAATCACTAATTCCATATACGATTCCGAAGTTGACAGCTTTGGCCTGTCTTCTCATAGAGGAAGTCACTTCTTCTTCTGAGACATGGAACACATCCATTGCTGTTTTCGTGTGAATATCCATATCTTGCGTAAAGGCTTCAATCAAGTTCTCATCTTGAGAAATGTGCGCGAGTACACGCAGCTCAATTTGAGAATAGTCAGCTGCAAACATGAGCCAGCCTTCTTTTGACGGAACGAATGCTTGACGAATCTTTCGGCCTTCTTCTAAACGAATCGGGATGTTTTGAAGGTTTGGATCTGTTGAGCTTAGTCTTCCTGTTTGTGTAAGTGCCTGATTAAATCTTGTGTGCACTTTATGCGTATCTTTGCGCGTCACTTTCATTAAGCCTTCCACATAAGTAGATTGCAGCTTTCCTATTTGACGGTAATGCAGAATAGACCGAATAATTTCGTGCTTGTCTTCAAGCTTTTCAAGGACATCCGCAGACGTAGAGTAGCCGGTTTTGGTCTTTTTGATAACGGGCAGTCCTAATTTTTCAAATAAAATCACACCAAGTTGCTTCGGTGAATTAATGTTAAATGTTTCTCCTGCTAACCGATGAATGGTTTCTTCATATTCCTTCAGCTTCTTCGTGAGTTCTTCACCCATTTTCTGAAGACGTTCAACATCCACTTTTACCCCAAGAGATTCCATTTCACCTAAGATGAGGGCAAGTGGCAGCTCTAAATCTTCATACAGCTCATGCTGATCATTTTTTTCTAACGCTTCACGGGTCAAATCATGCAGCGCAGAGATCGCTGCTGCTTTTCTTCCAAGATGGTCTTTTAGCTCTTCTTCCGGTGGAATCGCCTGTTTCGCTCCTTTTCCGTATACTTTTTCATCGGAAAGGGCTATGTTCAGGCCATATTCCTTCGCCACACTTGCAACGTCCTCATAGGATTTCTGCGGATTGACCACATAGGAAGCGAGCAGGACATCGTTATCGACACCTTTAAGATCAACATCATGCCATCTGAGCGCAACAACCGCTCTTTTGGAATCAAAGACCCATTTCTTCTTCGTTTCATCCTGTACCCATTGTTTAAACGCTTCAGATTGAAGAGCATCTTCTTTTGTCATAAAAAATGCACCGTTCTCATTATGGATCGCAAACCCTATCAAATCGGCTTCGTGATAATTGTCTCCTAGCTGTTCTACCACAAGTGCAGCGTGATCTGTCAGCATGTCCTCCGTGACATCTGTCATTTTCTTCACGTCTAGTTCGTCTATTTCTACCGGTTCATCTGATTCTGGCGCTTCTCCTAAACGCTCTAGCAGCGTTTGAAAGCCCAGTTCTTTATAAAGCGAGATGACCTGCTCCATGTGAGGACCTTCATAGGCGAGCTCTTTGCTTGACACATCTATTGGTGCTTCTACGAGAATCGTCGCCAGCTTTTTACTCATCACCGCTTGTTCTTTATATTCTTCAAGCTTTTCTTTTAGCTTTTTCCCGCTGACTTCGTCAATATGATCAAGCAGATTTTCAAGGCTTTCAAACTGCTTTAGTAATTTAATCGCTGTTTTTTCACCGACACCAGGCACGCCTGGGATATTGTCTGATGAGTCTCCCATCAGCCCTTTCATGTCGATGATTTGATCTGGTCTGAGGCCGTATTTCTCTTCAATATGGGCCGGTGTGTAATATTCTACTTCTGTGATACCTTTTTTCGTAATGGCTACTGTTGTATGGTCTGTTGAAAGCTGCGTTAAGTCTTTATCTCCTGAGAAGATTTTGACCTCAAAGCCGTCCTTTTCTGCCTCTACAGCCAGTGTGCCGATAATGTCATCCGCCTCGTATTGCGGAAGCTCGTACCTTTTCACTTGATAAGCATCTAATAGCTCACGGATGAACGGCATTTGTTCTGATAGTTCTGGCGGAGTTTTTTGTCTTCCGCCTTTATATTCCTTAAAGGTCTCGTGACGGAAGGTGGTTTTACCCGCATCAAATGCTACGAGCATATGAGTCGGCTTCTCGTCTTCCAGCATCTTCATTAAGATCATCGCAAAGCCATAAATGGCATTTGTATGTACGCCTTTATCATTGGATAATAGCGGCAAAGCAAAAAAGGCTCGATAAGCGAGACTGTTTCCATCCACAAGTACTAATTTCTTTTGATCTGTCATCTTTTAATCCTCCATCGACTGAGCCGGCTCAGCCGTCTCTTTCGCACATTGTATGTTCATTTTATCAAAGTTTATTTTGAAAAGAAAATAGACGAGCCTGCATAAAAAAGGGACGAAAACAACAAGTGTTTTCGTCCTTCCAAAATTGGCTCCTTGGATGAAGGGGTTCCTATTCATCCTACCAATGATTGATTAACAAAACATGAATTCATTGTAAAGATCATGTAAATTTTAACGCCACTTTCCATTCTTCTCTATTTTGACTTTAAACTCACGGTAAACGTCGTCCCTTTGCCTTGTTTGCTATGAACAGAAATCGTTCCTTCATGTGCTTCGACAAGGTGTTTGACAATGGCAAGACCAAGCCCTGTACCGCCTGAGTTTCTACTTCGATCTTTATCAATTCGATAAAACCTCTCGAATATTCTTGGAATCTCACTCTTTTTCATACCGATCCCTGTATCTGCTACATCAAATTCATAGCTGTCTTTCCTCTGTCTTGCTGTGATCGTGACACTTCCTCCCTCTGGTGTATAGGTGAGGGCATTATTGATCAGGTTGAGGAAAATTTGTTTTAATCTCAGCGGATCTGCCATGACATAGACCGGCTCTTTCGGGACACGCACTTGTAGGTCAATGCCTTTTTCAGCAGCCTTTTGTTTTAGCAGTACTTCAATCTCTTGAATGATTTCTGTCGCATTGGCTTCTTGAATATTCAGCTTAAAATGCTGCTGTTCAATTTTCGAGAGATCAAGTAAGTCTTGGATGAGCGTTTCTAAACGAATACTCTCTTTTAGGATGATGGACAAAAATTGTGTCAACGCTTCTTTATCGTCAATGGCACCATCCAGAAGTGTTTCAGAAAAGCCTTTAATTGACGTGATCGGTGTCTTTAATTCATGTGACACGTTAGCGACAAAGTCTTTTCGCATCTGTTCTAGCTGCTTTGTTTCTGTCACATCATGAAAGACAAGAACAATCCCTTTCCATTCATCGTCTGTACTTAAGATCGGAACACCATCGACTTGGAAATAACGGCGCTCGATGTCAACAGCGAGACGTAAAAACTTTCGGACCTTGGTTTCTGTCATGAAAATTTCGTCTATTAACTCAATAATCTCTTCATGGGTAAAGGCTTCATGATACAGCTTGTGCATATAAATATGTTTTTGCACTTTGAATTGCTTGCGGAATGTTCGATTGACTAAGTGGATATAGCCCATTTTATCAATCAAAATAATCCCCGCTCCAATGTTTTCAATGACTGTTTGCAGACGATCTCGCTGCATTTCGCCAGCGCTTGTCATGTCTTGAAGACTTTCTGCCAGACGCTTCATTGATGTATTGAGTTCACTTGTTTCAATGATCAACTCTTCATAGTTATTTGTATCATAGTTCCCTCGTTCAAGCTGTTTGGCCACCTTTGTGGCATAATCAATCGGCTTTACATACTTCATCGACATGCGATAGCCAAAGAAGACGATGATAATGATGGCCGAACCAAGACAAAAGGCTAATGCAAGCCAGAGCTGACCATCAATCTCATTCAAAGGCTGGAATGAAGCATGAAGAAATAAATATCCCGCCGGTTCGTTTTGTTTCATCATTGGGACTGCATAATGAAACAGCGCATCCTTCTCATCCTCAATGAACGTTCCTTTTGTTTGGAGCTGCTCACTTTTCAGTGTGTTTAAAATGACAGCCCTTTGTTCTGCTTGACCCGTTGTATGTATGATATTCCCCTTCACGTCCACAATCGACGCATTCATATCGAGATGCTGCTTTGCTTGATTGAGAATCTTCTTGTTTTGCTCCGCATTCAAATCTTCAACATTCATAGAAGAAAGAAGAAAACTCGATTCCTTTTCCATTCGTTCGGTTAATTTTGTTTCATAGAAAATATGAAACATATGATCCAAGAAAAGACCAAGCGCAACAAACACAATAAACAGGAGAAAAATGAGCCCAGAAAAAAGGCGGGTTCTCACTTTACTCATTTGGCTTTGGCTCCTCCAATTTGTAGCCTAAGCCTCGAATGGTTTTAATATATGTTGGTTTTTTTGTGTTCTTTTCAATTTTGTCCCGCAAGTGGCTGATATGCACATCCACAATACGAGTATCACCTGCAAAGTCATAATTCCAAACCGCACTTAACAATAGATCACGCGTCAAGACACGGCCTTTATGCTTAGCCAAATAAAGAAGCAGTTCAAATTCCTTTGGCGTGAGCTCTAGACGTTCTTCTTGGAAATAGACTTCGTAATGTTCAGGTAAAATGCGCAGGTCTCCAATTTTGATTTGGTCTGCAATGATCTCTTCCTTCTCTTCTTGCACGGGAGCCGGCTGAGATTGCTGTGCTCTTCTCAAAATGGCTTTTACCCGAGCACCCACTTCTCTAGGACTGAAAGGTTTTGTCATGTAATCATCGGCCCCAAGTTCAAGACCGAGCACCTTATCAAATTCATCGTCCTTTGCTGTCAGCATTAAAATAGGGAACATCATTTTTTGAATTCTCAGTTGTTTGCACACTTCAATGCCGTCCATTTTTGGAAGCATTAAATCAAGCACAATCAGATCAGGCTGTTCACTTGCTGCTTTTTCAAGCGCTTCTTCTCCGTCTCTTGCTGTGACGACATCGTAGCCCGCCCTTTCAAGGTTATAGCTTAGAAGTGTTACAATTGATTCTTCATCATCCACAACTAATATTTTTTTATTCATGTTGTGCCTCCAATTAGTGATTTCCCCTGCATCCGGTTTTTTGTATCTTATGTGAAAAGCGAGAAGTCATGCTTTCTCTTTCATTTTAACGAAAGCTTAACAAGAGAACAATTTAAAATTTCGACAAGATTGGTTTTGTAAACAAAAAGAAGACTCCTCATACGAGAAGCCTTCTTTTTTATTCATATTAAGACAATACTTTCATGACGTTCTTTACAGATTCAACAGAACGGTCAAGCTGACTTCTTTCTTCTTCTGTCAGCTCAAGCTCGATGATCTGCTCAAGGCCGTTTCCACCTACGATTGTTGGAACTCCAAGGTAAATGCCTTCGTAGCCATATTCACCTTCAAGGTATGCAATCGTCGGCATGACGCGGCGTTGATCTTTTAAGATCGCCTCAACCATTTCAACGAGTGAAGCAGCAGGTGCATAATACGCACTACCGTTACCTAATAGGTTGACGATTTCACCGCCGCCTTTTCTTGTTCTTTCAACAATTGCATCAATTCGCTCTTTAGGAATTAATGTTTCCAGCGGGATACCGCCTGCATAAGAGTAACGTACAAGAGGAACCATGTCGTCCCCATGTCCGCCAAGAACAAAGCCCGTCACATCTTTCACAGATAGGTTTAATTCTTGAGCAACGAACGTACGGAAACGTGCTGTATCAAGAATTCCTGATTGTCCGATGACTCTTTCTTTTGGTAATCCTGATTCTTTATAAACTGCATATGTCATTGCATCAACAGGGTTTGTTAACACAACAATGATCGCTTCTGGAGAATATTTAACGATTTCACGTGTCACACTGCGCATGATTTTTTCATTTGTTGACACGAGGTCGTCACGGCTCATTCCCGGCTTTCTTGCAATTCCTGCCGTAATGACCACGACATCAGAACCGGCTGTATCTTCGTAGTTAGAAGTTCCTGTAATATTCGCATCGAAGCCTTGAACAGGACTTGCTTCCAGCATGTCAAGTGCTTTCCCTTTTGTCGGGTTCTCAAGCTGAGGGATATCCACTAATACGACATCCGCTAATTCTTTTTGAGCTGTTAGAAATGCTGTAGTTGCTCCAGTAAAGCCTGCTCCGATGACAGATACTTTTTTACGCTTGTTTGCCATTTCCTTTTTCCCCTTTAACTTTAAAGTTTAAGAATCAAGACAAGTTTTTGATGAGCTCGTCAGCAAACTCAGAACATTTCACTTCTGTTGCACCGTCCATTAATCTAGCAAAATCGTACGTGACGACTTTAGATGCAATTGTTTTTTCAACAGATTGAATCACTAGATCAGCAGCTTCTTGCCATCCAAGGTGCTCAAGTAAAAGCACGCCTGATAGAAGAACAGAAGATGGATTCACTTTATCAAGACCAGCATATTTCGGTGCTGTTCCGTGAGTCGCTTCAAAAATAGCATGTCCTGTTTCGTAGTTGATATTTGCACCAGGTGCGATACCAATTCCACCAACTTGTGCTGCAAGTGCATCAGAGATGTAGTCTCCGTTTAAGTTCATTGTTGCGACAACATCGAACTCAGCTGGACGAGTTAAAATTTGTTGAAGGAAAATATCTGCAATGCTGTCTTTGACAATGATTTTGCCAGCAGCTTCTGCTTCACTTTGCGCTTTGTTTGCCGCATCTTTTCCATCTTGTTCTACAATACGATCATATTGTGCCCATGTAAAGACTTTGTCGCCAAACTCTTTTTCAGCCACTTCGTAGCCCCAGTTTTTGAAGGCTCCTTCTGTAAATTTCATGATGTTTCCTTTGTGAACAAGTGTCACAGATTTACGGCCTTGGTCAATCGCATATTGGATCGCTGCTCTGACAAGACGAGATGTTCCTTCTTCAGAAACTGGTTTGATTCCGATACCTGATGTTTCTGGGAAACGGATTTTATTCACACCTAATTCGTTTTTCAAGAAGTCGATTAACTTCTTCACTTCGTCTGATCCTTTTGCATACTCAATTCCTGCATAGATGTCTTCAGTGTTTTCACGGAAGATGACCATGTCTGTGTCTTCTGGACGTTTCACAGGAGATGGTACGCCTTGGAACCAGCGAACTGGACGTAAGCATGTGAATAAATCAAGCTCTTGTCTTAGTGCCACGTTCAATGAACGGATTCCTCCGCCAATTGGTGTTGTCAGTGGTCCTTTGATCGCGATTAAATATTCACGAATGTCTTCAAGTGTTTGCTCTGGAAGCCACTCGCCCGTTTTATTGTAAGCTTTTTCACCTGCATATACTTCTTTCCAAGTGATTTGCTTTTCACCTTTATATGCTTTTTCTACAGCTGCTTCAAGAACTCTTGATGCTGCTTTCCAAATGTCAGGACCGATTCCGTCCCCTTCGATAAACGGGATAATTGGATTATTTGGTACATTCAATACGCCGCCAGTAACTGTAATTTTTTCGCCTTGTGACAATGATATTACCTCCCAGGTTATGTAGTGAATATTTGAAACTTCCAAGCCTGATGTCTGCAAGCCAAGAAGTTTTTCACGTGATTCGTTTTTTGTTGATATGGAGGCTGATTGGTTTAGATGGATCAGCCTCCACTATTCTATAAACATTAGTCTCTTTCACTGATCGGAACAAACGTTTGAAGATCAGGTCCAATATAGTCAGCTCTTGGACGGATCAGACGGTTGTTGTCATATTGCTCTAAAATGTGAGCAATCCATCCAGAGAATCGGCTGATCACGAAAATTGGTGTAAACAAGTCATGATCAATCCCAAGACTGTGATAGACAGAAGCAGAATAAAAATCAACATTTGGTGGAAGATTTTTCTCTGATGTCACGATTTCCTCTGCGCGTACAGACATTTCATACCATTTTGGCTCGCCTGTGAGATTTGTTAAGCGCTGGCTCATTTCTTTTAAATGTTTTGCACGCGGGTCACCCTGGCGGTAAACGCGGTGGCCAAAGCCCATAATTTTCTCTTTCTTCTCTAGCTTACCATGAATATAGGAATCTACGTTTTCAACTTCGCCAATTTCTGAGAGCATCTTCATTACGCCTTCATTTGCGCCGCCATGAAGTGGTCCTTTCAATGCGCCGATAGCTGCTGTTACACCAGAGTAGATATCTGATAGTGTAGCAACACATACACGTGCTGTAAATGTCGATGCGTTTAATTCGTGATCCGCATGTAGAATGAGCGCTTTATCAATCGCTTCAATTTCTACTGGTGAAGGCTCTTCGCCGTTTAGCATATATAAGAAGTTTGCAGCATAGCTGTATTCTTCTTTTGGCTGTACAGGCTCAAGTCCCTTTCGAATACGTGAGAATGCAGCGACAAGTCCAGAAATTTTCGCTTGTAAGCGAATGGCTTTTCTGTAATTCGCTTCTTTGTCCATAATCTCTGATTCGTCATCAAGTAAACCTAATAAGGATACCGCTGTACGAATCGCAGACATTGGATGAACCCCATCCAGCGAATAAGATTTAAAGTGCTCAATGATCTCTTGCGGAATATGAGCATTTTCATTGAGCTGCTGCTTTAACTCGCTTAGCTCCTGCTCATTCGGCAGCTTTAAGTGCCATAACAGGTAGACAATTTCTTCGAAAGTCGCTTTTTCAGTTAAATCATCGATATTGTACCCTACATAAGTAAGAGTATCATCAATAATTGAGCTTACGGATGAAGTTGTTGCCACGATACCTTCAAGACCTCTTGTTGCTGTCATGTTCAATCTCCCCTTTTTAAAAAGATTCCCCTTCGTTGCAAAATTCTCGCTTTTTGAAAGCGCTATCCAACCAAAATAGGCTGGCAGGTTTAGAAAAGAAAATGCTTACATTTACCTATACGGTTAGAGCGCTTTTAGCCTCATATCTCGTGTTTGATCAATGAGTTCAAAATTAAGCCTATTCCCATTATAAACAATAATCAGACATTTGTTAAATGTTTAACTATAATTTTTTTTGATATTTTTTTTTCCAGCCTTCCGGTTCGGGCATGGAATAAAGGGATTTTGCTTCTTTTAATATATTTAATTATGTTTTTTTGCAAAAGCTCACGTCAGAAAAAATATCAAAAGAAAGTGGCATGAGCCACTCTCTTTTTAACCGCTGAAAAATTTCACTGCTTGCATCGCTAAATAGGCAATTCCAGCACCAATCAGCGGGCCAACAGCCACACCTTTGAATAAGCTGACTGCCAAAATCGTACCGAATACAAGTGCTGCTGTGATATGCGGATCGTTTTCGAGTAGCACAATGCCGTTTTTTGCAATTAATGCTACTAATATACCCGCTCCAAGAGCTATCCAAGCATAGGAAGATTTCATCGCTTCTCCAAGCTGTTTAAATCCAATGTCCCCTGTTGCGATCGGTACAAGCACAGCGATCGTGATGACCGTCACACCCCAATTAATACCTTTTGATTGCAGAACCGGGAATATTTTTTGATCCAGGCCAATCAGCTTAATGGCAATCAGCACAGAGACCGCTAAAATTAACGAATTGTTTTTTGCAATAAGTGCAATAACGAGTAAAAGAACCAAAAACAAATTTGCTTGAGTAAACATACGCCGCTCCTTTCTTTCTTTTTATTGCGACCTTTTCATATTACTAATCTTTTTGAATAAAATGAAGTATCGGACATGCTTGTTTTTTGGAGGGGATTGTGTGAATCACACGTATGTGGCCATTTTTTTGCGAAGTTTGATGATTTTCAGCATCGCCGTTTGTGCGGTTGTTTTTTTATATCAGTCTTTTCCGTTTTTATATCCATTTTGGATTGCATTTGCCGTGTCGTGTTTGATTCATCCAGCCGTATGCAAAATCGAAAACATGACCGGGATGCCAAGAGGTTTTGTTGTTATCATTGTGTTATTACTCTTTTTAGTGGTAGCAGCTGGATTCATGACACTTTTAGTGGCGGAAATCATTTCAGGAAGTGCTTATTTAGCAAAGGTACTGCCAGGTCATCTTGATCAAATGATTGGGATTGTGGAACGTTTTTTCACAGATCAGATTTTGCCTTTATATCATGATTTGACTGCTCAATTTAATACACTTCAAGCAGGTCAAAAGGAATCGATTTTAGGACAAATCCAAGCACTTGGTGACGAAGCAGCGGCAAAAATCGGGACTTTCCTTTCAAAAACTCTTGAATTCATTCCAGCTTTTTTAGGTCTTTTGCCTGATGCAGCAGCGACACTTTTATTTTCCGCACTAGCGACTTTTTTTATCACAAAAGATTGGTTTACATTAAAAAAATATGGTTCTCGTATCTTTCCCGCCAAATGGATGCTTCATACACGTGCCATTTTATCTGAAATCAAAAAAGCCATTTCTGGCTTTATGAAAGCCCAGCTTCTCCTTGTTGCCATGACCATTGGGATCGTGCTGATTGGACTTTTCATCTTAAAGGTCGAGCATGCGATCGTGATCGCTCTATGTATTGGTCTAGTTGATTTACTTCCTTACATCGGGAGTGGCACCGTTTTTCTTCCGTGGATCATTTACTCCACCATGACAGGAAATCTTTCACTCGCCATTGGACTGGGCATTTTGTATATTGTGGTGCTCATTCAAAGACAAATATCAGAGCCAAAAGTCTTAAGTAAATCAATTGGTCTTAATCCTTTAGCAACACTTGTGGCGCTGTTTGTCGGGTTAAAATGCTTTGGTTTTCTTGGACTTGCACTCGGTCCCGCTTCTCTTGTCGTTTGGCAGGCGTTTCGTAATGCAGGGGTTTTCAGAGACCTTTATCAGTACATTCGGTATGGTGCGCAAAAGTAAAAGAGACCTGATGCGAAGGTCTCTTTAGCGTATAATCGTATAGCGTTTGCGATTGGACATGTTTCTAAGCCAGCGCTCAAAGAGCGGTTTGATCCGTTTTCTTGTCATGGGAATGAGCAGAACAGCCCCAATCAGATCAGAAAGGAATCCAGGTATGAGCAGCAGCAAACCACCGATCAGAATGCAGAAGCCATCGACAATGGTGGCCCCTGGCATTTTGCCATATTGTAAATCTCGCTGCACTTTCTGAAATGCTTCTATTCCTTGTTTTCTTGCAAAGTAAGCACCTAGTGCACTTGTCAGCACAATGACTAGCATCGTTGGTAAAATACCAATGATGTTACTTGAGATTAAAAATAAACTAATTTCCACTGCTGGGAACAGAATCAATAATAGTAGAAAATATTTTTTCAACCATATCACCTCATGGGGTCTCTTTCATCGAAAGCTGTTTACTTTTTTTAGTGTAACATAAAAAAAGAGAGGAGTCAGACAACTCCCCTCGTGTATGATTTAAAGGACGCTTGCACGGCCTTTGTAGATCGCTCCGCGTGCTGGATCTACTGTAATCTCTTCGCCTTCTTTTAGAAGTGTTGTGGCACTGTCGAGACCAACAATGACTGGAATGCCAAGACTGAGCCCAACGACTGCTGCATGGCTTGTTAAACCGCCTTCTTCCGTGATAAGGGCAGACGCTTTTTCTAAAGCACCCATCATGTCACGATCTGTGCAGTTTGCGACAAGAATCGCACCATCGTACATTTTTTCCTCTGCTTCTTTTCCGCTTTGTGCAATAACAACCGGTCCAAATGCAGATTTGCGGCCAATTCCTTGACCCTTCGCAATGATGTCACCGACAACATACACTTTCATTAAGTTGGTTGTACCTGTTTCACCAACTGGCACACCAGCTGTAATCACGATTAAATCACCATGTCTTACATAGCCTGTTTCAATTGACTTTTCTACTGCATTCTCAAGCATTTCATCAGTAGATGTCGTTTTTGAACCGCTCTTTGCAAATACACCGAATACGAGTGAAAGTTTTCTTGCCACTGATTCGTTTGCTGTGACTGCTACGATTGGTGCTTTTGGTCTATATTTTGAAATCATTCTCGCTGTATGACCGCTCTCAGTAGGTGTCACAATTGCCGCCACATCAAGCTTCATAGCTGTGTGCGCAACAGATTGACCGATCGCATCTGTAATGCTGACTTCTACTTCTTCGCTTCTGCGAGAAAGGATCGCTTTATAGTTAAGTGCTTCCTCTGAACGTGAGGCAATGTTGTGCATCGTTTGCACAGCTTCAACTGGATATGTTCCTGCTGCTGTTTCACCAGATAGCATGATCGCATCTGTACCATCAAAAATAGCATTTGCCACATCACTTGCTTCTGCACGAGTTGGACGCGGGTTACGCTGCATGCTATCCAGCATTTGAGTTGCTGTGATGACAGGCTTGCCTAAACGGTTGCATTTTTTGATTAGCATTTTTTGAACAAGTGGTACTTCTTCTGCCGGAATCTCTACACCAAGATCTCCACGCGCGACCATCAGTCCATCTGATACCTCAAGGATTTCATCGATGTTATCAACGCCCTCTTGGTTTTCAATCTTCGGAATGATTTGAATGTCAGCTGCGTTGTTCTTTTCAAGCAGCTCACGAATCTCAAGAACATCAGAAGCTCGTCTTACAAAAGAAGCTGCGATGAAATCGACACCTTGTTCAATTCCAAACAGAATATCATTGGCATCCTTTTCTGTAATACCCGGCAAGTTCACACTCACACCTGGTACGTTGACACCTTTTTTGTTTTTCAGTGTACCTGTATTCATCACTTTTGTGACGATTTCTTTTCGGTCCTTATTTAATTCTTTTACTTCTAGACCAATCAGACCATCATCTAATAAAATGGTTGAGCCCACTTCTACATCATGAATTAAATCTTCGTACGTCACACTGATTTTTTCAGTGTTTCCCACAATGTCTTCCATACTCACGATAAGATCAGCACCAGCAACTAACTCAATTGAGCCGTTTTCAACTGTACGTGTACGGATCTCTGGACCTTTTGTATCAAGAAGGATCGCAATGTCCTTGCCTAAAGTTTTACCTGCTTTGCGAATGTTTTCAATACGTGCACCATGCTCTTCAAAATCTCCATGAGAGAAGTTTAGTCTGGCTACATTCATTCCTGCTTCAATCAATTCAGTCAGCTTTTCAATGCTTTCACTTGCTGGACCGATTGTACAAACGATTTTTGTCTTTCTCATTACTGTTCCTCCTAAGGTCTTCTCGTTTTATATAGAGAGCTCTTGTGAAAGTCGGTACATATTTTGATCGACTGTATGCTTTTTATCTAAGATGTCTAAAATATCGTGATGAACGAGTTCGTTGCTTTGAATGCCTACACAGCGTCCGCCTCTTCCTTCAAGAAGAAGTTCTACTGCATACGCTCCTAAGCGACTTGCGAGCACTCGGTCAAACGCACTTGGAGAACCTCCACGCTGAATATGTCCTAAGACAGATACACGCGTTTCAAGGCTTGTCTCCTCTTCAATTCTCTTACCAAATTCGACACCGCTGCCTACGCCTTCTGCGACGATGATGATACTGTGTTTCTTGCCGCGCTCATGTCCTCTTCTCAATCTGGCAATAATTTCGTCCATGTCATAGTCTGCTTCAGGAATCAAAATCGATTCAGCTCCGCCTGCAAGACCTGACCAAAGGGCAATATCCCCTGCATGTCTTCCCATTACTTCCACTACGTATGTACGTTCATGAGATGTGGCTGTATCACGAATTTTATCAATGGCATCAATGACTGTATTTAGTGCTGTATCAAAGCCAATAGTGAAATCAGTACCAGGAATGTCATTGTCAATCGTGCCAGGGACACCTACACATGGAAAACCGAGCTCTGTTAATTTCTTCGCTCCCATGAATGAGCCATCTCCACCGATAACAACAAGTCCTTCAATACCGAATTTTTTTAAGTTCTCAATCCCTTTTTCACGACCTTCAACTGTCTTGAATTCAGGACATCTTGCCGTGTAAAGTTTTGTTCCCCCGCGATGAATGATATCGCCTACTGAACCTATTTCGAGTTTCTCAATTTTACCGTTAATTAGACCTGAATATCCATTATAAATACCGTAAACTTCTACATTATGGTAAATTGCTTTCCTTACAACTGCGCGCACAGCTGCATTCATTCCTGGGGAATCCCCACCGCTCGTTAAAACTCCTATACGCTTCATCTTTTTCACCTCAGAGACCATATATGAATTAAACATACCATTTCCACTGCTTGAAAACAATCATGAGCAAAACCGGATGTTTTCAATACGAATTTCTAAAACCGTACTTATTATACAATTAAATAAAATGTTTTTAAACAAAAGTTAAGAAAGTCATGAAAGCACTTTGTTCAAAAAACAGTTGATTCAAGTGCTCTAAACCTTGTCAAATCAACGTTTTCAGACGTTTCAAATTTTATGAAAACAAAAGAAAATTATTTTCAAATAGCGCTTACATCAGATCGTTTTGATGAAAAAAGACGAAAAAAATAAACGCCAGCCAAAAGGCTGTACGTTTATTTAGTTTACCCCAATATATTGATTTTCAATCGATACTTTGCCGATTGCTTTGTATTTTTGATATCTTTGTTCGACTAATTCTTCAGGCGATTGTTTGAGCAAAGATGTAAGTGACTGTTTTAATGTTTTTTCAATGTAGGCTGCTTGTTGTTTCACGTCTCGGTGTGCTCCACCTTGCACTTCTTTAATAACATCATCTATAATATCTAATTCTTTTAGGTCTGGAGCGGTAATTTTCATTGATTCTGCAGCTTTTTTTGCAAGTGATGAGTCCTTCCAGAGCAGTGCTGCTGCACCTTCAGGTGAAATCACTGAATATGTTGAGTTCTCTAGCATAAATAGGTGGTTTCCTACGCCTAAGCCTAGTGCTCCGCCACTTCCGCCTTCTCCAATGACAATACAGACAACCGGTACACGAAGTCCTGCCATTTCGAAAAGGTTTTTCGCAATTGCTTCACTTTGCCCACGTTCTTCAGCTGCTTTACCAGGATAAGCTCCTTTTGTATCAATAAAGCAAATGATTGGACGATTAAATTTATCTGCTTGTTTCATCAAGCGTAATGCTTTACGGTAACCTTCTGGATGTGGCATCCCGAAATTACGGCGCAAGTTTTCTTTTGTGTCTTTTCCGCGCTGATGACCAATGACTGTGACAGGAAGTCCTTTAAACGTGGCAATTCCTCCAACGATGGCTTCATCGTCTCCATAAAAACGATCACCGTGACATTCGAAAAAGTGATCAAACAGCTCTTGAATGTAATCGAGAGTTGTTGGGCGCATCGCATGACGAGCAATTTGTACTCTGTCCCACGGCTTTAAATTTGTATAAATGTCTGTTTCAAGCTTACTCAGACGCGTTTCAAGGCGCTCAATTTCCGCACTTAAATCCATCTCTGAGTTTTGTGTGAACTTTTTCAATTCATCAATTTTCGCTCGAAGTTCAATGACAGGTTTTTCAAATTCTAGTTCTCCAGCCACTCTCGTTCACCTCCTGTGCTGTGTAATGCTAAGATTTGGCCTAATGTTTCTTTCATTTCTGCACGGTGAATCACAGCATCTAGCTGACCATGCTTCATTAAAAATTCAGCCGTTTGGAAGTCCTCTGGTAGGTCTTCACGAATGGTTTGTTCAATGATTCTGCGACCAGCAAAACCAATTAATGCACCAGGCTCAGCAAAGTTGTAATCACCGAGAGACGCAAAACTAGCTGATACACCACCAGTTGTCGGATTGGTCATCACAGAGATAATCAGACCTTGATCCTCGCTGAACAGCTTTAATGCTGAACTTGTTTTTGCCATCTGCATTAGACTAAGAATCCCCTCTTGCATTCTTGCTCCTCCAGATGCAGTGAAGATGATAAATGGCACCTTGTCCGCTTTTGCTTTCTCAATAGCTAGTGTAATCTTTTCACCAACAACTGAGCCCATGCTGCCCATACGGAACGTGGCATCCATGACAGCAATGACAGCACTTTGACCTTTAATTTCACCTTTTCCTGTTACGATGGCTTCATTCAAAGATGTTTTTTCTCTGTCTTTCTGAAGCTTTTCTTCGTAGCCTGGGAAACCGAGCGGGTTCTCAGAAATGAGGTGACCGTTAAATTCTTCAAATGTGCCTTCGTCTACAAGGCTTTCAATACGTTGTTTTGCATTCATTTGCAAATGTCTGCCGCAATTCATGCAAACACGTAAATTTTTATCTAGTTCTTTGGTGAGCATTATTTTTTTACATTGCGGACATTTAGTCATGATGCCTTCAGGCACATCTTGACTTGCCTGTTCAGAGGGTACAGATGCATATTTTTTCTTTTTACTGAAAATATTCTTGATTGACAAATGACTACCTCCCTTTTTGAAGGGTTTTTTCTTTACACGCACATCCACTATTATAGGACATGTCATAACTGTACCGAAACTATTGTACTTTTTTTGTCAAACGCTGTCATCCTTCATTCAATTTTTTCAGTGGGGAATTGATGAGAAATGAGTATAGGTTTGGGGCGCTGAGTAGTTGGTATATGTGAATTGTGAACGTCTACAAAAAAATCTCATTTAGGATGAAAAAAATTTCGTGAAAGAGAGGAAATGGTGCACGTTTTTCCTCCAAATTCAGAAAAAACGTGCACACTTTTCCAATTCGATTACTCGCCGATAATCGTTAATTTTCTTGTTTTTTCTGCAACAGCTTCTGGGTCTACTTTGATTCTTGAAACGCCCGTTTCCATTGCTGCTTTTGCCACTGCTTTGGCTACCGCTGGCGCTACTCGTGCATCAAATGGCGCAGGAATAACGTATTCCGCTGACAATTCTTCATCTGATACAAGGGAAGCAATCGCTTCAACAGCTGCAATTTTCATTTCTTCGTTAATGTGTGTCGCACGTACATCAAGCGCTCCGCGGAAAATACCAGGGAATGCAAGGACGTTGTTCACTTGGTTCGGGAAGTCAGAACGGCCAGTTCCTACAACACTTGCACCTGCTGCATGTGCATCTTCTGGCATGATCTCTGGGTTTGGATTCGCCATTGCGAAGATGACAGGATCTTTTGCCATTTTCCCAACCATTTCTTTAGTTAAAGCACCTGCTACTGAAACGCCGATAAAGACATCTGCGCCTTCAATCACTTCTTCTAAAGAACCTTCTTTACGATCTTGGTTCGTGAATTTAGCTACTTCATTTTTCACTGCATTCATACCATTCGGACGGCCTTCATAAATAGCGCCTTTTGTATCACACATGATGATATCACGTACACCGAAATGATAAAGAAGTTTGATAATCGCAATTCCTGCTGCTCCAGCGCCGTTTGCAACCACTTTAATTGAAGACATTGATTTTCCAGACAGCTTCAGTGCATTCACAAGTCCTGCCACTGTTACAATCGCTGTCCCGTGCTGATCATCGTGGAAAACAGGAATGTTTGTCTCTTTTTTCAAACGCTCTTCAATGATAAAGCAGTTTGGTGCTGCAATATCTTCAAGGTTCACGCCGCCAAACGTCGGCTCAAGAAGCTTCACTGTTTCAACGATTTTGTCTACATCGTTTGTTGCAAGTGCGATTGGGAATGCATCAACACCTGCAAAGCTTTTGAATAATACAGCTTTTCCTTCCATTACTGGAAGAGATGCTTCTGCCCCAATGTTTCCAAGCCCTAACACAGCACTTCCGTCTGTGACAACAGCAACCATATTGCCTTTCATTGTATAATCATACACTTTGCTTGTGTCGTCATAAATATCTTTACATGGCTCTGCCACACCTGGTGAGTAAGCCAAGCTCAAGTCTTTCGCATTTTTCACTTGTACCTTTGATTTTGATTCGAGTTTGCCTTGATTCTCTTTGTGCATATGTAATGCTTCTTCTCTTAATGACATGTGATGAACACTCCTTCAAGTGGAAAATGATTTAATGAATTGCTAAGTTGATAAGCACATACTTGGCAGTTTAAATACACAGAATCTTTAAAATGATAACACAATAGGTGAAATTGTAAAACATATTCAGACGATTTGTCATCATTTAATCACAACGTTTTGTTCACCTAGCAGCTCTTTTAACTGGAAAATGACCGCATGATCTGCATGAACTTTGTATGCATCTGGAAGTCTCATCGTCTTTTTTTGCTTTTCATAATACAAATAGACATCTGCTTCTCCCCTGTGCATGGAGATTACTCGCTTCACTTGTTCTAGCAGCTCCTGCGTATGGTTCTCTTCTTTGACTCGAATGTAGACAGATTCTTTTCTTTTAGAGCCCATCTCTTCCAGTAGAACAGCTTCTTGTACGATGATTTGACTGCTCTCATTTCTGACATCTATTCTGCCTTCAACATAAAGCATTGCGCCCTCCTCAAGTAAGGGGGACAGCTTTCTAAATTGCTCTGGAAAGACGACACCTTCCATTTCTCCCGTTTCATCCCCGAATGTGACAAATGCCATCGATTGTCCATTTTTTGTCCGAATCGATTTCACCTTTGTCAAAAGACCACCCATTGAGATCTTTCGCTTTATATAGGAAGAAAGTCTGATGATTTCCACTGCACCATTCTCTCTCAAACGATCTCGATACGCTTGTACTGGGTGATTTGATAAATATAACCCGAGTGCTTCTTTCTCAAATTGCAAGAGATCGACAAGCGGCATTTCTTCTATCTCCGCATATTTTGGCTTAATGGAGAACGTTGTATCCCCAAGAAAGTCCAATTGATCCTCAGGTGTTAAAAATGACACATGGTCTAACGCAATATCTATCGATGCTAATAACGAAGCACGATTTGGATGAAGCTCATCCATTGCCCCTGAGAAAATGAGGGCTTCAATCGTTTTTCGGTTGACACTCTTTGTTGATACCCTTGCGCAAAAATCAAATAAATCTTCAAATGGCTTTTCCTGTCTTGCTCTGTATATATCCTTTACAGCTGACACTCCGACATTTTTGATCGCTCTTAAGCTGTAGCGGATCTCCCCTTTTTCAACCGTGAATGGAAATTCGCTCTTATTAATAGAAGGCTTCAACACAGATATCCCTTTTTCCTTTGCCTCATAGAAATATTGAGCCACTTTGTCTTCATTTCCAATCACACTCGTTAAAAGACCGCACATAAAATATAACGGATAATGCGCTTTTAAATAAGCAAGCTGAAAGCCGATCATGCTATATGCAACAGCATGGCTTCTATTAAAACCATAGTTTGCAAATTTGACGATTAGGTCATAAACGTCATTTGCAATGTTAACAGGATACTCCTTTTTTAGGCATCCTTCAACAAAATGGCTTCGCTCTTCATCAAGCACCTTTTTATCCTTCTTTGAAACGGCTCTTCTTAGTAAATCAGCCTCGCCCAGCTTAAAGCCTGCCATCTTTGCTGCAATCAGCATGATTTGCTCCTGATAGACGATGACCCCATATGTATCCTTTAAGATGTCATACAAATCTGGATGCGGGTAGGAGACTTTCACTCTGCCATGCTTTCGGTCGATAAAGAGCGGGATATTCTCCATCGGCCCCGGGCGGTATAAGGCATTGACAGCCACGATATCTTCTAGACTAGAAGGTTTCAGTCGTCTCAGCACCTGACGCATACCTTGTGATTCGAGCTGGAAAATCCCCGTTGTATCTCCCGCTGATAACAAATCAAACGTTTTCTGATCTTCATATGAAATGTCACTAAAGTTAATGTGGACGTTTTCCTGTCTTTCAATCTGGTTTTTAATGGATTCAATTAATGTTAAGTTTCTCAAACCTAAAAAATCCATTTTTAAAAGACCGAGATCTTCTAAATAATTCATCGCATATTGTGTCAAATACACTCCATCATGGCCTTCTTGAATAGGCACGACTTGTGTGAGCGGCTCCTCACTTAGGACAACGCCGGCTGCATGTGTTGATGTATGTCTTGGTAATCCTTCTACCTTTAAAGCGGTTTGAAACACTCTTTGCAGCTCTTCAGATTGCTGGAGCAGTGTTTTTAATTCTGAGGAGACTGTCACCGCTTCTTTCAGTGTCGTCCCTGGCTTTGATGGGATGAGCTTTGCAAGGCGGTCTGCTGCTTTTGAATCAATTCCCATCACACGTCCGACATCTCTTAAAGCTGCCTTTGCGGCAAGTGTTCCAAACGTGACAATTTGCGCCACATGCATATCCCCATATTTGTCTTTTACATATGAAATGATTTCATCTCTTCTCGTGTCAGGGAAATCGATATCTATATCCGGCATGCTGATTCGTTCAGGATTTAAAAAACGCTCAAATAAAAGCCCGTGACGAATCGGATCGACATCTGTAATAAACAGAACATACGCAACTAAAGAGCCTGCTGCTGATCCCCGGCCAGGACCTGTGACAATGCCATGATCATGAGCATACTTCATAAAATCCCACACAATGAGGAAATAATCACTGAAATTCATTTTTTGAATGATGCTCAGCTCATACTCAAGCCTTTTGATATATGTGTCATTTGAAGCAATCTGTCTTCGTTTCATGCCTTCTTGGCACACTCTTCGTAAAAACTGATCAGCTGTTGATTGATCAGGCGTCGGATAAGTTGGCAGTTTCGTCTGACCAAGATTTAAATCGACCTCACAGCGGTTTGCAATCTCAACCGTTCTTGCCAGCAATTCTGGATCATCACCAAACCACTTCATCATTTCTTCGGTCGATCTGAAATGCTTGTCTCCTTGGTCTTCCTCTATTTCTGATAACTGCTGGCCTGCTTTAATGGCCTTTAAACATGTATATGCGGTTTTGTCCTCTTGATGGATATAGTGGACGTCACCTGTTGCCACAAGCGGGATGTTCGCCCTTTTTGAGAGTTCCCTGAGCTTATGAGACAGCTCTTCGTCCTGCTGAAACGGCTGAACGGCTAAATACACATGTTCCTCACCAAAAAGATCTTTTAAATGGCTCGCTGCATCCCTTGCTTCATCTAGCTGATCATGTTGCAGCAGCGTTTCAATATAGCCGGATACGCCTGGTGTGATGGCAATAAGGCCATGATGATAGGCTTTCAGCCATTTCTCTTTCAGGCCGGTTTTTGACTTTGATTTCAAGACACTGCTAATTTTGATCAAGTTTTGATAGCCTTCATTGTTTTTGGCAAGGAGGATCAAAGGATAAGCCTCTGTCTCTTGTTCATCTATGAAGACAGAAGCTGTTAAACCGATAATCGGCTTGATGCCATGTGTTTTACATTCCTTATAAAATTCAACCGTTCCATACATCACATGGTCATCGGTAAGAGCAAGCGCTTGATAGCCAAATTCTTTCGCCTTTAATACGAGCTCCTTGACCTTCGCTGCACTGCTCAATAAGCTGTATCCACTGTGGACCTGAAGATGAACATAGGACATGCTTAATCCACTCCTTTCGTCTAAATTCATTCTTTCATTATAAAACGCGATGCGGTGAGAAACAAATGTTCTTTCTTTTCCGCTCGTTCATACTTGTCCAGCATTCGCCATATATTGAATAGAGTGAGGTGGGAAAAATGGATGTGAAGGAAGCCTTTATTCCAAACTTTATTAGCTGTTATTTTATCGCACTAGGGGTTATTTTGGGCGGTGCTATTATAGGCGGGGTAGGTGCATATTTATCTGGTCAGCCACCGCTATCAATTATTTCAAGTCTTGCCAACCGCTTAAAAATTTGGGCACTTGTTGCGGCAATCGGTGGAACTTTTGATGCGGTCTATAGTTTTGAAAGAGGGATTTTCGAAGGGAACACACGTGATATTTTCAAGCAGATCTTGCTCATTATCTCTGCTATGGGCGGTGCGCAAACGGGGTATCTCCTGATTACGTGGCTCACTCAGGAGCATGTGTCATCATGAGGGTGCCTGAGCTGTATAAACGTCCAGGCTGGCAGCGTTTTTTTGCTGGGATGATGTTCGGCGCAGTTATCAGCTGGCTGATTTTTCTCTTTACGTACGGCACCTTTCAGGAGAAACAAGTGACACTGCTCAGAAGCCAGCAGCACCATATGGACAGTCTGAAAGAACAAATCACACTCTATCGGGAAGATTTGCATAAATTAAATGAAGACAATAAGCAGCGTCTGCTTATTCAGAGCGTAGACGTTCACCTCGTCAACCGTGAGCAGTACAAAATCCCGGAGCCAGATACCTTGAAATTTGAAGATCAGGTGAAAGAGGATATCTCAGAGGTGATCACAAAGGATATTGAAAGTGTCTATAAAACAAAAGAGCTCTTAAAACGGACCGTGGAAAATAAAGAATATACGATTAGAGAAAAGGCATACCGCGCCAAAGTCACAGAGCTGACCATCTATACAAAACTTTCGCTTGAAGTGCGTATTTCCTTTGCTGAATAATAGATGATGTGGAATTTTTATGAATTTCTGCACTCAATGATCGCTTTTCACTTGTTATTTTTATACACTAAAAGAAGAACGAGATGATCAAAGAAAGAGGTGAGAACAATGGAGGTTTACAGCTATCGTCAAATGGCACGAGACAAAGCAAGCCGGATTAAAGACGGCATGTGTGCTTATGCTGAGACAGAAATGATGGCCCATTTAATTAAAAAAGAATTAAAGCATCAAAATCTCCAAGCCTATGAAGATTCAACTGACATCGGCTGCTGGTTTATCCCTGTATCCAAGTAACCCTTTTCTCAAAGCTCAAAAAAGAGAGGGGGACTTGAAGCCCCTCTCTCACGATGATGATTTACATACTTCTTCTAAATCACGCAAAATCTCATCTGCTACGGCCCAATCATAAATGGACGCACCGGCTGCAAGCGGGTGGCCGCCTCCATGATATTTTTTCGCAATGGTGTTAATGACAATGCCTTTTGAGCGGAATCTCACACGAATCTGATCGTTCTCTTCCACAAAAAAGACCCATGCCTTAATCCCTGCAATATTTCCAAGTGTCCCAACAAGCTGTGAGGCTTGCTGCGCTGTTGTTTGGAATGACTCCAAAATGTCACGTTTAATAAAAACAGAAGCTACGCCATTCTCTGATAAAGAGATATGTTGAAAAATATAGCCATTTAATTTCACGACATTCAAATCTGTCTCATACAATTGATTGAAAAGGTCTGATGATGAAAACGGATATTCGATGAGTTCACCCGCATATTTGAGTGTCTTTTTCGTTGTGTTTGGGAAAAGGAAACGGCCTGTGTCTCCTACAATGCCGGCATAAATGAGTTCTGCCGCCTTTGTATTCAGCTGATATCCTTCTTCTTTCCCCTCTAAATACAGCTCATAAATCATTTCACTAACAGAGCTTGCTTCTGTATCAACCCAAAGCAAATCACCATACGGATCTTCATTCGGATGATGATCAATTTTCATCAGCTTATCGCCCATTGAATAACGCTGATCATCAATTCTTGCTTGATTCGCAGTGTCACAGACAATGACAAGGGCACCTTTGTACACTTCATCCGGCACGTCATCTAATTCATATAAAAATGAAAGGGATGGCTCAGGGGTTCCTGTCGCATAAATATTTTTTTCTGGATAGGTGGCACGCAAGATTTCCGTAAGGCCGCACTGTGATCCATATGCGTCTGGATCAGGTCTTACATGTCTATGAATGATGATGGTGTCATATAATGATATGGTTCTAATCAGTTCTTTTTTCATAAATACTCCTTCTTATGCGATACTCTTTTTATTATTAAATCATAATCTACCCAGACAGAAAAGTGAGGAATAGACAATTTATTCTAGTAAGCAAGCCTATTTACGTTTAAAATAGGGTTGTAACCACTTACAATGGAGGCTTGGCACATGCTTGTTTTGATTGTGTTTATTATTTGTTCTGCCATGTTTTATTTATACTACAAAGCAAAGAATGTCCGTACGAACCGGCCGGTCGAAAAGAAATTCTGGTCTGCCAAATCAAGTATGGCACTTGGCTGCTTTGTCCTGCTCTTCGGTGTGAATCAATTATTTTTAAACCGCTCGTCACTCGCATTTGTCATTGGGTTTGTTTTTGTTGCAGTTGGTATCGGCAGTACATGGGCCGGATATAAAGCCTATAAGCACTATCTTCCGCTCTTTTTAAAGGAAGGCGAAAAAGACCACGCATAATAGAAAAAGGGCTAAAATGAACTTGATTTTAGCCCTTTTTCTTCTTTTCAGCGTGATAGAAAACCTTTGCAGACTAGGAAGGACGAGTACTGGAGCGGAGCGAATGTCACATTCGTGACGACCAGCACGCAGGACTGCGGGCGAATGCGAGGGTTTGTTTACACGCTGAAAGGGCGCATTCATGCCGCTGCCGCCCTTTTTTGCCATTTATCCTCTCTCCATCAGCTGCACCATCAACATCGCTTTGCCTACAATATTTGACTGATGGTAAACTTCCACTTCCAGCTTTCCAAACTTGCGCCCAACTTCTAAAATATTCGGTTTGATCTGTATCGTGGATTCCATTTGAACCGGTTTTAAGAAATAGACAGAAAGACTTTCTACAATTAGTTCGCCTTTTTTATGAGACTTTAAGAAGCGGTTGGCTGATTCGATTAAAATTTGTGTAAACACACCATACGAAATATTACCGAGTTGATTTGTCATTTGTGGTGAGACTTCATATTGGTACACCGCATCTGTTTTTGGTTTTTCTGTCTCAGTCTCCTTAAACCCTCGTGACACGACATCATCCAACTTTTCACCGACCTGCGGCTGCTTTTGAATCATTTGCAGCGCCTTCAGCACGTCCTGACGGCTAATCATCCCAATCAGCTTCGCATGATCATTTACAACTGGCAGCACCTCAATACCTTCCCACACCATCATTTGTGCAGCTGAAGCGACAGATGTTTTGCCAATAACGGTCAGCGGATTTTTTGTCATCACCTTTTCAATCGGTGTAGAACGGTCATGGCCTGCAATATCTTTTGAGGTCAAAATGCCGTGAATTTTCATTTGATCGTCTGCTACCGGGAACCTTCCGTGCCCGGTTTCATAATTCTTTTCATACCATTTCTCAAGTTTGTCTTCTGGCGATAAATAGACGGTCCGTTCTATCGGCGTTAAAATATCCTCCACAAGCACAATTTCTTTTTTAATCAACTGGTCATAAATGGCCCGGTTAATGAGAGCCGCTACGGTAAATGTATCGTAGCTTGTTGATAAAATGGGCAGCTCAAGCTCATCTGCGAGCTGAATAATTTCATCATCTGTTGAGAATCCGCCCGTGACCAGCACAGCCGCTCCCGCCTCTAATGCTTGCCGATGAGCATTGATTCGGTTTCCGACGATTAACAGGTTGCCTGCTGCTGTGTATCGCATCATCGCATCCAGTTCCATTGCACCGATGACAAATTTATTTAACGTTTTATGTAAGCCGGCTCGTCCGCCAAGCACCTGGCCATCAATGACATTGACTACTTCCGCATATGTCAGCTTTTCAATATTTTCTTTTTTCTTCTGTTCAATTCGAATGGTACCGACTCGTTCAATGGTGCTCACGAACCCTTTATTTTCAGCATCCTTAATAGCCCGGTAAGCCGTGCCTTCACTGACTTTCATTTCTTTCGCTATACGCCGGACAGAAATTTTCTCTCCGACATCCAATGAATCAATATACGATAAAATTTGCTCATGCTTTGTCGCCAATCCCGTTCACCCTTTTTGTTTTCAGCGTTTTCATCTATATTTCATTATAAAGGCAGGAGGCTTTTAATAGCAATTTGTCTTTTACACGAGCACGATACAGGCAAATAAAAAAGCCGGTAGGGTGCCGGCTTTTCTTTCTATTAATTATATATCGATGGATTCTCCACTGTTTAATACGTGACCCACGCCGCCATGCAAGCTGTCTGCAAACGCATGAGGATCTTGCTCAATCGGCGGGAATGTACTGTAATGAATTGGTACGACTTGTTTCGCACGAAGCCACTCTGCTGCAATTCTCGCATCGTCTGGTCCCATCGTGAAGTTATCACCTATTGGCAGGAAGGCGAGCTCAATATGATTCAGCTCCCCAATGAGTTTCATATCCGAGAAGAGAGCCGTGTCTCCAGCATGATAAATTGTTTTGCCTTCAGCAGTAAATAAAATACCGGATGGCATCCCTGTATACGTAATCGTTTTGGATTCTTCATCAATGACCGCTGAGCCATGGAACGCTTGTGTCAGCTTGACTTTACCAAATTCAAATTCACGTCCGCCGCCAATAGAAAGCGGGTGTGTTTTCACCCCTTGCCAGCCTAAATAAGTGGCAAGTTCGAATGGCGCAATCACGAGTGCGTCATTGTTTTTAGCGATTTCAATCGTGTCTCCGACGTGATCTCCATGCCCGTGCGTGAGCAAAATGACATCGGCTTTGACATCTTGCGATTTGATTTCTGTGTGCTTATTTCCATTTAAAAATGGATCAATCCAAATATGGTATCCGTTTGTTTCAATGTGTACGACTGAATGTCCATGATATGTAGCTTTCATGTAAATATATCCACCTTTCGAATTTGATCTCATTTTGTCTATTCCCTCTATAAAAAGCTGAAAAACTTAGTGCCTGTGAATGACATTAAGACCACCTGTTGCTTCAATGACGGTTCCTGTAATGAGGTCTGAACGGTCATCACATAGAAATGAAATGATACGACCGATATCCTCACCTGTCCCAGACCGACCAATCGGTGTTTCATCGTCTTTTATCTGACGTGCTTCTTCTATCGTTGATTCTTTCATGTCTCCAACGATTTTGCCTGGACACACCATATTAGCGGTGATGCCGTTTTCGGCTTCTTCAATCGCAATGGTTTTCGTCAATGACGCAAGGCCCACTTTTGCCGCTCCAAAGGCTGATCTGTGCATCCATCCTGGCGCATGGTCTGCACCTTGGAAGCCATATGTGATAATCCGGCCAAAGCCTTGTTTTCTCATCATAGGGATCACCATTCGGAACAAATGGAACACTGCGGATAGGTTGCCTTCCATCATTTGATACCATTCGTCTTCAGAGTAATCCGCGAGTTTTTTTCGTTCAAAAATATAAGGTCCAGCATTATTGATCAAGGCATCAATCCGCCCAAATCGCTCTGCTGCCAGCTCGACCATGTTTTTTAAATCTTCTTTGTTTGTCACATCGCCTTGGACAAATTGAAGCTTTTCTTCGTATTCTTGCAGTTCTTCTTTCATCTGCCGGACAGCTTCATCATCACTTCGATAATTCACTGTCACAGAATACCCCATATTCAGTAAAGACTCGGTGACTTTCCTGCCAAGTCCTTTAGAACCCGCTGTTATTAATGCGTGTCGCACACAATCTCCTCCTAAAACAAAGGTTGCAAGTTCATGTGTTTCTTTTATTATCTTTACTTTACTATAAACCGGCTCCCTTCGCACTTTTGAACCCTTTAACAATGAGGGGAAAACCGTATAGGGTGATTCATCCACTTTTTCATATCCCATGAACCATGGATATCGAGAAGCAGCGAAACAAACCGATAGCATTCTCTCACCTCATGAAGCTGGCGAGGAAGCGGGCAAATCTCTTCATATCCTAATTGAACCGCTTGTGCAGCTTCTTTCGTCAAAAGGTATTCTAGTGCAATCAAATCAAACGCAGCTGGTCCAAATACCACATATTCCGTATCAACTAGACTCGCCACTTGATCATCGTCTTCAATATATTGCGATGGGTCTAAATCAATTAAAATGAGACTGGCTGCATCAGGAGGACTTAGCGTTTCAAGCTTTTGCTGCACCTTTTCTGCATAATCCTGATATTCAGGCTGATCAGCGTAATAGCGGCTGATGAGTTTGGAGACTGTCTTTTTTAACAGCGCATGGAATTCTCTCAAATGTCTCTTTTCTCCCCCGTATACTGCACCGAAAAAGGTTGTTTGATATGAATGAAGATGCGCTAGTTTCCTCCCGTAATCCCTATAGAATTGTGCTGAACGGCCCTCAAAAGATGTTAAAGGGATTCCTTCTACTTTTTCCATGACATAAAAGTGTTTCCCCGCCTTCTTCACTTTACGAACAACTTTCGGAATATGAAAGGAATTCGTATGAGCCAACTTTTCATTGATTTCATCAAGATGCTCCTGTACAGTACGGGCATCTACTCCATAAATCATGTTGATCCCATATACAAATTCACTTTCTTCTCTTGCAGTTTTTGGAGATTTCACTACATATTCCGTCTGATCTTGCAAGGAAATCAGCCACACATCATTAGCCCGGCCGTCGTATGGTTCTCCTAACGTTTTCACTGATACGATAGGCTGATCAAACAAAGCCTGAAGCGTTTTCTTCATGAACTGTTGTCACTCCTTATTCAGCTTGACACTGGTATGCTTTCATTTTCTCCAGTGAAGATCAATCTCCTTTTTCCCATGAAAAAAACCATCCGTATAAACGAATGGTTTTGGCGAATTATGCTAGGCAGGCTTTTGCTTTTTCTAAAGCGAGCTGAATTTGTTTAAATCCAGTTCCACCTGCACTTGTTCTTTTTTCAACAGCAACATACGGATCAAGAACAGTGTAAATATCTTGTTCAAAGAGGCCGCTTGCTTCTGTAAATGTTTCAAATGGAAGGTCACTTAAATAGATGCCTTTTTGAATGCATGTATACACAAGCTTCCCTACGATTTCGTGTGCTTCACGGAATGGCATGCCTTTTTTTGCAAGGTAGTCTGCCACTTCGGTCGCATTTGAGAAATCTTCTTTTGTTGCTTTTTTCATGACATCTTCGTTCACTGTCATCGTTTGAATCATGCCTGTGAAGATTTGCAGGCTGCCAGCGATCGTTTTCACCGTATCAAACATGCCTTCTTTATCTTCTTGCAAGTCTTTGTTATACGTAAGCGGCAAGCCTTTCATAATCGTGAGCAGCCCCATCAGGTTGCCATATACCCGCCCTGTTTTGCCGCGGATCAATTCAGCCATATCCGGGTTTTTCTTTTGCGGCATCATGCTGCTGCCTGTTGCGTACGTGTCATCAAGCTCAATAAATTTGAATTCTTGAGAGCACCATAAAATGATTTCTTCACAAAGACGTGAGAGGTGCATCATCACAAGACTGCTATTAGACAAGAACTCTAAAATGAAATCACGATCACTCACGCCATCAAGGCTGTTCTCGTAAATATGGTCAAAGCCAAGAAGCTCTGCTGTATATTCACGATCAATTGGGAATGTCGTTCCTGCTAACGCCCCGCATCCAAGTGGTGACACATTAATCCGCTTCAATGAATCTTGAAAACGCGCTTTGTCCCGCTCAAGCATCCAAAAGTAGGCGAGCATATGATGGGCAAAGGAGATAGGCTGTGCACGCTGTAAGTGCGTATATCCTGGAAAAATCGTTTCAACGTGCTGTTCAGCTTTTTCTATAAGCACTGTTTGAAAAGAAGAGATCAGCTCAATGATATGCTCTACTTGGTTATTCAAATATAAATGCATATCGGTTGCGACCTGATCATTCCGGCTTCTCGCTGTGTGCAATTTGCCGCCAAGCGGACCAATCTCATCAATGAGCATTTTTTCAAGGTTTAAATGAATGTCCTCATAATCTACTGAGAATTCAAGTTCATCCGCCTCCGCCTTTTTCATGAGCGTATTCAGTCCGTCTTTGATCGCAGCGGCCTCCTCATCACCGATGATACCGCATTTATTCAGCATACTTGCATGGGCAAGGGAGCCGGTCAGATCTTCTTTGACTAATTGTTTGTCGAAATGAATGGATGCACCAAACTCATCGACCCATTTTTCTGGTGTTTTTTGAAATCGGCCTCCCCAAAGCTTTTTCATGCTTTAACCTGCTCCTTTTTGTTCACGATGCTGTTTACTTTTGTTGGTAAACCCCAAAGGTTAATAAATCCTACAGCTGCATCATGATCGAATTCATCTGCTTTTGTGTAAGTTGCTAGATTTTCATCATAAAGTGAATATGGTGATTTACGTCCTTCTACAATGGCATGGCCTTTAAATAGTTTCACACGTACAACACCTGTTACGTTCTTTTGCGTTTCTTGTAAGAATGCATCTAGTGCTCCTTTAAGTGGTGAGAACCATAAGCCGTTGTATATTAATTCAGCCATTTTTTGTTCAACGATTGGCTTAAAGTGTGCTACTTCTTTGACAAGCGTTAAGTCTTCAAGTTCTTTGTGTGCTTTTAATAGGGTAACTGCACCTGGGCACTCATATACTTCACGAGATTTGATTCCAACAAGACGGTTTTCAACATGATCGATTCTGCCTACACCATGCTGGCCAGCAACTTCATTTAAATGAAGGATGAGATCAGATAATGAATACTGGATTCCGTCAATGGCTGTTGGTTTTCCTTTTTCAAACGTGATTTCAATGATTTCAGGTGTGTCAGGTGTTTTTTCAAGTGGATTTGTCAGATCATAAGCACCTTCTGGCGGCGCTGCCCAAGGATCTTCTAAAATACCACATTCGTTACTTCTGCCCCAAAGGTTTTGGTCAATTGAATATGGGCTGTCTAAGTTAATCGGAATTGGAATCCCGTGCTTTTGTGCATAGTCGATTTCTTCATCACGAGACCATTTCCATTCACGCACTGGTGCAAGAACTTCTAAGTCTGGATTCAATGCTTTGATTGATACTTCAAAACGAACTTGGTCGTTTCCTTTACCTGTACATCCGTGTGCAACAGCTACTGCATTTTCTTTCTCTGCGACTTCCACTAACTTTTTGGCAATGAGCGGACGAGATAGTGCAGACACGAGTGGGTATTTCCCTTCATACATCGTGTGTGCTTGCAGTGCAGCAAGTGCAAATTCTTCAGCAAACTCTTCTTTTGCGTCGATCATGTAAGATTGAACAGCTCCGACTTGAAGTGCTTTTTGTTGAACGAATGCTAAATCTTTTCCTTCACCTACGTCCAGGCAGCAAGCAACAACTTCGTAACCTTGCTCCTGTAACCATTTAACTGCAACAGAGGTATCAAGACCTCCGGAATATGCTAATACGACTTTTTTATTTTGTGACATGTTTGAAAAGCTCCTCTCGCTTGTTTTGATTCTGTGAATGTTTTTTGCATAAAAATAAGTTTTAATTTATAAACATGCATTTAGTATGTATACACTGTAACAAGGAAAAATTGTTTTTTCAACCCCTTTATGAAAAAAACTCTGCCAAATTTTCTTGGCAGAGTCATTTTGGGCTATTTTTGATCTTTTTCAAGCTCTCGCAACACATGAGGAAGCTCTGGAATAATGAGTTTGGTCATGGCTAACCGAACTGCTCCGGTAGAGCCTGGTGTGGCAAAAACGGCTTTTTGGTTAATCACCCCTGCCGTCGCTCTAGATAAGATAGCGGCTGATCCAATATCTTCTGTATAGCTCAGCATGCGAAAAATTTCTCCAAAGCCCGGCAGCTCTTTTGAGAAAAGAGGTGTAATGGATTCAATCGTGACGTCCCTTGCTGCAATACCAGTTCCCCCGTTTAACAAGACGGCATCAATCTTCGCTTCACTTGTTCCTTCTAAAACGGCGTCTTGAATCGCTCCAATGTGATCTTTCACAATATCGTATGCAAGAATAAGATGCCCTTGTTCTTTGAGCAAATCAATCATCAGACGGCCGCTTTTATCTGTTTCTTTTGTCCTTGTATCACTGACGGTAATGACTTTTACATGAAGCCTCGTTTTCGCTTCGCGTTTATGTTCTTGGGCGCTCATCTCTTCACACCGCTCCTTTCATATTGCCTCACATTATAGCATGCTAATTTCAATTGAAAAAAGCCCTTTTCCGTTGAGGAAAAGAGCTTTAAAAGGATGTTACGCTAAACGCATAACGTCTCTTGCAATCATGACTTCTTCGTTCGTTGGAATCACGATGACTTTTACAGGAGAGTGAGGGTAGCTGATGAATGCTTCTTCGCCTCTCATGTTGTTAAGAGATGGATCCCAGTATACGCCCATGAATTCTAGACCACGAAGTACACGTGCTCTCACTTCTGAGCTGTTTTCACCGATTCCAGCTGTGAAGATGATGGCATCTACACCATTCATTCTCGCTGCATAAGAACCGATGTATTTATGAATACGGCTTGCAAAAATATCTAGTGCTACTTCAGCACGGTCGTTTCCTTCTTCTGTCGCTTCTTCGATATCACGAAGATCACTTGAAAGACCAGACACACCTAAAAGACCACTCTTCTTATTCAAAGTAGAAAGTACTTCTTCCGCTGTATGTCCAGTTTTCTCCATAATAAATGGAATAAGGGCAGGGTCAATGTTACCTGAACGTGTTCCCATTGCAACACCCGCAAGTGGTGTGAAGCCCATTGACGTATCGATTGATTTTCCGCCTTCAACTGCTGCGATACTTGCACCATTTCCAAGGTGGCAAGAAATCAAACGAAGCTCTTCAAGAGGACGGCCTAATAGCTCTGCTGCACGCTCTGTTACGAACTTATGGCTTGTCCCGTGGAATCCGTATTTACGAATACCAAAGTTTTTGTAGTAGTCGTACGGAAGGCTGTATAGGTAAGACTGCTCTGGCATTGTTTGGTGGAACGCTGTATCGAACACAGCAATCGCTGGTACGTCAGGCAGAATTTGTTTAAATGCTTTGATTCCTACAACGTTTGCAGGGTTGTGAAGTGGTGCAAGCTCTGAAAGCTGATCAATGTCATTGATGACTTCATCTGTTAAAACAACAGAATCGCTGAATTTTTCTCCGCCGTGAACGACGCGGTGTCCTACGCCATCAATTTCATTAAAGTCTTTGATGATGTTAAATTCAATTAGTTTTTCAAGCAGCATTTTAACCGCTACTGCATGATCTGGAATATCTGTGACTTCTGTTTTCTTTTCTCCATCTACAGAAATCGTGAAGATACTGTTGTCCATTCCGATTCTTTCAACAAGACCTTTTGTTAAAACGGTTTCTTCTGGCATGTCAAACAATTGGAATTTAAGAGATGAGCTTCCTGCGTTGATTGCAATAATTTTGGACATTACTGTCGCTCCTTTTACTCAGTTGTTATATAAGGTTTCACGTTTTTTCGGTGCTATATTCAACCTGTTTGAACGGGTCTTTTATAGTTTAACGATAAGTCCGAAAAATATCTGACTTTTTCATTTAAACATTGAAAACTTTGCATTTCAAGTACACCTTCGAACTGTTACCGCTTACATCAATAAGTCGTTATTTTCTGAATAATAAAATAGCCAGACATCACTCTGGCTATTCTTTCGTTTCTTTTTCTTCTATAAACCATTGGTCTAATTTTCTCATGACGCCAACCATTGCTTCTTTCTGTGAGAAAGATGGCAGATTGGCAAATAGCATACGTTTCGGTGCTTCGAGCCCCTCTTTTTTCTTTTGCATCACAAATAAGCTTTTGGCGTGCTTTTTGTCTTTGAACATAGAGACTGGCAGCTGAATTAACGCATTCATATATGCATGTTCTTTGATGAAATCCTTTAATTGTACGCTTTCTTTTCCTTCAAACAAATCGTTTGGAATGATGAAGAATAAGAAGCCGCCTTCTTTCGTGTAACGAAGACTTTGCTCAATGAATAAATAATGCGCAAAGGAATGACCTTCTTTTGCCTTTAATTCATAGTCTTTAGCGCGCTCATCATTTGGATAATACCCGACAGGAAGACTGCATACAGCAACATCTGCTGGTGAGATAAGAAGCGGCTCAAGGCTGTCCTGGTGGAAAAGCTCTACTTCTTTTTCTTCTAAGTTCGCTTGTGCCCACGCAATTTTAATGAGCACGTCATCAATTTCAGAGGCAAAACCACGTTTTGTTTCTGCTGTTACATTGTTGAGGACCGCAAGCAGTAAATTCCCTGTTCCCGCTGCTGGATCAAAGACAACCAGCTCTTTTTGTCCTTCTAAAAATTTATTGACCAAATAGCTGACAAACAGACCAATTGTATCAGGTGTCATCTGCCGGTTTGGATGTGAAATATCCTTTTGTCCTTTTAATACGGCGAGCTGAAACGCTTTACGAATCTGCTCATGATCATAAGAGGCGAAATCTGCTTTCTCTATTAAATCTTTTAATAAACCGTTTCGATCATTTGCCTGAAAAAAGGCTTCTCCTGCTTCTGCCAATGCTTCAATATAGGAAATGTTCTGTTCCTTTTTTAAACGAATTGAAGCTGTATCGAGCAGCTCAAAAATCGTACTCACTTGATCTTTCTGCAATGCTTTTCTCTCCTCGCTTTGTTAAAAGCTATATGTTCTCATTGAAAAGAGCCCCAGTATGAAGCCGGAGCTCTTGTCGATGCTGCTTTTATAACAGTGATTTCGCAGCCTCAATGGCTTTTTCATAATTTGGATGATTGGTTGCTTCGCTTACATACTCAGTGTAAACCACTTTTCCGCTTGGGTCTAATACGAAGACCGCACGCGCCAATAAACGCAATTCTTTCATATATAAACCAAACGCTTCACCAAATGACATATCTCTATGATCAGATAATGTTTCAACATTTTCAAT
This sequence comes from Bacillus sp. G402, assembly GCF_051172515.1. NCBI lineage: Bacteria > Bacillati > Bacillota > Bacilli > Caryophanales > Bacillaceae > Bacillus > Bacillus sp. G402. The sequence goes on from NZ_JBPIZC010000005.1 coordinate 97,305, forward strand.
TCCGTTTGCTCCGCACCAGCGTGCTTGTGCAAATGGTAGGTCTGCACTAATGGTATAGATATTGACCGGACCTAAACCGGCTGCCTCTTCATTGAAACGTCTTGTTTGTGCGTCACACACACCTGTATCAATAGAAGGAATCACTGAGATAATCGTCACTTTTCCTGTTAAATCAGAAAGTGAAACTTCCCCTAGTGAGTTCGTTAATACCGTGAAATCTGGAGCCTGCTCGCCTACTTTCACTTCATTTCCTACAAGCGTTACTGGGCTCCCTTTAAATGTGATCGATGCCAAAACAATTCCTCCCTTATCAAATGTATGGTTCTATCATAGTAGAGAAAGCAAAAAACTGCAAAGCCTAATCGTCCATTTTGAAAAAAAAGTTAACTGCAGGGCAGCTAACTTTTTAAAGGTCTATGTCATCTAGTTTTCGTTCTTTGTGACGATGCTCCCGTTCATCCTTCTTAAACATGTGCTGAAGACGTTCAATTGCTTGAGGAGCAGAATCCAATATTTTATCGAGCAGATGTGTGTGTTCATCCAAATGAAGCATTCTAACGCCATTTGTTCCCACAATTAAAAAGGCGATTGGTGTAATCGATACTCCCCCACCGCTTCCGCCTCCAAATGGGAGTCTCGGTTCTTTTCGTTCTTGTTCATCAGACCGTTTTTCTTTCTTTTGGTTACCGTTGAATTCACTGCCGCCGGCTGCAAATCCAAAACCAACCTTTGACACAGTGAGAATGACACTGCCGTCAGGGGTTTCGACTGGATCGCCGATGATCGTGTTCACATCAATCATTTCTTTTAAGTTTTCCATCGCTGTCTTCATCAGACCTTGGATTGGATGATCTGCCATTTTCGGGTTCCTCCTTAAACAGATGATTCATTCTTCGTTGCTTGAAGAGAGGCATTTTTTCTCGCCTTTCTCCCTTTTAACCAATGGACAAGTAATCGAATGGCTGCAAGCATAGCATGTCCAATCCGAAAATAAGCTATACATGCAAAGTGTGTCTGTGACACATTGTGCTGAAAAGCGGGAATCACTTCATAGACGGGTTTGTGCTTAAAGGTGAGATGCTCCTGCATAAAGGCAAGAAGTGCTCCTTTGACTGACCACACACCACCGGCTGCTACACCTGTTAAAGCTGCATCATGAAAACCAATCCATGTGGACCAGTGAAATGAGACGATTTTTATATGAATGAAAAACGTTCGCATGATCCGGTTTAGATCGACAATTTCTTTTGTAATACGCTCCATTTGATGAAGGATTTCCTTTACATCACGTTTTCCCACTTTTTTATGCATGGTTTCTTTTTCTTGATTAGGCGTTTTGGTGCTGGCCATTTTCTTTTCACGAATATCAATCGTTTGATCTTCCGTATTCACTTTCACCATCGGAATGTCTTTCTTCAGTCTGACGATTCCATATAAGGTGATGATCTTCACCGCAATATGGTCATTGTCATTTGCATGTGAATAGTCCAGTGAAATGGTCACTTTCATAAAGATCAATAAGATCACAAGGAACAAAAAAGCTGCGATCCAAACGTACAGCACTGTGCTCACTTCCTCCATAACAAATGATGCTTCCACTACGATTATGGCTCTCCTTCTGGATTTTATACCCAATCACCAAAAAAAAGAGTTTGACCGGTACTCGGCCAAACTCTCTTTGATTATGCGTTTGATTCTGTTTTTTCATATAAATGTTCATGAACAACCACTGTATCTGCAAAGTAGTCATGAACCCCTTGCTTTTTCGGCGTGAACCCAACCACAGCATAGAGAACAAAAAGCGTATTAATATATCGCCCCACAATTTCTCTAAAGAAAATGACATCCCATGACAGCTTCTTCTCCGGCTGAAGTGAGACGACTTTGATTCCAAACACCATCTTTCCAAGTGTTTGCTGGAAAATCTTCGTCATGATCGCAAAATAAAGCAGAAAGACAATTGTGGTTGTGACGGAAAATGGGGAAAACCAGCCTCCCCCTTTTGACCAGCCAAAGAGACTAAAGATTGGAGAAACCGTCAAATGGTTAACACCCCATACGACGAGCCAATCTAGGATAAATGCCCAAAATCTAATCCAGAAACCTGCAAAAGCCTGCGCTTCAATTGAAGTGCGCTTCGCAAGAGTCGGCCTTGATTCTCCCTCTTGGCTGCGACTTTCCGTTACTTCATCGAATGTAGAATCCATCTATGATCCCTCCTTTATTTTGAATAGAGATACATCGGTTTAGACCCATTTGAGCCAGCCAGTGTTTCTTTTAAGTTCAGAAAATCAATTTCGCTTTTAAAGAGCTTGCTTGCACTCATATTGAAAAGAGAGTTCCAGCCAAAGCTTTGTGAATAGCTGATTACTGTTGCTCCTTTTAAGCCTTTTTCATTTTTCTTCATTGCTTTTAGTGCATCTTCATAGTACCCAAGCTCATCCACTAATCCGTTCGATTTCGCCTGTGTTCCGTCATATACTCGGCCGTCAGCAATTTTCTTGACGTCCTGCTTAGACATGCCGCGTCCTTCTGAGATGACTTTCACAAAACCTTCATAAGAGTTGTCAACCATGCTTTGCATGATGTCGCGCTCATCTTTTGTCATATCACGATTTGGTGACATGATGTCTTTGAATTTTCCACTTTTAATGGTTTCATATTTGATGCCCAGATTATCTGCCAGCTTTGCATAATTCAAGCTTTGCATGATGACCCCTAGAGACCCTGTTAACGTTTCAGGTGAAGCAAAGATTTTTTTCGCTGGAGTGGATACATAATAGCCGCCAGAAGCCGCCATTGAACCCATAGAAACATAAATTGGTTTCTTCGCTTTCTTTACTTCTTCTAATTTTTTATGTATTTCAGCACTTTCATAGACACCGCCGCCAGGAGAGTTGACGCGCAGCAAGACACCTTTCACAGACGCATCGTCTTTTGCTTTATCTAATTCTTTTAAGAACGCACGATGATCATATGCTTCCCCGCCTAGAAGGCTGGATGCACCGCCGTTATCTTGAATCGTGCCATTAATCTCAAGTACAGCAATTTTACTCGCTCCGCTGCCATCCTCTAGTACCTTTTCTTCGATTTCGTCCCCGAATTGATAGCTCATCTTATTATCATTGAAGCTTTCATACAAGGCCGTCGTGATACTAATCACAATCGAAAAGCCAAAAACACCAAGTGCAATGATTAAGGCTACCCATCTTTTCGCATTCATTTCTTTCTCCTCCTTTTTGTCTCACTTCGTTCATACGAATACACACATGAAATGTTTCACAGGAACTGTGGTTTTTTTACATTTCATTTCAACATATGATAGCACCGATATGAAATGACGATCAACTTTACATCTTCTATCATTTGCTCATCATGACGAAAAATTGGTTATTTTATCCTCTCCCTATATCTAATAGCTCAGACCATCTTCACAACGAAACGCCCAGACCTCTCTTTCTTCCAAAATGAGCTATTAAATTATGCTCAAAGTCAGCGTTGTCTAATCACTTACAATGACTCATTTCTTAAATGGAAGCCTCTATCATGATGAAGCGTCTTTCTAATATTTTTACTTTCATATGAAAAAAGTGTAAAATGTGAACAAGGGTTTTTATGTAAGCCCTTTACTACTCGAAATCTATTTTTGACAACAAAGGGGAGAACGTCAATGACAGACAATCGTCGCAATGTATTTTTCTTTTACAAAAAAGATCATGAATTGGATGGACACATTTCTTCTCTGGAGAAGCTCGCTACCGATCAAGGCTTTCACGTCGTAAAGCGTGCAGAAGATGCCCATATCATTGCTTCAATTGGTGGAGATGGTACATTTCTTCAAGCGGTTCGCAAAACGAACTTCCGGGATGACTGCTTGTATGTAGGGGTATCAAAAACAGAGAATTCGCACCTATACTGCGATTTTTCGTTAGAACATTTTGATCAAATGATTGATGCCATGAACACTGAACAAATTGAAGTGAGAAAATATCCGATCATCGATGTAAGCGTTGACAGTACAAACCAGTTCCATTGCTTAAACGAACTGTCGATCCGCTCTAGCATCATTAAAACATTTGTCATCGATGTGTATATAGATGATTTCCATTTTGAAACCTTTAGAGGCGACGGGATGATTATTTCCACTCCGACCGGTTCAACGGCCTACAATAAATCTGTCAACGGCGCCGTGGTGGATCCGATGCTTCCGTGTATGCAAGTAACCGAGCTGGCATCACTGAATAACAACTCATACCGTACACTTGGAGCTCCTTTCATTTTAAGCAGTGATCGCAAGCTGACACTAAAGGTTGTTCAGGACGGTAACGACCATCCGATTATCGGTCTTGATAACGAAGCGCTAGGTACAAAACATGTCAAACAAATTGATATTGGCCTTTCTGGTAAAGTGATCAAAACGGTCAAATTAAAAGATAACTCCTATTGGGAAAAAGTAAAACGCAGATTCCTTTAATCATTGACAAGCTCCTTTACGGGGCTTTTTTTCATGCCTTTTCATTCAAGGTCATGGTGTCTTTGAAAAGATATGGTATGATGTCACAAGTATACATGTACGAAAAGGAGAACACGATGCCATTACAACATTTTGATCAATATCCATTAAGCGATGAATTGAAACAAGCGCTAGAAGCGCTTCATTTCCATACACCTACACCCGTCCAGCACGAGACATTATCCGTTGCTTTTTCAAAGCAGGACCTCATTGTCAAATCTCAGACAGGCAGTGGCAAAACAGCAGCCTACGGTCTGCCAATTTGTGAAATGGTGGATTGGGCTGAGAATAAACCTCAAGCCCTCATCCTCGTCCCAACAAGAGAACTTGCCATGCAGGTCAAACAGGATCTGACCAGCCTCGGACGATTTAAACGAATCAAAGCGGCCGCCATTTATGGAAAAGCTCCATTTCAAGCACAAAAAATAGAGCTTGCACAAAAGAACCACATTGTGTGCGGAACGCCAGGACGAATATTGGATCACCTCGAAAAAGGGACACTTTCTTTAGACAATCTGTCATTTTTCGTGTTAGATGAAGCAGACGAAATGCTGAACATGGGATTTATTGATCAAGTCTCTTCTATTATTCAGCATCTGCCGCCAAAGCGGATGTCGATGTTATTTTCAGCGACGATGTCTGATGAAATGAAGGATTTGAGTGAGCAGTTTTTACAATCGCCAAAAGTGATAGAGATTGCTCGGGAGGAAACGACGAAGCAGCAAATCACCCACACGTTGATTGAAACCGAGGAAGAAGGCAAGTTTTCATTACTTCAACGAACGATTGTCATTGAAAATCCAGATAGCTGTATCATTTTTTGCAATACGCAGGAGCGAGTGAATGAGCTGACGATGAAGCTAGATGAGTGGGATGTTCCTTGCGATAAGATTCATGGCGGGATGAGGCAGGAAGACCGCTTTGCCGTCATGGATGAATTTAAAAACGGGGAATTCCGTTATTTGATCGCAACAGATATTGCAGCCCGAGGAATTGATGTCAGTGATATGACACATGTCATTCATTACGACTTGCCATATGAAAAAGAACGCTACATTCACCGGACTGGAAGAACTGGCAGAGCGGGTAAAAGCGGAAAAACGATTGCGTTTATGACAAGGCACGGGCAGCCGCTTATTGAAGAATTAAAAGAGGAAGCTGGTATTCATTTTCAGATTCAGCCTTATCCTACAAAAGAAGAAGCAGAACAGCATGTGGCAAACTTTGAAGAAAAAATTGAAACACCGATTCAAAAGGAAAATAAGCAGGCCGGCATAGAGAAAGATATTATGAAGCTGTATTTTAACGGCGGGAAGAAAAAGAAACTCCGGGCAGTTGATTTCGTTGGAACGATCGCCAAAATAGACGGCGTTGCGTTTGATGACATTGGGATTATTACCATTCAGGAAACGAAAACATATGTAGATATTTTAAATGGCAAAGGCCCTCTTGTGCTAAATGCCATGCGCCACACAACGATTAAAGGCAAGCAGTTAAAAGTACATGAAGCACGTGCATAAAAAGTGAAGGCTAAGCGCCTTTACTTTTTTTATTGATTATCATCACAACTTACAAACCCTTCTGCCACCTGCTTTTTTGATACTCAACATGACAAATGTCATATTGAATACATGATGGGTGCTACTATGAGCATGACACCTTTCCTTCTATACTTTGAAGTAGAAAGAAACGGAAAGGACTTGAACGTTCATGACGACTTCAACAAACACACAGCAGCAAGCCACTTTAAGAAAACAAGTTGGCCAATTCTCTGGTGCTAATTCGAAAAAAAGTATCATTCAACTCTTTAATACATTCATTCCATTTTTGGGGCTTTGGTTTCTTGCCTATTATAGCCTGAACATCTCCTACCTTTTAACCCTCTTCTTTGCGGTGATTGCAGCTGGATTTTTAGTGCGTGTCTTTATTATTTTTCACGACTGCTGCCATCAATCCTTTTTTAAACAGAAGCCGCTAAATCACCTGTTCGGATTTGTAACGGGCGTACTCACCCTTTTCCCTTATCTTCAATGGCAAAGAGATCATTCAATTCACCATGCCACAAGCAGTAATCTAGACAAACGAGGTACTGGCGACATTTGGCTCCTGACAGTCAAAGAATATCAAGAAGCATCAGCTTGGACGAAATTTCGCTACAGATTTTACCGTAATCCTTTTGTGATGTTTATTTTAGGACCGATCTTTGTTTTTCTCTTAAAAAACCGTTTCAACGTCAAAAATGCTCGTAAAAAAGAGCGCTGGAACACGTATTTCACAAACGTGAGCATCATTGCGCTAGCAACTGCAACGTGTCTTCTTTTTGGCTGGCAGGAGTTCCTGCTTGTCCAAGGTCCAATCTTCCTGATCTCAGGGTCAATCGGTGTATGGTTATTTTATGTGCAGCATACATTTGAAGATTCTTACTTTGAAGCAGATGAACATTGGAATTATGTGCAGGCAGCTGTAGAAGGCAGTTCTTTTTACAAATTGCCAAAACTTCTTCAATGGTTAACAGGCAATATTGGTTACCACCATGTCCATCATTTAAGCCCGAGGGTACCGAATTATCATTTAGAACATGCCCATGAACACAGTGAACCACTTAAAAATGTGCCAACCATCACGTTAAAGACTAGTATTGAGTCGATGAAATTCAGACTATGGGATGAAGAGACGAAAGCATTTGTGACCTTTAAAGAAGCACGTCAGATTAGAATCACCCCTGTCATAAAAGGAGACATTCTGAAGAAGAATGCATAATTGGCGCAAGCTCTTTCTTACAATAGAAGGAGCTTGTTGTATTTGCAGGATGCGCTCATCTGTTCAATTTGATAAAGTAGTGAAAAAGACTGAAAAAATGAAAAAGGTGAATCACGGATGAAAAAACAACTTAAAATTCAAAAACTGCATGGGATTTCCCCATATATTTGGGCGATTTTTTTCATCCTGCCCTTTTATTTTATCTTTAAGACCCCTTCGACTTTAGGCATTGTGATCGGCATTATTTTAAACGTCGTCTTTTTTGCGGTCTACCGTTTTGCCTTTGTCTCAAAGGGCTGGTCGTTATATGTATTTGGCCTTCTATTAATCGCCATTTCGACTGGTTATGTGATGCTCTACAGCTACATTTATTTTGCTTTTTGTATCGCCTATTTCAACGGGCATATCAAAAGAAAAGTCCCTTTCTATATCTTATACTATATCCATCTAGCGAGCGCTGCCGTAGCAGTGAACTTTAGCCTGATCTTAAAAAAGGGCTGGTTTCTCACGCAAATTCCGTTTGTCGTGATTACACTGATCAGCGCCATCCTCCTCCCTCTTAGCATTAGAAGCAGGAAGGAACGTGAACGGCTAGAAGAGAAATTAGAATATGCCAATGAACGGATCGCCGATCTTGTCAAACTTGAAGAAAGACAGCGAATTGCTCGCGATCTGCATGACACACTTGGACAAAAACTCTCTCTCATTGGATTAAAAAGTGACCTTGCCCGTAAGCTCGTGTATAAAGACCCTGAACAGGCTCGTGCCGAACTAAAAAGCGTCCAGCAGACAGCTAGAACGTCTCTAAATGAAGTGCGAAAAATTGTTTCTTCCATGAAAGGCATTCGGATCAAAGATGAAATATTGAACATCAAGCAAATCCTTGAAGCCGCCGATATTGACATGATTTATGATGAAAAAGAAGCGCCGAAACACATCTCTCTTCTTAACGAAAACATTGTGAGCATGTGCATCAAAGAGGCCGTGACGAATGTCGTCAAGCATAGCGACGCCACTGTCTGTCAAATCACGATTCATCAAAAGTCAAAGGAAGCTGTCATTACAGTTGAGGATAACGGCACATTTAAAGGCAGTCATCCATCCTCTCAATCGAAGGGACATGGCCTTGCAGGGATTAGAGAAAGATTGGAATTTGCAAATGGACGCCTGCACATTGAGACAAAAAACGGGACGAAGCTGATCATGAGCATTCCAAATGATTCAGCAGCGAAAGATAAGGAGGAAATAAAATGATTAACATCTTTATCGCAGAGGATCAGCAAATGCTGCTCGGTGCTCTTGGATCGCTTCTCGATTTAGAAGACGATATGACGGTTGTTGGAAAAGGTACAAACGGCCAGGATGCCATAGATTTTGCTAAAAAACACCCGGTCGACATTTGTTTAATGGATATTGAAATGCCCGGGAAATCTGGGCTCGATGCCGCTGAAGAACTTAAAAAGTCTGATGTGAAGATCATCATTTTAACAACCTTTGCTCGTTCTGGCTATTTTCAAAGAGCACTGAAAGCTGGCGTTAGCGGCTACATGCTGAAGGACAGCCCAAGCGAGGATTTAGCAAGTGCCATCCGAAGCGTGATGAAAGGGAAAAAGGTGTACGCCCCTGAATTAATGGAAGACTTGTACAGCGACGAAAATCCTTTAACTGAACGAGAAAAGTCGGTTCTAGAACTCGTCGCAGACGGAAAAAACACAAAAGAAATCGCCAAGGAACTCAGCATTAAAAGCGGCACTGTCCGAAACTACATATCCGTTATTTTAGATAAACTAGAAGTCAAAAACCGAATTGAGGCCATTACTCGTTCCAAAGAAAAAGGCTGGTTTAAATAAGAAAAAAGATCAGGTCATACCACTGCCTTGATCTTTTTTTCTTTTTATCAGAATTCCTCTATCCACTGCTAAAATATCATTGACAACAAACCTCACTTCTATGGTATGATATCTGAGTGATAATAATTATCATTATCACTCATACAACCAAATACACGGCTGATGTGCCGATTTCAAAGGAGTTTACATTCATGAAGAAAATATTGTTCCCTCTGATGCTCATCTTCGTACTTGCGTTGAGCGCATGTGGCAATAGCAGCAACTCTTCCTCAAATAAAGGAAAGCAATCAACGTCATCGGACACGATTACATATCAATCTGAAAATGGACCTGTGAAGCTGCCAGCAAATCCAAAACGTGTTGTTGTTCTCGCCTCTTATACAGGAAATGTCTTGTCACTTGGTGTGAACCTTGTGGGTGTTGACTCTTGGTCAAAAAAGAATCCACGTTTCAAAAAGAAATTAAAAAATGTGGAAGAAGTATCCGATGAAAATGTGGAAAAAATCATGAAGCTAAAGCCTGATGTCATCATCGGTTTAAGCGGTGCAAAAAATGTAGAAAAACTGAAAAAAATCGCCCCTACCGTTTTATTCACGTATAACAAAGTCGATTACCTTCAGCAGCATATTGAAATTGGAAAAGTCTTAAACAAAGAAAAAGAAGCAGAAGCATGGGTCAAGGATTTCAAACAGCGCGCAGCTGAAGCTGGCAAAGAAATCAAAGCAAAAATCGGTGAAGATGCAACCGTATCTGTCTTTGAAAGCGGCACAAAAGATCTTTACGTCTTTGGAGATGCATGGGGACGCGGAACAGAAATCCTCTACCAAGCAATGAAACTAAAAATGCCTGAAAAAGTAAAAGAAAAAGCATTAAAAGCTGGTTATTATGCGGTATCACAAGAGGTCATCCCTGAATTTGCCGGAGACTATATGATCATTAGCAAAAACAGCGAGATGGACAATTCCTATCAAAACAGTGAAATCTATAAGTCCATTCCTGCTGTGAAAAAACATCGTGTGTATGAAGCAAATGCGGAAGAGTTTTACTTTAATGACCCACTCACACTTGAATATCAATTATCATTCTTTAAAAAGCACTTTTTAGGTAAATAAACCGAAGCAAGGGATCTCTTCCCTTGCTTTTTTACTGTCTGCTTCTAGCGGGAGTGCCTGTTTTCCGCTACAATGATGTACAAGTAATTCAAAAAGTGTGGTGCTCGTTTTGTTTAAAATTTTGCTGATTGAGGATGATACAACCCTCTTCCAAGAAATCAAAGAACGTTTAGTCAACTGGTCTTATGATGTGTATGGGATCAACAATTTTCAACAGGTCATGCAGGAGTTCACTTCCATCCAGCCTGATTTAGTCATTATTGATATTCAGCTGCCAAAGTACGATGGCTTTCATTGGTGCCGGATGATTCGGCATCATTCTAATGTGCCCATCATCTTTCTTTCATCTCGTGATCATCCTGCTGATATGGTCATGTCGATGCAGCTTGGAGCTGATGATTTTGTACAAAAGCCCTTTCACTTTGACGTTCTCATCGCCAAAGTAAGTGCTGTTCTTCGCCGAGTCCATGATTATAATGCGGAACCAGCCAACTTAAAAGTCTGGTGCGGCGCTACCCTTGATCTCGAAAATAATACAGTGACAAATGAAAACGGTGAGGTTGAATTAACAAAAAATGAGTTTTTTATTCTAAAAGAATTGATTCAGCATAAAAATCATATCGTCAAAAGGGAATCTCTCATCCAAGCTTTATGGGACGATGAACGATTCGTGAGTGACAATACACTCACTGTAAACGTCAACCGCCTTAGAAAAAAACTAGACGAAATCTCCCTTGGCGCCTTCATTGAAACAAAGGTGGGTCAAGGTTATCTTGCAAAAGAAAAGGATGATCAATGATGCTGCAAGCATTTCTAAAAGAACGAAGAAGCTGGATCTTGTTCTTTCTTAGTTTGCAGCTTCTCATTCTCTTTGTTGCATATTTGGATACAACGATTCCACTGGCTTCTCTTTTTTATATCGTGCTTTTGTCTACATTACTCTTCATTGTTTTTCTTTTTTTTCGTTACCGGAAAGAAACTGCTTATTACATGCAACTGAAAGAATGGGATGAAAATATAGACCATCAAATGCGTCTCAAACCCTCTTCCCCCTTTGAACAAATTGTACAGGAGGCAGCATCAGAGCAAATTGACCGATACCGCCAGATGACGGCTAAGCAAAAGACTGCGCTGGAAGAAGAAAAAGATGAACTGCTCTCATGGATACATGAGGTGAAAACGCCGCTCACGGCGATGCACTTAATGATTGACCGCATAACAGAACAGCCGCTCAAATCAAATATGACATATGAATGGCTTAGAATACATTTACTCCTTGATGCACAGCTGCATCAAAGCAGGATCCAACATATTGAAAATGATTTATTTATTGAAAAACTGGATCTCCAAAACATGCTAACGAAAGAAATCAAAGCGCTCCAATCGTGGTGTATGCAAAAAGGAATTGGCTTTGACCTTTTATTAGAAGAGCGAGATGTATTAAGTGATACAAAATGGTTATCCTTTATGATCAGACAAGTGCTGACAAACGCCGTCAAGTACAGCCAATCATCTGACATTATCATCGAAAGCAAACAAATGAACGAACAAGTGGTGCTCACCATCACAGATCAAGGCAGAGGAATTGACCCAAGAGACGTGTCCCGTATTTTTGAAAAAGGCTTTACCTCCACAAGACATCACAATGACACGGCCTCCACAGGCATGGGGCTCTATTTAACAAAAAAGGGAGCTGACGCTCTTCATATCACGATCGAGGTCAACTCCACATTAGATCAAGGGACAACTTTCACCTTTATTTTTCCGAAAAAGAATGATTTTGTGCATATTGCAAGCATGTGAACATACAGTTCAAGAAACCCAATCTCTTCATCCAACGATGCATTGAAGAGATTGGGTGATTTTATACAGCCATATCACGCTACTTCACGGCATATTTCTCCTAGCTGTTTCCTTCTATAAATACTCATTAGCAGCCCGACTGACATCATTTCTAGAAGAATATGAGATCCCCCATAGCTCATAAAAGGCATGGAAACTCCTGATATAGGCAATAATCCAAAGTTTGTGAAAATACTTAAGATAAATTTTGCTGCAAATGTGGTTGCCAAACCAATCATTAATATTTTGCCATAAGCAGATTGAACTCGTTTCGCTGTATGAACTACTCTATAAATCAAAGTCACAAACAACATAAGAACGGCCAATCCTGCAAACCATCCGAATGAATAAATGATATACGTCAACATCCAATCAGTGTGAACATCATACAATGCGTACGGATTTATTTGAAAACCATTTGAGCTAAATTCATGAAGTGAGTATTGGTAAAAGTGGGCCATATCAGCTTGATACAGAGAAAATAATTGAACAATGAGATAGACAATACCTGCTGCTGTAAACGGAATAAGCTGTCTCATTCTTGCATGAGATACATACATCATCGTTATGCATATGACCATAAAGGTGATGGTTGCAGAAAGAGATCCGACTATATGTAATAAAATAATGGGTAAAGTGACAATCGCTAACCCTAGCCAGGACTTGAAACCATTCTTCCAATTCCAAGATTGATAAATGCCAGCTAACGAAATAATCATCAGAAATGGAAAAATTTCAGTCAGATTGATCGATCCATTATTTAAGCTTAAAAAGAGAATACCGTTCACTCTTGTCCCAATCATCATTGTAAGAATCAGCATTCCAATCGTTCCTATGTATAAATGCCATGAATAGGGTAAAAAGCGCCGATAATCAAAAGCAAACAGTCCAAGCATCAACGCAAGACCAAATACATAGTAAATGAGACTTTTATAAAAGATATTCGTGTCTTGAAAATGAAGTAAATGAGAATGAAACTGAAAATAATACATTACAAACAGCCCAAATAAACAAGTAGCTAATACAAGAAGTATCGTTTTAAAGTCAACTTGAGTTTTGTGTGTTTCATGAAGCTGCATTCCGAGTATGGCTGCATCTCCAATTTGATCGAGCGCTTGATCTACCGCCTCTTCTTCTGACATGCCCGCACTGACCGCTTCCTCTTTCAGCGTGTATAAATGATCACGAAGCTCAAGCTTTATACTTGCATGTACGTCTTTATTTTTGATTCGTTTACACACATTTTTGATATATTGTTCAAACTTTTTCTCTAGTCCCATACGACTTTCTCCCCGTTCAAAACGCCATCTACTGCATCTTTAAACACAGTCCATTCTTCTTTCTTTTCCTTCATAAACGCTTTGCCTTGTTCATTAATCCGATAATACTTCCTTTTTCGATTGCCATTCCCTTCGCCCCAGTAAGACACAATAAATCCTTTCCCCTCCAAAGTGTGCAAAATAGGATATATCGTCCCCTCTTTAAAGCTAAAAATTCCTTCGGATTTCGACTCCAATTCCTTAATCATTTCATATCCATACATCGGCTTTTCATTTAACAAGCTTAAAATAAGGGTAGCAGTACTCCCCTTTAGAAGCTCTTTACTCACTTTCATCCATCGTCACCTCTAATACATAGATTTACTATGCATATATTTGATATGCATATCTTACATGAAATCAAATACTCTGTAAAGGTTCATCAGAAAAAAACAAGAAATTTGATACATCATAGCGAAAAACAGATAAAATAATTGAATAACAATCTGAATTCTACATAAGGCTTTGACATATGAAACAAGCATGTGACAACAATGTCACATGCTCGTCTGTTTTGTTCGCCAAATCGCAGGAAGTCTGATCGGCTTCTTTTTATACTAGAGATATCAATTAAATAAAAAAGGGGTTCGACAGATGAACATTTTAGAAGCTCGCAAGTTATATAAAAGCTATGGAAATAAATTCAATAAACAAGAGGTGCTGAAAGGCATTGATTTGACGATAGAAGCTGGAGAATTTGTCAGCATCATGGGGCCATCAGGTTCGGGGAAAACGACCCTTTTGAACGTATTGTCATCGATTGATCATGTGTCCAGCGGATCGATTCGGATCGCAGATGCAGATATGACGCAAATGAAAGATCAGCAGCTCGCTGAATTTAGAAAGAAACAGCTTGGCTTTGTTTTTCAGGATTACAACTTACTTGATACACTCACGGTTAAAGAGAACATCCTCTTGCCATTATCCATCTCCAAAACGCCTAAAAAAGAAGCTTTTGAACGCTTTCAACAGCTTGCAGAGGATATGGGGATTTATGAACTAAGAGACAAATATCCAAATGAACTGTCTGGTGGACAAAAGCAACGGACATCTGCGGTACGTGCCTTTATTCATGAACCAAGCCTTATTTTTGCTGATGAACCAACTGGAGCACTTGATTCCAAATCTGCTTCTGACTTACTGAACAAGCTGCAAGAATTCAATCACAAGCGCAAAGCAACCATTGTCATGGTGACGCATGACCCTGTTGCAGCCAGTTATTCAAGACGAGTGATTTTTATCAAAGATGGACAGATCTATACACAATTGAATAAAGGCGCTCTAGAGAGAAAGATGTTTTTCGAGGATATTATGAAAACGCAAGGTGTTTTAGGCGGTGTGAAGCATGAACATTAATCAGCTCGTCTTCCGCAATCTGAAGAAAAACTTAAAAAATTACTATTTATACGTGTTTGCACTTGTATTTAGTGTGGCGCTCTACTTTTCCTTTGTCACCTTGCAGTACTCACCAGCACTTGATGATGTAAAGGGGTCCATTAAGGGCGGTGCGTCGATTAAAGCCGCTTCAGTACTACTCATTGCCATTGTTGGAATCTTCCTGTTATATGCGAACAGCATTTTTATTAAACGAAGAGGGAGAGAAATAGGTCTCCTGCAGCTCATTGGCATGACGAAACAAAAAATTGCCAAACTACTCAATGCAGAAAACTTTATCCTATACGTGGTCTCCATGGCTATTGGTATCATAGCTGGATTTATCGGTTCAAAACTCATGCTGATGGTGCTATTTAAAGTAACCGGCGTGAACGCCATCGCCAACCTGCATTTTTCAGGCATGGCCCTTTTGCAGACACTGATCGTCTTTTTCGTTATCTATGGATTAATTATGTTAAGAAATCGATGGTTTATTAATAGACAGACGATTTTATCTTTGTTTAGAACCACATCTTCTACAGAACAGCGTGTGAAAAAAATCTCTGTGTTTGAAATCATCATTGGGGTTCTAGGCATTGCATTCATCAGCTCAGGCTATTATATTTCTTCTCAGCTTTTTACCGGCACATATACGTCCATGCTTGAGTTACTTTTAGCAATGATTTATATTCTTGGCTCTGTCATTATCGGTACCTTTCTTTTCTATAAAGGCTCTGTTTCATTCATTGCCAATATCGTACGTAAAAGAAAAAATGGCTATCTCGCCATTCATGAAGTCCTGTCTCTGTCATCTATTATGTTCCGGTTAAAATCAAACGCACTGCTTTTAACGATTATTACAACGGTATCTGCGCTTGCCATCGGGTTGTTATCTTTAAGCTACATTTCCTATTACTCAGCAGAAAAAACCGCTGAACAACAGATCCCTTCACATTTCGTCATGGGATCTGAGAAAGAAGCCAACACCTTCACTCGTGCACTTTCTGACAAACATATTGCGTATGAAACAAAGCAATTCAAGGTCATTCAAGCGAAGTTTGACGCAAAGAAGATCATGGATTCAGAGATTAAAAATATGAATAATGATCCAGGTGTCTTAACTCTACCTGTGATCAGTGAGAAAAACGCACCAAATATTCATGTGAAAAGCAACGAAGTCATCTTAAGCGGCTACAGTGATTTATTGAAGAAATTCATGCCGATTCAAAGTTCAGGTGATGTGAAACTACTTATTAAGAAACCCCTTGATTTAAAGGTCATTGATATGAAGAAAGATTACCTCATCTCTTACAACTTCACGTTTGGTGGTCTACCTGTTGCTGTCGTCAGTCAAAGTGTCTTTGAGCAGCTTGACCAGCAGAAAGATCCTAAACTTCAGGTTGAGCATAATCAATATCACGCAGTCAATATAAAAGATGATCAAAACCTTGAACAAGCGAATGATGTGTTTACCTCTTTAAAACTAGGTGACAACAGCATGTCTCAATTGGCTACCACTCAGCAGCAAAAGCAAACAATAGGACTGATGATGTTTGTGGTCGGATTTTTAGGTCTCAGCTTCCTTGTCACATCAGGCTGTATTTTATACTTTAAGCAGATGAATGAAAGTGAAGAAGAACAAAGCTCTTACACGATCTTGCGTAAGCTTGGTTTTACTGAGAAGGATCTATTAAAAGGTATTCGGCTCAAACAGCTATTTAACTTTGGGATTCCGCTCATTGTCGGCTTGCTGCACAGCTACTTTGCAGTACAGTCAGGCTGGTTTTTATTCGGCGGTGAACTGTGGGCACCAATGCTCATCGTCATGTCGATTTATACGGTGTTATATTCTATCTTCGGATTCCTATCTGTCCAGTATTACAAAAAAGTCATTAAAGAATCCTTGTAATCTCATCCCCATAGGCAGCTGCCTATGGGGATTGTTTGTTTATGATGGCGTTGATTCAAACTTGTGCGATAAAATATGATCTCTTGCCGCATAAGCTTTTTGTTTGATCTCTTCTAAGTTCACTCCAACTAGCTTCCCATTTTGTTTCACTGCTTTTCCAGCCACATAGACAGAATCAACATTTGAAGGGTGTGCCGTTTGCACAACTGCCCCAGCTGGATCTGTCATCGGAAGAAGATTCATGCTTGTCCGATCGATCAAGATAAAATCAGCTTCTTTTCTAGGTGTGAGCGAGCCGATTTTGTCATCAAGCTTCAAGGCACGAGCCCCGTTTATTGTGGCTGCTTCAAGCATTTGCTGTGCAGACAATCCAAGTTCAGGCCCTGGCATCGTCCCTTCCATCAATAAAGATTGATTTTGAATCGCCCGCTCCGCCTGTAGTCCGAATTTCATTTGGGTAAATAAATCTCCGCCTGTCGCTGTCACCACATCTACACCAAGCGTTGGCAGAACGCCATTTTCAATGGCGAGCCCTGTGACAGGATATCCGTGTCCCATCATCATTTCAATCTCAGGTGTAATCGAGATGGAGCTTCCGCTGTCAGATAACATCTTCATTTGATCTGCATCAATTGCATTGATATGCACCATATTCAAATCAGGCCCGAGCAGCCCTGCTTGATGAAGCCGCTCAATCGATCGATCCGCCGCTCCCCAATTTCCAAAGCCAATGTGCATACTGCATAATGCATCTAGTGATCTCGCTGTTTCAATTTCAAAGACGGTCGTCTCCCATGAAGAAAATTCAGGTCCACGAATGGCAAGTCCCATCGTCAACAGCTGATCCGATGATTGAAAATGTTTTTGTTTCACGCGGGCTGCGTCTTCCATATTCGTGAGCGTACTCTCTCTGTCCCAATACGCTGCATCTCCAGAGGTACCAAAACCAAAGACCGCTCGAATACCCGCATCTTTTAAACCTCCAATGAGTTCTTCTGTATGATCCATAGAATTGATCATCGTCCAGTCGAAAAACGTTGTCACTCCTGCATCTAATGCCTCTAATGCGCCTAAATAATTAGCAATTCGATCATCTGATGGACGTCTCATCGCCCCATAGTTGCCATAATAAATTTTGCTCAAATACGTTTGCAAAGACCAATCTGTTCCGATCCCCCGTATGACAGACTGCCACACATGACGATGGGTATCCACAAGCCCTGGCATGATGACCATGTCAGACGCATCCACAACATCAGCACCGCTTGCTTCAATCGAAGGTCCGACTTCTACAATATGTGCCCCTTCAATTAATAGATCTCCCTTCTCCAGAAAACCTAAAGATGGATCAAGTGTGATAAGAGCCGCATCTTTAAACAATGTTTTCTTCATCCATATCCCCCTTTTCAAATAAAGAGAATGAGTCACTCACCCTCTCTGTCATTTTAAGACATAACAGGTTCAAATTAGAAGAAAAGTGACTCAAGGAATGTGGTTTTATGAGCTGATATTCCGAAAATAGTTGTATATCCGTTTTAATTTCACGTCATGCTTCCCTTTTGGACTTTCCATCATGCCAAATTCAAAGAACTTCACCGGTTTAATCCCGACATATTGTAAAAGAGCTCGTTTCATTAAGATTTTGTGGGCATTTTGCAAAAAGAAGAAAGGATAGTGGGTCGGTCCTTGCATTGTCGAAACACATACAGCCCTCTTTCCTTTTAACAAGCCTTCTGGAAGCAGCCCGCCTGTTTGACGATAAGCAAAATTCGCTGCAAACATGCGATCAATAAAACCAAGTAGCATGGCTGGCGGCCGCCCCCACCAAATCGGATAAACAAACACGATGTTGTCTGCCCATTTGATTTTCTCTTGATATTCTTGAATCTCAGGGTCCTTATGCATATCACGTCTTTTTTTCTCTTTATTAAAAATAAGTACAGGATCAAATTTGTCTTGGTATAAATCGATGCTTCTCACTTCTTGAACGTTTGGATTTTCTTCACTGCCCTTTAGGATTTCTTTAAAAAAAGCACCATTTAAACTATTGTGATGAGGGTGAGTATAAATAATGAGTACATTCATGGTTTGTCTCCTTTAGTTATCATTTGATAATCAAAAGCATACACCCCTCTTTTTTAGTTGTCAAATGATAATTGTTTTTTGATAATAAATTTGGTATGGTACGTAGGAGGTGAAACATGATGAAAAACCCACATTTTTTCAAAGAGTTTGTCACATTTGCTTCTACTTTTTCTGAGCTGAAACATGCTATGATGAGCAAGATCAAACCATCTGATCTAACCACTCTACAATATTTGATTCTGGAGCAGTTAGCCGTCAGTGAGCCGCTAACACCTAGCGAAATCGCCGATTGTCAGCACATGTCTCTTCCGAATGTCAGCAGAGAATTGAAAAAGCTTCACGAAAAACAATTCATTGATAGACAAGAAGATAAAGATGACAAGCGAAAACATGTCATTATGCTGTCTAAAAAAGGCCGCGAGTGTATGGACAAAGCATTTCAACAAATTGAATCCATGCTCATGGACAGCCTTTCTTCCTCTGACCAAAATCAAATGGATGATATCGTACAAGCTCTCCGTCTATTAAATCAAACCATCTTCAAAAAATGATCGAATGAAAAAAGCATGAGCGTATCGCTCATGCAAATGATTTTTGAACACATTAGTAAAGAGATGCTAAAAGATACGTGATGAAACCTACTATGTTTTATTCGTATTCTTATATAAATTCCACAGCAAAACTGGTACACCAAACGTCAATGTATCAAAGACAGCAAGCACTGCCCCTTTATGCTGTTCTTTATGAGCCATTTAAAACCTCTAAATTACATTTTTATAATGTAGCATAGATCCTATTTTGATCATTTCCTACAGGTAATTGAACCGTCAGCATGTCTGATAAAAATGAACAGGATGTAACTGAAGCTTCTCCCGAAATAGTAGTCAACAAAAAAGCGCCAGATGTTTTCCATCCAACGCTTTTTCCCATGACATGTTCAGCACTCATTTTCATGCATCACGTCTCTTTTGCTCTATGTATCCTTTATCCAATAAGCTGATAGGCGATATATAATGCAACCAGCCAGATCATGACGGCTGATGCTTTATTGATCCGGTTCATCCACTTGCCGTTTGTATCTAGCTTTCCTAACATTTTCCCGAGAAGGGCAAGACCCATAAACCATAACCACGAGACAATGATACAGGCTGCGGTAAATGCCACCTTTTCCGCCCCATGATATTGAAGAGAGTTCGTCCCTATCACTCCTATTGTATCGAGAATCGCGTGAGGGTTTAAAAGTGAAACGGAACAGGCAAATATGATTTGTTTTCTCATAGGCATCAAGTCCACCTTTTCTTGATTACCTGATGCACAGCTCGTGTTCCAAACTGACCACCCCATATAAAGTAAAAAGAAAAATCCAATGATAAAAAGAGCTATTTGCAAGATCGGAATGGTGAGAACAACAACCGAAACCCCAATGACAGCTAAAGTGATTAAAAGTGTGTCGCAGAGGGCGGCTGTGATGACCACAGGCAGCACGCGATATAATCGAGGCTGAAGGGCTCCTTGCTGAAATACAAATACATTTTGCGCGCCCAAAGGTAAAATAAGACCAAAGGCAAGCACAATTCCATGAATAATCGCAATCGACATCTTCAGAACATTCTCCTTTTCAAGTCATCCTTACACATTTTAACATAAAACATCATGAACGAATTTTACATATTTGATTTGTCCAATAAAAAAAGCGCTGGATGATTTTCCATCCAGACGCTTATTGTTTCTACTGTTATGATGATTTTCGTGCAAGCTCTCTTTCTCTCAGCTCGACACGTCGAATTTTCGCTGACGGAGTTTTTGGTAGCTCGTCAATGAATTCGATTTCTCTTGGATATTTGTACGGTGCTGTTGTATTTTTCACGTGTGTTTGCAGTTCTTTAATCAGCTCATCGCTTTGTGTAGATGCATCACGCAGGACGACGTATGCTTTCACGATTGATCCTCTGATTTCATCTGGACTTGCCACGACCGCACATTCTTTCACTGCTGGGTGTTTAATCAGTGCATCTTCGACTTCAAACGGGCCAATTGTATAACCTGAGCTGACGATGATGTCATCCCTGCGGCTTTCAAACCAAAAATACCCGTCTTCATCTTTTTTCGCACGGTCACCGGTAATAAAGTAATCCCCGCGGCGCTGCGCCTTTGTACGCTCTGCATCTTTGTAGTATTCCTTGAATAAAGCCGGCGTTTCAAGATGAACGGCAATGTCACCTATTTCTCCTGGAGCACAGATCTGGCCATTCTCATCAATGATCTCTACTTCATTGCCAGGTGTTGGTTTGCCCATGCTACCTGGCTTGATGTCCATTCCTTTCAGCACCCCGACTAGCAGCGTGCTTTCTGTTTGCCCGTAACCATCTCGCACTTCGATATCGAAATGTTTTTTGAACGTATCGATAACTTCACGGTTAAGCGGCTCTCCCGCAGAAACAGCACTATGCAATTTCGGCAGCTCGTACTGACTGAGGTCATCTACTTTTGCCATAAACCGATATTCCGTTGGTGTACAACATAAAACATTGATTTCATTTTTTTGAAGCAGCTCTAAGTACGTATCCGGATTAAATTTCCCTCCATAAACAAAACCTTCTGCTCCACTTCCTAAAACAGATAAGAGAGGACTCCACACCCATTTTTGCCAGCCTGGTCCTGCTGTTGCCCATACTTTATCCCCTTCATTAATGGAGAGCCATGCTTTGGCCGCAGTACGTAAATGTGCATACGCCCAGCCGTGTGTATGAACAACCCCTTTTGGGTTACCTGTTGTGCCTGATGTATAAGATAGAAACGCCATGTCCGTACGTGTTGTGTCTGCCAATTTCAACTCGCTTGACTGCTCTTCCTTTTGCGCAACAATGTTTGTCCAGCCATGATCATTCTCACCAATCGAGAATGTTTTAAAATCTTTTGGCTGGTTGGTTCCTTCAAACGATTGAATGAATGATGCGTAAACAATCGCTCCTTTTGCTTCTGCATGTTCAATTCGGTAATCTATATCTTTAGCGCGAAGCATTTCTGAACAAGGAATTACAACCATCCCTGTTTTTAAAATCGCTAAATAAATGCTGTATGCCTCTAGCATACGCGGCACCATCACAATGATTTTATCGCCTTTTTTAAAGCCTGCATTTAATAGAACATGACCAATTTTATTCGCCTCTTCTACTAATGCTGCATATGTCACGTGCGCTTCCTGACCATTTCCGTCCTGCCAGTGCAGGGCGATTTTCTCCTGGTCATGACTGAATGCTTCAATCTCACTGACTAAGTTATATTGTTCTGGTGCAATTAAGTCTTCTCTTTTCATGGTACAGCTCCTTTTAGCCTCTTTCTATGAAACGAATCATGTTTCAATTTACCTATTCTAACACTCATAACTGAAAAATGCTTGAATTAGGACCTACTCCTAGTATTATGCCATAATTTTTTCATTTCGTCTTCTTTTTTAAAAATATTCTAACAATTTATGTACAAAAAAAAGAGCGGGAATAAACCCGCTCATAAGCCATAGCTTTTTAATTGTGTGTCTTAGAAAGATCCGCCACCCATATGTTGTTGAGCGTAAGATACAAGACGCTTAGTGATTTCTCCACCAACTGATCCGTTAGCGCGAGCTGTTGTTTCTGGTCCAAGGTTTACGCCAAATTCTGAAGCGATTTCGTACTTCATTTGGTCGATCGCTTGTGCAGCGCCTGGAACGACTAATTGATTAGAACTGCTTTGTCTGTTTTGTTGAGCCATGTGTTCTCACCTCCTTGTGAATATAGAATGTGTAGAAACACATGACTTCATGCGATTGATTTTATGGTAATTATTATGAAATTTTTTATTTAGAATAAATCAGCGAATTTGTCAGCTGCTTTCTTTTCATTTGTGACAACGATTGTTTCGATCTGCTCCACTGCCTCATCAAGCATTGGCTCGAATTCAGCAAAGCTTTCGTAGCGTTCTACTTTTTCAAGCTTTGGTTTTGTTTTTGGAGATGGCGGCGTAAAGATCGTGCAGCAATCCTCAAATGGCTGAATGCTTGTCTCATATGTGCCAATTCGTCTCGCTTCTTCGATAATGTCATTCTTATCCACGGCAATCAGTGGGCGAATGATCGGTGTGTTTGTGACATGATTAATGGCATACATGCTTTCAAGTGTCTGACTTGCCACTTGACCAAGGCTTTCACCTGTAATAATGGCAAGCGCATCACGCTTGGCTCTTATTTTATCTGCAATTTTGAGCATCATTCTTCTCGTTGAAGTCATCGTATAGTTTTCTGGTACTTGTTTGTGAATGAGCTCTTGGATTTTTGTAAAAGGAACGATGTGAAGCTTGACTTCGCCTCCATAGGCAGCTAAGCATTCCGCTAGATCAATGACCTTTTGCTTAGCACGTTCACTTGTATAAGGTGGGCTAAAGAAATGAACAGCTTCAATTTGAATGCCTCGTTTCATTGCCTGATAGCCGGCCACTGGGCTGTCAAAGCCGCCAGA
Organism: Bacillus sp. G402; assembly: GCF_051172515.1. Taxonomy (NCBI): domain Bacteria; kingdom Bacillati; phylum Bacillota; class Bacilli; order Caryophanales; family Bacillaceae; genus Bacillus; species Bacillus sp. G402. Next base: position 120,562 of record NZ_JBPIZC010000005.1, read on the forward strand.
GAGCATCAGCATCGCTCTTCCGCTTGAACCAACTGGCAGTCCGCCTGCACCTTTTACATCTTTAAATGTAATGTACGTCGCGTGTTCTCTTATTTCAATTCGCAAGTGAACATCTGGCTGTTTCACATTAACGGTTAAGTTGTCTGTATTCCTTAAAACATGTCCACCAATTTCTCGGTTCATTTCATTTGAATCAAGCTCAAATTGTTTATAAGAGCGTTTCGTTGAGACCTTAAATGTATTTCCTTGTTCATACACTTCCTGAACCGCTGAGAGTGCCGCTTCTTTGATGGCATCAAGATTTGTCTCACATTTTACAGCCAGGCTAAAGCTTTGAATGCCAAATACACCTTTAAGCTGTTCTGAAATCGGTTCAGGGTCTTCTCCGTTTAGCATGATCGTAATGCGGTCTCTATCAGATGCATACTTTAATGCTTCAAAGTCTTTTAATACAAACCGGATATGCTGTCTTAGTTTTTCGATAAATTTCTTTCTATTTTTCCCTTTTGTTGAAATCTCACCAAAACGGACTAAAATATGGTCATACTTCATGTTGTTATCTCATTCCTTTTAATTTTTTCACACTTTGTGCGATCGATGTGATGATTTGCGGCGCTAGCTCTGGTCCTTGTCCATATGTCAAACTGATTCTCATGCTGCTTTTGGCTGCTTCTTCTGATTTCCCCATCGCCAGCAGGACACGGCTTGGTTCCTTTTTCTTTGCAGAACAAGCAGACGTTGTCGAAACGTAAATGCCTTCTTTTTCGAGCATATGCAGAAGGACTTCAATTTGAATACCTGGCACTGAAAAATTCACAATGTGCGGTGCGCTATGCGTCAGCGGTGTGTTTATAACGACGCCTTCTATCTTTCCAAGCTGCTGCTCTAGCTCCGTTTTTAAAGCGATCATCTCGTCATGATGCTTGTTTAAATGTTCAAATGATTGCTTGATGGCTTTTGCTAAGCTGACAGCTCCAGCAGGATTCTCAGTCCCTGAGCGAAGGCCAAGTTCTTGCTCTCCTCCTGTGATAAAAGGCGCAAGCACGATCTCTTTCTTTAAAAAGAGGGCACCTGTTCCCTTCAAGCCGTGAATCTTGTGGCCTGACATCGTTAAAAGATCAATATCCATCTCTTTAGGCAGCGGAACCTTGCCAATTCCTTGTACGCCGTCGACATGAAAAATCGCCTCTTTGGCATACGTCCGAATGATGCTTGCCGCTTCCTCTATCGGCTGAATCGCGCCTGTTTCATTGTTTACATGCATGAGACTGACAAGCACTGTATCAGGGCGAAGCACTTCTTTTAAATGCGTCATATCTGCACGGCCATGCTCATTTACTTGAATATAGGAAATATCAAAGCCAAATAATGTTTTCAGCTGTTCAAACGATTCGATGACAGATGGATGCTCAATCGCTGTTGTGACAATATGTCTGCCTCGGTTCATCTTGGCAAGAGCAGCCCCTTTGATGGCTATGTTATTTGCTTCTGTTGCACCTGAAGTAAAAATAATCTCATATTGTGTAAAGCCTGTATAGTGAAGGATTTGTTTTCGCGTTTCACTTAATAGACGGCTCGCATCAATTCCAAGTTGATGCAGCGAAGACGGATTCCCAAAAAAACGCTCACTCACTTGCTGATGTACTTGTAAAACCTCTGGATAAGGCTTTGTTGTGGCACTATTATCAAGATAAATCATATCTTAAACTCCTTACAAAAAAACTTTAAAAATAAATGCATTTATATGTTACCATAATGAAGTCAGACAGAGAATTTTCTGAAAATGGCAGTTGACAACTTTTCATTTTCACTATATCATCCATAGTGCAATTGTCATATAAACACCTAAATTGTCAGAATATTTAAATTTGACACAATACACTGATTGAGGAGGGACTATTTTGAAAAATAGTTTAAGTATAAAAGAAACATTGGCTATTGGACTAATGCTTTTTGCATTATTCTTTGGCGCAGGAAATATGATTTTCCCGCCTGTTCTTGGACAATATGCTGGTGAAAACGTATGGCTTGCCATCGGCGGATTCCTACTTACAGGCGTAGGTCTTCCACTATTAGGGGTTATTGCTGTCGCCCTTACTGGTACCGGAGCCAAAGGCCTTGCCGATAAAGCACACCCTAAATTCGGGACTATCTTCACCGTGATTCTGTATTTATCCATTGGACCATTTTTCGCCATTCCGCGAACTGGTACGGTTTCGTATGAGATAGGATTAGCTCCATTTCTCTCAGGTGCCCAAGCCACTTCATGGGTACCACTATTCATCTTTACCGTAGTGTTTTTCACTATTTCATACTTGCTTGCGTTAAATCCTTCAAAGCTGGTTGATCGTATTGGTAAAATTTTGACACCGATCTTATTAACTGTTATTGCTATTATTGTCATTAAAGCCATTGCTACGCCAATGGGAATGATCGGTGCTCCAGATAAAACATATGAGGCAAATCCGCTTTTCACTGGATTTTTAGAAGGCTATAAAACAATGGATGCACTTGCTTCTATCGTATTTGGAATCGTCGTGGTGACAGCTGTTAAGGACAGAGGCATCACAGAGCGAAAATCTCTTGCAGCAGCTTGTATTAAGGCAGGACTCGTAGCAGCTGTTGGACTGGCACTCGTGTACATTTCACTTGCTTATGTGGGTGCTTCAAGCCCTAATGCCACGGGAATGGTTGGAGCAAATGAAGGAGGAAAACTACTTTCACTTTCTGCCAACTTTTTATTCGGTTCTGCTGGTAACATTGTTCTTGGCGCAGCCATTTTATTCGCTTGTTTAACGACTAGTGTTGGACTTATTTCATCTTGTGGAGAATATTTTTCAAAGCTCTTCCCAGCACTTTCTTATCGTACCGTCATTCTAATTGTTTCTTTGTTTAGCACATTCGTTGCAAACCTCGGACTCGCACAAATCATTTCTCTGTCGGTGCCTGTACTCGTAGCGATCTATCCACTGGCCATTGTCATTATTTTATTATCGTTCCTTGACCGCTGGATTAACGGCAGAAGAATCATTTATATCACTTCTCTCATCTTTACTGGTTTCTTTGCCATCATTGATGGATTATTAGCTGCTGAAGTGAATCTAGGCGGATTGCCTGGCATCTTGAAATCAATTGTTCCGTTTTACGATTTAGGCATTGGCTGGATCATACCAGCTATTATCGGTGCTTTGATTGGTGTACTTATTTCCATGTTTACCAGCCCACCAAAGCAACTTGCCTCATAATCATCGCAAATCAAAACATCCCCTTCCAAAGAAGAAGGGGATGTTTTTTTATTGTTCTTCATATACTAAAATAGAAAAATTCATGACTTTTGTACGAAAACACATGTTGACATCAGGCGTACATCCTTTATAATTAGTGATTGTTAATGATGAACGGTTACCTAGCAACTAATTAACAGAATATTTCAACATAATAATGGAGGCTTTAAATGCAATGAAGGCAACTTTGTCGACGAAAGATACGGTTATCATAGGTTTTATGCTGTTTGCTCTATTCTTCGGCGCCGGTAATATGATTTATCCACCAGAGCTTGGGCAATATGCTGGGCAAAATGTGTGGAAAGCAATGGGCGGATTTTTATTAACAGGTGTCGGTTTACCTCTTCTAGGGATTATTGCAATCGCTTTGACAGGTCGAGATGCGAAAGGATTAGCTGATAAAGCTCACCCAGCTTTTGGAACAGCATTTACCGTCATTTTATATTTATCTATCGGGCCACTTTTCGCTATTCCTCGTACAGGAACGGTTTCATATGAAATTGGTGCACTACCCTTTTTAGCTGGTGTACCAGCTTGGCTCTCACTTTTTTTATTTACACTGGCCTTTTTTGGTATTACGTATTATCTTGCGCTAAATCCAACGAAAATTGTGGATCGTGTAGGGAAAGTGTTAACACCGATTAAATTTACGATCATTTTGATTATTATCGTCAAAGCCATTTTGACACCGATGGGCGTCATTGGCACACCTGATGTGTCCTATAGCAATGGATCATTTTTCAAAGGGTTTTTAGAAGGCTATAAAACCATGGACGCTCTTGCATCTATTGTGTTTGGGGTTGTTGTCATCAACGCCATTAAAGGACGTGGTGTAACAAGTAAAAAGGCACTCACTTCTGCTTGTATCAAAGCAGGTCTAATTGCAGCTTGCGGATTAACATTTGTTTATCTATCACTTGCTTATTTAGGTGCTTCAAGTACACACGCCATTGGTTTTGTTGGAGATGGTAGTAAAATCTTGGCTCAGTCTTCACAATTTCTTTTTGGCAGTTTAGGTAATATTGTGTTAGGCGCGGCGATTACGGTTGCCTGTTTAACCACAAGTATCGGTCTTGTGACATCGTGCGGAGAGTATTTCTCAAATTTATTACCTAAACTTTCTTATAAAATGGTCGTTACACTCGTCACATTATTCAGTTTTATCATTTCAAATTTTGGACTTGCTCATATTATCGCTTTTTCAGTACCTGTGTTAACTGCGATTTACCCGTTAGCAATTGTGATTATCGTTTTATCACTTGCTGACAAATGGCTTGGTCATAGAAGACCTGTGTATGTCCTTACTTTGATTTTAACTGGCTGCGTCAGTCTGTTTGACGGTTTAGCAGCGGCTAAACTGCCTATCGGTCCTGTGAAAGATCTCTTTCAAACGATCTTGCCGCTATATGACCTTGGCATTGGCTGGATTGTACCTGCCATACTCGGAATCGTGATTGGATTTGTTATCTCTCTATTCACTTCTTCTGCTTCAGAAGAACGCCAAAAACAAGTTTCATAACATGGAAAAAGCTGAAGTCCTAAAATGGACTTCAGCTTTTTTATTGATGCTGATATTCTTTTTCTTGCTGAGTTAAAAGCTTCTGGACGGCTCCAGGTGATGCTTTTTCGACAGCTGCTGCTGCCACTTCAAATGAATCGTTATAATCATAGGCATAAAATCTTCGTTCTGCCTCTTTTAATTGCTCTGAAAGAATGTGGTTTTGACTTCTAAACCGGTTGCCGTATTGTATAATCCGTTCAATTTGATCCACTTTACGAAGCATGTCATGTGTTTCATCAACCACATGTCTGACTGTTTCAGAGGCTTCTTTTAATTGCTGGTTCACTGCTGGCATATTCAACGGCAAATTCTCTAGCTGCTCCTGCACTTGCTGAATCATCTCCTGCGCTTTTTCAGCACGATCTTTGATGTCAGCAGGTACACCTGGAATGTTGCTTTTGTGCAGCTGGCGCACTGTATCTGTCAACATGGTTTTAAGTTCAGCCAATGTTTCTCTTGCCTGTAATTCTTCTTTTCGTAACGATTGAAGGTGATCTTTAAACGCTTCATGAAGTGTTTTGGCATCCTCAATAAAGGTCTCAAGCTGATTGATTTCATCCATTAATAATGTGTATGCGACATGGTCACGATCAAGCTTCTCTCGTATTTGCTTCATAAGCTTTTCAATTTCTTCTAATCGTTTTTCGAATGCTTTCTGCTGATCCAGCTCTCCTGCTGTCAGCTTGTAGCTTTCTTTCACAAGAGCCGTTTCTGCCTTTGTCTGCGTGTGGTCTTGTTCAAGTTTTTCAAATGCTTCGGTCAGCTCAGGCATTTTGCTCTTGATTTCCTGACCTGCTTCTACTTCTGCTTCTAACTGATCATACAGCGTCTGAATCGCATCATCAATCATTTGCAGAATGCTTGATGCTTCATCTAAGTTGAGTTCATCAATCAGCAGCTTCTCCGCACGGGTCAGCTGTTTATTCAAGTTCTCCAGCTCTTTTGTGATCTGGATGTGCTCTAGCTTGTAGCCTTTGTCTGTCATTTCTTTATAACCGTCTTTCAGCTTCGTCAGCTGACCTGGCACAGTTTGTTTACAGTCTGCGATGAGCTTCGGTACATCATTGATATATAATTGCAGCTGATCGAGTCTGCGGTCTTGCTCAAGCAAAATTTTCCTTGCTGTCATGTAGTTTCCGTTTTCTGTCTCTTCTTCATACTGCTTGATCCCTTCCCAGGCCTCATCTAAGTCCTGCTCCATTTTGTCATAAAGGGTGCCATATAAATGGCTGTAAGCAAGTAGATTTTTTCGTACCGTTTGATATTGCTCTTTGACCTTCTCGATGTCTTTTCGGTTTTGCTCTTCACTTGTGACAAGGTCTGCAATCTCTTTTAAAATGTCTTCGATGTTTGAATCAGCAGCGGTGAGCAGATCTCCTATATGTGCAAGAACTTGCTTCGCTTTGGAGAATCGATATTTATCAGAATACTCCTCTGCATCATATAATAGCTCCTCTACCTTTGGAAGATGGGCTGTGACGATATCGTCCCACTCTGCACGCCATCTTTCAAAAAACTGCTCTGTTTCTCCGGTCATTTTTAAATGTTTGATTTTTGAAATTTCTTCTACAATTGATCTGTTTAAAATTTCAATTTTCCATGCTTCCAATCGGTCAATCTCTTTATATATATTTTTTCTGAGGAAATAACCGACTGAAAACAAAGCAAGCAAAATGACAATTAAACCGATGATAAACTCCATAATGAGCCCCCTTGTTGTGATCTAAGTGATGTCAGGGTAGTGTCCCGAGTAGACCTGAGAACCCTTTCGTGTCCGCTTTGCATTTGTTTTTTATAAGCAGGATTGTATTTTTGCCAATACGATCCATTCACGGTTTTATGTATGTTTTTTCAAGAAAGTCATTCAGGCTTTCTATCATTTGATCACATGTATTGATGTGACCTGTTTTTATGTATGCGGAAGCTGTCGTTTTCATTGTTATTATGATACCATGTAACCAGCATTTTTGGTCATGATTTTTCATTATTTTCGCTGATAAACATGACGTTTTTCAAAATATCGACAAGAGGTGACGACATGTTGAAACAAGATGCACATTTACATACGCCATTTTGCCCGCACGGTACGCTTGATCCTATTCATTCTTATATTGAAAAAGCAATGAAAAAGGGATTTGATTCCATCACCTTTACCGAGCATGCCCCGCTGCCTCCTTCGTTTCGAGATCCAACGCCTGAGCAGGATAGTGCCATGAAGCTTCAAGACCTTGAAGCCTATTTGACGAAGCTGGATCAGCTGAAACAGGAATACAAAGGACAGTTAATAGTAAAAACTGGGCTTGAGGTCGACTATATCAAAGAGTATGAAGAGGAAACAAGTGCCTTTTTAGACTGCTACGGCCCTGAACTAGACGATAGCATTTTATCTGTTCACTTTCTTCCTGCTGGCAATGATTATATTTGTCTTGATTTTGATGAGCACGCCTTCAAGCAGCTGATCAGCATCTATGGCAGCACCGAACACGTCTATCAAAGCTACTATGAACAAATTCATTCTTCTATTCTATCATCTTTAGGTCCATATAAGCCAAAGAGAATCGGTCATATCACCCTTGTCCAGAAATTCAAACAACTTTTCCCATACGAAATGTCGCCAGAACTATGTCAAAGGGTTACCCTTTGTCTTGAAGAAACGGCAAAAAAAGGCATGTCCTTAGATTTTAATACATCAGGTCTTCGTAAAACATATGCCAGAAGTATCTATTTAGATCAATGGATGATCGATCTTGCAAAACAGAAAAAAATTCCGCTCATATTCGGGTCTGATGCCCATCAAGCGGAAGATCTCGGATATGCGTATGATCAATTTGAAGACATCATGAGTTTCAGGTGAGGATCAAGTGCGGGTTCATTTGGTTCTAACAGATGATGAAGCGACCGGCTCAGTTCCTTATAGTACGTTTGATAAAAGTAAGGCTCGTTTGGGTTGATATAAAGCACCTCTGTTAAATATTGCGGCTGCAGATATGGCATCATCAGAAGTGATTTTAGCTGGATCATAAATGATGAGAGTGACAGCTGCTTACAAATCACATGGGTGCTTTTTCCTTTTTCAATGATGAGCTGAAACAAGTATTTTTCCTTTGTTAAATAGGTGGACATGATTTCCCTGATCAGCGTTGAATCGATGGTCACTTCTCGATAAACGAAACGGGTTAATTGACGATTTTCATGCTGATAAGATAAAATATCAAAAACCACATGAAGTAAACATTCTTTTGCATGACGGGTTTCCATGTGCTGGATGTGCGATTCAATCATCTGAATATAGCCTTCATAAAAATCGGATACGAGCTGCTCAAGCAGCCCTCCTTTTCCTTGAAAGTAATAAGATATATGGGCAACGTTGACGTTTGCTTCCTTCGCAATCTCACGGACAGAGGTTCCAGAAAATCCTTTTTGGTTAAAAAGTCTGATGGCAGCTTCAATAATACGGTCTTTTGTTTGCACGGTTGTTGATGTTTTCATCCGCTCACCCCTCTTCATGTGTACATACTTCAAGGTGAAGGCGGAAGTTCCTTTAATCATTGCTCGACAAATCCCACATGCGAAGCGCAAGTTATGTATTTTTGAGATAGAAAGTAGGAGATTTTCATGTTTCATGTCGAAAAACAGTCTGGCGATCCATCGAAAGACTATCAATTACTCATCAAGCAAGTAGAAGCGATTACGGATGGTGAACCTGATCTCATTGCCAACCTAGCCAATGCTGCGGCGCTGCTTTATCACTCGCTTCCTGAAGTCAATTGGGCTGGATTTTATTTAGCAAAAGACGGAGAGCTTGTGCTTGGTCCATTCAACGGACTGCCCGCATGTGTACGCATTCCTTCTGGAAAAGGGGTTTGCGGTACAGCATTTGCGACAGGTGATGTACAGCGTATCGCTGATGTGCATGCATTCCCTGGTCATATTGCATGTGATGCAGCATCGCAATCTGAAATTGTGATCCCACTTAAAGTAAATGGACAAATCATTGGGGTACTCGATATTGACAGTCCAGTGAAAGATCGTTTCAATGCAATAGATGAAACGTACTTAGTTCAATTTACAGAGGTTGTCCAAAATGCGTTATCAGCATCTACTGATGTGTCATGATACTTGAAAAGCAGACAATGCGTCTGCTTTTTTGTTTTGCTTTCTTCCCGAATGAATGCCGACCACGTTTGACCTTCTCCTCTTTAAATAGGTTGACTTCTCCTATCTGGCGTCATATAATAGAGTTTGTGTGAAATATGGCAGCCTTTTTGTTCGGCTTTTTTGTATCATTTTGTTCCTTCTATATGGAGGTGCATCTTGTAACTCCCTGCTGCTGGAGCGAGGATGCATGAAAACATAATGACGGAAAAGACAAAGAACAGACGGTTTTTATTTTTCACAAATAAAAACAATAAGGAGGAGTCACATTATGGCTCGCTATACAGGTCCAAGTTGGAAGATTTCCCGCCGTTTAGGCATTTCATTAAGCGGAACAGGTAAGGAACTTGAAAAACGCCCTTACGCTCCAGGCCCACATGGTCCAGGACAACGCAAAAAACTATCTGAATACGGTTTACAATTACAAGAGAAGCAAAAGCTTCGTCACATGTACGGTGTCAACGAACGTCAATTCCGTACTCTTTTTGACAGAGCTGCTAAACTTCCTGGTAAACAAGGTGAAAACTTCATGATCCTTCTTGAAACTCGCCTTGACAACCTAGTATACCGTCTTGGCCTTGCTCGTACGCGCCGCCAAGCTCGTCAGCTAGTAAACCATGGTCACATCCTTGTTGATGGAAGCCGTGTAGACATCCCATCTTTCTCTGTGAAACCAGGTCAAACGATTGCTCTTCGTGAGAAATCTCAAAACCTTGCAGTTGTGAAAGAATCAGTTGAAGTGAACAACTTCGTACCTGAATACCTTACTTTCGATGCTGAAAAGCTTGAAGGAACTTTCACTCGTCTTCCAGAGCGTTCTGAATTAGCGCCTGAAATCAGCGAACAACTAATCGTTGAGTTCTACTCTCGTTAATTTCATGACTCTCTCAGAGAGTGATCAAACAAACCCTAGAGACCTTGATTGTTCAAGGATTTCTAGGGTTTTTTGTTTGGTCTTTTGTACGATACTCTCTAGCTACAAATTTACACACAAGAAAATTAGAACACCGATTACTCTTTACTCTTTTTCGTTTTCCTCTTACAATTACATTTACTGGATAACTCACAACTTAAAACAATAATGTAAAGAACGTTAAGGAGGAAAGCAATTTGTCGATTATTTCATTTATGTTAGCACTTATGCTCATTTCAATTGTTATCTATGCGATTTTGAGAAAGACAAAAGTTGTCGATGAAGCGCCTGGAGCTATCGCTGAAATTCTCCTCATTTTACTCATCTTTTTTTCGATTAGTTTTGTCATCATCATTCCAAGTTCTGTACTTTATGTTGTTTCATTAGGAGTGAATTTTCTTTTTGGAGAATATATTACCTATGCATCATTTCTTTCATTATTGACCTTCTGTCTATTCGTCAGTGGGATTGTTCTTTTTTGGTCGATCTTTTTAGTATTCATTGGTAAAGGAATTTCCTCTTTGCTAAGATTTCCTCAATGGTTCACGTTTATCTTTGAATTTTTACTCTCATGGATCGTTGTGCATTTCTCAATTAAGTTTGTCCTTAATATGAACATAGTCAATGTCTCCATTTGGGAGCACGGCACACTCATTTTATCTTTCTTTGTCAGCTTCTTATTTATTGGAATTGATCTCATCTACTCAAGTATTGAACAACGAAAACAGCCGCTGGATGAACAAGCAAAAAGCTCCTAGAGATGATTCTAGGAGCTTTTGCTTGCCCAATTTGTGATCAGCTGCTCAGTTGTCAGGATAGTCGCAAATTCGTCATGCAGTGTTGCAAGTGAAAGGCGATGGATCGTTTCTGGATCATAGTATGTACCGGTTTGATCTGCGAGTCCAAAGGCGGCTGTTGCATCCGACATGAGGTATGTCTCAAAGCCTAGGTTTCCACTCATTCTTGTTGTGGTAGATACGCAGTGCGGTGTTGCAAGTCCAGCAATCACAACAGTGTCGATCTCGTTTGATCTTAGTTGTTCCTCTAAGTTTGTACCTATAAAGCTACTGTTGACTTTCTTTTGTATGACCGTTTCTTCATCTAGCGGTTTGGCGATCTCTTTGAAGGAGTGCCCTTCATTTGCTGGATGAAATAAGGAGTGCGGCTGATCCGATGTATGCTGAATATGAATGACTGTCCAGCCTTTTTCTCTCCAAAACGTCAATAGACGACTGATATTCTTCTCTGCATCTAGGTTATTCCGTTCTCCCCATTTTTCGTGCTCGAATGCTTTCTGTACATCAACCATAATCAAAGCCTTTTGATGTTGTTGCACAAATCCCCACCTCCAAAGAATCTGAATCATTACTTGTAGTGTAAGGAATGGTGGTTGATTTGTACATGTTTTTATTTGGCTATGTACGATGTTTTGTCTGTTTTTGCAGTAAAAAGACAAACCACACACTGGCTATTAAGTAATAGATACCAATGATGGATGTACAATTAGATATGACTTCTGCCCATTGCACTGATTTGACGATTGCCATCCAGATCATATAGATAATCAGAAATGAACATGGGAAATAGAGAAAGTAGCCTAAGAAATATTGTTTGAGTTTTTGCGTCATCTTTTATCCTCCTAAAAACCTTCTGCAACACCTAGTAGACCCTATATAACCATGACATCAAAAAAGACAGCACAAATCGCTGTCTTTTTCATTTTTTAATTCGTATTCTGTCCTCCGCCATTCAATCCTTCTTTCACATAGCCCTTGACTTGGCTTGAGGTTAATAGACCGATATGTCCAACGCCGTGGATGAGGACGTTTCTCGCGCCAATTAAGCGTGAGAGGCTGTTGACGACAATGAGATCGGCTGAGCTATAGACAGATGTGTAAAGAATTTTTTGATTTGGATCGGTGCCTGGTAATGCTCTGAGTGATACGAGTCCATTCGCTCCACCAAGTGTGACGACGTTTTCAATTTTATCTCCGCCGTCTAGGTTTTTAATATAGTATAACGTGTTCGCACCACCCATACTATGAGCCACAATATCTACTTTTTTGGCGCCCGTTTTGGCTAGTACATCTTTCACGAATCTAGAGAGCCTCGGGCCATTGTTCAGGTTATTGCCTGTTTTGTCTATGAAATCGATTGCAAAAAGTTGGTTTTGATCCCAGCCCTGTGATACTAAGTATCGTTTGATCGAAGCAAAGTTATAAGACGCACCGCCCATACCATGCACCATCACAACCGGATTATGCGCAGCCGCTTTGACTTCTTTCGGCTGGATGAAGGCCATTGAACCTAGCACTAAGGCAAGGGCAACAAGAATTTGCAAACTCTTTTTCTTAAATCGAATCACTTTCATTCCCCCTTATTCATCTTATTCGACTCTATTTTATACAAGAAAAATATGTCAGAAAAGTGAACAAGGTAATGTTTTATGAGATGATTTTACAGAAATATAAATAATCATAAAGCACCTTGGACTTTTTTAAATTAAAACAAAAAGACTACGAGCCTCTCTATCTTTCATATATAATGTGAATAGACAAAAGGAGGTTCTACTAGATGCTATTTACCCAAACACCTGCACCACCTTACTATGCAGTCATTTTCACATCAAAACGAACGAATGTTGAGCAGAAAGAATACGCTGCTGCTGCTCAAAGAATGGAACAATTAGCGAAAGACCTAGACGGGTTTCTTGGAATTGAGAGTGTACGAGATGAGCATGGTGTTGGGATCACTGTATCGTATTGGGATTCATTAGCAGCAATTAAAGAATGGAAAGCACATACAGCACATCAGCGTGTTCAAAAAAAAGGAAAAAAAGATTGGTATGAATCCTATACAACCCGAATTTGTAAGGTAGAACATGCTTATAAAAACGAAGATTCACTTCTTGAATAAGAAACAGACAAATGAGAGAAAACCGCTCTGTAAAAGCTTAATTCCTACTTCTGAATAAAAAAGAAAAGCACCTCAATGTATATGAACATTTGAGGTGCTTTTCATGATACTTACTGTTTCATAAGGATTTATTTATACGTTACAAGGAAGTATTTCTTTTTCCCTCTTCTTAAGACTGTAAATTGGTTTTCAATTCGGTCTTCAGCTGAAAGGACATAGTCTTTGTCGGTTTGTCTCTCTCCGTTGATGTAGATGGCACCGTTTGTGATATCTTCACGTGCTTGACGTTTTGATGGAGACAGTTTTGATTCGACAAGAACATCAACAAGTGTTAATTCTTCTGCACTGTCTTTCTCCATTGATGGCACATCTTTAAAGCCTACTTTCACTTCTTCTGCTGTAAGAGATTTGATCTCGCCTTTAAATAGCGCATTTGAGATGTTGACAGCCTGTTCTAGTGATTCACGGCCATGCACAAGTGTTGTGACTTCTTCTGCCAAACGGCGCTGTGCTTCACGCTTTTCAGGGGCTGTTTGCACTTTTTCTTCGTACGATGCGATCTCTTCTTTTGATAGGAACGTAAAGTATTTTAAGTATTTCACGACATCACGGTCATCTGTGTTAATCCAGAATTGGTAGAATTCATATGGTGATGTTTTTTCTTTATCTAACCAGATGGCACCACCTTCTGTTTTCCCAAACTTCGTGCCGTCTGCTTTTGTGACAAGCGGCATGGTGAGACCGAATGCTTTTGCGCCTTCTGCTTCAGACTTACGGATCAACTCAAGTCCAGATGTGATATTTCCCCACTGGTCACTTCCGCCGATTTGCAGCTTACAATTTTCATTTCTGTAAAGGTTCAAGAAGTCTAACGATTGTAGTATCACGTAGCTGAATTCTGTGTACGAAATCCCTGTTTCAATACGGGAGCTGACGATATCTTTTGCGAGCATGAAGTTGACACCGAAGTTCTTTCCAATATCACGAAGGAACGTGATGACATTCATTTGACTGATCCAGTCATAGTTATTCACGATGACAGCTGGGTTGTCACCTGCTTCAAAATCAAGGAATTGAGAGAGCTGGCCTTTGATTTTCTCTGACCACTGTTCGACGATTTCTGCTGGGTTTAGTGAACGTTCTGCTTTTTTGAAACTTGGGTCACCAATCAGTCCAGTTGCGCCGCCAACAAGTGCAATCGGATGATGACCTGCTTCTTGGAATCTGCGCAATGTTAAAATTGGCAGTAAGTGACCAATGTGCAAGCTGTCAGCTGTTGGATCAAAGCCGGAGTATAGCTTGATTTTTTCTTCTGCTAATAATTTTGTTAAACCTTCTTCATCTGTTTGCTGCTGAATTAATCCTCTGAACGATAAATCTTCCATCAATTGACTCATATCCAAATCTCCTTTTTTTACAATTCAACATAAAAAACGCCCCTTCGAATGAACGAAGGGACGATATATATCGCGGTACCACCCTGCTTAAAAGACAAAACAACACGTCTTTTCACTTACACTGATAACGGACAGATCCGTTCTTTCACTAATCAGATAGCATATGCTCCTTTTCGTAAAAGCGGTTCGTGAGGGTAATTCGAATATCTCTTTGTACTGACTCGCACCAGCCGTCAGCTCTCTTGGACAGGGAAAGATGATTCTACTGAATCTCAGTCAAAACCTTTTCATATTCAACTAAAGTCATTTTTAACATACTTTTGATATCAAGTCAACTGACGGAAGTGATTAATCTTCCATTGTCGAGAGATCGCCAGCAGGTAAATTCAGTTCCCACGCTTTTAGCACACGTCTCATAATTTTACCGCTGCGTGTTTTTGGCAGTTTGTCTTTAAACTCAATTTCTCTCGGTGCTGCATGTGCAGCGAGTCCTTTTTTCACAAACGTACGAATCTCTTCTTTTAGCTCATCTGTCGGTTCGTATCCGCTTCTAAGCGCTATAAATGCTTTAATAATTTCACCGCGCACAGGATCTGGTTTTCCGATGACACCAGCCTCTGCAATGGCCGGATGTTCCACCAGTTTACTTTCTACCTCAAATGGACCGACCCGCTCTCCTGACGTCATAATGACATCGTCGACACGTCCCTGGAACCAGAAGTATCCGTCTTCATCCATATAAGCTGAATCTCCTGAAACATACCAATCTCCCGGCATAAAGTAAGATTCATATTTTTCAGGATTGTTCCAGATCGTATGCATCATAGACGGCCAACCTTTTTTGATGGCAAGGTTCCCCATCCGGTATGGCGGAAGTTCATTTCCGGCATTATCTACAATCGCAGCTTCAACGCCTGGAATTGGTTTCCCCATTGACCCTGGTTTGATATCCATGCATGGATAGTTACAAATCAGCTGTGCACCTGTTTCTGTCATCCACCAAGTATCATGAATTCGTTTACCGAATACAGCGTCTCCCCAGCGGATCACTTCTGGATTAAGTGGCTCTCCTACACTTAACACATGACGGAGTGAGCTGAGATCATATTTTTGAATGAGATCGTCTCCTGCTCCCATCAACATTCTGAAGGCTGTCGGTGCACTGTACCAAACGGTCACACCAAGCGATTCAATGGTTTCGTACCACGTATCAGGGTTGAACCGGCCGCCTAAAATGACATTCGTCGCTCCATTCAGCCACGGAGAAAAAATACCGTACACCGTTCCTGTTACCCAGCCTGGATCAGCTGTACACCAGTAGACATCTTCTTCTTTCAAATCAAGTACCCATTTACCCGTCTGGCCTTGCTGCACCATTGCGCCATGAACATGGAGCACACCTTTTGGCGTACCAGTGGACCCTGACGTGTAATGAAGCAGATATCCATCTTTTTCATCCATCCACTCGATTTCAAGTTCCTTCGCTGCCTGCTCAAATGCTTCTTCAAAGTGAATCGTCCGCACACCACCTGCATCCTCTTTTTCACCACCGACAATGATGACGGATTCAAGCTTTGGAAGTTCTGCAAACGGAATCCGCTCAAGCAGATCAGGCGTTGTCACAATCACTTTTGCCTCACTATTTTCTAAACGATCTTTGACGGCACCTTCCATAAATGCCTCAAATAACGGACCGACGATCGCACCAATTTTGACAGCACCAAGCAGTAGAAAATAGAGCTCAGGTGATCTTGGCATAAAGATAAACACGCGATCCCCTTTTTGCACATGTGCCTGTTCTCTTAATAGATTTCCTGCTTTGTTTGTCTTGATTTTCATATCCCTGAACGTATACTTTTCATCCCGCTGTGAATCTTTGTAGTGAAGCGCCACCTTGTTTTTACGAAACGAGTCCGCATGTCTGTCAATCGCTTCATAAGCTGCATTTACTTTTCCTGTTTCATACCAAGAGAAATTTTTTCTCGCTTCCTCCCATGAAAATTCTTTGTATGCTTGCTCATAATCATTTAAATGATAGTCCCCTTTTACTGATGGTAGCGTTTCCACTTTCATCAAACAGTCCCCCTTTGCATACGTTTACAATGACCATTATAGTATAGATGACTTTTTTTCTCAATTTTTAAAAAACTTCCGATGAAACCGTTTTAATTATTGCAAGATTTAAGATAGAATAGAGACGACTCACTAGAATTTGAGGCGGTGGATACGTGGAGCATCCTAAAACTTATTATTCAAAAACCATTAAGCGAGAAACAGGCACCATCCTGATTGAAGGACCGGTACCTGCATCAGAGCTTGCGAACTATACGTTTCATGAAGGACTAACGGCATTTCGCACGCCTGAGGAACAGAAACAAGCACTTGTTGAAATAGCAGATCTTCCTGAAGGACGTATTATCATTGCTAGGGTGGATGAGCTTGTCGTAGGCTATGTCACGTATTTGTACCCTGATCCGCTTGAACGCTGGTCAGAAGGCAACATGGACAATTTAATTGAGCTCGGTGCCATTGAAGTCGCTCCTCCATTCAGAGGCTGTTCACTTGGCAAGCATTTACTGGATGTGAGCATGATGGATGAGCAAATGGAGAATTACATTATCATTACAACCGAATATTACTGGCATTGGGATTTAAAGGGGACGAAGAAAAACGTGTGGGAGTACCGCAAAATGATGGAGAAAATGATGAACGCCGGCGGTCTTGTCTGGTTTGCAACAGACGAGCCAGAGATTAGCTCACATCCAGCCAATTGTTTAATGGCACGGATCGGAAAAAATGTAAGTCCTGATTCGATCGAGCGTTTCGATCGTCTTCGCTTCCATCAGCGCTTTATGTATTAACGTTCAATTCGTTTTTTTGGCAAAGGGGATTGGTAAACATGATGATTGAACAAATTATGGAGCGTGATGTGATCACGCTGCGAAAAACCGATACGATTGAAGAAGCCATTCAAAAAATGAGTGCACATCACATTCGGCATATTCCCATCGTATCTGAGCAGGGATCTGTCATTGGGATGGTGACAGATCGGGATATTAAAAATGCCAGTCCAAGTATTTTTGAAACAGAGAAAAGGCAGCTTTTTATTCAGCGGCCGGTTGAAGACATCATGGTGCTAGAGACGATTACCGCTCATCCGCTTGATTTCGTTGAGGAGATTTCAAGTGTCTTTTTTGAACACGGAATTGGCTGTCTTCCCGTTGTGAGACGCGGCAAGCTTGTAGGGATCATCACAAAAACAGATTTACTTCGTACGTTTGTAAGACTAACAGGTGCAGATCAGCCTGGATCACATTTAGAGGTTGAAGTAGCGCAAGTGACAGAGGGTCTTGCAGACATTACGTCCATTTTAAAAGAGCAGCATATTCAAATGCTGAGTGTACTCGTGTACCCACATGCCAATGAATCCTCTAAAGTGCTCGTCTTCCGCCTTCAAACGATGCATGCTGATCATGTGACGAAGCTAATTCGTGCAAAAGGCTATAAGGTGCTATGGCCTATGGAGCAGACGATCAAATGAAGGAAGCGACCTTTGTTTTTTCACCATCTTTTCAAACGTACCAGTTTCACCAAGATCATCCCTTCAATCAGCTTCGCGTCTACTTAACTTATGATCTTCTTCAAAAAATGAAGGCGTTAACGGATGATGAGATTGTCGCACCTCGTATGGCGACGCTGGAGGAATTAAAGCTTGTCCATACAGCAGACTACATTCAAGCAGTACAGCGAGCAAGTGAAGGAAAACTGTCCACCGCAGAGGGGGAACGTTATGGTCTTGGCACTGAGGACACCCCGATGTTTGCAGGGATGCACGAGGCAGCTTCTCTCCTTGTTGGCGGGACATTAACAGCGGTTGATCAAGTGATGCTTGGGCATTCGCAGCATGCGCTCAATCTTGGCGGCGGGCTTCACCATGGATTTAAAGGGCGTGCTTCTGGCTTTTGTATTTATAATGACAGCTCTGTGGCCATTCAGTATATTCAAAAGACATATGGCGCTAGAATTTTATATATTGATACCGATGCTCATCATGGCGATGGTGTACAGTTTAGCTTCTATGATGATCCAGAGGTATGTACTGTTTCCATTCATGAAACAGGGCGCTATTTGTTCCCTGGAACTGGACAAGTACAGGAAAGGGGTCATGATAAAGGCTATGGCTATGCATATAATATCCCGCTTGACGCATTTACAGAAGACGAATCATTTTTAGAAGCCTATCGAACAGCAGTGACAGAGATTGCTGCTTTTTTTAAACCAGATGTCATTTTGACGCAAAATGGAGCAGATGCCCACTATTATGACCCTTTGACGCATTTATCTGCTACCATGAAAATATATGAGGAAATTCCTAGAATTGCCCATGAGCTGGCGCATCAATATTGTGATGGAAAATGGATCGCTGTGGGCGGAGGCGGCTATGATATTTGGCGTGTCGTCCCAAGAGCATGGAGCCACATTTGGCTTGAGATGAAAGGCATTACACCACCAGATGTGCTTCCTCTGGAATGGATTCGTGCATGGGAAAAACAATCACCTGTTCCGCTTCCATCCACATGGCTAGATCCTGACGATTTATATCCACCGATTCCAAGAAGAGCAGAAATTACAGAAAAAAATGCGCAAACGGTAGAAAAAGCACTCATGCCTGTTCGACGAGAAAAGAAAAAGGCATAAAAAAAGCAGGCGTCCACTGATCAAGTGAGCCTGCTTTCTTTTTTATTTCGTCGATTGTCTTTCTTCAATTCTATGTGGTAATTCAACAATTTGATCTTCTACTTGTTCTTTGTTCATGAGCTTTGTCAAAAGTCTCATCGCAACAGCGCCAATATCGTAAGTCGGCTGAACAACTGTTGTCAATTGAGGGCGCACCATGAGGGATAGTCTTGTGTTATCAAAGCCAATCACTTCTAAATCTTCAGGAATTGATACGCCTCTGTCCTGCGCTCCATGAATGACACCTAGCGCCATTTCGTCAGTCGCTGCAATCACAGCCGTCGGCTTGTCAGATTGCTCAAGCAGATTAGCGAGCGCTTCAATACCAGAGTCATATGAGTAGTCTCCTTCAGCAACAAGCGCTTCGTCAAACGCGATACCAGCTTCTTCAAGCGCACGCTTATAACCAGCAAGCTTTCTCATAGAGTTAATTGGTTCTGACATTGGTCCAGATACAAACGCAATTCGTTTATGTCCTTTTTCAACTAATAGCTGAACTGAATCATAAATGGCTTGTTCATAGTTAATGTTGACTGATGGTGTTTGTGCCTGCTCTTCAACAGATGCAGCAAGTACAATTGGTACAGGAGAGCGCTTAAATTCTTCCACATGCACATCTGTAATGTTTCCGCCCATAAAAACGATTCCATCTACTTGTTTGCCAAGCATTGTGTTTAACAAATGAAGTTCTTTATCAGTATTTTGGTCTGAGTTGCTCAAAATAATGTTGTACTTGTACATCGTCGCAATATCTTCAATTCCTCGTGCAAGCTCTGAATAGAAGATACTTGAAATATCAGGGATGATAACCCCAACTGTTGTAGTCTTTTTACTTGCAAGGCCTCGTGCGACTGCGTTCGGACGGTAGCCGAGACGATCAATTGCTTCAAGCACCTTTTTTCTTGTTGTTGGTTTTACGTTTGGATTACCATTAACAACGCGTGATACCGTTGCCATACTTACGTTTGCTTCTCTTGCTACATCATATATTGTAACATTATTCACATAAATCACTCCTTCAAATACACTTCATATCTATAGCATTCACCAATTGGATAGAGACATGTCAGATACGAGGAAAATAATATCCTATTTGTCATTAAAACGATGAAAAGAGACACATAATTTTTCAATCTACATCAAAATGACATTCTTTTATGAAATTATACACGTTTTTTCTTCATATGAAAACGTTCCCTTTCTTTTTATAACTAAATTAAACAAACTTTAATGAGCTTGTTACCTGTAAATTGAATCATATTTCACCAAAAATCGTCGCGAACGTCAGCTATGACAATGATCTTAGCAGATTCTATCGAATTTTAAAAATGAAAACATTGTGAACAAGCATATTTTTAGCTTGCAATGTGCTCTCTTCCTTTCATTGCCAATCTTAATCGTATTTTTTCATGAAAAAACCGCCGGGCTGTCATCCGGCGGCTTTTCTATTTATGATTATGCGTGAATGTTGACAAGTGGTCTTAACGCATCTAACCATTTTTCGAATTGTGGAATGTCCATTTGCTGCGCTGAGTCAGATAGGGCAACAGATGGATCTGGATGCACTTCTGCCATCACACCGTCTGCTCCAATCGCAAGAGCTGCTTTAGCTGTTGGAAGAAGTAGATCTCTGCGTCCTGTTGAGTGTGTCACGTCAACAAAGACTGGTAAATGTGTCTCTTGTTTCAAGATTGGCACAGCCGAGATATCTAGTGTATTTCTTGTGGCTGTTTCGTATGTGCGGATGCCTCGCTCGCAAAGGATGATTTGGTCATTTCCTTGTGCGATGATGTATTCAGCTGCATTGATGAATTCTGAAATTGTTGCTGCTAGACCGCGTTTTAAAAGAACTGGTTTGTTCACTGATCCAGCTTCTTTTAAAAGCTCGAAGTTCTGCATGTTACGTGCTCCAATTTGGATGACATCGATATGCTCAATCGCTTCTTCAATATGAGCAGGATTCACGATTTCACTAATAACTGCAAGACCGTATTCATCTGCTACACGTTTTAGAATTTTTAGACCGTCTACGCCAAGTCCTTGGAAGTCGTATGGACTTGTGCGAGGCTTAAATGCGCCGCCACGAAGAAGTTTTAGTCCCTGCTGTTTCGCTGCTGCCGCTACTTCTGCAACTTGCTCGTAGCTTTCAACGGCACATGGTCCAACGATGAAACGTTGTTTTCCGTCACCGATCGCTTCTCCATTGATATTTACAATTGTATTTTCAGGTTTTTTCTTACGAGAAACAAGAAGTGCTTTGCTGTGGTCATCTTCTTGAAGCTCTAAACCTGCTTTGAAAATTTCTTTGAAAATATGTTGAATCGTTGAATTTTCAAATGGGCCATCATTTTCTTCAAGAATTTGATTAAGCATTGTGCGCTCTCTGACAGGGTCATAACGGTTGACACCTTGCGCTTCTTTTGCCTTTCCAATTTCTTTTACAATGTTTCCTCTTTCATTGATCAGTTTTAAGATTTGAAGATTTAGTTCATCAGCTTGCTGTCTCAATTGTTCCAATTCATTGTTGCTCATTTTTGTCATCCTTTCCTCTGCCCGCTCTCGCTTTTTATTTTTGATCTCTTATAATAGGGTTTATTATAAACAAAGATTTCGGAATTGTCACGAAAAAATTCTTTATTACCCAAACGCTTTTAAGCGATAAAGTATTATGTGTAAGATTATAGCATACTTTTGATGCAAGTAAACCTTTTTTATAAAAAAAACGTCAGCTATCGCTGACGTTTCAGCGGGTAGACAAACCCTCGCATTCTTTGTCAGTCCTGCGCGCTGGTACTCACGAATGACAAATTCGCTCCGTGCCAGTGCTCGTCCTTCCTAGACTGCAAAGGTTTTCTATCACGCTGAAAAGAAGACAAAGGGCTAAAATAAAATTCATTTTAGCCCTTTGTCCACAATCTTGAACGTCAGCAATCGCTGACGTTTTTCTACATGTTATGTTCAAGCGCTTCTTTTGTAATGCTTGAGTGAGAAGCATGCCACTTTACTTTGCCATCGCTAAAGATGAGTGCCTGCGGGCTTTCGTGCTTGATCCCTGACTTTTCAGTCACATAGGATGAAAGCTCTCTTGTGTTTTGAATTTGCAAGAAATAAGCAGGAACATCCTCATGTTCTGACGCAAACGCTTCAAACTCTTGAAAAGCAGCTTGGCTAATTGGACATGTCAAACTGTGCTTAAAAAAGACAAAGGTTCCGTCTTGATTCGTTAGTTGATCAAACTGTTCTTCTGTTTCTATGAGTTGTTTAGACATGATGTGCTCCTTCCTAACTTAAGCAGCGAGTTAGCCTTTCGTAGATTGTTCTACTTTTGCTTTGACATCTTTGATGCCGTCTTCAATGTCTGCTTTTGCTTCTTGTGCTCTTACTTTTGCTTCATCTGCTACATCTGAAGCTTCATTTGCAATGTTTGCTGCAGCATCTTCTGCTTCGCTTTTTACTTGTTTAGCTTTTCCAGCTGTACGATCTTTTATGTCTTTTACTTTGTCTAAAATCTGGTTTGACTGCTCTGCTACGAGCTGAGACAATTCAGATGTTTTGTCTTTCGCAATCGTCACATATTCAGTGCCTTTTTCCTTTGCATCTGTTGTGAGACGATCTGTTTTTTCTTTTAGGGCATTCGCTTGGGTGTTCAAATCATCGCGAAGCTCTTTCCCTGACTTTGGTGCTAAAAATAATGCCGTTGTTGCACCGATAATGCCACCGATAAGTGTTCCGATCAAAAAGTCTTTGCTATTGATTCCGTCTTTGCTCATGATTATTCCTCCTATGCGAAAATGGTTGATTATTGTTGTTTACGCTGTTTCCATTTTTTATAGATTTCAAGTGCTGCGTTACTCCAGCTTACCACATCCGTGACTTTCTCTTGATTTCGTTCAACGGATGAAGAAACCGCACCAGCTGCCTGCTTTATGCTTGTATTAAATTGGTTGATCGAGCCACCAATTCCCTGCACCGCATCCACAACTGTGTTAAGTTTTGCCGATTTGTCTTGAATATCTTCAGCAAGCTGATTGGTCTTATGTAGCAACTGTGCTGTCTCTGTGGTGATGCCTTGCATCTGTCCTTCAAGACCTTCTAAAGTTGATGCGACATTCTTTAATGTCAGCTGTAAGGATTTCAATGTTTTGGACAAGTAGATGACAAGAATGAGGAAAGCGATTGCGATGAGTGCAACGCTTAAATAGAGAATAATAATCATCTGATACCTCCTTTGCTGCGGGCATATTCAATTCAATACCCTCTCGTTGTATCATTCAAACATCGCCTAGAATGACCGATTGAATAATAATTCTACACTTATTCGCCAATTCCTGTCCACAGCGAACGAAAAAAAGCGGCACATCTTGTCACATTTAGCCCCTTTGTCACATTTTATTCAAAATAAAAAAGCGCCGATTGAATCGGCACTTTTTGACAGGCAATTATACTGCGACTTTCTCATAAGCACGAAGATACTTTTGAATATCTCCTGCTCCCATAAAGACCAAGATCGCATTTTCATGTGTTTTCAGCACAGATGTCTCTTCTTCTTCAATCAATTGGGCTTGCGGAATTTTTTCCCGCAAATCTTCAATGCTTAGTTTCCCAATGTTTTCACGAGCTGAACCGAAAATATCACAGAGGTATACATAGTCTGCTTTTTTCAGACTGTCCGCAAATTCACTTAAAAATTGCTGTGTACGAGTGAAAGTGTGCGGCTGGAAGACTGCTACAATATCACGGTCTGGATACTTTTGGCGAGCTGCTTCGATCGTGACTTCAATTTCAGTCGGATGGTGCGCATAGTCGTCAATTAAGACTTGTTCACCGACTACTTTTTCATTAAAGCGTCGTTTCACACCGCCAAATGTCGTTAAAGCACCTTTGATGAGCTCTACATCAATGGCCTCATAGTGGCATAATGCAATGACCGCTAATGAGTTAAGGACATTGTGGTTTCCGTAAGCAGGAATGTAGAAGGTATCATAAAACGTATTACGTACAAATACATCAAATGTGGTGCCTTCTGTGTTTTTCACAACATTTCGTGCTTGGAAATCATTTTCTTCATTGAATCCGTAGTACACAACAGGTACTTTTGCTTGGATCTTGAGCAGATGCTCGTCATCACCGCAAGCGATGATGGCTTTTTTCACTTGAAGTGCCATGTTTTGAAACGCATCGAACACGTCATCAATATCCGTGAAATAATCAGGGTGATCAAAATCAATATTGGTCATGATCGCATAGTCTGGATGGTAGCTGAGGAAATGTCTGCGGTATTCGCACGCTTCAAATACAAAATACTCGCTGTTTTCTTTCCCCATTCCAGATCCATCACCGATTAAGTAGGAAGTTGGTTTTGCCGCTTGCATCACATGTGCAAGCAGACCTGTTGTCGATGTTTTACCATGAGCACCCGTAATTGCAACGTTTGTGAATGAATCCATGTATTCTCCAAGAAATTTATGATAACGAATAACAGGAATCCCTTCAGAAAGAGCACGCTCAATCTCAGGGTGTGTATCTGGGAATGCATTTCCTGCAATCACCGTCATCCCTGGCTGAATATTACCTGGGTCAAATGGAAGAATTTTAATATTTCGTTCTTCTAATGCTTTTTGTGTAAAGATATGTTTTTCGATATCCGATCCTTGGACAGTATACCCAGTATCATGAAGAATTTGGGCCAGTGGACTCATACCTGTCCCTTTTATTCCAACAAAATGATAAACAGTCATAATTGTACCTCCAACAAACGTCTATCTGACTTACAGTATATGACGCTCATTTCAATTTGCAACTTGTGATTTTTGTCTCTAGCTGATCACAAATCGCAGCTCCAAATAAAGATTTTTTTCCGATCTTCCTATTCTAATCAATATTAACTATGATTAGTATCCGACAACTTTCCCATTTCTAACACCTGCTTTCGCTCATTTTCATTAAAAAGCGTTCAGACAGGCATGCGAAAAGCGTCCAATTCAAAAATTGCACCTATGTGCTATCATACCATGTTTATCAAAAAAATGAAGTGGTTTGTTTAGATCAATTGTTCTAAGTCACTCAGTGTCATGAGGACCTCTCTTGGCTTACTGCCTTTTGCCCCAGAGATCATTCCTTCACGTTCCATCATATCAATCAATCTTGCTGCTCGATTGTAGCCAATTCTAAATCTTCTTTGCAAACTGGATGTACTTGCACTATTTTGCTCGATGGCGAACCGGCATGCGTCCATAAACAATTCATCTTCGTCTGTAATGGCAGAGCCTTGGAGCATCAATTCTTCCTGTTCAAAAAGGAACACAGGTTTGCGCTGTTTTCTCACATGCGCTACCACTTCATCAATCTCTCGATCTGATACAAAGTTTCCTTGTAGCCTTGTCGGTTTGCCAGAGCCATTTTCTAAGAACAGCATGTCTCCTTTTCCGAGAAGCTTTTCAGCACCTGCCATATCAATGATCGTTCTTGAATCCACTTGGCTTGAAACAGAGAAAGCAATTCTTGTTGGGATGTTTGCTTTAATAAGGCCTGTAATGACATCAACAGAAGGTCTTTGCGTCGCAATGAGTAAGTGAATCCCGCATGCTCTTGCTTTTTGGGCAATTCGGCAAATGCTTTCTTCGACTTCATTTGGTGCGACCATCATTAAATCAGCCAGCTCATCAATGACAACGACGAGATATGGCAGTTTTTCACCCATTTGTTTTTCTTTCACCAGTTCGTTAAATCGTTTGATTTCTCTCACACCAGAGTGTGCAAACAGTTCGTAGCGTCTTTCCATTTCATCTACTACCCATTTCAAGGCGGCTGTCGCTGTCTTGGCATCGGTAATGACTGGGCTCACAAGATGCGGAATGTGATTATACGGCGCCAGTTCAACCATTTTAGGGTCGATTAACAGCATTTTCACTTCATCAGGTGAGGCTTTAAACATCAGGCTTACGAGAATGGTATTAATACAGACACTTTTCCCTGAACCTGTTGCTCCGGCAATTAAGCCGTGCGGCATTTTTTGCAAATCAACCACAACGGGCTGACCGGAAATATCCAATCCGAGTGCCGCCGTTAATGGAGATGGATTGTCTCTGAAGGCACTGCTTCTGATCATTTCTCTTAAGAAAACCATTTTACTGTGAAGGTTCGGCACTTCGATTCCAATCGTGTTCTTCCCAGGAATTGGCGCTTCGATTCGAATATCTTTTGCAGACAAACTGAGTTTGATATCATCTGACAGGTTTGTAATTTTGTTCACTTTCACGCCTGGTTCAGGATGCACTTCAAATCTTGTAACAGAAGGACCTTGTGTCACATGAACAACACTTGCTCTGACATTGAAATTTTTCAGTGTGGCATTGAGCAGTTCTGCCCGTTCTTTCACCCATGTTCCGTCCTCTTCTTTTTGTGCTGGCGGAACGTCTAGAAGAGCTAAACTCGGAAATACATAGCCTTGTGCATCTGCCGTTTTCTTCTGTCCTTGCACGCGCTGATCACTTTTTAACATCATGACGTTAAAAGGAACGGTGGAGGTTTGACCGCTTGAGCGCTTTGGCTGTGGAGAAGACGGTTTTGGTTCTTCACGTTTTATTTCAGGCGTTTCTTTAGGTGTTTCCTCAAGCTCTTCTGCCATATCCCCGGCGATCTCTGCTTGTCCAGAGTCAGCAAATTCATCTGATGCTTCTTCAACTGGCATGACTTCATCATCTGTTAATTTTTCTTCCGGCAGGGAATCATCATCTTGCGAATCTTGTATGATCACCGGTTCTTCTTGTTCAAATGCTACCGCTGACACGTCTACTTGACTTTCTTCTATCCGTGCAGCCTCTGCTCTTTCCTCCATAGCCTCTATGTTCTTCTCTTCCAGCATCGCAGTTTCTTCTACTGGGCTTTCTATCTCCATGTCGAGTGCTGGTGATGGGCTTTCAGCTGTTTCAAATGTAAAGCTCTCTTTTTTCTGAGCATCATCTTCAAGCGGAATCATCGGCTCTTCTTGTTCAATGGTGACTGCCTGTTCTTGCTCCATCTCTAGAGGCTCGTTAGATGCTTCAGCTTGCTCCATATGTAAGAATGCTTCCCGATCGTCTTTGGTCTGTGACAAAGCTTGATCTTGATCCTCTGTCTCACTGAAAGGCTCGTCATATAAACGTTCCATCGTTGATTGAACGTGATCTTGATAAGCGAGTTCCTCTTGCAAAGTAAGCGGCGTCGTGACAGGTTGCTTCTCTCCTTGTTCTGCTGTTTGGGCTGACATCATGTCTTCCAACCGTTGTTCTTTTCGTATAGACGGGATGTTCATTTGCTGTCTTACATTCCGTTCACGCTCTGCTTCTTCTGATAACAGTGTGACACGCTGTGACGTTTCTTCTGCCGATTTCATTTTGACAGAAGATGTGTCTTCTTTGGCTGCTGCATGTTTTGGACGCATATCCTGGTGGTAGCCATAGATCGGTGAAGGGATTTGCTCTGGTTTAAAAGGCTTTTTATTGAGATCAGGCTGCACCGTTTGTTTTGGCTGATAGGTCGTCTGCTTTGCCTTTGGCTGACTTGGCCGCGTGCGCCTTCTTTCTTGCTGCTTTGCTGCCTCACGTGCAGGTTCATCTGGAACGAGAGGAAAGCGGAAATTGCCTTTTGGATATTCATAATACACTTTCGTATCTTCAACTTTTTTATATTCTTTATGCTGTTCAACAGCTGGCTGCTTTGGTGCAATCGGACCTGTTTCAGGCCTCTCAGCTTTTTCTTCTTTTTTTTCTTCTCCTAAAAATACACTAAAAAATTTATCTAACCAACTCATCATTTATCACTCACTTTAACTCCCCTTACGTTTTCTTGGGCGATTTTTAGTATACCATTGCTTTTTCATGCAGAAAAGCGAGAAAAGTGCTACGCTTTGCTGTTCATGCTGTCTGTAGATGAAAAAAAGTCACTAAGTACGTACTTAGTGACTTTTGGTATAACACATTCTTCGCTCATTTGTACCCGTTTATGGGAGGTTACGCTTCAAATGGTTCGCCAGCTTGGTGGCTTCCTTCTAGAACAAGGATTCCTTTTTCAGCAGGCGCATTCGGAAGATCTAATTCTTTTGCAGAACAAATCATTCCGCTTGAAGGAACACCTCTTAGTTCAGCATCTTTGATCACCAAACCGCTCGGCATCACAGCACCGACCTTTGCAACCACAACATATTGACCTTGATCAACGTTTGGTGCACCGCACACGATTTGTAAGGTTTCATCGCCAACATCTACTTGGCAAATGTTCAGTTTATCTGCATTCGGATGTTTTTCTTTTTCCTTCACATAACCGACCACAAACTTAGGTGATAGATCAACTGTTAATGTTTCACTGACACCGTTGCGGTTCAAAATTTCATTGATATCTTGAACAAGCGTTTCAGAAAGCGGTACAGATCCGTTTTCTTCAATTTTCATGTAAGTAGATGCATTGAAAATATTAAAACCTGTTGTTTCTTTTGTGTCTTGATTGAAGATTCTTACGACATCTCCAAACGTTTCATGACCTACTTCTTCTCTTGTTACATCTTTCAATGAAATAAGGAGTGTGTCGCCGACACCTTCTGCATTATAAAAAACGTTCATTCTTCAAAATTCCCTTCTACTGCTGTTTTGGTCTGCTTTTTGCAAGAATAAAGATCGGTTCAAGCTTGCCTTCGTCATATAAAAATGACAAGGCCGTAATCGGAACCGTGCCGCTGGCGAAGAAGCTCATCGACATTTGCCCTAAAATATCATAGCCTGATTCATTGCGTACATCTGCAATGATGAACACATCTTGATGGGGAACGGAAATAGCCATTTGCCCCTCTACTTTTTGCGCGTATTCTTGTAAAATCGATTCATTTAATATTCTGCTTGCATCGTACCCGTCGTTTGCACGGAAGAAATAAAAACGGTTGCCCGCCACTTCATCCATTTTCACGACAGTCTTTAGTGAACGGACGTTAAAACTTGCGGTTTCTCTGATTCGTTCTTTTGTCCAGTTTTCCTTTTGCAGCATCTTCTCGTCAATTAATCTGTAGGTGCTTCCAAGGTCAAGTGCATAGTAGATTCTTGTCTCTGCTGTATGCTCATCAAAAACGAGCGGAATCTCATCACTCGATGTTTCTGGAAAGGACGTTGAACGAATGACCGGATAAATATGCTTCTCTTTACCTGAGATGTGCTGCGCTTCACCTTTCATAGCGCTGAGCGCTTCTTTCACATAATAAACGATCTCATCCAGTGTTTCATCAGGCTTTACTTCCCACTTTGCAATAATCGGCGGGAGCTCAAGCGTGATGCCCTTTCCTGTATGTTTATCTTCCACACGAAGCGTATCTTTTTCCCTGTCAAACTGGTGGGTCCAGCTGTCGTTCGTCAGACGGCTTTTCAATTGATTGGCAAGCTGTCTTGATGTCATTTTCGCCATGATAAGACTCTCCTTTCGTTATTTAGAAAGAGAATCTGTTAAAAATGCTTCAATCTCTTCCTTTGTCTTACGATCTTTGCTGACAAAACGGTTGATCTCTTGTCCGTTTTTAAAGACTAAAAAGCTTGGAATTCCGTAAATTTCCCACTCTGCACAAGTGTCGATGAACTGATCTCTATCCACATAGAAGTATTCAAATTCTGGATAGTTTGCTTCAAGCTCTGGCAAAAACGGCTCAATAAATGTGCAGTCCGGGCACCAGTCAGCTGAAAATAGTAATACGGTTAAGTCTTCTTGAATCACTTTTTGTAATTCTTCGTTTGATTCAATTTTTTTCATGTTTGATTCCTCCAGTTTGTATACTTAAATCTCCGAATTGTATATAGCCTTTCTTTCTCATCCATTCTGATACTACCAAACTAATCACTGCCGGGCCAACGATATGCAAGAGAGCAATAGCGAGGAAAACGGAAGGATGAAATCCCATGACTGTGAGTGTCATGAGCTGGCCGACAAGACCGCTCGTTCCCATACCCGCTCCTGCCGCATTATTGACCATCCCAAAGCCAATGATACCAATTGGCGCAAGAATCAGTCCTGCAATCGTCGGCGGAATGAGAATGAGCGGATTTTTCACAATGTTCGACAGCTGTAGTTTTGATGTTCCAATGCCTACCGCAGCAAGACCGCCAAAACGATTTTCTCTAAATCCTGCAGCAGCAAAGCCGACCATCTGAGCGCAGCAGCCAATCGTTGCTGCACCAGCAGCAAGACCGCTTAAATCAAGCATCAGCGCAAGCGCAGCGCTTGAAATCGGTGAGCTAAGAGCAAGTCCAACAATGGTTGCAACCAGCATGCCCATGATGAGTGGACTTTGATCAGTCCCCCATACGATCAGCCTGCCGAGCCCTGTCATCACCGCCTGAATCCCAGGGCCGATGAAAGCAGCGGTGAGAAAACCTGTGATAATGGTCACAAGCGGCGTTAAAATAATATCAATTCTTGTCTCACCACTGAGCAGTTTGCCTAATTCCACACCAATGAGAGAAGCCACGAAGCTTCCAGCGGGTCCCCCAAGCTCTGCTCCAGCGGCACCTGAAACAACACTTGCGAAAATAATTAAAGGAGAAGCGTTTAAGCGATAAGCAACCGCTACGCCAATTGCTGGTCCCATCAGCCCCATAGCGAGCGTTCCCATTTCCACGATGAGAGGAAATGATAACAGGCCGCCTGCTGTTTTTAAAATCAGCCCTACCACTAATGTAGCAAATAGACCTAAAGCCATATAAGAGAGTGCATCAATAAAATACACCTTTGGCGAAAGGGAAATACCCTTTCTTTTTAAATAAGTCATCAACGTCGTCTTCCTGCTTTCTCATAGGAAAGACGAAGAGGCCTGTCCTTCCCATTATATGTAGTCTTCTTACGATGAAAAATAGTCTCTACCATGAATATCATAATCATATTTTTTTTGCTTTATCAAGCACTTCTTGTGTAACATGAAAAGAAACAGGGCAAACCTTTACTAAGTTTGTGCACAAGGAGGAGATTGTTATGCAATTAACGGTTTATTTAGCTGGAGAAATTCATAGCCAGTGGCGCGATGAAATTAAGGAAAAAAGCCAGTCGTTGAAACTACCAGTAACGTTTGTTGGTCCAATGGAGAATCATGACCGATCAGATAACATCGGAGAAGATATTTTAGGCGGGCAGCCAAATGCCATCTTGAAAGACGATGCGGCTTCTGATTTGAACAATTTCCGCACCGAACTATTATTAAATAAGGCAGACGTTGTCATCGCCCGCTTTGGTGAGAAATATAAACAGTGGAACACGGCAATGGATGCTTCTTCTGCCATCGCCAAAGGGAAACCCCTTATTTTGATTCGTCCTAAAGAATTACATCATCCCCTAAAGGAATTATCAAACAAAGCAAATATCACTGTCGAAACAGTGAATCAAGCGATTAAGGCGTTGTCATACGTGTTTGAACAGGAATAAGAAAAAGGCTGTGCTCTTAATGAGGCAGCCTTTTTCTTATCGTTTACACTTGTTGATAAATCGAATCCACCGTGCTTTGATCACAATTTTTCACAAGACGAACAATTAATTCTTTTGCCGCTGCATAATCATCCACATGCAAGACAGAGTGACTTGTATGAATGTAACGCGCACATACACCAATAACAGCAGACGGTACACCTTGATTTGAGATATGAACACGTCCAGCATCCGTACCGCCTGGCGATACGAAATATTGATATGGAATATTGTTTGTTTCGGCTGTATCGAGGACAAATTCTCTCATGCCTCGGTGCGTAATCATCGTGCGATCATAAATACGAAGAAGTGCACCTTTTCCAAGCTGGCCAAATTGTGATTTGTCTCCCGTCACATCATTTGCAGGACTCGCATCTAGAGCAAAGAACAGATCCGGTTTAATCATATTCGCAGCTACCTCAGCCCCTCTGAGCCCTACTTCCTCTTGGACGGTTGCGCCTGAATATAGCTGACATGAAAGAGCTTCGTCTTTTAATTCTTTCAATAATTCAATGGCAAGTCCGCACCCATAGCGGTTATCCCAAGCTTTGGCTAAAATCTTTTTCGGATTGGCCATTGGGGTAAAGACCGTTGCAGGAACGATTTGCTGCCCTGGGCGAACGCCAAGCTCTTTCGCTTCTTCTTCACTGTCTGCACCAATATCAATCAGCATATCTGACGGTTTTACTGGTTTGCTTTTTTGTTCTGGTGTCAGAAGGTGCGGAGGTGTGCTCGATACAACGCCCGGAATTGGCCCGTGATCCGTATGAACATCCACTCGCTGCGCAAGCATCACTTGACTCCACCAGCCGCCAAGTGTTTGAAAACGAATCATTCCATTTTTCGTAATGGATGACACCATAAAGCCGACTTCATCCATATGACCAGCCACCATAATCTTCGGCGCGTTCTCTGGGCCTTTGCGGACACCAAACACTCCGCCAAGACGATCCTGAATGAGTTCATCGGAATATTTCTCAAGTTCCTTTTTCATAAAAGCACGCACATGGTGCTCATTACCTGGAGTCCCTTGTAATTCTGTTAAATTTCGGAAAAGCGACATTGTTTCTTCGTTCATTTGACAGTTACCCTCATTTCTATGTAATGACCATATAAATTCCTATAAAAATAACACTCACTTTATACTATAAGAATTCTTTCGGTTTTCCAAGTATCTCTCCAGAAATTTTGAATATGCTTTCAAGTATTCGGATTTCTTAACATCGCTGGACAAGTTTTGTATAATGGAAAAAACAGCAATACGGAGGTGCAGCACGTTGAAGTTAAAACATGTTCTGATTGGTGCGAGTATTGGCGTAGCCGCTGCAATTGTTGCAAAGAAAGTCTTTTTCCCGACGTATATCTCGTCTGAAAAAGCGTTAAAAATTGTGAAATCTGCTTTTAAACAGCGCGGCCCGATTGATGGCTCTTGGATTTATACTGTACCAGAACCGTATACCGTAAATGGTGAAACGATTGATGTGTACAAATCTGGTATTACACGCTCCGCCTTTGGCGAGCTTGAACAGTATGAAGTCATGATTGATGCAAAAACAGGCATGATCGTTGATGTCATTGATTCTGTTGCTTAATAAGAAAGCTTCGCAAAGACAAGTCCTTGCGAAGCTTTTTTTAGATGGCTTTGATTTTTTTGTATACAGGGTGCCACATGGCGTCTTGCACAGCCTGAATGAGATCATCAGGGGTTTCTTCCGCAATTCCTTCGTCAATCGCTGCTTGTGCCACACGGACAGCCACTGTCGCTGAAACTGTTCTGAGCTGATCAACACTTGGAAGCATCGCAGCACCCGGTTTTCCGACATTGACCATGCTCGCAATCGCTTCAGCACTCGCAACAAACATGCTGTCTGTCATGAGGCGGGCTTTACACACAATCGTTCCAAGACCAAGCCCTGGAAACACAAGGGCATTATTTGCCTGCCCAATTTCATATGTCACACCGCCATATTCAACGGGATCAAACGGGCTTCCCGTTGTGACAAGCGCACGTCCTTCTGTCCACTCAATGAGATCTTCCGGCTTTGCCTCTGAAAGAGGTGTCGGGTTTGACATCGGTAAAATCGCTGGCCGCTCTACATGTGACGCCATTTCTTTCACTATTTCCTCTGTAAATGCCCCACCTACAGTTGAGGTACCAATTAAGATCGTAGGTTTCGCCTGCTTCACGACCTCTAACAAATCAATTGAATGCTTTGGACCATTACGTGCATAATCCTTCACTTCATCAGAACGTCTTGCATACGGCTTTTGGAATGGCTGAATGTCAGGTGAATCATCTGTGAGCAGTCCCGTTTTATCAATACACCAGAAATGATCATATGATTCCTCTTCTTTGACACCATCTCGCACGATGGCATCACGAATTTGCTCGGCTATACCAATCCCTGCTGTACCTGCTCCAAAGATCACGATTCGGTGATCTTTCAGCGGAACCTTCGATGCTTTTGCACAAGCCAGAACGGCAGCAAGTGAGACGGCTCCAGTTCCTTGAATATCATCATTAAATGTACAAATACGGTCCTTATATTTTTCCAAAATGGCGCGCGCATTTTTTGTACCGAAGTCTTCCCAGTGAAGAAGTGCATTTGGAAAAGTCGCACGGGCAAGCTCAACATATTGATCAATAAACTGATCATAGCGCTCTCCTCGAACGCGGGAGTGCTGATTTCCCACATAAAGCGGATCATTTAAAAGGCTTTCCTGGTTGGTTCCAGCATCAAGCACCACTGCCAGCACACGGCTAGGATCAATACCTGCTGCGGCTGTATAAACAGCCAGCTTCCCGACTGAAATGGCGATTCCGCCTACACCCCAGTCGCCGATGCCTAAAATTCCTTCTGCATCTGTTGCGACAATGAGATCAATTGATTCATCCACTCCGTAAGATGCAAAAATTTCTTTCATTCCTTCTAGGTCATCAATGGATAAATAAATTCCTCTTGGCTTTCTATACTCGTGGCTGTAACGCTGAATCGCTGTTCCTACGGTCGGTGTGTAAACAATCGGCAGCATTTCTGCCAAATGCTCATTTAATAATTTATAAAAGAGCACTTCATTTCTGTCATGAAGCGCAGTTAAATAAACATTTTTCCCAAGTGCGTCTGGCTGTGCTTTGAACTGTTCATATGCACGCTTTGCTTGATCTTCTAGTGTTAACACCTTCGGCGGCAGAAATCCCTTTAACCCAAGCTCTTCCCGCTCTTCCTTTGTAAATGCGACCCCTTTGTTTAAATAAGGGACAGACATGACTTCGATCCCTCTTAACGGTGTCTCGATGACATCACCATGTACACGATAAAATTGATTCACCTGCACTCTTCCTTTCACAAGTTCATTTTGTCGTTATTTTGTGTGAAAGGCGAAAAAACATACAGATGATCTTTTATCTTCCGGTTTCTCTTTTGATCTCATGGGTCATTGCCCCGTCTTCATCCCACTTTACAGCACGGTAGATGGCATCATGATAAAACAAGTACCATGCATTGTTTTCTTCGGCGAATGCCTGCCATTTTTGCTTCGCCGGGATCGAGGTCATTGGATAATCATCGTATGCCAAGACCCAAAGCGGGTTTTTATGTGCGTGTGTCGGCATGATATCCGCTAAATGAATAGCTGTTTCTCCCTGACTTGTGAGCGTTAAGATGCTATGCCCATCGCTATGTCCACCTGTATGATGCAGGCGAATGCCTTCTGTTACTTCAATGCTATCTTCAAATGTCATGACTTGATCGGCAACAGGCTCCCAATTTTCTTTCCAATATGTATTTCTTGAGCGGATGTTCGGCGCTCTCATTTCGTCCCATTCAATTTTGGACGTGATGATTTTTGCCTGTTGAAAAACAGACACGAGCTCTTCGCCTTCACGTTTTGTCAGCCCGCTTGCATGATCAAAATGCAGATGAGTCATTAAGACGTAATCTATATCAGATGGGCGCAAACCGAGAGCCGCAAGTGATTCTTCTATTTTCGTTTCCTCTGTGACGCCATAATTGCGTTTTTGTTTCTCTGTCAGCTTCCCTGATCCGATGCCGGAATCTACTAACAGATGAAGACCGTTCCACCGTATGAGCATTGGATCACACCGTAATTCAATTTGATTTCGATCATTCACAGGGTATTTTTTTGACCATAATGGCTTTGGCACCACGCCAAACATGGCACCGCCATCCATGTGTGTATCTCCCCCATTTAACCAGAACAGTTCCATTTCACCTATTTTCATTGTCTCCATTGCTGTCATCCCTCCTTTTTCTATCGTAGCAAATACAAAGGAAAATCGCATGTGCTAATCTTTTATCAAAAAAAGCTGACTGCAATCGTTCGTTGCAGCCAGCTTTGTTCGCATGTTATTCAGGGAATTTTACTTCTGATCGATAGATCGGTTGTCCCATGGAAGAGAATTTCTCTTCATATTCTGTCATGACATTTCCTTCGAGGCCATCATCATGTAAATCAAGGCTCACATACGTTAAAAGGAGTCCGTAAGACGAAAAGCTTTTCAAGGAATATTCAAATAGTCCGCGGTTATCGGTTTTGAAATGTAATTCACCGCCTGGACGGAGGATCTGTTCATATCGCTTTAAAAAAGCTTTAAATGTCAATCTCCGTTTTTCATGCCTTGATTTTGGCCACGGATCAGAGAAGTTCAAATACACCCGGTCAATCTCATTTTCCGCAAAGACATCTGTTAGTGTCTCTGCGTTGATGTTTAGAAGCTTTACGTTTTCTACATCTGTTTCTTTGATTTTATCGACTGCCGTCACAATGACACTTTTAAATAATTCAATGCCGATATAGTTTATCTCAGGATGAAGCTTGCCCATTCCGGCAATAAAGCTCCCTTTTCCTGTACCGACTTCGATATGGATTGGATGATCATTTTCAAACAGCTCATGCCATTTCCCTTTGTATTGTTCAGGGTTGGCTAAAGCAATATGAGCATTTTCAGCTAAGTAATCATCCGCCCACGGTTTATGTCGCATTCTCAATTTGATACACCTCTATTTTCTTTACATTTTATCAAGATACCATGAAACATAAAGAGCCGCAAGACAGCATCTTATCCGCACATATGAAAAAGACCAGCTGCTAATTGGGCTGGTCTGCTTCATGTATAAAATCAAAGCTGAATGCACAGTTTAACCACATAAATGACACGCTTGAAAGGAGCATACGTATGGGATTAAACCGCCAACATCAGCTTCAATTAATCAAAGATATTTTAACTGATCACCAGCTGGATTGCTGCGGGACTGTTGCAGAATATGAACAGGTGGGACGCGTGATTCAATTAATGCTGGCAAAAGAAGATTTGGATGCTGACGTTCGTCAGCTACTAACAGATATTTATGATTACAGCCAAAAAGGCACTTCTGTCAGTTCAATTGATGCACATATCGAAGCGCATCAATCTCATCTATCTAACTGGGTCGAGAACATTCCACTGTCTTAATGGATGTTTAACCGTTTTAAGAGTGCATGTAGCTCGGCTTGCACTTCTTTTTGCGCCTTTTCATTTCCTTTTCTTTTATGCCAAACGACAAACGAGACGGTTTCAGCCAGCACATACCATGCCATGCGTTTTCGCAAGTTGTCGGTCAGCGGAGCACCATACATAGAGAGCCAGCTTTCCCAGTTCTCTTCTTCAACATAATGGTATAAGAGCGGTCCAAGATCAATCGCTGGATCCGCAATCATTGCCCCGTCCCAATCAATTAAATAGAGCTGGTTTTCATCTGTCAGCAGCCAATTATTATGGTTGAGGTCACAATGGCATACGACCTTATCCTCGTAATGAACTGCCTCCACATGTTTCTCTAAATACTGGATGGCACGCGTGATATCATGTGAGTCAATCTGCTCTTTTAAGATCGATGCCTTGAGATGCATCAAGATCGATGCCGGGTCAAGCGAGTGCTTTTCTAATCGTTTCAGCATATCGAGCAGCTCTTTTGATGTATGAATTTTTCTTAGCTGCTCCGCTACAGGACGGTCATTCATGTCCTTTGGCTTCAGCTCTCTGCCGCTCAGCCAGTGCTGTGCAGTGATGACATCCCCATTTTCCATCCGTTTTGTCCAGACAAGCTTCGGCACAATGCCTTCAGCTGACAAAACCGCAAGAAACGGTGACGTATTGCGTTTTAAAAATAGCTTTTGGTCATTGTGTGTTGCGAAGTACGCATCTCCCGTAGCGCCTCCAGCAGGAGAGATGTGCCATTCGCTACCTAATATTTGTCCCAACCAGTTCATATCAATTTTCAACCCATCATTTCTTAAAATATTTTAAATCATGCTTTTTTAGTCGACAAAATTCAGCCGATTGAGATCAATTGGCTGTTTATTTTTTATTTATATGATCATAAAAACAAAAAGGACAGCTATTGAGAATGAGATGCTAAACAATAGCCGTCCTTTAGATTTTATCGCTACCTTCTTATACTCGTCAAGCAAAACTAGAAAAACAGGACAAGAACCTTATGTAAAGGGAAGTCTTTTTTCATGTTTCTTTTGCTCGTGCGCACACTGGCTGCTTCTTAGCCACGTAATTTTAACGATCGCTCACTTGCCTTAACAAACACTGGAGTGGCGCCAATCACTTCTCCATCGGCATGAAATAGGATTTTTTCATCTGCCTCCAAGTAGGCTTCTTCATGCTGAAAAAGGGTGACTCCCTCCATTACAAGGTGCTTTTTAAAAACCATTGCACTTAAAAATAAGAGAACTTTCAATGGATTCAAATCCGTGACAACGAGCGTTTGAAATCCTGATTGCCTCGCACTCGCTTCCGGCGCTGCTTCCAGCCCGCCCCCATAGTAAGGGTGATTACATACGATCACAAACCACACTTGGCGAAAAACTTTTCTCTCATTTTCAATAAAAAGAGCAAGGTCAAACGGTTTGAATGACCATAACGAATGTAGAAAAGACAGCGGGTAGATGATAAAACCGAGTTTGAGTCGGTTGAGCCACTTTTTCCCTCTAAAATGGACCGTTCTCTTCAAAACATGCGCATCAAACCCAACACCAATATGATTGAGAAAAAGAACAGATTGCGGACTTTCTGCATGATCTTGAAAGGAACCGAGAGAAAATGTTTTCGTCAGCATCCTCTTTTGTTTTCTCACTTCTTTGATCACATCATGACGCTGGATGCCCAGCCCCTTCGCAGCATCATTCCAATGACCTGCTGGGACAAAGCTTAGCTGCACATGATCGATTTCTTTTAAACCATTTAGCACTTCATGAATTGTGCCGTCACCGCCAATGACGATCAACCGTTTCAATCTGTCGTCTTGCATAGCGCTAATCTGTCTCGCCAAAACTTCGGCATGTCCTTCATGCTGGGTAAGAAAAGATCTGTATGAGATCTCTACCTTTTGTAATTCTTTCTCTATGCTTCTCCAAGTGCGAAGTCCTTTTCCTTGTCCTGCTGCTGGATTGACGATAAAGTACCATTCATTCATATATTAGCTCCACTCAGGTCTCATTTTTTTGGTGACCTTGATATGCCTTTAATCGAGCCATTCCTGCCTTCTCTTGCTGTCTGATTCACCATAAGCGAGCAATGCCTTTGTCGCCTTAAATTGCTGGTGCTTTGTCGGCGCGGTGTTTTTCCGCTGCTTGTCAAACCAATCCTCCGCTTTCTTCTTATCGACAACCTCCATCCCGAATGGAACTTCGGGTAAATCAATATACGAGGTGCGACTGATGAGGATTTTTTTCACAGGAAGCTCTACACCACTTTGCTGTAAAATTTTTGACACAACAGTTCCAGAGCGAAGAAGGCTTGTACAAGGGTTTAAAACGGATTGAACAGCTTTTCCCGTCGCCCGCTTTTCCCAAAAACGTTCCTTCGATCCAATATATACGCTGTCTGGCTCTGCTTCTAAGAAAGATAAACAGATGACTTCAAGCGGCGTAATGAGCACTGGACACAATTCCATCTCAGCTTTTTGAATGAGCAGCACCGGCTTGTACATCACAAAATAAGAATCTGGCAGCTGCCTTGCAAGCATCCGCAGCTTTTCATCATATCGAATGTGGTGAGAGACAGTTGAAATATGAGAAATCGTCGAGCTGGCCCATTTTAACTGAACATCGTAAAGATGATCTTTAAAAAAGTGAATCAGCTTCGTTTCATCGGTAGGAACGTTTGTAAAAACACCTTGTTCTATATCTGTTGGCTCGTTAAAAAGACTCAGGTCACGTTCCTTTTTCATATCGGCTTCTTTTTGCTTTCTTTTTAAGGAGAATTTCTTTCTCTTTTCTTCCTCTTGCTCAGGTGCTTGCTCGGTGGCTTGGTCAGCCTGCTTTTGCACCTGCTCTTTGGAAGCCTTTTTTAACTCGTCCCATCTTTGTTTTTTCAACCGAATAAACTGATTGATGTAATGATGCGGGTCTTGTTCATATCGTGATATATAATCTTGGATTTTAATAATTTGCGCCATCTGCTACTCACTCCAACCTCTAGAATCATTTATGTAGTGTAAATTGTTTGATCGCGTGATAACGTGGGGTTTCTTTTAGACGAATTTCAAATAAAGCGATACTAGAAACCTCCATCGAATATGGTTCTTTCCGTAAGGGCGCTTGTTCTATATAGGACTGTTCTCTATTCCATTTGCGCGCAATCGTCATATGTGGATGAAAGGGTCTCTTTTCGACAGGATGACCTGCTGTCAAAACGGCTGCTTTCACCTTTTCTCTTAGATCCATCAAAGGCTTACTTTCATTAGGCTTTGCAAAAAAGACTCTCGGGCGCTCCTTTTGACCAAATACCCCTACTTCATTCAGCTTCAGCGGGAAAGCAGACACCTCATGAGACAGCTGTGCAAGTAGCTCAGAAATCTTATTTAAACGATCCTCTGGAATCGCGCCTAAAAACACAAGGGTGACATGATAATCAATAGGTGCTGTCCATTTTTGAAAGGAAAGTCCGCTCCTCTTGTCTATATCCGCTTTTATTTGATGCGCAAGTTGTTCAGGGATTGGAATCCCGATAAAATAATGACGGCTTTCAGTCATATCTTCACCTGTCCTTTTTAACAAACTTTACGAATCCCCATTGATGATAGTATAACTAAAGTAATGCGGAATGAGAAGAAAGGGTGTCACATGATGAAGGTTGCACAAAATATAGCTGAATTAATAGGTCATACACCACTTGTAAAATTACAGCGCCTTCAGCCAGAACATGGCGCTGCTATTTATTTAAAATTGGAATCATTTAATCCTAGCGGAAGTGTAAAAGATCGGGCTGCTTACAATATGATCCTTGAGGCAGAAAAACAAGGAAAACTCACAAAAGGGGCAACGATTATTGAACCAACAAGCGGGAATACAGGAATTGGCTTAGCGATGAACGCTGCAGCAAGAGGCTACAAAGCCATTCTGATCATGCCTGATACGATGACCCAAGAAAGAATCAATATTTTAAAGGCATACGGCGCACAGGTCGTCTTAACCCCGGGGGAGGAAAAAATGCCAGGCTGTATTCGCAAGGCAGAAGAATTAGCTGCTCAAATTCCTAACAGCTTTATTCCCATGCAATTTGACAATGGTGCGAACCCCGATGCTCATAGAGGGACAACGGCTGTAGAAATTATCGATGCAGTGCAACAGATCGGGCAGCCGCTTGCCGCTTTTGTCGCAACTGCTGGAACGGGCGGAACCATTACAGGCACTGGAGAGGAACTCAAAAAAGCATTCCCGGAATTGACGATACATGTGGCAGAGCCAAAGGGGTCTCCTGTTTTATCAGGCGGGAAACCTGGCAAACATAAGCTTGTTGGCACAAGTCCAGGATTTATCCCACAAATTTTAAACGAACAGGTGTATGATGAGATTGTGCAAGTGAGTGATGAAGATGCTTACGACATCACACGAAAGCTCGCCCGTCTTGAAGGTATTTTAGTCGGTCCATCATCTGGCGCGGCATGCTATGCAGCCATTGAAGCAGCCAAGCAAATGCCAAAGGATCACATTGTCATTTGTATGACAGCAGACACGGGTGAACGTTATTTATCAAGTGATGTGTTTCAAGATTAAAAAAGGAACAGGGCATATGCTCCTGTTCCTTTTTCTTCGTTTCATATGAACAACTCCTACAAGACCGTCTTGACCTCAGTCTGTTCGCCTGTCACAAGCAAAACTTGTTCATCAGTGAGCGGGCATAAAGAGAGCGTATTTTGATCTTTCTCTATGATATGCTGCGCGGCTTCACCTAAATAAGGATTGTTTATATGCGGTACTGGATAGCTGCTAATCTCATTGAATCCTTCAAAGGAAGATAATTCTAGCGCTTTCTCCTGATCATCCATCAGTGAGATGTATTCAATGCTTGGCGCCATGATAATACTCCCCGCAGATTCTCCGATATACAGCTTGCCTTTGCCGATCTCTTCTTTCAATACACGATCGAGCCCGTGCTTTCTTAATTCTTGTAGCAAATAAAAGGTATTGCCGCCAGATACATACATGACATCATTCTTTCTAATGATCTGTGTGATCTCCTGAACCGTTTGCCCGGTCAGTTGAACAGTCTCTACACGCATTTCTAATTGATGAAAGGCTTCTTTTGCTGCATCGACATAGTGCGTGACTTCTTCCACTTCACTGGCTACCGGAATGAATGTCACACTTTTTCCTTTTAAGGTGTCGCCTGCAAAGTCAGACAAGAGAGAATAGCTGTCTTTGAATGAAGAGCATAAGAACATTTTTTTCACGGTGAATCCCCTCTTCTCTTTCCTTTTTTATTTCGCCAATTCATACATGGCTTGTGCATATAGCGCAGTTGCTCGTAGTAAATCATCGATTTCGATATATTCATCCTTTTGGTGTGCGCAATCAGGTCTTCCAGGGAATAGAGGGCCAAAGGCAACACCTGCTTCTAATGACCTTGCATACGTTCCTCCCCCAATCGCAATAAGATGGGCAGGATCTCCTGTTTGTTCTTCGTAGACACGCTGTAATGTTTTCACAAGTGGATGGTCTTTTGAGACATGATGAGGCGGACTGTCATCAAATTTCTCAATCGTTGCCCCTTTTATTCGTTCAATCCCTTTTTTGACTTCCTCACCGTCCGCTGTTACGGGATAGCGGACATTCAGTCCAAGCTTCGCTTCTTCGTTTTGCGAATAGCGGATTGTGCCAACATTCAAGGTCAAGTCACCACTAATATCATCTTTACAAGCGATGCCGAGTTTTTGTCCTCTTGTGTCTTGATCAAATAAGGCATTAATTTGTGATGTAAAAGCGAGCCCTCTTTCATCTAATTCATGCGCACATAAGAAATTCGCCATATGAATGCCCGCATTTGTGCCATTCGCCGGCTCCATTGCATGAACTGATACACCTTTTAATGTGAATGTAAGTCCATCTGCTGTATGGTTTGTCTCACCGGTTAACTGATTTTCCGCAAGATAGGCTGCAAAAGCCGTTTTTAAGGCTTCAGCATCGTGATCGTTTGCTGCTGCCACAATTGCGCGAGCCTCATCTGGGACCATATTGAGACGCATGCCTGATGTGAATTGCTTGAGGATGTAACGCTTGTTTTCTTCTGATTGTTCGTATGTAAAGGATACGATGGCATCTATGATCCCTTTTTCAGCATGAATAATTGGAAAATCAGCATCTGGTGCAAAGCCAATTTGCGGCATCGCCTCATGCTTGAAATAGTGATCGACGCATCTCCAATCGCTTTCTTCATCTGTGCCAATGATGATTCGAATCTTTTTCGACAGCGGCAGACCGGCATCTTTTAACATTTTCAATGCGTAAAACGCCGCCATGGTCGGCCCTTTATCATCAATGGCTCCTCTTGCAAAGATTTTATTTTCTCTTATGTCCGCTGAAAATGGCGGGGTTGTCCAGTCGTCTCCCGCAGGCACGACATCCACATGGCATAGCACACCGACGATATCTTCGCCTTCTCCATATTCAATATGACCAGCATAACCATCAACATTTTTCACTTTGAAGCCCTCGTCCTGCCCTTTTTTGAGCATATACTGAAGAGCCTCATCCACTTTTTCACCGAACGGTTTTCCTGCTGTGCCGCCTTCTTCATCCAAGACACTTTCAATTTGTAAAAAAGATTGTGTATCCTGAATCAAATTGTCTTTTTTTCGTATGACTTCTGCTTCCCAATTCATTTTTCCATTCCTCCTTGAAAAAAGGTTGCAATCCACCCTTAAAACGAATATTATATTAAGTGTTTTGTAATAATGTTCGTAAATGGAGGATTTTATGTTTCAGTTAAAAGAGAACCAAACCAATATAAAGAAAGAATTACTCGCTGGTATGACGACATTCTTTACGATGGTATATATTGTAGCCGTCAATCCAGGAATCCTTTCAGATGCAGGCATTCCTTTTGACCAAGTCTTTACTGCAACCATTATCGCTGCTGTTGTCGGTACCCTCTGGATGGCACTCTTTGCAAACTATCCGATTGCCATTGCACCAGGTATGGGGCTGAATGTCTATTTCACCGTCACTGTTGTCGGTGGCGGGGGTCTCAGCTATCAAACAGCATTTAGTGCGGTATTTGTTGCTGGAATACTCTTTATCATTTTATCGTTAACATCCCTTAGAAAACAACTCATTGAGGCGATTCCAGATAATTTAAAGTACGGGATTACAGCAGGTATCGGACTATTTATTGCATTCATTGGGCTAAGACAGTCTGGAATCATCACTGCTGATCCACAAAACCTTGTGAAGCTTGGCAATTTAAGCTCACCTGTTGTCATTTTGACACTCGTTGGTTTAATGATTTCTGTCATATTAATGGTTCTTCAAGTGAACGGAGCGCTGTTTATCGGCATGTTAGCAACCACGTTAATTGCACTTGCAACAGGTCAGCTTCATTTTCCTAAAGTGTTAGTGGATACCCCAGCACTGCCTGAAGGAATGCTGATTACAAATCCATTCGCTGCGTTTGGCGATGTATTTTCCCATCACTTGTATGCTGTTGTCTTCTCCTTTTTACTTGTAACAATTTTTGATACAACAGGAACAATGATAGGGGTTGCGGAACAAGCAGGTT
This sequence comes from Bacillus sp. G402, assembly GCF_051172515.1. NCBI lineage: Bacteria > Bacillati > Bacillota > Bacilli > Caryophanales > Bacillaceae > Bacillus > Bacillus sp. G402. The sequence continues at coordinate 165,059 of NZ_JBPIZC010000005.1, forward strand.
TAATGAAAAATGGTCAGCTCCCAAAAGTACGCAGAGCCTTACTTGCTGACTCTGCTGCGACGACAATTGGCTCAATGTTTGGAACAAGCCCAACCACAGCTTACATTGAATCCTCATCAGGAGTTGCCGCTGGTGGAAGAACTGGACTGACCTCTTTAACTGTTGCTGCATTGTTTATTGTGGCCTTGTTTTTTGGTCCACTCATTAAAGTCATTTCGGCTTTACCGTCCATCACTTCACCTGTCTTAATCATTGTCGGCTGTTTGATGATGAATTCAGTGTCACGTATTCGCTGGAATGAGCTTGACGAAGCATTTCCTGCTTTTCTTGTGATTCTTTCCATGCCGCTGACATCTAGCATCTCTACAGGAATTTCACTAGGATTTATTTCATATCCACTTGTGAAGCTGGCAAAAGGAAAATGGAAAGAAGTGCATATTCTTGTGCTCATTTTTGCCGTCTTATTTTTCGTGCAGCTCTTTTTCTTAGAAGGATAACCAAAATAAAAAGACACATTTCTCATTTGAATGTGTCTTTTTTGTATGAATGATTTTTTATTTTGTAAATTTTCTGTGTTTATTTTTTGATCTTTCTCAAGTGGCAATTTTCTTTATACGCCTTGTGTTTATTGGGTTGTAACCGGATTCAAATCATGATATATACCATAATTTCATTCATGAAGACAAGTTTAAAAACACGTAAAGTTGACTTTTTGGTGGAACTAGATGCATAATAACGTGTATAATAGAATAAAACATTAAGAAACACGAACATTTACCATTGTTGCATGTCCTTATGTCGCAGTTTTAGTGTAGTAAGTTGTGGTTAGTCAAGTCCATCCGATCTTATTGATAGGGAGTGGTTTTTTGAAACCTTCAACAAACCGTATGATGACTCGAATAAAATCAGTTTATATGTTCATTCAAGAGAAAGGTCTTGTGACGACACAAGAACTGGTTGATGAATTCGGGATCACACCTAGAACCATCCAAAGAGACTTAAACGTGCTTGCCTATAACGATCTTGTTCATAGTCCAAGCAGAGGCAAATGGGAAACAACGAGAAAAAAAGTAAAAATATCATCATAAGCGAATAATGAACTTCCATATAACAAAAAGAACCGGCGGTCGCCGGTTCTTTTCATTTTCTCTATATTAATCACGATTGATTAAGCTGTCTAACTCTTCCTCCGTCAATTCACGGTATTCTCCGGGCGCCAAATCTTCGTCTAATGAAACAGCCCCCATCGAGAGCCGTTTTAAAAAGATCACTTCATTGCCCACTGCTTGTGCCATCAGCTTCACTTGATGGTACTTCCCTTCTGTAATCGTTAAACGGATTCGTGTATCTGCCTCTTGGTTGGCATCTACTTCAACCTTCGCCGGCTTCGTTCGGTAGTCGTCTAAAATCACAACTCCCTCTTCAAGACGAGTGATGTCTTGATCTCCAAGCGGGTATTTTAGATGAACTTCATACGTTTTCGGGACATGCTTTTTCGGAGATAACAATTGATGAGCAAGCTGACCGTCATTTGTAAGGAGGAGGAGACCAACTGTATCCTTATCCAGTCTCCCTACAGGGAATGGCTCCCTTGCAATATCCTCTGGCTCTAGTAGATCAACAACCGTCTCATCTCGCAGATCCTCCGTTGCTGAAATGACACCGTCTGGCTTGTTCATCATGAGATAAATGAATTCTTTATACTCTACACGCTCTCCATGCACGAGCACTTCATCATTTGTTGGATCGACATGATCTTTCACCTGCTTCGCCACTTCTCCATTCACTGTGACGGCCCGGGCCTTGACCAGCTTCTTTACATCTTTCCTTGAACCAAAGCCGGTATTGGCCAGCAATTTATCAAGCCTCATGCTTCTCCACCTCTTCTTAACTCTTTTTTCTTAAAAATGACGGCATCCGGCTGCCAAGTACACGCTCTAACAATCCAACTTTATAAGATAAGAACATATACACACCGCCGCCAGTGATCATTGAAATCAAAATAACAATACCAGCTTGTACGATTCCACCTTCATATGAAATGACTTGACTCACAAGCTGACATGTCACATAAGCCACTACAGCCATGATTGCCGTTAAAATACCAATTAAAATAAACCGTTTGAAAATCCTGCGGAACGAATAGCCTGCATGGCGTTTGATCATGATGAACATATACAAAATCGAGGCACTGTAGCCTAATGCCGTTGCAAGCACAGAACCGTTTCCTTGCAGCCAGCTAATCAGCGGGATATTGAGAACCGTTTTAATGATAATCCCTAACAAAAGACTGACGATCGCAAATTTTTGTTTGTTAATCCCTTGTAAAATCGCTGCGTTAATGGTGAATAAAGAAAACAGTAACGCAACAGGTGCATACCAAAACAAAATAGAAGTCCCAATCTCAGGATGCACAGACGGATAGAAAAACCAATAAACTGGTCCAGCCAATGCCGAAATACCAAATGAAGCAGGCAACACGAAGAATAAAATGACCTGCATCGTTTGATCAATTTGCCGATTCAGCAGCTTGTAATTTCGCGCTGTAAAGGATTCCGTTATGGTTGGAATCAATGTTAAACCAAATGCAGTTGCAAGTGACACAGGAATCATGACAAGCTTCGGTAAATATAACGTCACAATAGACAGAACCGCTGTACTAATATCCTGATGTCCTGATGCAATCATCGCTCTGTTAATTGTATTTGTATCAATATAAGAATAAATCGGAATGGCAAGTCCAACAAACACATAGGGTGCTGCATAACTGAAAAGCTCTGTAAACATTTGCTTATAAGATAATCCAGAATAGTCCCCTGTATTCGGCTGCATTGCCAAAAGCCGATCTTTCCGCTTCAGCCAATATAAATAAAGCGTAAATAGACCGCCAAACGCACCAATGAGTGCGGCAAATGTGGCATAACCAACCGCAATAACAAGACCGCCGTCAAGCACTTTTAAAATGATAAACGTCGCTGTTAATAGGAAGATGATTCTGACAAGTTGTTCGATGACTTGGGAAACAGCTGTCGGGCCCATCATCGAGTGGCCTTGGAAAAACCCTCGCACAAGACTCATAATGGGTACAACCAATAGACCCAAACTGACCATCCGAATCACATAAACCACTTGATCAACCGTCAAACCGCCAGTTTCATTCGATCCTCCAAGCTGAATCTTGGCAAAGATCGGTGCGGTCAAATATAAAATAGAAAAGGCGATAATACCGGTGACAAGCATGACCGACATACCCGCCCTGAACATTTTTCTTGTTGTCTCATAATCGCCGATTGCATTATATTTAGAGACGAATTTCGATACCGCTGTTGGAAAACCGAGCGTAGCAATACTTAAAAAGATCGTATACTGATTGTATCCATATTGGAATAGCGCACCACCAGTCGCTCCGACCATTGCGCTAAATGGAATTAAGTAAATCATACCAAGAATACGAGAGAGATAAGTCCCTATCGTTAAAACCAACGTACCACGAAGCAGTTTATTAGACATGCGCTTAACCACCATTTTTCTAATGAATATTCAACTTAACTATTTTAACACATCATTTCATCGCACAGGTAACAAATCCAATACAGAAGTCACAAAACCAATCAATTCATATTTCAGCCTTCCCCAATCTTCGTTATAATAGAGACATGACTGAAAGTAGAAAGAGGAATGTAACATGAAACATTATGATGTCATTGTCATTGGCGGTGGACCTTCTGGACTGATGGCCGCGATTGCATCGGCAGAACACGGTGCATCGGTTCTGTTAATTGACAAAGGAAACAAACTTGGCAGAAAGCTCGCCATTTCTGGCGGTGGACGCTGCAATGTGACCAATCGCCTTCCAGTAGAAGAAATCATCAAGCATATTCCCGGAAACGGCCGTTTTCTATATAGTGCATTTTCTGAGTTCAATAACGAGGATATTATTTCGTTCTTTGAAAATCTAGGTATTGAACTAAAAGAAGAAGACCATGGACGTATGTTCCCTGTCTCAAACAAAGCACAATCTGTTGTGGATGCCCTATTGGATAGGCTCCGCGTGCTCAATGTGACCATTCGAACGAATGAAAAGATTAAAACCGTTCTGTATCAAGACGGACAAGCTGCTGGAATTGTTACAAATAATGATGAAAAAATTTCAAGTCATGCCGTTGTCATTGCTGTTGGCGGGAAAAGTGTGCCGCATACAGGCTCTACTGGCGATGGCTATGCATGGGCAGAAGCCGCTGGTCATACCATTACAGAGCTCTTCCCAACAGAAGTACCCGTCACGTCTGACGAGCGTTTTATTAAGGACAAAGTGCTTCAAGGTCTTTCATTAAGAAGTGTGGCCGTGAGTGTTTTAAATAAAAAAGGAAAACCCGTCGTCACTCATGTCATGGATATGATCTTTACACACTTTGGCTTATCAGGTCCTGCCGTTCTGAGATGCAGCGGATTTGTTGTGAAGGAACTGAAAAAGCAACCGGCCGTCCGTCTTCAAATTGACTTATACCCAAAGCTCAATGACGAGGAGCTATTCCAAAAGCTTCATCGCGATCTAAAAGATGAACCAAAAAAAGCCATTAAAAATGTCCTGAAATCTTGGATGCAAGAGCGCTATTTATTGTTCCTTTTAGAACGAAATGGCATTGATCCGCAGGAGACATTTTCTGGTCTCGCTAAAGATAAACTACGCGCTTTTGCTCATGATTGTAAACATTTCATCGTCCATGCAAATGGGACGCTTTCTTTAGATAAAGCCTTTGTTACAGGAGGCGGCGTTTCTGTCAAAGAAATTGAACCGAAGAAAATGGCATCCAAAAAAATGAACGGTCTTTATTTCTGCGGAGAAATTTTAGATATTCACGGTTACACAGGCGGTTACAATATTACGTCAGCACTTGTGACAGGCAGATTAGCGGGCATGAATGCCGCACTAGAAGTAAAGGGGAGATTCCAATGATTAGACGCGCACTTCCGATTGTCCTTGCAGTTGTCATTAGTTTGACAGCCGCTTTCTTTATGAAGCTGTCCATTACCCCGTTAAAAGTCGCCATTGTTTTAGCGTTTACGATTTTCGCTGTTTGTTTAAAAGAATATGTCTACCGTCTGCGCAAACGAATTGAAGAAAAGTCATCTTCACATATCGATGGTTGATAAATGGAAGGAAAACATGTTACGGTAAAATAGAGGTCGAGTGAGAAACTCGCCTCTTTTTGTTTGAAAATAGTTGAGACAGGGGATATTAAATTAAATCCTCTGCTTAAACGTGTAGAACAACAGGAGAGTGAGATGGTGTGAAAAACGTATCAAGTGTATTTTGGATTGTGATTGCTATCACATTTATTGCCGTTCTATGGGGAGCCCTTTCTCCAGAAACGCTACAAAATGTGACAGATCAAATTCAAACATACATTACAAATGACTTTGGCTGGTATTATTTATTAGTCGTATCGCTGCTAGTCGGCTTTTGTCTATTCTTTATCTTTAGCCCTATCGGAAAAATTACGTTAGGAAAGCCAGGTGAAGAGCCTGAATTTGGTCTTTTTTCTTGGTTCGCCATGCTGTTTAGTGCTGGAATGGGCATTGGGCTTGTTTTTTACGGAGCCGCTGAACCGATCAGTCACTTTGCCATTCAATCCCCAACAGGCGAGACGGAAAATGCACAAGCCTTCCGTGATTCCCTTCGTTATACCTTTTTCCACTGGGGACTTCATGCATGGGCCATTTATGCAATTGTCGCCCTTTGCATTGCATACTTTAAATTTAGAAAAGATGCACCTGGATTAATCAGTTCCACCTTATACCCAGTATTCGGAAACAGAATTCATGGATGGATTGGAAAAACCATTGATTGCATCGCAGTATTTGCAACGGTGGTCGGTGTAGCTACTAGTTTAGGACTGGGTGCCGCACAAATTAATGGCGGATTAAACTATTTATTTGGAATTCCAAATAACTTCCTGACTCAGCTCATCATTATTGCAATCGTCACGGTCCTGTTCCTTCTCTCTGCTTGGAGCGGTATTGGTAAAGGGATTAAATATTTAAGTAACACAAACATGATTCTTGCTGCTTTACTCATGATCTTTTTACTCATTGTTGGACCAACTGTGTATATTTTAAATTCATTTACTGATTCAATCGGTCAATACTTATCAAATATTGTACAGATGAGCTTTAGATTATCACCAAATGATCCTGAAAAGAGAGAATGGATTAATGGATGGACCATCTTCTATTGGGCATGGTGGATCTCTTGGTCGCCATTTGTCGGTATTTTTATTGCAAGGGTTTCACGCGGGAGAACCATTCGAGAATTTTTAATTGGTGTCTTAGTGGCTCCTTCCATCCTCGTGTTCCTTTGGTTCTCAATCTTTGGTGTATCTGCGATGGACTTGCAACAGAACAATATCGTCGATGTTGCAAACATGTCTACTGAAACGATGCTGTTTGGTGTTTTAAATGAATACCCACTCGCCATGATTACATCCATTCTGGCACTGATTTTAATTGCGGTATTCTTTATCACATCAGCAGACTCAGCTACATTCGTTCTCGGAATGCAGACAACCTATGGATCATTAAATCCAGCGAATAGTGTAAAGATCAGCTGGGGTATTATCCAGTCAGCAGTAGCGGCAGTGCTCTTATTTTCAGGCGGTCTTCAGGCCTTGCAAAACACAGCCAAACTTGCTGCTTTACCGTTCTCTGTTGTCATCATTTTAATGATTGTATCCCTGTACAAATCATTAAATGAAGAACGAAGAGCGATTAAACAAGCAAATAAGTACAATAAACCAAGAAGTCCAAGAGTAAAAAAAGCATAATCATCACAAGAGAAAAGTCGTTCCTCATCCGAACGGCTTTTTTTCTCGTTGAAATAATTGAAGATTGTCATGACATCGTGTATTCCGATAAAATAGTGTTGAATCATCACTTTTCTACATAATGGAGGTTTATATGACGTTACCTACGTTCAAGTACAACCCAGACCCAGTTTCATTACATGTAATTAAAAAAGAGCAGACGATATGCCCCGTTTGTGAGAAAGAACGAGATTATGTATATCATGGTCCTTTTTATTCTGTTGAAGACGTTTCTGGCATTTGTCCTTGGTGCATTAAAGATGGATCAGCTGCTCAAACATATAATGGAATGTTTCAAGACGATGTGAGTTGTGATGACGTCGATCATGAAGAATATATAGATGAACTGATCTACAGAACGCCGGGTTACCGCGGATGGCAGCAGGAATATTGGTTAAGCCATTGCGGGGATTTTTGCGCGATTGTGCAGTATGTTGGTTGGAAAGAAATTGAGCATTTAGAGGAAGAACTCTCAGAGGATATTGAAGAGATTTGCAGTGGTGGACATTTCACAAAAGAGAACCTGAAACAATGGCTCGTGAACGGAGGAGACTTGCAAGGCTATCTCTTTCAATGCGTTCACTGCAAAAAGCATCGTTTACATATTGACGCTAGTTGATCATGTCAAAAAGGACCTTTATTTTAGCCCTTTTTCTTTTCAGCGTGATAGAAAACCTTTGCAGACTAGGAAGGACGAGTACTGGCGCGGAGCGAATTTCACATTCGTGAGCACCAGCACGCAGGACTGCGGGCGAATGCGAGGGTTTGTCTACACGCTGAAAGGACCTTTCAGCAGGTCCTTTTATTTTTTATATAAAATGAGCGCTGAAAAACAGTAGAGCTGCTCTCCTCCTTGCTCACATATCACCGCCACATTGTATTTAATGTCAATAATTTGGTCGTCGTCCATTCCTTTTAAAAAAAGATTGATTTCGCTTTGCAAATCTTTCTCGTGTTCTTCATCAAATACAGCTACCTTCAGCACATATGTCACTCTCCCTTCTCTTGCTACTCTATTTTTATGCAAATAGAGACGGACATATGAACAAAAAAAGCCTTCCATCTTGTCGATGAAAGGACTTCTTTTTACAGCTTCGGTTTTGTTTCTCCTGTCCATGCAAGCATGCCGCCAACGACATTGGTTGCTTGATAGCCTTGGTCTTCTAAGAAATAGCAGACATTCTCACTGCGTTTACCAGAACGGCAAATAATATAATACTCTTGCGTCTTATCAAACGCATCTAGCTTCTCAGGAATATCGCCCATTCGAATATGGACTGCCTCTGGAATCATGCCTTCTGCTACCTCTTCATCCTCACGCACATCGACGAGTTGAATGGCTTCTTCTTGCTCTAGCTTTTGCTTTAATTCTTCTATTGAAATTTCTTTTACTGACACGACTCTCATCTCTCCTTTTATTCACGGTGACACCATTATAGCAAATCATACACATCACTGCGTATTCACCCGCTTGGATTGAAGGAAAGACGGGAATCGTTTCTTCACATCAACTGCCGGCTGCTCGCTTTCAAACTCTATCTTTTTAAACACTTGATAGGCTAGCCACATGTGGCCATATGCGAGAATGCTGATGCTAAAAAACGGCACGATCCCTGGCAAATAAGCAAATAGGATAAAGAGAATAGCCGAGAAAACGAGCATAGAGAGCGTATATTGCAAATACGAGATGCCAAGCAGAAGGGAAAATTTCAAATAAAGACGCTTTTTCCAATCATAATGAGCCAGCAGCGGAAAGATATAAAACAAGCTGACAATAAACAGAAAACCAAAGATATAGATCGCAAAGCGAAGCACGTGTAAAAACCAACTCGTTGGATAAATATAAGCAAGGTCTACATAAATAATCGTCCCGATGGTGACCAGCACCACTCCAATGACATTAGAGCGTACAAATTCTTCGCGGTATACTTTCCAAAAGGTTTGAAAGACGCTGACTTGCTCATGCCCTTGTATCCACTTTCTCATCACAGAAAATAACGCTGTTGTTGCAGGCATGAAGCCAAAGATTCCAAGCCCAAGTAAAGTGAACAAAAGCCATAACAAATTCGTATAGGCGAGTCTCATCACCCACTCACACATACGCAGCATTCTGCTCATTGATCCATCATGATCCATCTCTCGTCCCTCCTCTCTTTCTCGTTACACCGTCTCTTTTTGAAACAATTCTTCTATTTCAATCGGGCGTTTTTCTGCAACTGAGCGCCACATGCCTTCGCCAAGTGCAATGGAATAAGCACCCGCCTCTGCTCCTGCTGAAATGTCATAAGGAATGAGCGGATCTTTTCCTAAAAATAAATCTGCTAATAATAGCGGATCTCCACCTCCATGACCACCTGATTGCTTCACAACTTCAATCGTTTCTTTTCCACCAAACATCGGGTAGTATGCAATTGTCTGTTCAGGGAATTGAAAAGGGATTCTCGATGGCACATGAAACTCATTTGTTTCAATCCGTCCCTTCGTCCCGTTAATCGCAAGCCGGTAGCCTTCATATGGCGCTGAAAATTGAATCGAGTAACTTAACAAAGCCCCCTGATCATAAGCCACTGACGCCACGTATGTATCCTCAATATCAATTTCTTGATCAAAAATACAGGCATCCGGGCGATAATTCGAGTATTGCTTTGACTGCTGCTCACCTGATTCAATATGGTCATCCTCCACCTTTGTGCGCTCTACCCGCGGATTCCACCTTGCTTCATAATGACAGGTATCTCTTACATGACAGGTTCCACAATATCGATTCTCTTCACCCTGCAAAGGATTCCAAGGACTTTCATCCCCATAATAATTCAGTGCGCCATAGGCAAATACTTGCTTCGGCTTTTGATCAATCCACCAGTTGACCAAGTCAAAGTGATGGGTCGATTTATGAATAGACAGACCGCCTGAATATTGACGCGAGCGGTTCCACCTTTTAAAATAACTGGCTCCGTGATACGTATCAATGAGCCAGCTTAACTCAACAGACGTGACCCTTCCAATCTTTCCATCTAAAATAAGCTCTTTTATCTTTCGGTGGAATGGATTGTAGCGATAATTAAAGGTGACGGTGACCTTCCCTTTGCTTTCTGCCTCTTTTTCCATCACCTGTTTGGCATCTTTTGCTGTTGTGACCATCGGCTTTTCCGTTATGACATCCAGATCATGATCCAGTGCCTGCAGGATATATGTGACATGTGTATCATCTCGCCCCGCCACAATGACGATATCTGGTCTTGCTTCCTTCACCATCTGACCAAATGCATCCTCATGAAAAAATGAGACTCCCCTTAGTGATGGAAAACGCTCCTGACAAAGTGTATACCGCTTCTCATCTACATCTAGGAGCCCTGTAATCCTGTAATGCTCATTGAAATCCTCGGTGAGCGGTTTGATAAACATATTGAAAGCACGGTGACTGAGCCCGCAAACGGCGACCCTTTTCACATTCCCCACCCCTTTTTCTATTGGTTTTCACGAAGCTGCTTCATGAGAGACAGTGCCTCTTTAGATTTCTCCGCATACACAGGTATGAAGGCGACCATATCTCGGTGTAATCGAAAGGTATAGCCATTTAGCTGCTTTGTTCCTTTCTTGATTTGGACCGCATAATCGACTGTATTTCCCGTCTTTGCATCTTCCACCGTATATGGTCCTTCCCCTTCGCCATCTACCCGCATCTCTTCAAGCAGCTGAAAGCTTTCAGGATCATCATATGTTCTAAACATTTCTTCCGGGACAAACATCACGTCCCCCTCTTTTGCAGTTATTTCAACAAGAAGTTTTTCAGGAATTGCAGGGAAGATGTGAACGTCGTATGTCTCCTGATTTGGTTGAAAAGCTTTCTCCACTAATTGGTCTTTCATTGCTTTTGACATGTCAGAAAAAATAAGGACATCAATCCCCTCTGTTTTCCCCTGACAGGCGGACAAATAAAAGGCAGCGATGAAGCTGAGGAGCCATGCCGCAGCCCTTTGATGCCGCCTCATACCTTTTGAAACACAGACAGCTTTTCTAGTTCAGTTAACGCCATAATAAAAGCGCCTGCTCCATGCAAATCATTCGTGCTCCGCTCTCTGCCAACGTAATAATCATAAAAACCCGCAGATGTTCCAATACAAATATCGTTCACTGTAAAATCGCCGTTGTCTTTTTCCTCCGTTTTATACTGAATCAACCCTTGATACGCTTTGACCACATGATCAACATATCGAAGACTGACATATCCTTCATTCATGGCTTTTGCCATCGCATATATGAATAGACATGACCCTGAGCTTTCAAGCCAGTTGTCGCTATGACTTCCTTTATCAATGATTTGATGCCATAGACCCGTTTCGTCGTCCTGATATTTTGCCACACTTTCCAGCATATCTGTCAGTGTGTCCTTCCACACTTTTCGTCCTTCATGTCCTTCTGGTAAATCTTCGATCATATCGGCTAACGCAAGGACATACCAGCCAAAGGATCTTGCCCAAAATTCTGGGGAACAGCCCGTCTGTTGATCAGCCCATGGCATCACTTTCCGCTCATCCCATGCGTGATAGTAAAGGCCCGTTTTTTCATCTTTGGTATGCTTTCTCATGAGATGCTCTTGATGGATGACCATGTCCACCAGCTCCGATTCTCCTGTCAACTGGGCATACTTTAAAGCAAAAGGCCCACCCATATAAAGACCATCTAGCCACATTTGATAAGCATAATTGTCTTTATGCCAGAAACCGCCCTCAGACGTGCGATTCAGCGTCCGGTAAAGCCCCCGAAGCTTTTCCGCTGCCTTCACATACCGCTTCTCTCCCGTTCTTTCAATCAGCGGGAATAAAATGAGCCCTGCTTGAATGGCATCAAGCTCGTCTCTGCGGAATAACAGATTCCCATGGTCATCAATGAGTGAGTCAGCATAATTTTTCACATAATCAAAGTACGCCTCGTTTTCTGTTGCTTCGTAAAGCTTCATCACTCCGCAAAGGAAAACCCCTTGATGATAGTGCCACCTTCCAGCTGGCGGAAGTTCAATCGGTGTATACGCTTTCATTATTGTTTGTGCTAATTTCTCTGCATGCTCAAGCGGTGATCCCTTTTCAATCGATAATGTCATTGGTCTTCATCTCCCCTTTTAATAAATCCCTTCTTCTCCAAACTTCTTCGCTAAACGGTTTGCCATCATGACCAAAATAAGTCCAACGGCTGCTTTAAATAAACCAACAGCAGTACTATAGCTGAATTGCCCTTGCTTCAGACCAGCTGTATACACATACGTATCAAAAATCTCTGCAACTTCCCTGTTGGTCGCATTGAGTAATAAATAGACATGTTCAAATCCAAGCTCTAATGTATCACCGATTTTTAAAATGAGCAGTACAACAATGACACTTTTAATCGCAGGAAGGGTGATGTGCCACATTTGTCTAAGTCTGCCGGCTCCATCCATTTTTGCTGCTTCATATAGCTGCGGATCCACTGCTGTAATCGCCGCAAGATAAATAATGGTTGACCAACCCGCTTCTCTCCAGATTACCTGCAAAATGTACATGGGTCTAAACCATTCTTGACTAAGAAGGAAGTTAATCTTTTCTCCTCCAAAGAAAGCAATCAATTCATTGATTAACCCGCCATCTACCGTTAACAAAACAAAAGATAAGGACACGACAATCACCCATGACATGAAGTGAGGAATATAAATCATTGTCTGAACAAATTTCTTAAACAGTGCCAATCTGACCTCGTTTAAAAGAAGGGCTAATAAGATCGGAATCGGAAAGAAAATCACGACATTCATGGCAAATAAAATGAGCGTATTTTTTAATAAGATGAAAAATGTTGGTTCTGTAAATAAGCGAATAAAGTGTTTGAAGCCAACCCACTCACTGCCAAGAATCCCGAGAAACGGCTGGTAATCTTGAAAGGCAATGATCAGCCCCCACATAGGGACATATTTAAAGACAAGAAAATAAAGGAGCCCTGGCAAAATCATTAAATACAGAAATTTTTGACTAAGTAATTGGTTAAGTAAGCGCTTTCTCTTTTCTTTTTTCAAAGCTGCCGCAGGCACACCCTTGGCAGTGACATCCTGTGTTTTCACAGATAAAGCCTCCCCTCATGCTGATGCATGTGTTAACTGTATCTTAAGGATGAAAAATCCGTCTACAATCATATCATCAGATCATATTTACTCAGGGGAAGCTACTCAAAACGTTACATAAAACATAAGAAAATGATCCTAATCTCAGAAAATGATTATTGACAAACCTACCAGATTTTTGGATTAATAAACTAAGGGGAAAAGATTGTTTCGTTTGAAATGGGGGGTTTTATGAAAAGAAAGCAGTATAAATTTTATTACAAGCTGGTGACGTTTTTTTTCGTGCTTAGTACAATTCCTGTTATTATTGTCGGTATTTTTTCTTATCAGCATTCGCAAAAAACTGCACTCGAAAATATTTCAAATGAAAAGCTGGACAGCGTCAAACAAACGCAATCCAATATTGAGCATATTCTAAAGACAGTAGATCATTCTCTCACTCACTATGTCAGTTCGCCGCCTCTCCTTCAAACACTGGCAGAACCTTTAAATCCAGACCAATTCCAACTTTATAATCAAGTCCAGCAAGAACTGAATTACCTACAAACCTTCGACACTGATCTCTCCAATATTACACTTGTTAGTAAAATGGAAGATTGGTATATGAACAATTCTGGTCTTTATCATGTCTCAAACGGGGATCAAGAGAAAGCGTTAACCTCTTACCTCAATATTCCGAGTCATTCCAGCTGGGCACTTGAAGAAAATAATCCACTTGTCTCAACAAAAGAAGGAAAGACATCCTTTTGCAAATACAATGTGAATTTAATCAAGCAGCTGCCGATGAATAGTGTCCAAAAAAAGGGGATCGCCGTCGCCAGCATTCCAAGCTGCGTGATTGCTGACAACATGCCTGACTTCTCTCAATCTGATAGTATGTTTGTCATTGATACAAACGGAAAAGTGCTGCTACATAATCGAAAAGAACAAATTGGTGACTCGTTAAAAAATCAAGATTTCGTCAAACATGTCCTGTCACTTGAAGAACGATCCGGACAATTTGATATGAAAATCGATGAACTAAACTATCAAATTACGTTTCAAAAATCAGATTATAACGAATGGACATACTTATCCTTTGTCTCCATTCCAGAACTAAAGCAGCAAACGAAATCAATCGGGTGGATCACCTTTATTATTTGCTTTATTTTGTTAGCGCTTTCATTATTATTTTCATGGTTTGGCTCTAGACACTTTTATAAACCGATTCGCTTATTATACGAATCCTTTGCACGTAATGAGTCGTTTTTGCATAAACAGCCTTTCCAAAATGAATTTGAGCTCATCGAATCGAGCATTAAACAAATGAAAGATCAAAACAATGATCTAGAGGAACGGATTGAACAGCAAGTAACACACTTACAGCAATACTTTATGGTGCGGCTGCTGCTTGGCAAGCTGACGGAAGAAGAGATTCACAACCGATTTCAAAGTCTAGGCTTTCCTCGTGACTGGTCCCATTTATCCATGCTTGTGACCCAAATCGATACACTAAAAGGAACGCCGTATGAAAAAAAGGATGCAGACTTGCTTTTATTTGCGATAAATGGACTGATTGAGCAGATTATTCCGCTAGAGGAGCACCTTCAGCCGACCGTTGTCAATCAGCATCAAACGACGATTGTCCTCAATCAATCGAAGTCAGAAGAGAAATTTACTGAATATTTAAATCAATTAGCCGAAACAATTCAGCAGCGGATTGAGGAAGAGCTGGGCTTGTCGATCAGCATTGGGATCAGTCGCTCATTTAAAGAGCTCTCTATGGCCAAACATGCTTATATTGAGGGAAAAGAAGCCTTAAAATACAGGCTCAAAGCAGAGAAAAAATCCATTCTTTTATACGAGCATATTCAGCAAGGAAAGACGTTTAAGACTCATTTCCCAAAACAACTGCAGCATGATTTATTTGATGCCATTAAAGCAGGCGATCAAGGCAAGGCAGATCACTATTTACATGTCCTTCTGCAATCCATTTTTTCTAAAAATGCGGGACCACATGAGTACCAGATTGCTCTCGCTCGTTTTTTAAACAATCTCATTGAGCTGATGCATTTGCTAGGCATTGAATTGTTTGAAGTCGAAGATAATAAAATGCTCTATGATACGATCTTTGAGTTTAAAACGTTTGAAGATACAGAAGCGTGGCTGAAACATGAGATCATTCGACCCATCATTAATCAGCTCGGCGCGCGTGAAGACTCTCAATATAAAAATATCTCAGAGAAAATCATTCATATCATTCATCAAGAATTTGACTCAGATCTGACATTGGATGAAATCGCTACACGCCTGCACTACAATCCAAATTATTTAAGTAGTATTTTTAGAAAAGAAATGGATATCTCCTTTAGTGAATATCTCTCGTCTTACCGACATCATGTCGCCAAAAACTGGTTGGTGGAAACGGATATGTCGGTGAAAGAAATTTCGGAAAAGCTAAAATATAAAAATCCGCAAAATTTCATCCGCTCCTTTAAAAAGCTGGAAGGCACGACGCCTGGGAAATACCGTGATCAGAAAAAAGGCACATAAAGAAAAGTCCCGCTCTCACAAGAAGCGGGACTTTTTTATTTAAACTGTTCATTTAGGATACTGTCTTCCAGCACTGAAAGCGGCTCGCCATACACTCGTTCAATATGGGCTGCCCCCCAATCACATAACGCATTTAAAATTCGCTCAAGTGACTGTCCGTATTCACTTAATTCATACTCCACTTTAGGCGGCACTTGTTCATATACAATGCGGTTAATCACACCGTCATTTTCAAGCTCTCGCAGCTGCTGTGTGAGCATTTTTTGCGTGATATTTGGCATGAGGCGCTTCAGTTCACTCGTCCGCTTTTTCCCATGTGTTAAATGACATAAAATGACACACTTCCATTTCCCGCCGATCACTTCAAGCGTTGCTTCCACAGAGATATTATATTTCTTCTTTTCCAACGTCTCTTCACTCCTTTTGATGCTGAACAGGCACTTTTTAGTACCTATATTACAAAAAAGTACGTACTTTTTTTTCTGTCATCTATGTTAGATAATAACTCTTGCCGATCGGCTTCGTCTATTAAAATGTCATGAAAGAAGGATGTGAATCACGATGCAAAACAAACAAAATCACTTTGCCCTTCTCGCACTAGCGATTAGTGCATTTGCTATAGGTACAACTGAATTTATCTCTGTAGGTCTCCTACCGATGATCTCAGAGGACTTTGGCGTGAGTGTCAGTCAGGCCGGCTGGACTGTTTCTTTATATGCGCTCGGTGTTACCTTTGGCGCACCAATTCTAACCTCCCTGACTTCCGCTATGAACAAAAAGACATTGCTTTTGCTCATTATGCTCGTCTTTTTGATCGGAAATACACTCGCCACGATTGCCCCAACTTTTTCTGTGCTCTTAATCGGACGAGTGATTTCAGCCCTATCACATGGCGTATTTATGTCGATTGGCTCAACCATTGCCGCAAGCCTTGTGGTGAAAGAAAAGCGGGCAAGCGCTATTGCCTTTATGTTCACTGGTTTAACAGTCGCTACTGTGACCGGTGTGCCATTCGGTACGTTTCTTGGTCATGAGCTCGGCTGGCGGACGTCATTTGGTGTGATTGTCATGATTGGCCTAATCGCACTGATTTCTAACTATTTCCTTGTTCCGTCTCAATTGAAACAGGGCGTGAAAACAACGTTTAAGGATCAAGCAGCCTTATTAAAGACGAAAAGAATTTTGCTTTTATTTGTCATTACTGCTACAGGGTATGGAGGAACTTTTGTCGTCTTCACCTATTTATCCCCTCTCTTGCAGCATGTGACAGGTCTTGCGCCTGAAACAGTTGCCTTGATCCTGCTGTTATACGGGATGACCATCGCCGCTGGGAATGTCATTGGCGGAAAAGCAGCGAATAAACAGCCAATGAAGGCACTGATTTATATGTTTATCATTCAAAGTCTCATCTTGTTTATCCTTAGCTTTACTGCTGGATTTATGACACTCGGGATTGGAACTGTGATGCTGATGGGACTGTTTGCTTTCATGAATGTACCCGGCCTTCAAGTTGCCGTCGTTGATTTTGCAGAAAGGTATACACCTGGAGCTGTCGACGTTGCTTCCGCTCTGAATATCGCTGCCTTTAATGCAGGTATCGCCATTGGTTCATTTTTAGGCGGCATCGTGACAGATACCCTTGGGCTTGTGCATACTGGCTGGGTTGGCGGCATCATGGTGCTCATGGCTGCCTTACTCACAATGGTGAGTCATCAAATCGAACAAAAAGAATACAAACAAACCATGTAAAGGAGTCTTTCATATGAACGATTTACAAAGTACAAAAACATTAAACAACGGCGTCCGCATGCCAGGATTTGGTCTTGGGGTCTTTCAGGTTGAAGAAGGAACGGAATTAATTGAAGCTGTTAAAACAGCCATTCAATTAGGATATCGCAGTATTGATACAGCTTCTATTTACGGCAATGAAGAAGGTGTTGGACGAGGCATACAACTTGGTCTAGCAGAAACAGGCCTTCGCCGCGAAGACATCTTTGTGACATCCAAAGTGTGGAATGCCGATTTAGGATATGAAGCGACACTAAAAGCATACGAAGACAGCCTGAAAAAACTTCAGCTTGATTATCTTGATCTGTATTTAATTCACTGGCCAGTTGAAGGGAAATACAAAGAAGCATGGCGCGCGCTTGAAACGCTATACCGTGAAGGAAAAGTCAGAGCCATCGGTGTGAGTAACTTTCAGCCGCATCATCTAGACGAATTATTGAAAGATGCGGACATCATTCCAGCAATTAATCAAGTCGAGTTTCATCCAAAACTCACGCAGGAAACGCTGTTTACGTATTTGAAAACACATGGCATCCAAATGGAAGCCTGGTCACCACTTATGCAGGGAGAGCTGCTGCACCACCCGCTGATCATGGAGCTTGCAGGCACATACAGCAAAACACCTGCTCAAATTATTTTGCGCTGGGATGTGCAAAAAGGCGTCATTACGATTCCTAAATCAACGAAAGCCCATCGTTTACAAGAAAATGCCGATATTTTTGATTTTGTCCTATCTGATGAGGATATGAAGCGCCTGTCTGACTTAAATGAAAATAAACGAATTGGTCCTGACCCAGACAACTTCGATTTTTAATGAAAACACCCCCGCTTTTTACTAAGCGGGGGTCTTCATGTTCATCATTTTGATTTTTTAAAGGAAGCTTCATATTCTTCTATGATTTTATTTCCACCATTTGATTTCCACTTCTCTACATCTTTCTTAAATTGTTCTTCGTTGATATCACCAAGAATGAACTTATAGGTCGCATCATCGATGATTTTCTTCAATTCATTTCCTCGCTCTGATGCTGTTTCTGAATACAGGCTTTCAGCAGGGTTAGCGACAATGATGTTTTTATTGTCTTCTTCCAGCTCTTCATATTTTGTACGAACTGCATCGCCTTTATTTTTCAAGTAACGTTTATCAATCCCTACGAGGCTGACAAGCGGCTGTACATCTGTCTGCCAGCTTTTCACTTGGCTTTCTTCCCTCACAAATGTATTTCCATCTTGTTTGTTATAATGCTTTCCATCAATCCCGTATGTCATGAGACCATACACGTCTTCTTCTGCAATGCGGTCAAAGAAAGCCAAAATTCTCTTTAACTCTGCTTCTGATTTGACGCTTGTTTTTGGGAAGGCGAAGATGCCATTATGGCCGCCTGATGCCCATACACGTTCTTTTCCATCTGGGCCTTTGATTCGGTTGATAATATCCACTTCCATGTTTTTATCTGTTGCATCATCTCTTAAGTTCACTGCATCTACCATATTTCCTACATAGATACCCGCTTTTCCTTGTGAGAACAATTCTTGCTGCTGCGTTTTGCTTGTGACTGGGAAGTCTTTGTTTATATAACCATTGTCACGCAGCTTTTTCATATATTTCATTGTATTCATATACTCATCTGTCATAAAGTCTGGCGTAAATTTGCCGTTTTCCTCTTTCCAATCTGTTGGCATTCCTTCATAAGAACCAAGCGTTTTAAATGCACCGTAAATCAAATCGTTACGGTCTGTAAAACCAATCGTATCGTCCTTGCCATTTTTGTTCGGATCTTTTTCAGTAAATGCCTTGGCTACTTCATAAAGGTCATCCAGCGTTTTTGGTGTATCCAAATTTAAATTTTCAAGCCAATCCTTTCGAATGACAATCCCTTGTCTTGAAAGTGGTCTCTCTCTATAAATGCCATAAAGCTTCCCATCGATTGAGGCATTTTTATTAATCAGTTCGTTCATCTTACTTAAATTTGGATAATCCTTTAAGTATGGACCGATTTCCCAGAACATGCCAGATCTGAACGCATTGATAGCAGATGAATTCTTAATGTCTTGAATCGTCACAATTTGCGGGAGGTTCCCTGCGGCAAGTGCTGAATTTAAACGGTCTTCTTTCACCGCATCAGGCACCCACGTAATATCAAGCTCTGTATTTGTGAGCTTCTCAATCTCTTCTAACACTGAATCTTTTGGCGGCTGCTGATGATACAAAATCGCCATCCATGTCAGTTTCACCTTTTTGTCTAAATCAACCTTTTCATCTGATGAGCTTGCTCCTTTACTTGAACAAGCTGACAGAATACCGCTTGCGGCAAATAACAAAACAAAGGCAATCAGCCATAATTTCTTTCTCCCCATAAGATCCCTCCGTTATTCCATCTTTTTAACCCTTTACAGAACCTAGTAATGCCCCTTTGTTGAAATGCTTTTGAATAAATGGATAGACAAGCAGAACGGGAATGGTCGCCACGACGATGACCGCCATTTTAATGGTTTGGTCTGGCGGCGGTGTTGATGAGCCCATATCTGACATATCTCCCTGCATACCGCTTGATACAATGACGATTTGTCTTAACAGGACCTGAATCGGCCATTTCACTGAATCGTTTAAATATAAAATGGCTGTCATGTACGTATTCCAATACGTCACGGCATAAAAAAGTGAAATCGTCGCAATAGCTGGCAAAGAAAGTGGCAGTACAATTTTAAAGAAGATCCCTAAGTCGTTACAGCCGTCCATCTTCGCTGATTCTTCAAGGCTTGCCGGAATGTTTTGAAAGAAGTTTTTCAAAATGATCAAATTGAATGCATTGATGGCCACTGGCAGAATGAGTGACCAGTAAGTATCAAGCAGCCCTAGTGTTTTCACGACAATAAACGTCGGAATCATCCCTCCGCTAAACAGCATCGTGAAGACAACGAGAAACATGAGGGTTCTTCGGCCCTTTAGCTCTTGACGAGACAGCCCATACGCCATGAGTGAGGATAAAAACATGCTGACCGCTGTTCCAACGAGTGTCACAAGAATGGATACAATCAGGCTGCGATACACAATATCTGTAGAAAAGATATAGCGATAGGCCTCTAGAGAAAACGTCGTTGGAAACAAAATAAACTTCTTTGAGATGACCTCTTCTACTGTCGCAAAAGAGGCGGCAATGACATGGATGAACGGGAGCACACATATTAATGCGAACATGAGTAGAAAAGAGTAATTAAATACATTGAACAATCGGCCTTTAATAGAACGATCTATGTTCATCACGCCCTTTCTTTGTAAGCGTTATCATTTCGTCTGAACATAAGCTGCAGCCTTTGACGATATCGTGATTAAAATGTAACAAACGGGGGAAGAAAGCGTCTATAATCATCATGACAGACCACAGAGATGATCATGCCATTCGTGCTTTTAGCCTCATCAATGAAAAGAAAAAGATCATGAGCTAATGTCATGATTATGCCCTATGCCTGATCGTTTTCTTTCAGAATTTCTGCCGTATTGACATCTGGCCTGTAGCCTAACTCCTGCTTCGTTTTCTCAGTAGACCAAGGTTTTCCTTCGTTTTCTGATACGGCATAATAAGTCCCGAATGGAACGTCCGTTTCGATGGCAGCCTTGATCATGCCGAAAAGGTCTTCATGTGAAAGAAGCGTTCGTTTCGTTCTTTTTTTGGTGTGCAATCCTTCCATCTCATCTGTCACGACGGTTCCAATTCTCAAATTGATGACAGA
Organism: Bacillus sp. G402; assembly: GCF_051172515.1. Lineage (NCBI taxonomy): Bacteria > Bacillati > Bacillota > Bacilli > Caryophanales > Bacillaceae > Bacillus > Bacillus sp. G402. The sequence continues at coordinate 186,059 of NZ_JBPIZC010000005.1, forward strand.
CATACCTGTTTGATCGTGAAACAAACGCCCAAGCTGTTCGGAAGCAAATTTTAAAATGCCATACACATTTTTCGTTGCTGGTACATCATCAGTCGTAATTTCTCGCCCTAGTAAGGAGTGACCATCTTTTTCATATCGATCTGTCACATGATTACTGCTTGCAAAAATGACTTTTGGAATGCTTAACCGGGCCGCTGAACGAAACATATCATACGTGCTTTTCCAAAACACATCATTCATTTTTGCAAACTCCTTTTCATTCATCACATCATGCGTCATGTCTATGTTTAAAAGATGAATGATCACATCTGTATCTCTTGGAATGGCTTGAAACAACTCCTCTTCAATTGCCGCATTTGCCATGATGACTTCTTCTACACACCTTGTTTGATCAATGATGGTCAGGTCATACTCCAAAGAGAGCTCTTTAGTTAATAAACGTCCGATGACACCACATCCGCCAATCATGGTGATTTTTTTCATCTGTTTCCTCCTTCATCTTCTATCGGAGTAGTATGTCCATGCCGTCTATTGATTACAGCCACTTTTTCAAAAAACGTGTAGCCTCGTGGCGCATAGCAGCCGTTTCAAAATGACCTGCATGTAGACCTATAAGCTGATAACGTTCCTTTAAGGAAGCAGCTTGATAGGCTTGACTTAATGTCTGTTGAATTCGTCCAACACCTTCAGCAGGTGTAAGCTGATCATGCTTTCCAACTAAGCTTAAATGCGGTCTTGGGAAAATCATTTCTTGGATGTCAGCTGCTGTAAAGTGCTTAGCTAAGCTCGGTACATAATAGTAAAAACCGTGTCTATCTAAATGATTCTTTTCAATCAATGTGTGATGATCAACCTGTGCGCAAAGATCCACACACACACTGACCCTCTCATCAAGTGCTGCCGTCCACCATGAAAGAAGGCCGCCCATTGACATCCCAAAAACAGCTAAACGCTCTGGAAGCACATCAGAGCGGGACAGCAAATAATCAATTGCACACATGCTCTCATACAGCATCATGCCCCACATCACTTTTCCTGTTAACAGCATTTCTTTGAAAATTTCACTTTCTGTTCTCCCCCTTCTTTCACCAAATCCCGCATGATCAATCGCCAACACACTATAGCCTTTTGAAGTGAATTCTTTTGCGTATGAAGGCGCTTGCAAATAATGAGCCCCCTTCAATAACTCTTCTTTCCCATCCACATAATTCCCACCATGAGAATGCTGGAACAAGACAACAGGCCTTTTTTTCACTGTATCTTTCGGCTTCACAAAATAAGCCGGAACTTCCTCCACCCCATGAATAGAGAGAATGAGTGTTTCTACTAAGTACGATTCACGTTCCTCAATCTTTAACGTATACGCCTCTACACGATGGCGCTCCGGCATTTCCCCTAATAAACTGAGCAGTTGTTCACGTTTGCTTTCCTTTTCCATTGACGTCACTCCTCATTTTCTTGATCAACTTGTTAAATACGAGATTGATGGAGGAATCACCTTGTTTTCGACAAAATTATGTCCCGGGAAATAAACAACACCCATCGGCTGATACCGATGGGTGCGTTCATTAGTTTGCGACAATATTGACAAGTTTTCCAGGAACCGCAATCACTTTACGGATTGTTTTCCCTTCAAGCTGTTCTTTTATCCGTGCATCATTTTTCGCAAGCTCTTCTAGCTGCTCTTTTGTTGCATCAGCAGGAACCGTTAATTTTGCTTTCACTTTTCCATTTAGCTGTACGACAATTTCCACTTCATCATCGACAAGTTTTGACTCATCATATTGCGGCCATGCTTCATAAGAAATAGACCCTTCATGACCAAGTTTATTCCAAAGCTCTTCCGCTACATGCGGTGCAATCGGAGAAAGAAGTTTCACAAATCCTTCTGCATATTCTTTCGGCAGTGTGTCAGCCTTGTATGCATCGTTGATGAACACCATTAATTGTGAAATCCCAGTATTGAAACGTAAGCCTTCATAATGATCCGTTACCTTCATGACGGTTTCATGGTAGCTTCGCTCTAATGGCCCGCCAGATTGCTCTGTCACTTTATCACTGATGGAGCCATCTTCATTTGTAAACAGACGCCATACACGATCTAGGAAACGACGAGCACCATCAAGACCTGTTTCAGACCAAGCAATCGACGCATCTAAAGGTCCCATGAACATTTCGTACAGTCTTAATGTATCTGCACCATGAGATTCTACGATATCATCTGGGTTGACAACATTCCCTTTTGATTTACTCATTTTTTCATTATTTTCACCAAGAATCATTCCTTGGTTGAACAATTTCATGAACGGTTCTTTTGTTGGAACAACACCAATATCATACAAGAATTTATGCCAGAATCGTGCATATAGCAGATGAAGCACAGCATGTTCTGCTCCACCAATATACACATCAACAGGAAGCCATTTCTTCAGCTTTTCAGGCGATGCAAGTTCTTCTGTGTTATGTGGATCAATATAACGTAAGAAGTACCAGCAGCTACCTGCCCATTGTGGCATCGTATTCGTTTCACGGCGGCCTTTCTTACCTGTTACAGGATCTACAACCTCAACCCAGTCTTTAATATTGGCTAAAGGTGATTCACCTGTTCCGCTTGGCTTAATCTCAGTCGTCTTAGGCAAAATCAGTGGAAGCTCTTCCTCTGAAACAGCTGAAGATGTTCCGTCCTCCCAATGAATAATTGGAATTGGCTCTCCCCAGTAACGCTGACGGCTGAACAGCCAGTCTCTTAAACGATAAGTGACTTTCTTTTCACCTTTTTGATGTTCTTCCAGCCATGCAATCGCTTTTTCAATTGCTTCTTCTTTCCCTAAGCCGTTTAAGAAATCAGAGTTGATGTGCTTTCCATCACCTGTGTAGGCTTCTTTGTCAATGTCTCCACCTTCGACAACCTCTTTGATGGGAAGATCGAATGTTTTGGCGAATTCATAATCACGCTCATCATGAGCAGGAACTGCCATAATCGCTCCAGTGCCATATGTGGCTAACACATAATCTGCAATCCAGATCGGCATCTTTTCCCCATTCAATGGATTGATGGCATAAGCACCTGTGAAAATGCCCGTTTTCGTTTTAGCAAGATCTGTTCGCTCTAAGTCACTCTTAGATTGAATTTCTTTGATATATGCTTCAACTGCTTCTTTTTGAGCAGCTGTTGTAATTTTTTCAACTAGTGTATGCTCTGGTGCAAGAACGGCATATGTTGCACCAAATAGTGTATCAGGACGTGTTGTAAACACAGTAAACTGTTCGTCATGTCCTTCTACTTCGAAGTGAACATGTGCACCTTCAGAACGTCCAATCCAGTTGCGCTGCATGTCTTTGATGCTTTCAGGCCAATCAATGTCTTCTAAATCTTCTAATAGCCTGTCCGCATATGCTGTAATTTTTAGCATCCATTGCTTCATTGGACGTCTTTCAACAGGATGCCCTCCGCGCTCACTTTTCCCATCAATGACTTCTTCATTTGCAAGGACTGTACCAAGTGCTGGGCACCAGTTTACAGGTACTTCATCAATATACGCCAATCCTTTTTCGTACAATTTCAAGAAAATCCACTGCGTCCATTTATAATAATTCGGATCTGTCGTGTTAATTTCTCGATCCCAATCATACGAGAAGCCCAATGATTGAATTTGGCGGCGGAAATTATTAATGTTCTCTTCTGTAAATGCAGCTGGATCATTTCCTGTATCCAGCGCATATTGTTCCGCTGGAAGACCAAATGCGTCCCATCCCATTGGATGAAGAACATCGTATCCCTGCATACGTTTCATACGTGATAAAATATCCGTTGCTGTGTATCCTTCAGGATGCCCTACATGAAGCCCTGCTCCTGATGGATAAGGAAACATATCTAGCGCATAAAACTTTGGCTTATCTTCCGAGTCAGATGTGGCGAATGTTTTATGTGTCAGCCAATAATCCTGCCACTTCTTTTCAATTTCCCGATGCTGAAAACTCAATGTGAAAACCTCCTTTAATGTGTACGGCTTTATCTGCACAGATGACCACTGCAAGAATTCAGATTTTTCTAAAATCAACAAAAAACCCTCATCCCTAGAAAGGGACGAGAGATTTTTTGGTTCCCGCGGTACCACCCTTGTTAGCGTCATGAACTGTTCATACGCTCACTTAATATCTTTAACGCAGACATGCGACAGAAGCTTTAACGCAACTGCAACTCTGAGGCGAGTTCAGAAGCAGATTTGATTGACTTTCACCAGCCGTCAATTCTCTAAAGACAAATACTGCTTTCCTACTACTCCTCTTCACTGTTCTTATCGTAACCGTCATCTAAGTAGTATTTTATAGAATTATGATCATAAGTGCAAGCAGTTTTGTATACAATGGGAATGTACCCTAGACTAGGGTAAAGTGAGGATATTATTCGTGTGGAGATCGGTTATGACGGTTGGAGCCTGCATCCTGTGAACGTTCTTCTCTCACAAAATCGAAGCTTCGCAGAACTGCTTCTCCTCCGTAACCTGAAATAATGGATAAGATGATCAAGTGCAGACTAGATTCGGGATTTGAGGATAAGACAAGCAGTGTAGCAGCAATCATCCCAACGAGCCAATCTTCAATAAACCCTAGATAAATAAACTTCTTTGTCATTCTGGGCTTCTCTAGCCTGCCTTTTTTCTTTACGTGACCGAGAATGCCCATGACCCCTCCAATGGCGCAAGCAATAATGACTTGTTGCAGCATTTTCATCACCTTCCTAAAGCCCTTAGAATAGTAAAGCGACTTCAGGCTGTCCAGCCCCCTGTAATGCCATTCTGCTGTTCCGTCATAATCCATGTAAAAGGTCTATTCTCTCTAACGAAGAAAAAAAGCTTGTTTCTTCCATTATATGTGAATGACCCAAAAACAATCTTGATGCATTGGAATCATTTTTACCTAATCCATATTAACTATTTTTGTCATTTTATGAATTTTCCTCAAATGATCCCTTCTTTTTCTAATGAAAAGTCTCCTTACTTACTCTATTCTAATGGAGGACAAACTATGATGACAAATTTAACAAAACGATTGCAATCATTGAAACAGAACATATGTTATGTTACGTTTAAAAAGAATTCATTTGGTTTTAAAAAAACCATCTTAAATGTCTGATAGTAGCAGCAAAGGAGGGTAATATGGTCAGCTCGAACATCTTCGGCTTGCAAAAACAGCTTGAACTCATAAAAAAAGCGCTGGATCATGCGCGGATTGGTGTTGTCATTACAGACCCTTCTTTAGAGGATAACCCTATTGTTTATGTGAATCATGGCTTTACACAAATGACTGGATACAAACCAGATGAGATTCTTGGACGTAATTGTCGATTCCTCCAAGGAAAAGACACAAATCAAGAGCAACTTGACTTAATACGTCACGGAATTCAACACAAAACACCTATTACCACACAGCTCAAAAATTATAAAAAAGACGGTACTTTTTTTTGGAATGAACTCAATATAGATCCTCTATACATTGAACAAGATGACAAAACATTTTTTATTGGCTTTCAAAAGGACATTACAAAGCAGAAAGAATATGAACAACTCCTAGAAGATTCCTTACAGGAAGTCACCTCTCTGTCGACGCCAATTGTCCCAATCAAAAATGGTGTTTCCGCTCTTCCACTCATCGGAAAATTATCAGAAGAACGCTTTGATGCCATCGTCGCGAAGTTAACTTGTATATTAGAAGATTCAAAGGATGATTATTTAATTGTCGATCTTTCTGGTTTAATTGATGTCGATGATTCCGTTGCAGCGCGAATTTTCAAACTGCATCACCTGCTGAACTTAACTGGAACTGAACTCATCATCACTGGGATCAAACCACAGCTTGCGATGAAAATGAAAGACTTAGATACAGACTTCCAGAATACGATCACTTATTTAACAGTAAAAGAAGCAATCAAAGGATTGCCATTAGCTGAAAACCCTGTTTAAACAGGGTTTTTTTAATTGAACCGCTCCCCAAAATGGAAAAATGAGGTATGATAGGTATAAATAGCGATATAGGGGGGCTGCCAGATGATGATGTTACTCATCATAGGTCTTTTATGTATTTGTTTCGCCATAGGATATGCCGTCAATTTCTTATTACTTAAACACCAAAATCAACAAATCTTTTCAAAAAAACTCTTCTATCCTTTTTTGACCATTGGTCTTGTTTTTTCTATTATGTCATTACCGTTTGCCGGCACAGGTGCTCCGAAGGCACAAGCAGATCCATCTTCTGAACAGCTGCTGAAAGAGCAAAAACAATTAGCATCTGACATTTCTCGTCTAAAGGAAGACAAAGAAACGCTGACGGCCTCTTTAGAAGACGTGACCAAAGAAAAAGAAAAGCTATCCAAGAAATTAGAAAACATCACCTCCGAAAAGAAGACAGTCAAACAGCAAGAAAAAACCATCCATGAGCTTGAAGAGAAAATAGACAAGCTAACCTCTACAAACGAAACACTCAAAAAAGAACACCAGAAAGTAAACAAAGACACCACGTCATCGGCCCAGCGATCTGCTCCTAAAGATGATGGGTCGAATACTGGCGGTCATGAGTCACAAAAAGAAACAAAAAAAGAATCTGCCGCCTGTAATATTAAAGGAAGTGTCAACGGCATATATCACACACCAAGTAGCAGATACTACTCACGGACAAAAAACGTGACCAAAATGTTCTGCTCCGTAGAAGAAGCTGAGCGTGCAGGGTACCGGGCACCAAAGCAATAGACATCTTTTGACGATAAAAAACCTCCTGTCAGCCCAATATAGGTACAGGAGGTTCTTCTTTAAATTTCTCTTCTTAATGCTGTTAATACATTCGTTTTTGTCGCCTTACGTGCTGGATTGAGTCCAGAAATAATAGCGACTCCTGCACTAATCACTGTTGCTGTGACCACAAGGCTTAGCGGAATATAGGAGAAGGTGATCGAGAATTGATCACTGGATCCCCCTTCAGACATGGAAGACAAAATCGCTGGAATGATTAAATTCACTGCAAAACTAACGATGTACGAGATGATGATCCCGATGATCGATCCAATCACCCCAATATAAGCACTTTCCATGAGGAACATTCGCTTAATAATGGAAGGATTCGCACCGATGGCTTTCATGATCCCAATCTCTTGTGTCCGCTCTGTTACGGCCATTGTCATCGTATTGAAAATGCCGATCGCCGAAATAATCACCGCAATACATCCAACAAAGATGAGTCCAATTTTAAAGACTGTAAAGAACATATCCATTCCTTCAAGCTGATTCGTCACAGAGATGACTTGATAGCCGTCATCTGTCAGCTTATCTGTGAGCGCACCGACATTGTCGAACTTATCAGCATAGACAGACGTCATTTTTTCGACATTTCCTGCATCAGGAGACAGATCGAGCACTTGACTAAATTCTTTTTCATAAGCATTCGGAATAAGAATTTTATGATCCTGCTGCCACTCCAAATTCGGTTTCTTCAATACACCGACGACACGGAAATCGAACGTCTTTTCTTTCACCACTTCATTTTCTTCATTCAGTTTCGGCACCTTGATTTGAATGACTTTGTTTAAAATTTCCTTCGTATAGCCTTTTGGCTCTTCCGGTGTCTCTTCACCATTCGATGTCTGATTCATTTCTTTTTCATAGTCTTTTCGTTCTTTTTCCGTCCAAAGTTGTTCTGCCATTTGATACCCAACTACAATTTCATTCGCCGATGTTGGGACTTTTCCACGGTCTAGTTCAAGGCCTGCCTCTTTTTCTTCTTTCATATCTGTCAGTACAGCCTGCGTATCACTTGAGCGATTATCGAGCTCGACGTGAACCGATGGAATGATTGACGTTCTTGCAACGACAGATTTCGCATGATCATATTTCTTTAAATCGTCAACCTTGACGTCACCTTTTTCTTTGCCTAACACTTTAATTTCTGTGATAATTTGTTGTTTCATGATTTCATCTTGAGCCGATTTTTGCAGACCAAAACCAATTGACGCTAGAACGATTAAGAAAGAGCATGCCATTGTCGTTGCAAGTATGGTCATAAACACACGCAATCTATTTTTCTTCATATTTCTTCTGATGAATTTGACCTGATCTCTAAATTTCAATGGACTGATCCCCTTTCTTTAATACACCATCATGAAGCTGGAACGTTGTGTCTGCGATTGAAGCGACTTCATCGTCATGTGTAATGATGACAAATGTAATTCCTTTTTCACGATTAAGCTGCTGGATAAAGGCTAGAATTTCGCCTTCAGTTTCTGAATCCAGACTGCCTGTTGGCTCATCCGCTAAAATAATAGACGGATTAAGGATCAAGGCTCTTGCAATACTCACACGCTGCTGCTGTCCACCTGACAGTTCATTAGGATAATGTCCTGCGTGATGTTCAAGACCAACTCGTTTCAGCATTTCCTTTACTTTCACTTTTCGCTCAGACGGTTTCACACCTTTTAAAGTGAGCGGAAGTTCAACGTTCTCATATGTTGTTAAACTCCCGATCAATTGAAAGCTTTGAAAGATAAAGCCAAAATGATCTAACCGAAAGTCTGCCCATTCTTTCTCATTAAAGCCGGTCACATTGGTGCCATCAACCATAATTTGTCCGCTTGTTGGCGTAATATATCCCGATATTAAATTCAGTAAAGTTGATTTCCCCGAACCGCTTCGTCCGACGATACATGCAATTTCGCCTCTTTTAATAGACAAATCAATGTCTTTGAGCACAGGAATCTCGTTCTCCCTGCCCTTTTTCCCAATTTTAAACACATGATCTAACGATTGAATTTGAATCATCTCTACTCCCCTGCTCTCTGTTTATCTTTTTCGATAGATTAAGAAATAACTCGTCAGTGCGCCTACAGCTCCACCGATGCACATACCAACAAAATATCCAACTAATGAATCTGAGGAGAAACCAACCCAGCCAAACCCTAAGACGCCAAACACGATCACCATAATTTGAATTGGGCGATCCATTATTGAATAAAGGAAGAATCGGCCATTTCGTTCAATTGGATGTTTAATAAAGCTAAACAAGCCAATAAGGTAAAATAGCAACATCATGACAATTGGAACGATGTATTCTTCACCATTGAACCAAAGCGGATATTCCTGATAAAAACTGTTAGCTGTAATATAAGTAATGGGGGAAATGGGCGTGATCAAGAAATTAAAGATTTTATCCAGCCACATCCCGCTTGTTTTAAAGATAAAATCTAAATGAAGGATTGGTAAACCAATCACTAAGTAAGGTAAAATAGCTGTACTAAATCCAACGATTGCTTGAGAAATAGCACTCCCTGTTAAAGCACCTGCTGCAAAAAACAAACTATAGATCATCAAGGCTGACAACAGTGCAGAAACATAAAGACTGTTAAATCCAGGTGTCTCTATTGGCCCAAGACCTAATTTTAATAAATAAATGAGAAGGTATGAAACAGCATGAACACTTGCAATAATTCCAGCACCTAAGAAAAACTTTGTGTGAAAGATGGAACTTCTACTAAACGGCAAGGATACGGTAAAGTCCATCTGCCCTTTATTTCTTTCAAATCCTAGCTGAATCACAGCAAAAAATATGCCCATGACCCATGAAAGTGAGAGAAATGCGTCCGTCTTAAAAATATAAGTGAATGTTGTTGTATCCATTAGACAGTCTCGGTTATTCAAACAATCTTGAAAGGTTGAGTACTCCATTAAGAGGGATAATGGCGTCGCAAAGACCGCAACAAGCATCACTAAAATGAATGTCAGCTCAGACTGCTTCCATTCCTTATATAACAATTGCCGCTTTACCATCTGCGTTTCCCTCCAAACTTTGCAATGAATACTTCTTCTAAATTTACAGGCAGTTCATGCCAGACTTTTGGTTCAAGCGATTTCAAATACTCTTTTGCTTCTTCATCTGTTTTGAGTACAAGTGCTGTATAGAACACACCCGCTTGATCTAAAATGGCAACGCCTTTTTTTCTAATACTTAAGTTCATATCCTCTTCAAATGCCATCTGGATTTTGACGTAGTCATTCTTTAATTCATCTAAATCCATAACACTTGTGAGCTGATTTCCTTCCAAAAACCCGATTCGGTTACACATACGCTCAATATCCTCTAAACGGTGCGATGTAATTAAAATCGTTGTTTGTCGTTCTGCCACCTCGTCAATCATCAGCTGAAGAACGTCATTTCTTGTGACTGCATCAATCCCGTCTGTCGGCTCATCTAACAAAATGACTGCTGGTTTGATGGCAAAACTTAAAATGAGAGACAGCTGTTTCTTTAAACCTGTCGACAATTCACGGTATTTCACTTTTTCCGGAATCTCATACCGGTTCACAAGCTCATTGGCATATGTCACGTCAAACTTTGGATACAGTTGTTTTAACAGCTTCACAAGCTGTCCATAATTGTACCGGTCAAAGTAGGGATTTACGACTGGCATATACACAATATTTTGCTTCACTAACGGGTGGTCTTTTACGAGTACATCTTTAAAATAAATCTCTCCTTCATCTGGAAGAAGGATTTGCTGAATCAAGCGAAGAAGTGTTGTTTTACCAGAGCCATTCCGGCCAAGCAGACCAAAGATCTCTCCTTCGCCTATCTTGAAGGAAACGTTGCTGAGTACTTCACGTCCATTTAATTTCTTTGATACATTTCTGACCTCAATCAACTTGGTTTCCTCCTTTTAGACTTGAGCCGATCTCCTCCAACCACTCTTTGAGTTGATGAATATCAATACCGGCATAATGAGCTTCAATAATGAGTTGCCTTAATTGCTCCTTCATCTCTAACACCTTCCCTTCATTCAGCTTTAACTGTGCACCTTCTGTCACATACGTTCCACGGCCTCTTAATGTTTCAATAATTCCTTCCCGTTCAAGCTCTTTATACGCTTTGCTGACGGTGTTTGGATTCGCAATAATAATGGTGGCAAGCTCTCTCACAGAGGGCAGTTTGTCACCTGGTTTCATCACGCCTTTTAAGCACAAAATTTTTAACTGCTCAATGATTTGTTCATATATTGGTGCAGCTCTTCTTGGATCTATTTGAATCATGATGGCTCCCTCTTTTCTCATTCATGCTTTTGCAGTCCTATCGCTTGATCATGTCCTTGCATTAAAGGGACCGAATTTGGAATGAAATCTTTTTGAACTTCAAAACCAATGAAAACGAGAACGAAAAAAAATGTACATGCTAACGCAACAGCCAGCACCATCCACTTTAAATTGATTGGTTTTTTTTCTTTTTTCATGGTTAAACACCTTTCTTCACGTTTAAGTGTCTATAGTGTATTAGTTGATATAGTACACTTAATACAATATAGACACTTGATTGAAAAGTCAAGGGACTCTAGAAAAAAATAGGCAGACGAACCAGATAAAATTTACGAAACTACTCAAAAGCATTCGTGAAGTCAGGTTTGCTTCTGGTTTAGGGTGTTCAACACGTTCATCACTTTCATAATCGCCTGAAAAAGTGCATAATAAAAGACCCCGAATATTGAGGTCTCTACAATGTTTTAATTAGATACTATTCCTTTGTTTTTGGACTTGCTTTTGAACAGGATTAGCACCCACCATACTAATAAAAATATATAGCCTATAACTGTAAAGATAGACCAAACTGCCCCTTGTCGCAATTGACTAAATAAGTGTTCAAATTCATTCATTCCTTCTACTCTACCAATGCTATTTATCAGGCTAATCATCGGAATTGTAACAGTAAATACAATGGTTAGAATGGACAATCCCCTTTGTTTATTTTTCACAACACTGAATATTGCGGTTCCTAATGTTGCTAAGAAAAACAAGTAATATAATGCCCAAAACCAATCAGGAAGAGTCTCCCACATTTTTTCTACCCCCTTGAAGATATTTGCAATTTCTATATATAACATACTTTAACAGAACAAAAACCTATGACAAATATATATCCAAAAACAACAATCTTTGCGAAAACAGCCAAAAAATAAAACAGACCCTTAAAAGAAGGATCTGTTCATCATTCGTTCTCGTATGAAATACCTAAAATCATTTGGTTTTGCAGACTTTGAATTTGTACACGCGTTCTGTCTAAACGTTCTCTTTGCTGATCATTGGCGACATCTTTTAACTTTTCTAATTCATTCACTGCATCCTCTAGCATGAGCTGCGCTTTTGAAAATTCTTCCTCGTTATAATGTTCTTGGCGAGAGCTCAAATCAAACTGTTCGCTTGCAAACTCAAGAGTCTCAGTGCTTTTTTGGACAAATTCATCGATTGATTTTCTAGTTGCCATCTAGCCATCCCTCCATTTCATCATTTCTCTCGCCTATTTTGCCCACGTAAAGCTTTTTCACTAAAGAAAATGTTGGACAGATTCAATTGTCCTCTTTCGTGATTTTTGTTAAACTTTAAGGATGCCTATTATTATGCAAGGAGGTTACTGACTTGGATCAGCATAACCCTTTTTTATATTCAAACAGCGAAAAACGTTATCACACATGGAATTATCATTTGCGTGAGCACTTTGGTCATAAAGTATTTAAAGTCGCATTAGACGGCGGCTTTGATTGTCCAAACCGTGATGGTACTGTCGCACATGGAGGCTGCACATTTTGCAGCGCAGCAGGATCTGGTGATTTTGCAGGGAACCGGGCGGATGATCTCATTACTCAATTTAATGAAATCAAGGACCGGATGCATACAAAATGGAAAGATGGAAAATACATGGCGTATTTCCAAGCTTACACAAACACACATGCGCCGCTGCCTGTTTTAAAAGAAAAATACGAAACCGTTATGAATCTGGATGGAGTGGTTGGTTTATCGATTGCCACAAGACCAGATTGTCTACCAGATGACGTCGTGGAATATTTAGCTGAGTTAAATGAACGGACGTATCTATGGGTTGAACTTGGTCTACAAACTGTACATGAGCGGACAGCGATGCTCATCAACCGTGCTCATGATTATGAATGCTACGTAGAAGGTGTAGAAAAACTGAGAAAACATGGCATTCGAGTCTGTTCACATATCATCAACGGTCTTCCTCTTGAAAACCGAGATATGATGATGGAAACAGCAAAAGCTGTCGCTGATTTAGATGTACAAGGAATTAAAATTCATCTACTTCACCTGTTAAAAGGAACACCGATGGTGAAGCAATATGAGAAAGGCAAACTAGAATTTCTCAGCCAAGAGGAATATGTCCAGCTTGTCTGTGATCAGCTGGAGATCCTGCCCCCAGAAATGATTATTCATCGTATTACAGGCGATGGTCCCATTGAATTAATGGTAGGTCCAATGTGGAGTGTGAATAAATGGGAAGTGCTCAATGCCATTAATGCTGAGCTTGAAAGGCGTAACAGCTACCAGGGCAAACGCTTCATCAGATTGGAAGAAGCGGCAAAATGATTTTAAAACGGATGCTCCCTTTTAGTAAAGAACTGTTAGAACGTGCATGTCAAAAAGGCGATATTGTCATTGATGCAACGATGGGAAATGGCCATGATACACGCTATTTAGCTGACCTTGTCGGGAAGGATGGACAAGTTTTCGCATTCGATGTACAGAAGGAAGCCATTGAGCAAACAAGCAAAAGACTTGGTGATCACTACCCTTACGTTCACCTGATCCATGACGGACATGAACAACTTGCTGAGCATCTGCCAGCCGAAGCTTATGGTCACATATCTGGTGCAGTGTTCAATCTTGGGTACTTACCAGGAGGCGATAAAACCGTCACGACTCAGGCCCATACGACCATTGAAGCGATCAACCAGCTCATGGATTGGCTTAAGCCTGGAGGTCTGATCGTTCTTGTGATTTACCACGGTCATCCCGAAGGAAAAAAAGAGAAGGACATCCTTCTTGATTATTGCAAAACACTCCATCACGAAGAAGTACAGGTGATCTCTTATCAATACATGAATATTCAAAACGATCCGCCCTTTGTGGTAGCCATCGAAAAAAAACTCAAATCCTCTTAATGGATTTGAGTTTTTTTTATTTAATAAGCGTATTGGTCAATGATTTCTTCAAGCACTACTTCCAGCTCTTCTGCATCTGCAAGCTCTGATTGAGTAAAGCGGACACGTACAAGCTGTTCTCCGTCATTATACATTTCTTCCAGCCAGCCACGCAGCCCTCTTGCTCTACGGTCGACTTCAAAAATGATATCTAGCCCCTCTTCATCAATGAAGAAAATCACCTCTAACTCATCAAGCATTTGACGATAATAGTCGGAAGTCGGTATGAACTCAAACTCTTGAACAAAGGGAAGGCGGCGCCTGAAATAAGGTGCTTCTTCACAGTCTGCTTCATGTAGGTGAAAGCCTAAGTTTCCAACAGCCTCAAGCACACGTTTCACCCAAGGGTGCGCGCTTACGAAAATGCGGTCATGATCAAATTTATCAATACCACCTTGAATATCAAGGTCTGTCACAACAGCCACCTCTACTTTACCTACAGTCATTGGTGTATCAAGAGGAAGGTGAAATGAGAATGTAAACTGATGGGCTTCCCCAGGCTGAATCGTGAATGATTCAGTCACTCGGACAGAATGGATGGTTGTGTGTTTTCGCTGCTCTTCATCATCTTTTACAATGGTGTACCATGTTTTCAACTTTAAATCAATATAGCGAATATCTTGAGGCACTTTTCCGCCCTTCACATGGACTGTTCCCTTTACTTCTTCTCCCGGTTCATACGCATCTTTCTCCAAAATTGTATCCACTTTTGCTGCACCGATTCCTACACTTGCTGCAAACTTTTTAAAAAATGACATATTCGACCTTCCCCTTTTTTAAGTTTTTCAACAAATATACGTCATAAGGAGTAGATACGATTCATTCGATCCTTACTTTTCTCCTATTTTTCGTACACTAAGAATAATATCGGCAGCAAATAAGAGGATTGTAATGAAAAAAGAGGATACAAGCGAAACAGTTCAATACAAAAAAGCTTGTAGAAAAACATTTTCTACAAGCCGATGGGCTTATTTTATACGTTAAGAAGATTTCATCCAAGGCATTTTCTGATAGGTTCGATAGGCTCTGCCATTGATATAGAAAAAGAACGATGTTTTCCCGCTTGATTTGATCAACCGTTTTGCCAGCTTGTTCATCTCTTTTTGGGCTGTCACTTTTTCATCAGACAAATAGACCGCAAGTAACCCTCTATTGATTAGTTTGTGAAAATTCTCGTGTGGAATGCCTTTCAACTGTTCATCCGCTTTTTCAATAAAATGCTGTAGTCTATCCATCATCTCATGATGAGAGTTGTAGTACGAGCAAAAATTCAAATCGCCTTCCAGCCTGTCCTCTTCTTGGTCGATTAAATAGTCCAGTAAGATGTGCAGACCTTGAATATAAGGGAAATAGCTTTCGTAAATTTGCTTCGCCTGCTTCTCTGTAAAATCAGGCTGCAGTGCATAAGCCACAAGACAGAAAATGCCCAGCGTTGATCCTGCACATGCGGAAAACTCATACCACTCCATTTTCGGTAAATCCTTTTCATACTGGCGGAACCATGACTCTAATCGAGGTTCACGCTCATGAGGAACCACATGCTTATGTACTTGTAAATCACTATAATAATCACACAGCGTATGTAAATAGGGCTGAATGATCGGATAATGCGCTAGACGTGACAGCACATCTTGGCACGTCCTGACTAGCGCATGCAGGTACCCATGATCCTCTTGATCATCACGGAATTGATAATACGGCTTAAGCTCCGCATGAATATCGAGTGCATCTCTCATTGCCTGATGCAGCATATGAAAATCCTTTGGATCAAGTGATGTACTGCGGTCACACAAGTTATCTAAATAATCGCTAATCGTTTGGTACGCCACAATGAATTCAATACACGTTTCCTTCGCTTCACCTGCAAGCAGAGATAAAATTCCCCCGCCTTCACAGTGAAAGGTTTTACTGGATATGCTCGCTAGTGCCTGCGTTCTCAGTTCTTCATTTTCAATCATTTCTGCATGAGCCCGCCACTTTTTTAGCTCCTGATGAACTAGCGGAAAAATATCTTTATACACCTTCGTCATCAGTGCAAAAGGACGTTCTGGTACTGACAAATCAATCCACCCCCAACTTAAGCTCACAATTAAATATATTGATCAGTAAAGGCTCTTGCCGCCTTAAACACATCTTCTCGCTCGGGCTCATTAAAAATTTCATGATAAAGCCCTTCCCATTCACGGTATGATTTATTGGTTGATTCAATGCCATTGAACCATTTCATCACTCTTGTTTTATCTACTATCTTGTCATCGCCTGCCTGCATGAGCAGGAGCGGAATCGACCGAAAGACATTCGTTGGCTGCATCGCCGCATCGATATTTTTCACCAGTTCTCGATACCAGCGAACCGACACCTTCGTCACATAAAGCGAATCATTCGAATCTGCCTCTATCACATCTTGATTCCGTGTGGCAAGTTCGATCGACAGCCCAGATTCGACTTTAAAAGACGGCGCCAGCACATTTAGCCCTTTTGACGCAAAATCCATCAGCTTCTTTGGTTTAAATTGCAGACCTAAACAAGGTGATGATAAAATAAGGCCATCAATCTTCGTATGGGTATACTGCTTGAACCATTCAATCGAAATCAGTCCCCCCATACTATGTCCAAGTAAAAATGTCGGAAGTCTGAACGACTTCGCATGTTCAATCCATTCATCCACTGTATCAATGTATTCTTGAAAAGAACGAATGTGGCCTCTCGCACGTGTCGATGTCCCTTGCCCAGGCAGGTCACCCATGACGACGTGATAGCCTGCATTTCGCCACATTTCGATCAGCCATTTATATCGGCCATGATATTCACTAGCACCATGTACAATGACAATTGTACCAACCGGTCTTTCAGCATGCCAAGTCCACAAAGTAAACACCTCACAAATGTTGTATTAAGAAAGGAAGTCGAAAAAGTGATTTATCCATATCATCAGTTTACACCTGAGATTCATGAATCGGTCTTTGTTGCAGAAAACGCCACCATTACAGGTGATGTCACAATTGGAGAATATTCAAGCGTTTGGTTCCAAACGGTCATTAGAGGCGATGTAGCTCCTGTGAGAATTGGAAAAAACGTCAACATTCAAGACTTATCCTGTCTGCATCAAAGTCCTGGAAAAACACTTCTGATTGAAGATGGTGCTACCATTGGACACCAAGTCACATTACATAGCTCTATCATTCGAAAAAATGCCCTCATTGGCATGGGATCCATCATTCTCGATGGTGCGGAAATTGGCGAAGGAGCCTTTATTGGTGCAGGTAGCCTTGTCCCGCAAGGAAAAGTCATCCCAAAAGGTTCACTCGCTTTTGGCCGTCCAGCCAAAGTCGTTCGCCAGTTAACAGATGAAGATATCCAAGACATGGATCGTATCCGCAGAGAATATGTAGAAAAAGGACAATACTATCGTTCCCTTTTATCGCGTTAACATCATACATGTATCTTCACTTTATCATGTTTTTTTCAGGATATTAAGCAATAACTGTGTACCGCTTGTTATTTTACCCTTTTCCACTACTTTCTATCATGACAAAAAAGGTTTTCAGCACAAAGCTGAAAACCTTTTTCATTAGCTAAAAATAACTTCTTTCGGCTGGTGATTCAACTGCTCTGGATCAATGCTGCGCTCTACATAGATGCTATGCCAGATCATAAAGATCAGGACAGTCCAAATCTTACGGCTATGATCTGCTTTTCCAGCACAATGATCATTTAATAAATCAAGCACATATGCCTTGTTAATGTATTCATCTGTTTGACTGTTTTTAATGATATCTTTCGCCCAAGCGTTCATCTCATTTTTCAGCCAATGACGAATTGGAACAGGGAAACCTAGTTTTTTACGGTTTAACACATGGTCCGGCACAATGCCTTCTGCTGCTTTACGCAATAAATATTTCGTTGTGCCGTCTTTCGTTTTCAGCTCTTCTGGAATTTTAGAAGCTGCTTCAAATACGACCTTATCAAGGAATGGAACACGAAGCTCAAGAGAATTCGCCATTGTCATCTTATCTGCTTTCAGCAGGATATCCCCGCGCATCCACGTATGAATATCAACATATTGCATTTTGTTAATATCACTATAGCCTGCACTTTCCTCGAAGTATGTTTTTGTCACGTCACGATACGTGATGTTCGGATCATACTGCTTTAAGAGGTTTTTCTTCACTGGCTCTTCAAAGATTTTCGCATTGCCGATATAACGTTCCTCTAATGGCGTACAGCCGCGAACGATAAAGCTTTTCCCTTTCATTCCTTCTGGCATTAAACGAGCCAGACGAAGAAGAAGCTTTTTCAGCATGGATGGTACAGATTCAAAAGGCTTTAGAGATAGCGGTTCACGGTAAATATTATATCCACCGAATAGCTCGTCTGCTCCCTCACCTGAAAGAACAACTGTGACTTGTTTTTTCGCTTCTTTTGCTACGAAATACAATGGAATCGCCGCTGGATCAGCCAAAGGATCATCTAAATGCCAGACGATCTTCGGAAGCTCATTCATATATTCCTCAGGAGAAATCACAGCACTAAAGTTTTGCAATCCCAGCTTATCAGCTGTTTCTTTTGCTACATCCACTTCACTGAATCCATCCTGCTGGAAACCAACAGAGAATGTCTTCAGTTCAGGGTGAAATTCCTTTGCGACCGACACGATGAAAGAAGAATCGATCCCGCCTGATAGGAATGAACCAACAGGCACATCACTTCTCATATGGACTTTTACAGAATCATAGATAGCATCACGTACTTCTTCTACTAATTTCTGCTCTTGTGTTTGTTCAGGCTTGAATTGAACTTTCCAGTAAGTCTTAAATGCAATGTCTTGGCCTGGACGCAGTGTAAACTGATGACCTGGCTCAACTTTGTGCACTTTTTGATCAAGTGTATTTGGCTCAGGAACGAACTGAAAAGACATGTACTGCTGCAAAGCAGTCTCATCAAATAAGATGTTCTCATTCACAGCCATTAAGCTTTTGCGTTCAGAAGCAAAGTACACTTGGTCATCCATTTGTGTAAAATAGAGCGGTTTAATGCCGAAAGGATCTCTTGCGCCATATAATAACTGCGCTTCTTTATCCCAAATTAAAAAGGCAAACATGCCGCGAAGCTTCGATGCCGCTTCTTCTTTATAGTGGCGATATGTGGCAAGAAGGACTTCCGTATCAGAATCTGTGCTGAACGTATAGCCTTTTTTCACAAGCTCTTCTTTCAGCTCCACATAGTTATAAATTTCTCCGTTGAAAATAATCCAATATTTTTCATCTTCATAAGAAAGCGGCTGCTTTCCGTGTTCAACATCTATAATACTTAAACGTCTAAATCCAAATCCTACATGCTCATCATGAAAGTACCCCTCATCATCCGGACCTCGATGAACGATGAGACGATTCATTTGCTTAATTAACTCTTCCTGCTCAGTAGTTTCGGACAATGGACGGTGATTAAATACACCAACAAACCCACACATATTATTGCCTCCACGTTATGTTATTTCTTAAAAGTAGACCTATAATTAGACAGTATTTTGTCCAATTTTGTTTCACATTTTTACGCTTTTTGTAGAATTTTTTTTAATCAAAAGGAAAACCGCTTAAAATAAGCGGTTTTGTATGTTGTTATTCTCCTAATGCTTCCTTGCGAAGCGTGTCGGCTTTATCCGTTTTTTCCCATGGAAGATCCAAGTCATGACGGCCAAAGTGTCCGTATGCAGCGGTTTGTTTATAGATCGGACGACGTAAGTCAAGCATTTTAATAATGCCAGCTGGACGAAGATCAAAGTTTGCACGTACCACTTCAATTAATTTCTCTTCAGAGGCTTTTCCTGTTCCAAATGTATCAATTGAAATGGAAACAGGCTGTGCAACACCAATTGCATAAGCAAGCTGCACTTCACATGAATCTGCAAGACCAGCTGCTACGATGTTTTTCGCTACATAGCGAGCCGCATATGCTGCAGAACGGTCAACCTTCGTTGCATCCTTACCAGAGAAAGCACCGCCACCGTGACGAGCATACCCGCCATAAGTGTCAACGATGATTTTACGTCCAGTTAAACCAGCATCCCCTTGAGGTCCACCGATAACAAAGCGGCCTGTTGGGTTGATGAAGTATTTTGTTTCTTCATCGATCAGTTCACTTGGAACGACAGGGCGGATGACATGCTCTTTTAAGTCGCTTTGAATTTGTTCAAGCGTCACTTCTGGTGCATGCTGTGTAGAAATAACCACCGTATCAATACGAACTGGTTTGTTTTGTTCATCATATTCAACTGTTACCTGAGTTTTTCCGTCTGGACGAAGGTATGCAAGTGTTTCATTCTTGCGTACTTCTGTTAAACGGCGAGATAATTTATGTGCTAGAGAAATCGGCAGTGGCATAAGCTCTTCAGTTTCGTTATTTGCAAAACCAAACATCAGACCTTGGTCACCTGCACCGATCGCATCAATTTCTTCTTCAGTCATTGTTCCTTCACGTGCTTCAAGCGCTTTGTCTACACCTTGCGCAATATCAGCAGACTGTTCATCAATTGATGTAAGAACCGCACATGTTTCCGCATCAAAACCATATTTCGCACGTGTGTAGCCAATTTCCTTAATCGTGTCACGCACCGTCTTTGGAATGTCAACATAAGTAGACGTTGTAATCTCACCGCTTACTAATACGAGACCGGTTGTTACAGAAGTTTCACAGGCAACACGTGCATTTGGATCTTTCTTTAAAATTTCATCCAAAATGCTGTCTGAAATTTGATCACAGATTTTATCTGGATGTCCTTCGGTCACTGATTCTGAAGTAAATAAACGACGATTTTGACTCATAATGGCTATTTCCTCCTGTACAAGACCACATCATCCCAAGATGAGGCCTCCAATATGATACGGAACTCGTTCCCTCTTATATTTCAACATGTTTATATTAGAGATGTTATTGGCAATTTGTTCATATGATATCCCAAAAATAAAAAAACCATTTCCTTCATTGCGAGGAAAGGGTCTGAGATCGCATGCCTTTCACTCTTATCGCTCAAGGTGTTCTTGTACCTTGCATCAGGTTAGCACCTTGGTTTCTCAGCATGTTCATGCCTTTTTCATAAGAAACCGGTTGCTGGGCTTCATCGGGCCTGTCCCTCCACCAACTCGGGATAAGAGTATCCGTTCAATAAGATATCTTATCTTAAACCCTTGCGTCATGTCAATGGTTCATAGGAATTATCTCCCCTTTTTTTCACCTCATCATTAGCATCACCAAAAAGCATATTTTCATAGCAGAAATGAAAAAACACACACAAAAATATTTAAATAGTATAGACTATTATTATTAATGTGTTATACTAATCAAAACAAACAAATTCAACGGTAAAGGAAGGGTTTTTTTATGAACTCAGTGGATTTAAAAGAAGATTTGCAGTCATTGCTCTCATTAGAAAATACGCACCAAAATTTATCTGTTCCGAAACTTGTTGAAAAGATTTTGGCACGTAATGAAGGCGTTTTAACTTCAACTGGTGCTGTCCGCGCCACAACGGGTGCCTACACTGGACGTTCGCCTAAAGATAAATTCATCGTAAAAGAAGAAAACTCTGAACATAAAATTGATTGGGGTCAAGTCAATCAGCCGATCTCGAAAGAGGCATTTGATCGTTTATATACAAAGGTTGTGTCATACTTAAAAGAACGTGATGAACTATTTGTCTTTGATGGTTTTGCCGGTGCTGACGAAAAATACCGTATGCCCATTACAGTTGTAAATGAATTCGCTTGGCACAATCTCTTTGCAAAGCAGCTATTCATCAGACCTGATGGATCAACACCATCATCAAACGAAAAACCTTTCACCATCTTATCTGCACCTCACTTTAAAGCAGATCCTGAAACAGATGGCACAAACTCTGAAACGTTTATTATCGTTTCTTTTGAAAAACGGACGATTCTGATCGGTGGAACAGAATATGCAGGAGAGATGAAAAAATCCATTTTCTCTGTTATGAACTACCTGCTTCCTGAACAAGATATTTTATCAATGCACTGCTCTGCTAACGTCGGTCAAGAAGGCGATGTTGCTTTATTTTTCGGCCTTTCAGGTACTGGAAAAACGACGCTTTCTGCAAGTGCAAGCCGCAAGCTGATTGGAGACGATGAGCACGGCTGGTCTAACACAGGTGTGTTCAATATTGAAGGCGGATGCTATGCAAAATGCGTGAACTTAAGTGAAGAAAAAGAACCCCAAATTTACAAAGCCATCAGCTTCGGATCAGTGCTTGAAAATGTAGTACTTGATGAAGAAACACGTGAAGCAGATTATGATGACACATTCTTTACTGAAAATACACGTGCGGCTTACCCAATCGAAATGATTGATAACATCGTGAAACCAAGTATTGCAGGTCACCCATCTGCTATCGTCTTTTTAACAGCTGATGCATTCGGCGTTTTACCTCCAATCAGCCGTTTAACGAAAGAACAAGCGATGTACCACTTCTTGAGCGGTTACACAAGTAAATTAGCGGGAACTGAGCGTGGCGTGACGTCACCAGAAACAACGTTCTCTACTTGCTTTGGTTCACCATTCTTGCCACTTCCTGCTCATGTCTATGCTGAAATGCTTGGTAAAAAAATCGATGAGCACGGCGCAAAAGTATTCCTTGTGAATACAGGCTGGACTGGCGGCGGCTACGGTACGGGCAAACGAATGAATCTTGCTCATACAAGAGCAATGGTGCAGGCAGCGATCGAAGGCGATCTTGACAACGCTGAAATGATCACTGACGACATCTTCGGATTACACATCCCGCTTCATATTCCGGGAGTGCCAGATGAAGTGCTTCAGCCTGCTAAAACATGGGACGATCAAGAGGCTTACAAAGAAAAAGCAAACTTCCTTGCAAATGAATTTAAAAAGAACTTCAAAAAATTCAGCCATGCAGCAAGTGATATTGAAGCAAAAGGCGGACCACTCGTCTAATCAAAAGGAAAAAGCTGAGGGAATGAATCCCTCAGCTTTTTTAGTTCGTTGAATGCAATGACACAAGACGGTACGTCACCTTCGTGACATTGTCTGTGAGCTCCAGCTTTTCAACATGTGCTGTCCCTGTTTTTTCTCCGTCTTTCGTTTTACGCACCTCAAGCGGAATATTTAATGGATAAATGCGGTACCCTTCCTTCATGAGCTCAAACACATTTTCTTCAATTCTTGTCTCTTTTCCTTTTGTGACAATCATTGTATTAAATTCAACAGGCATTCCCATAATGAAAATCCCCCTACTTTCTATATTTCTTTCTACCGTTTATTTTACCACATTTCCGCCTTTTCGGCTGTGCATCCATGTCGTCAGCCGTCTGACAATCTCCCGGTTATGCTGTGGCGGGAAATAATGATGATATCCGTGAAAATACCATGTTTCCACAGACTTGCCATGCTGACGCAGGGCATCTTCTAATAAATACGCATGCTCAATGGATACATTCTCATCCAGCTCCCCATGAATGATTAGGACAGGTGCTTCAATTTGGTGCACATGATTCAAAGGCGTTCTAGCCTCATATGCTTCTGGTACCTTATGCGGAGGACCTCCTATCACACGCTTCATCATTCTTCTCATATCCACACGTTCTTCATAGGTGAGCTTCATATCACTTACGCCTCCCCATGTCACAAAGGAAGCGGCCTCATGCTTCATTTCAACAGCGGTCCATATGCCCATAATTCCGCCGCGGGAAAAACCAAAGATATGAATGCGCTCCTGCTTCACCTTTTGATGATGTTTCAACAGCTGAAATGCAGCAAATGCATCTTTCCGATCTTCTCCGGCAAAATCCTCGTTCCCTTCGCCTCCTTGATTCCCTCGGTAGAAGGGCGCAAAGACGACAAACCCTTGCGCAGCAAATTGCACAATTCGGCCAGGTCTAACCATTCCCACATTTTTAATGCCGCCGCGTAAATATAAAAAACCGTCATAGAGACCTTCTCCGGCCGGTTCAGCGAGCAGCCCCTTCATCCGAAGTCCATCGGCCTCATATGTCACTGTATATAAGTGAATATGCGGATGTGGCGACGGGAACCTTCTCTTTTCCACAATCACTTGAATTCTCTCCTTTTCATTCGGTGTTACGTCAAATGCTTGATAATGGCCTCTGCGACGAGCTGTCCTGATTTTGTCACCATCGGAGTGCCGCCGCCTGGATGACTTGTGCCGCCAACAAACCAAAGCCCTTCAATATCCTTTGATTGATTATTGATGCGAAAAAATGCCTGCTTGAATGAGTTTGACGACATGCCATAAATGGCCCCATGATACGCTCCCGTTTTTTGCTGTAAATCAAGCGGGGTTTGTACCGCTTCAAATTCTACAAGCTGGTCAAGATCAAAGAGACCCTTTTCCTTTAGTTTTGTTTTCATATGCTGGCCATATGTCTCCTTTAGCATGTCCCAATTTTGCTCTTTTGTCACATATGGCGCATTGGCCAATACAAACAAGTTACTTCTTCCTGGCCCTCCGTTTAAAGCTGGCTCTGAATGACCTGAATAACAGATGTAAAGCGTCGGATCATGAGGAAGCTGTTTTTTCTGAAAAATATCCTTGAATTCTTGTTCATAATTCTCTGGAAAAAACACGTTGTGATGAGACAATTGTTCATAGACTTTAGGGACGCCCAACAAAAGAACAAAACCTGATAACGATGGCTCAATGTTTGCCAGTTTTTGATTTCCAAAGCTCGGGCGGTCTTCTTCATCAATTAATTGGCGATAAACAGTCAGTGCATCTGCCCCCGCAATGACTTGATCTGCTTCATATAACTGCTGATCCGTTTCAACTCCTTGGATTCGCTTATTCTTCACATGAATCTTTTTGACTCGTTCATTGAGATGAATTTGGACACCCAATTCCTTTGCCAGTGTCTCAAATGCCTCAACTAAACGATACGTACCGCCCTTAATACCATAAATGCCTTTTTCTCCTTCTAAATAAGCCATCATATTAAAAATAGCAGGTGCCTCGTATGGAGAAGAGCCAATGTAAGTCGCATACCGGCCAAACATCGCCAATGTATGAGGATGACGAAAATATTGACGTAGCAAGCGCTGAACGGATGTAAAAGGTTTGACAGCAAGAAGGGCTTTCATTAACTTGATATCCGCTTTATCCTTCCAGCTCAATAATAAACGATTTAAAAACTGATCCTCTGCCATTTGAAAAAGCTTCTTCGATTCCTGTAAAAATGCCCGGTATCGCTTTGCATCCTCTGGACTAAAAACTGCAATTTGTGATTCCATTTGCTCAATATCTGGCGTAAACTCGACCGTATGTCCATCTGAAAAAACGTTTTTAGTAAGCGGGAAAATCGGATAAAACGTCACATAATCCTCCATTCGTCTATGACAGGAGGTAAATACTTCCTCAAAATACGCCTTCATTGTAATGGTACTCGGTCCTAAATCAAAAGAGTAGCCAGACGCTTGATGGCGTTGTAATTTCCCGCCTAAAGAAGCTTCTTTTTCTAAAATGGTGACCTGGAAACCGTGTGACTGTAAGCGAATCGCAGCCGATAACCCGCCAAGTCCGCCGCCAATAATGATCACTTTTTTCATTCGTACCTTCTTCCTTTCCATTCATAGCCTTCTTTTTTCAGCCCAATTTTCATGGAAGCAAAACCAATGGCCATCAGGCTTATGATACTGACAGGCAATAAAAAGGCCATCGTAGATGTTCTTCCATTTTCGATATCAATGACCGCTTTAATGGATACACCAAGCCCGTAGCAAAGAAGGGCTAAACAGAGATTGACCACATCAAAATGAATCAGTGCGATCATAAAGCAAATAACAGGAACTACATAAAGGACGGAGTATAAACAAAAGACACTGCTTAACAAAGCAATGTTTCGATTCACTCCCGGGAACAAATTTTTCCGATATCCTTCCCATACTTCCTGTCCACTCTCATACATTCTCATGTAGACAAAAGAATGAATACTTGCGAGTGTGAACGGAAAGCCCTTCGTTTTCACACGTTTAGCCAAAGCCATATCATCCACAAGAGAATCCTTGATCGCTTCATGACCACCTATTTCGTGATAACAGTTCTTTTCAATGGCAATAAAGCCGCCATGTGCTGCGGCAAAAGCAGGATGTTGAGATGTTCTGACCCACTTCACTGGCAGATGACAGCCAATCGTAAACATCATCATAGGAACGACAAGATGCTCAAAAGGCGTTCCCGTTTTTTGCTCTGGGAAACCTGAAAGCATGCCCGTTTTTTGTATGCATAACTGCTTGTACACCGCTTCAATAGCTCCTTGTTTTAAGCGGACATCTGCATCTAAAAATAACAGCCAATCAGAAGATGCTGCCTCAGCAAGCTGGGAACAAGCATATGATTTTCCAAGCCATCCTCGTTTCAGTACTTGACCTGACTGCACGCGAATCCATGGATATGTCTCTGCGAAGCCCTCTGCAATCATTCTCGTCTGATCTGTCGAGTGATCATCCAGCACGATCAACTCTTTCGGATGGAGACGCTGATCAACAATCGACTGAAGGCAGGCTTCCAGCCGTTTTTCTTCATTTCTCGCTGGAATGAGGATCGATAATGAAATGGGTTCATCAGGTGAAAGAGATGCCGGCTTGAGTACAGGAAATTGCTTCATATTCCAAATCGTAAACATCAATTGGCAGAGCAGCAAAACACTGATGACAATTAAGAAGACCGCCATGTTTTCACCCACTTTTTAAAGGAATCAAACGCATCACTAGTTGACCGGCTTGTCCTTGTCACCTGCCTAAATTGTTCGTTTGTTGAAAAATCTGGATCAGCAATAACCTGTGCTTGATGTGCGTTTAACTGTGTTTCAAGCAGGTCTCCGAGTAAACTTGTTACTTCCTTACTGCGAAGTGATCCGCAAGCTACTAGGACATCTTCTCCAAACTCAACCGATACCGTCGGTTTTTGAAATTGATTAAATGTATAATGTAGGGTCACAGGTTTGATGACGACCTGCTCAAATTGCCTGATTAAAAAAGAAGCTCCGCCTTCCAGTTCAAGCGGCCTTATGTCTTGGTGCATGATTTTCCCCTGCGGGAAGAGCCACACAGCCCCGCCAGCCTCCATCTTCTCCTTTGCGGTCATTAATGCCTGCTTGACACTTTTCAGCTTCTCTTTATGAACTGGAAATGCACCAAGTTTTTGAAAAAAAGCATATTGCTTCAACTGCTTCTCTTCCATCATCATGGCATGATCCAGCTCAGACATTTGTTCTATTAAAAGAAAAATGATCAGTCCATCCCACCATGAACTGTGATTGGCAAGATAAAGAACAGGATGCTTCTCCTTTGGGTCAACCGTACCTTTCATCATGACACAGCGAAAATGTTTGTTCAGTAAATATCGTTCAAGATAAAAATAAAAGAGTCGTCTAAACGATCGGTTTTTGTCGCTTTCTTTCAAATCGAACCCTTCCTTCACACAAGATGACAATGATCAGTGCTAAATAAAAAATGACATCCAGCCCGCCCTTTAATGCTAAAAGACCAAAGAAGAACACCATGGCCTGATAAATACGTCCATTCCAGCGCAATGCCTGCTGATCAATGGATACGAGCGGGAACAGAAATGAAAGTCCTGCTCCAATGATACCCCAGCTGACAAAATTCTCAAAAGGGATACCAAAGAAACCTCCGCCGTCATACCACACCCAAAACTTTCGTTCAGCCGCTACCGGATCTAAT
This sequence comes from Bacillus sp. G402, assembly GCF_051172515.1. NCBI lineage: Bacteria > Bacillati > Bacillota > Bacilli > Caryophanales > Bacillaceae > Bacillus > Bacillus sp. G402. Next base: position 213,804 of record NZ_JBPIZC010000005.1, read on the forward strand.
ATGAGATCAAGCAGTACAATCCATATACCCGTTTCGACGGCTCGCTTCCACTTCGATTGTTGTCTTGATAAAAAAAGACTATTTAAAAACACACCAACCCATGCAAAAGCGATCGTCAAAGGCACTCCCGCCACAAGAAATCCAAGCGTCGGATAATAATCATAGGCCCCAAATGGAAAATCAGTTGTGATTCCCACCCATTCAACTGTAAATGTCAACACACCCACAATGGCTGCTCTTACGATTACAAAGCTCCATGCCCCGTAGATATTTCGGCCAATCTCAATGACGCAGCAGGCGTAAAGCACAAGAAAGATACCATTCGCAAACTGAAGCCATGCCGGCACTTCAAAAAAGACCATTAAAATAAGACCTACTACATACCAACCAACAAATATCCAACTCAATCTATACACGAAACCGCTCCTTTATTTCTACCAAATTCAAGAAAGCATTCATGCTTCTAGTATAGAAAAAAAGACACGTTCTATAAATAAACAATGCGCTTCTTATTTCATCTAGGCACTCACCAAAAATCCCTTTTGACATACTTTAATTAGTGACCTAGAACAAAGGAGGCGAATTACTCTTGAATCGTTCCATTAAAGTCAGACTGGCATTCATATTCGTTGTCCTGCTCTTTATTCCATTTGTCGCCTGTAAAAAAGACCAAGAGCAGACCGTACAAGTAGCCGAGGTGACCCATTCGGTCTTTTATGCACCGCTTTATGTCGCCCTATCCGAAGGATTTTTCAAAGATGAAGGCTTAGAGGTTGAATTAAAAACCACTTGGGGCGGCGATAAAACAATGACAGCTCTCTTATCCGGCGGCGCTGATATCGCTCTGACCGGATCTGAATCTTCTATTTATGTGGAAGCACAAGACACGAAAGACTCTGTCATGAACTTTGCACAGCTGACACAAACAGACGGTACATTTCTTGTTTCAAGGGAAAAAATCAATCAATTCTCTTGGGATCAATTGAAAGGAAAGGACTTTCTCGGACAACGGAAAGGCGGCATGCCGCAAATGGTCGGTGAATATGTCCTGAAAAAAGAAGGCATTGATTTGAAACAGGATCTTCGCATGATTCAAAATATTGATTTTGCCAACATTTCAGGTGCTTTTTCCTCTGGAACTGGCGATTTTGTGCAGTTATTCGAACCGACAGCTTCCTTAATTGAAAAAGAAGGCAAAGGGTACATTACCGCCTCCTTTGGTGAGGCTTCCGGCAAGGTGCCTTATACCACCTTTATGGCAAAGAAGAGTTACTTAGAGGAAAACAAAGAGACAGCTGAAGCCTTTACTCGTGCCATTTATAAAGCGCAAAAATGGGTCAAAGCAAAGAGCCCAGAGGAGATTGCCGAGACAATCCAATCTCAATTTCCTGATACAGACCTTGATGTCTTATCAACAGCTATCAAACGCTACAAACAGCAGAACTCCTATGCAACAGATCCCCTTCTAAATGAAGAGGAATGGAACAAATTACAGGAAATCATGAAGGCAAGTGGTGAACTGCCGGAATTTATCCCGTACAAACAACTTGTCGATTCATCCATTGCCAAGAAGGTCACAGATCACAAATAGAACAGGAGGTAGCACATGTCTTTCCTTCAAATTGACCATGTGACCCACACGTACTTCTCTTTAAAAGAAAAAACAACGGCCATACAGCACATCAATATGGAGATCACTCAAGGTGAATTCATCTCATTTATTGGTCCTAGCGGCTGCGGAAAAACAACCTTGCTTTCCATCATCGCAGGCATTACGCCACCCTCTGAAGGTCGAATTTTAATCGAAGGAAAAGAACCGAATCAACAGGAGCATCAAATCGGTTATATGCTCCAGCAAGATTATTTGTTCCCATGGAAAACGATCAAGGAAAATGTCATTCTCGGGTTGAAAATTGCAAAACAAGATTCACATGAAGCCACCTCAGCTGCCCTTAGCTTACTGCCAAAGCTTGGACTCAATGATGTCGAAGAAAAATACCCGAAGGAGCTATCAGGCGGGATGAGGCAGCGTGCGGCTCTCGCCCGAACGCTTGCAGTTGATCCCGGCCTGCTTCTGCTAGATGAGCCATTTTCAGCACTAGATTACCAGACGAAACTGACATTAGAAGACCTCGTCTTTCACACATTAAAAAACTACCAAAAAACGGCTGTTCTTGTCACGCATGACATCGGCGAAGCCATTGCGATGAGTGATCGCATTTTCTTATTCTCAAAGCATCCAGGCTCTATCCAGCGAATGTTTACCGTTCCAGATGATCTGAGGACGCTCTCTCCTTTTGAAGCGAGACAGACAGCAAGTTTCCAAGAGCTCTTTCAAACGATTTGGAAGGAGCTGAAGACAGTTGAAACACAGTGATCTTTTACATGAAGCCTATCGAAAAAAAATTCGAATGGAAAAACGCATGACGCGAGTCTACCAGTTGATCATTTTCGCCAGTTTCTTTTCGCTTTGGGAGCTTGCGAGCCATTTCAGACTGATTGACCCGCTCATTTTCAGTTCACCATCTGCTGTCTGCCAATTGTTTGTACAAAAATTATCAGATGGTTCATTAATTAATCATATGAGCATTACGCTATTTGAAACAGTGCTCGGCTTTCTACTTGGTACTTTTTGCGGCATTTTATTAGCCGCCGCCTTATGGTGGTCCACCCGTCTTGCAAATGTTCTAGATCCTTATTTGGTTATTTTAAATGCGATGCCGAAAGTCGCTCTCGCCCCCATTTTAATTGTTGCCCTTGGACCAGGCATGATCAGCATTGTCGCGATGGGTGCCATTATCAGTGTGATCATTACCACCATCGTCATTTATACAGCCTTTCAAGAAGTCGATGAGAATTATTTAAAAGTCATGAAAACCTTTGGCGCAAAAAAAAGAACGGTCTTCCGTGAGGTCATTTTGCCAGCAAGTATTCCAACGATGATCTCTGCCATTAAGGTCAATGTTGGTCTTTCTTGGGTTGGGGTCATTGTGGGAGAATTCCTTGTATCCTCAAAAGGACTCGGCTATATGATCATCTATGGCTTTCAAGTCTTCAACTTTACACTCGTGTTCTTAAGTCTTTTCATTATCGCCGTCTTCGCCACCATCATGTATCAGCTTGTTGAATGGCTGGAACGCCGTTTTCTGCAAAAATAAAAAGCGCAGGGTCATTTCCCTGCGCTTTTTTTAACGAATCAAACCGTTCTTTTCTAAATAAGCCAGACTTTGTCTTAAAACATCATCTTTCATAATAAAACTGAAATTTTTATTTTTTGCGATGGATCTTGGTAAGTCTGCGAAAAGAACGGGTCCTTTCGTTTCAAAATACGTGTCCTGCTTGACGAGCCTTTCAATATCAGCGAAATAAATATTTTTGACAATGACTTTCTCTCTGCCAAGCACCTGATATTGACCAATATACGTTAATTCACGAACAACAGCACCCGTCTCTTCGTGAATCTCTCGTATAGCGGCTTGATCTGCTTCTTCATTTGGCTCTACTTTCCCTCCTGGAAACTCGTAGCCTCGATCCTCATGTTCAGTAAGTAGCCATTTTCCTTGATAGCGGCAAATAGCCCAAACATGCTTAGGATGACTTGAAAAAGGCTGCTCTTCAAAAGAGAGCTTGACCGTATTATGATAATAGTCTTTAAATACATGCATGTGAAATCCCTCATATCCTGTCCTTGCTTCTTGTAAAACATCATACCACAGATCACATTTCTCTGAAGAATTTTTATGAAAAGTGAAACAAACAAGTGCTTCTATCTCGTCTGTATGTAAAATAAGTATTCTTGCTAAAACCTTTTTATCATCTCCATCCTCATCCCATTTTAATCATGAAACCTTTTGCCCATGACAACGTAAATCAATAAGTGTTTGTCCTACACAGACGAGGAGGAAACCACCATGAGCATCACAAATGGATCAAAACAAGAAAATAACAAAGCATGGCCAATGAGGCAACATGAGAAAGAAGACGCTTCTCTTGAGGCAGTGAAGAAACACCTCATGAAAGGACAAAAGTTAGATTTAACAAAAGACAATCCAAATGTAGATCAAATTCATATCGGACTTGGCTGGGACTTATCTGGTCAGCCAATTGATTTAGATACGCAAGTGTTTCTCTTAAATGAAGAGGACAAGCTTCTGTCTCCAAAACACCTGATCTATTATCATCAGCAGCAAAGCTTAGATGGAGCTGTTCGCCATCTAGGTGATCATCAGGTCGGTGGAGGCCATCGGGATAATGAGATCATCATTATGCAACTGAGCAGAGTCTCACCCGATATTCAGAAAATCGTCGTAACAGCCACGATACATGATGTACACGAGCGGGCACATCATTTTGGACAGGTGACCAATGCCTACTTGCGCCTTTCAGATCAAATCACACAACAGGAGATTTGTACCTTTCAGTTAACAGAAGATTATTCATTTTTTACATCCATCATTTGTGCTGAACTAACGAGAGTTGAGAACGAATGGAAAATCACCGCTACCGGACAAGGTACGACCCTTGATTTAAACGACCTATGCCGCATCTACGAATTCACATCTTGACAAAGGAAAGGAGCTGGCACAAATGGGATTTCATTTCAACACGATCGAAGAACTGACCTTACAAGCAGAAGGCAACGGGATCTTTTTTGCTAAAAAAGGCGCTATGATTGCCGATCAAGGTACATTTCAATACCGTAAACGATTACTTGGGACGAATAAAGGAAATATGGTCAGCCAAGTATTTAATCATATTAGCAGAAAATTAACAGGTGAAAACCTTGAGATGATGGAAGTGAGTGGACAAGGCACTTGCTACTTGGCTGATTCTAGCGAGCATGTGACCGTCATCAATCTTGAGCCGAACGGTCCTTGGCAACATGTTAGCGTGGAAAGTGAAGATTTACTTGCCTTTACTGAAGAATGTCACTATGGCGTGACACCAGTAGGCGTTGGGATTTTATCACAAAAAGGGCTATTTACTTCAAAGCTCTCGTATCAAGGTCACGGGGCGCAGGTTGCCATCAAAACAAATGGAAACCCGCTGATTTTAAAAGCACCTTGCCGTGTAGATCCTGACGCCATTGTCGCTTGGACGGGCAAAGCACCGAAAGTCAAATTAGATGTGAACTGGAAAACGTTCATTGGACAAACATCAGGCGAATCCTACTTGTTTGAATTTCATGAACAGGACCAAATTGTGATTATCCAGCCATCTGAACGAACATCTGGAATGCGGGTCGGGATAGATGATAACCGGTACAAACCCCAGAGTCAGAGTACCTCACACGAAATCACCAACTCACAGCAGGAAAATAGAGGCGGAATCAGTGATCTAATCGGCGGTATCTTACAGCCTCGAAAATAAAAGCATGTAGAATGTCTCTACATGCTTTTTCAATTCATCAGTCCATTGGTCTCAATAAAGTTCTTTGTCTCTTCATTACCGAGATCATGAATCATCGAGTAAATTTCTTTTCTTTTCCTATCCATTTCGTCGTTTGGACTATCATAATGATATTCAAGAAATGGAACATGCGCCCGAAAGAAACCTTTCCAATCTGTCATATACTGTTCATCAAAATACTCTCTTAACTGCAAGATTTGGTCATCATCTGCTTCTATCTGAAATTGCCAAGCAGCCGCGTCTCTGTGCTGTGAGATTGATCCGTCTTGAACGGATACATAGTATGTGTGTCTCGCCATCTGATTCATCCTTTTTCCTTTAGTATGACCAGATATGAAGAAATTACGGCTTTTTGCGCAATTTATTTTTAATCATGTCTAACACATCAATAAACAACTGTGGAATAGGAATTCCGAGAGCTCTGGCTGTTGAGACAATCTGGTACGATTCATAAATAATATAAAAGATGAGCGCTAAATCCTTAATTGTCCCCCCAGTCTTCAGCATGACATCGAAGAAATGTGCCATGGATATTAAAGAGATCGTCACAACCTTTCGAACAAGCCTGGTCAAAAAACGCTTCATCGTAAGTTGTCCAGTCACAGATTCTCTTAGGCTTGAACAAATTAATTCTATAGCCATGAGTGTCACTAATATCATGAGTAAATATCCTGCTCCACCAAACAGAAAGCCCATTGCCGACAAACTGACTGTAAACAACGAAAAGATGCCTAAATCCTTGCTCACTTGGCATCAACATCCTTTCATAGTGGAACTTCTTACCTCAATAGTATATGCCGCATTTGATGAATAGCTTGGACGACAAAAAATAAAGGCATGGTTAGCTGTTCAAAAAAATCGTGAAGCGCATAAAAAGAGCCGCCTGTGACGGCGGCTTTCTTGGTTAAACTCTGACATCAATAAACGTAGCGTCTGAATCTTTGGGCTGAACAGCTTGAGGCTGCTGCTGCACTTGATCGAGCATCACCATGGCTTGGGCTGTGTTCGTGGCAAGCTGTGAATTCAATAAACTGATATTAAGTGTTTTTTGAATACTCGCCACTTGCTGGCTCATCATTCCTGCAATTGAGGACATTTTCTCCCCTCCCTTCCCTTTTCTCTTCGGCTGAAAGCCCCATCAATTCAATGGGCTGTCTGTCACAAATCCACAAAAAAAGAATGCCGATCTGTTTAATGATCGACATTCCTTTCACATTCGCTTATCCTAAGTATGCTTTAAGCATCCAGTTGTGTTTTTCAATGGATTGATGAATCGCAAGCAGCATATCACCTGTTGTTTCATCGCCAACTTCTGCAGCCAGCTCCATGCCTCGCTTAAGTTCTTCTGCAATATTAGAGAAATCATCATACAGATTTTTCACCATTTGCTCGGCTGATTCATTGCCTTCCGCTTCTTGAATGCTAGAAATTTCTAAGCACTCTTTCATTGTCGCAACAGGTTGTCCATTTAATGCGAGCATACGCTCAGCCAAATCATCGATATAAGTGGCTGTTTCTGTATATAATTCTTCGAATTTTTCATGGAGTGTAAAGAAATCTTTTCCCTTTACATACCAGTGATAGTTATGTAATTTTACGTAAAGCACAGTCCAATCTGCTACTTGTTTATTGACGACGTTTAATAATTTTTCAGACATGTTGATTCCTCCTTATGTAGTTGCGTTTAGTATGGGATTACCCTTTTTTTATTATACTGAAACCTGCCATCATTTTCTTCTATTTTGACCGCATGAAATATATGTTAATATGGAAATAAGGAGGGAGTTAGATGCTGTTACTTGGGATTATCAGCTTTATCATTATCTCAATCGTTGTCTTTTTATCACTGTGGACGACATCAAAGGCTTATGATTACAAGCATAAAGTCGATTCACCACAGGATGCTGAACCAAACCAACGTCCTAACCCAAAATAAAACCACTTTCAATGATGTGAGGTATCTTCTTCTTCAGTAGATGAACTCTCTTTTTTCACATCACCTACATGGATGTTTGTCTTCGGCATATTATGCTGCTGTTTAGCTGTCACATGGACTTGTATGATATAAAGGCCATCTTGTTTGAAAGCTGTATGCAATTCATATACACCTTTCTCCTTTTTCTTTGGCTGAATCATCTTGCTGTTATCCTTGTCGCCATCTTTCCACACTTCAAATTCAACATCATCTGCATCATCAACAGGCGTATCACCATATGTGACAGCTGCTTTTACGATAACGTTTTCATTTTTCTCCACTTGCTCCGGCCCTGTTAGTTTGACTTCTAATAGCTCAGGCACTTCTCCCTTGTCATTGCTCGCTGCCGAGTTTCCACATGCACTAAGTAATACGAGCATCAAAATGATTCCTACCATTTTCCGCATTCGTGTATCCCCCTTTTTTTACTGACATGTCCATTTTAACAAATATCCCCTATTTTAACAGCTCTCATTTCATTTCATATAAAAAACCGGACATTCAATATGTCCGGTTCATCATATTACTGATTATCCAAATACTTTTAATAGCTCTTCTTGATCCTGAGACAGCCAGAAACGCATTAAACGTTTTGCTCCTTCAAGATCATGAAGCTTCGCTTGACCGCACTGCTCTTCATTTGCAGCAGGAATTTCTGTTACTTCCACTGCATCTTTGAATGTTGCATCAAGCAGTTCAACGATCTCTCTTGGTGTCGGTGCACCGCTGACAACTAAATAGTAGCCAGTCTGGCAACCCATTGGAGAAATATCAATGATATCAAAATGATCGTATTTCTCTGAGTGTGTTCTAATATTAAACGCAAGTAAATGCTCTAATGTATGAATCGTATCAGGTTTCATTGCCTGCTTGTTTGGCTGACAAAAACGGATATCAAATTTGTTCACTTCCCCATCTGATCCCACTTTATGAACGCCGCAATGACGAACGTAAGGTGCTTTTACAGCATTATGGTCAAGTTCAAAGCTTTCAACTGAAGGCATTAATCACCACTCCTATAATTGCAATTTCCTATATTATAACATATTGTTCCGACCAGTTTAGTTTATAAAACTTCCCTTCCTTGTCCTTTTTTCTTATACTGTGAAAAGACAGACAAGGAGGAACCTCTATGAAACAAATTTTTATCGGCATCATTCGCTTTTATCAAAAATGCATTTCCCCTCTAACACCGCCGAGCTGCAGGTTTTACCCCACTTGCTCAAACTACGGGCTAGAGGCGATCAAAACGCACGGCGCTTTAAAAGGCGGATGGCTCACGATTAAGCGAATTTTAAAATGTCACCCGCTGCATCCTGGAGGCATGGATCCAGTCCCACCTAAAAAGGAAAAATAACTTACTTTTCTTCATAACCGTTGACAACTAAGTCAAGCTTACCTGTTCCAGGATCAATGACAAGACCATGTACAGGTACATTAGATGGAAGAAGCGGATGATTTTTAACGACAGATACACTGTCTTTCACACTTTCTTCAACTGAGCTAAAGCTTTTGAGCCACTGTTTAAAATCGATTCCTGAGTATTCCAGTACTTCAATTCGTTTTTCGGGAATACCGCGCTCAACGGCTTTATTTAAGAGGGTTTGGCTGTCTATTTTACTCATACCACAATCGTGATGCCCAATGACGTACACCTCGTCAGCATTCAATTCATAAACAGCCACTAAAATGCTTCGCATAATACTTCCAAATGGGTGAGAAACAAGAGCGCCAGCACTTTTGACAATTTTAATATCGCCATTTTTCATGTTCATGGCGCGCGGAAGCAGTTCAACAAGTCTTGTATCCATACATGATAGAATGACAGCTTTTTTCTGTGGAAACTTCGTTGTTGTAAACTCTTCATATCGCTTCTCTTCAATAAATTGTTGGTTATATTCGATGATTTCGTCTAAAAGTTTCATAAGTTTGTCCATTCCTTTTTCTTTTTTTAAAAATAAATATAGCACAATGTTTTAAATTTCGTCACGTTTTGACGTCTATTTTTTTAGAGGAAACATCTTCTGATGAAAATTTTTTATTTTCCTCTTTTCAAATCGTAATTATTACGATACAATAACTCAGGACATTAAATCGTAATCATTTCTATCTAATAGGTTGAGAGGAGACATTCTTAGATGAAAAAAATCTTTTTTATTTTAACAGCTGCTTTATTAGCGGTCGGTCTTGCCGCTTGCTCAAGCAGTGCGGGGACAAATGCTTCAAAAGGAAAAGCAGACGGGAAATTAACCATTTACACGACGATCTTCCCTATTCAAGATTTCACTGAAAAAATTGGCGGCTCTCACGTGAACGCTCAAAGTGTCTATCCTGCCAATGCAGATGCACACAGCTTTGAACCAAGTTCAAAAACGATGGTTGAAATGGCTGAAGGAGATGCCTTTATTTACAGCGGAACAGGTGCTGAAGCATTTGCTGATAAAACGGCTTCTACGTTAAAAGACCAAGGCGTGAAAACAGTGAAAGCAGCCGAAGGCATCAAGCTATTATCAACACAAGAAGAACATGCTCATGAAGAAGGTGAGGACCATGATCACGATCATGAAGGTGAAGATCATGACCATGATGGACACGACCACGGGGATAAAGATCCCCATGCATGGCTAGACCCTGTTTATGCACAGCAAATGGCAAAAAACATTAAAGACACACTCGTTTCACTAGATCCAGATCATAAAGACGAATACACAAAAAACTATGAATCACTAAAAAAAGAATTACAATCGTTAGATCAGGAATTCAAAACAACGTTATCTAAAGCAGAACATAAAGAAATTCTTGTTTCTCACGCTGCATACGGCTACTGGGAAAAACGCTATGGCATTGAGCAAATCAGTGTACTAGGACTCTCTGCTTCTGAAGAGCCTTCCCAAAAACAGCTTGAAAATATCGTACAACAGGCAGAAAAGCATCACATCAAGTATGTCATTTTTGAAAATAACGTCAGCAGTAAAGTATCAGATACGATTCGCAGTGAAATTGGGGCAAAAAGCCTTACACTGAAAAATCTAGAATCCATTACAGAAGATGATGCTAAAAATGGCGAAAGCTATGTCAGCTTAATGAAACAAAATTTAAACACATTAAAAACAGCTTTAAATGTTGAATGAATTCATGAACCCCGTGCGATCAGCCGGGGTTTTTTACTGCACAAAAAAACACACCATGATCAGGTGTGTTTCTTTGTCTACATTTGGTATTTTTTCTTAAACTGCTCCGCTCTGCCGCCTTTTTCTCCGAATTTCTGGCGTCCTGTATAAAATGGATGCGTATCAGAGCTTGTCTCTACTTTAATGACAGGATAAGTCTTCCCATCTTCCCACTCTACGGTCTCATGTGATGTCTTTGTTGATCTACTTAAGAAGCGGTAACCGCTGTTTACGTCCATAAATACAACTTCATGTGAGGTTGGATGAATATCTCTTTTCAATGTCAAAACTCCCTTCATCATCAAAACGTAACGATTACGTTTTATAATTATATTCTACTCCCTCTTTTACAACTTGTCAAAAAACAAGCTTTCTTAGTCAGGAAGAATAATCTAAAAATGGTGGAGAATAATAAACACCATCAAAAGAGATGCGATAAGAAAGGCGGAGAAAAAATTGACTGATCTCGTTTTAGCTAGAAGTCTGTTCGGCACAACAATGGGCTTCCATATTATTTATGCCTCGCTTGGCGTAGGCATCCCGCTAATGATTTTGTTAGCTGAACTCATCTTTCAAAAAACGAAGGACCCGCATTATGCCATCATGGCCAAACGATGGACAAAAGCGCAGGCTGTTCTGTTAGGTGTTGCCATTCCAACCGGTACCATTGCTGGTACGCAGCTTGCCCTTCTATGGCCTGGTTTTATGGAGGTCATCGGAAAAGTCATGTCACTGCCATTTCAAATAGAAATTTATGCTTTCTTTATTGAAGCATTATTTATGTCTATTTATGTGTACGCAGCAGATCGTTTATCACCAGCCATGCGCATCATTACCGTTATTTTCGTTGTCATTGGTGCAGCAGCTTCAGCGATTCTCATTACAAACGTACATGCTTTTGAAGGAACACCCGCTGGCTTTCAAATGGTCAATGGAGAAATAACGAATATCGAACCTTGGAAGGCATTTTTCAATCCAAGTTTTGTTGTCACTGCTACACATGTAGTACTGTCTGCTTTTACAACAGGCGCTTTTGTCATTGCTTCTGTCGCTGCATTTAAAATGTTGAAAACTAGAAAAAACGAAAAGCTCTATACCTTTCATCGAAAAGCCCTTTTTCTTGGACTGATTGTTGGTGGACTTTTCTCTTTTCTCACAGCCTTAAACGGTCACGAATCAGCTCAGCTTCTATATGAATATCAGCCTGAAAAATTAGCGGGTGCTGAAGGTTTATTTGAAACGCAATCACATGCGCCTCTGGCCATTGGCGGTTTTACTGATGCCAATACGCAAGAAATCAAAGGAGCTATCGAAATCCCTTGGGCACTTAGTTTTCTTGCAGGAAATAGCTTTGATACTGTGGTTAAAGGGTTAAATGATTTTCCTAGGGACGAGTGGCCGCCTTTATTTATTCACACATTATTTAACGGAATGGTCATTATCGGCTCATTGCTCATTTTCTTTGCTGTGTTAGCACTGTTTTACCGCAAAATTTTAAAACGCGACCATTATCCAAAATGGCTGCTTGTCCTTTATTTATTTGGCGGGCCTCTTAGTCTTTTGGCGATTGAATTTGGCTGGATCTTTGCCTGTACAGGCCGTCAGCCATGGGTGATTTATCGAATGCTCAAAACCTCTGAAGTCGTCACATCATCAGGATCTATCGGTACACTTTTCATCCTTTTTGCCATTGTCTATCTCATTTTAGGCATCGCAACTGTGATTGTACTGACGTACTACTTTAAAAAACATTCAATTGAAGAAGACTTACGTTTAACAGAATCTTAAAAAGGGAGCGATCTTGATGCAAATGGATGTAACAACTGATGCACTCATTGCAATCACCATCTTATGGGGATTCGTGTTTATCTATGCAGTGATGGCATCAATGGATTTCGGTGCAGGATTTTGGTCAATGATTTACATGAACAAAGAGCAGACAAAGGCCGCAAATATCGCAAATAAGTATCTTTCTCCAACTTGGGAAGTAACAAACGTGTTCATTGTAGCCATCGTCGTTGCCTTGTTTAGCCTGTTTCCAGGTGCAACATTTGTGCTAGGCACTGTTCTATTAATACCCGGCAGCATTATTTTGTTGCTTCTTGCACTGCGAAGCGGATTTCTCGTCTTCTCTCATTCACTGCCTAAAAAATATAGAAAAGCCGTGACATATATTTCAGGAATTAGCGGCTTTATTATTCCGTCCATCCTCATCATGGTTCTCCCCATTACACATGGTGGATTCATCTTTCAGGAGAATAATGTCTACTCATTAGATTTAGGATTGGTCTTTACAAGCGCAAATGTCTATTCTTTCGTAGGTTTTGCGATTTTCAGTACCCTTTTCCTCTCATCTTTGCTTTTAGCTGATTTTTCTAATGTTGCAAACGAAGATGAGGCTTATAACATTTATAGAAGAGGAGCACTGATTACAGGTCCGCTTTCTCTCATGATGGCTTTCTTTATCATGCTCACACTGAGAAGTGAGGCCAATTGGCTGTTCACTAAAATGATGCAGAACATCCCGATCCTGCTTGTTTCTCTACTCATGTTTTTGCTTGCAGGTTTGGCTCTATTTTTACCAAACAGCCGCTTTAAACATCGGAAAGGGAGACCACGTTTAGCGGTTATCGCCATTACAATTCAATATTTCTTAGCAAGCTATGTGTATGGACATGCGCATTTGCCCTATATGGCTTATCCTGATATTACCATTATGTCTGGATTTACAGATCCCGTCACATTTAGGGCATTATTTATTACGTATATTGTAGGGTTTATCATCCTATTCCCTGGGTTCTACTTCTTCTGGAAATTGTTTATGAAAGATAAGCGTTATATTCGTCAGGAAGATTAACATGAATGAACGACCCGTGCTTCGGTTACATTATAGATGAAAGACATACTCAAAAGGAGGTCATCTGTATGAGTCAAAAAATCCTTTGTGAAGTAAACAACTGTTCCTACTGGAATACTGGAAATCGTTGTGGTGCAGATGCAATTTATGTCGTCAGCCATACAGGAAATACGGCTGAGAAAAGTGAAGAAACTGACTGTAAAACGTTTAAACCTCAAGACCTTTAAGTCTCATTAAAGGAGGCGCTTCGCTTTGAAAAACGATCGGCTTGCTCAAACGTTTCTTGAAGAAATTCAGGACGCGGACGAGGCTGCATTTTATCAAGCAGCTCACTCCTTTTTAAATCTTTGGGATTATGAATACGGACATGTTTCCGACATGCCCAATGACATGTATCAGTATATTGGACAGCTTGCTTACGACAGCGGGCTTGTAGAAGAGTAAGAAAGAGCGGATGACCGCTCTTTCTTTTTGTTCAGACAGGAAGGAAAAACTTTCCTCAACTATACAGTGGTTCTATGGATGGTGCAAATGGCGATTCATTTGTTTTCATTTCACAAAATCATGTTTTGTAAACACATCAATTTTATCTGAGAAAGAACGAAGCGCTTGATAATCAACTTCTACGCCCATACCTGGAGAACGAGGCACCTCAATAAACCCATTTTCAACTTTGATTTCAGGAAAAATGATATCCTGCTCCCAATATTTCGACGATGCTGAAATATCCCCAGGAATCGTAAATTGCGGAAGTGATGCAAGTGCCACGTTTTGCGCGCGAGAAATGCCTGTTTCAATCATTCCCCCGCACCATAACGGAATCTGCTGCTCCTTGCAGAACGCATGAATCTTAAGAGCTTCAGTCAGCCCTCCAACTCGTGAAGGCTTCACATTAATAATCTGACAGCTTCCAAGTTCTACAGCTTTTCTCGCATCATCTAAAGAACAAATACTTTCATCCAAACAGATTGGTGTTTTTAAATGCTTTTGCAAATGCCGATGATCGACAATGTCATCTGCAGCTAAAGGCTGTTCAATCATTAATAAACGAATATCGTCGAGCTGCTTCAGTTTGCTAATATCCTTTAATTCATACGCAGAGTTTGCATCCGCCATTAACGGAAGGTGAGGGAAAGACTCTCTTATCTTTTGTAGAAGTCCAATATCTTGTCCAGGCTTAATCTTCACTTTCACACGCTGATAGCCTTGATCAACAAACTGCTCTATTTGCTGAATCATATCATCTATTGGTCCTAACCCCGCAACGACACCAGATGGAATTCTATCTCTAGTACCGCCTAAGACGTCACGTAAGGACTTATTTTCTCGCTTCGCATAAATATCCCACACAGCTGCCTCAATTCCCGCTTTGGCCATTCTATTGCCTTTAAAATGGTACAAGCTGTCTGGTATGTCCGAAGGATGTGTAAAAGATCGGGTCAGCACGTTCGGGATAAAGAAAGCCCTCAGCATGTGATAGCAGGTCTCGATGGTTTCTTCTGTATACCACGGAGAAGAGAAGGCAGATACCTCTCCCCATCCAGTTAATCCTGTTTGATCTTTGACCTCGACAATAATAAACTCACGCTCTGAAATGGTCCCAAGGCTTGTTGTAAATGGCTGTTTGAGTTTCATCGTGACATGATATAAGATCACACGTTCAATTTGAATCATCTAAAAACCCCTTTGATTTGAGTCTGTGCCTCTGCAATTTATTCGACGCATTCCTTGGCAGCTCATCCACAAAGTGAAAAGCGGCGGGCCATTTATACTTGGCTAATTGCGACTGACACAAAGCATAGAGCTCATTCTCCGGAATCTGCTCATCTGTCACAAGGAAGGCAGCAGGTACCTCTCCCCATTTTTTATCATACATACCCGTCACTCCGGCTTCCTTTACATTTGGATGTGTTAAAAGAACTGCTTCAATTTCTGCTGGATAAATATTTTCTCCGCCAGAAATAATTAAGTCTGACCGCCGATCAAGCACAAATAAGAATCCGTCCTCATCTACATAGCCAATATCACCCGTTTTCAGCCAGCCCTGCTCAAATGCAGCAGCTGTTGCCTCTTGACGATAAAGGTAGCCTTTCATGACATTTGCACCTTTTACCATGATTTCACCATGCTCAAAAGGACGACACGGACGGTCCTCATATTGAATCTTTAATTCACATCCAAAAAGGGGCTTTCCCGCTGATCCAAGCTTTTCCACACTAAATTCGGGTGCAAGTGTCACAATTTGCGAGCAGGTCTCCGTCATACCGTACGATTGAAACACAGGAAATCCTTTCTCCTTACTCTCTTGAAGCATCGCATAAGGCGCAGGGCCTCCGCCTAACAGCAGGCAGCGCAAAGAAGACGGACATTCTTCAAGTCCACTTAATAAACGGGACAGCATGGTTTGAACAACTGACAACATCGTCACTCGATGCCGTTCAATAGCATTCTTGACTTCATCGACATCAAACTTTTGATGAAGCACGACAGTCATACCGTATATGACAGATTTAAATATAGCGGATAAACCGCTTATATGAAAAAGAGGCAAGGCAATGAGCCAGCGGTCGTCCTCCCTGATCCCTAAATTCAATGCCGAGGAAACAGCACTATGAAAATGATTGCCAAACGTTTGCTCCACCCCTTTAGGGCGTCCTGTCGTTCCAGATGTATACATAATCGTCGCCGTCTCATTTAAATCAATATCATGTACGACCTTCTTTTCCATATCATGATCTGCATCAGGTAAAGTCTCTATTGTATAAACAGGTAAATCACCTTGATGCTCATTTGCATATGCAGGCTCTGTTAATAAAGCCATGACTTTCGCATCTTCCAACTGAAATCGTCTCTCTGCTTTTGTTAACTTATTGTTCAATAACACAATCTTGAAGCCTAATAAAAAACAAGCGTGAACAAGCATGACCATGTGAGGATGGTTGTTCATTAAAATCGCAACCGTATCCCCTTTTTTAAAAGATGCACGTGTCAGTCGATTCGCAAGTTGGTCTACATCATTCGCTAAATCACGAAATGTCCACTCTTTGTCTTGATAAATGAGTGCGACCCGGTCTGGCGTTAAATCCGCACGGTGCAGCAGCCAATTCGGTTGCTTCATCATGACACCTCCTTTTCATAAAAGAAAACAGCTCAGTCTGATGCACTAAGCTGTTTTCATCCATATCATTGAATCAAGGGAAACGAGGGAACTGACCGAAGTCTGGCTTCCGTTTTTCCTTAAAGGAATCGCGTCCTTCTTTTGCTTCATCTGTTGTGTAATAAAGAAGGGTCGCATCTCCTGCAAATTGCTGAATACCAGCTAATCCATCTGTGTCCGCATTAAATGCAGCTTTCAAGAATCGTAAAGCAGTCGGGCTCTTTTCTAGCATGTCCTCACACCACTTCACTGTTTCTTCTTCCAGCTGCTCTAATGGTACAACTGTGTTGACAAGTCCCATATCAAGCGCTTCTTGTGCATTGTATTGACGGCATAAGTACCAGATCTCTCTTGCTTTCTTATGACCCACAATACGTGCAAGATAGCCAGATCCATAACCAGCATCAAAGCTGCCCACTTTTGGTCCTGTTTGTCCAAAAATCGCATTGTCTGCTGCAATCGTGAGGTCACACACGACATGAAGCACATGCCCGCCGCCAATCGCATAGCCCGCAACCATCGCAATAACTGGTTTTGGAATGACACGAATTAAACGCTGTAAGTCTAGGACGTTTAGACGTGGAATTTGATCGTCTCCTACATAGCCGCCATGCCCGCGTACTTTTTGGTCTCCACCTGAACAGAATGCTTTTCCTCCAGCACCTGCAAGGACAATGACACCAACATCTGAATTGTCGCGAGCACGTGAGAATGCATCAATTAATTCACTTACAGTCTTTGGTGTAAATGCATTATGTACATGCGGACGGTTAATGGTGATTTTTGCAATCCCATTATATGTTTCATATAAAATTTCGTCATACTGACGCTCAGTTTGCCATTCAATAGCCATCAATATTTCCTCCTCTAATCTTGCGATAAAATAAACTCACTTACTATTTTACCAAAAAAATGTGGTTGTTCCACATGAACTGTATGCCCGGCATGCTCTACTACTGTGAATTGACTGTATTCAAGCTCCTGCTGCATACGTTTGGCGATGTCACAGAACTTTTTATCAAGTGTTCCGCAAATGAGTAAAACAGGCTGTTTTATCTGCTTTAATGCTTCCCACATAGACGGCTGTGAGCCCGTTCCTATACCTTCTAAGCTGCGAGCCAGCCCGTTAGGATCGGCTTTTAGCCTTCCCTCTCTCAGTTGCGTTAGCCTGTCCGCTGGCAAGGATTTCTGCGAAGCAAACAGCGGAATGTTCTCCCAAAAATCCACAAATTGCGCTAATCCTTCATGTCTGATCTTTTGAGCTAGCTGATGATCATGATTCAGCCTCTCCATCCGCTCTTTAAAAGAGTTCAGCCCTGGAGATGTACTCTCAAGAATCAACTTGTTTACTCGTTCTGGATAACGGGAGGCAAAGGATAAAGCAATACGCCCTCCCATAGAATATCCGAGAATGTTCACTTTGTGAAGCTTTAATTGATCTAAAATCTCAGCAAGATCTGCCAGCTGCTGGGACATTGCATATCTTCTTATACTCTTTGGTGAGTCTGTGCGGCCATGTCCAAGCAAGCTGACCTGAATCAATCTCGTATGTTTTTCTGTATAAGTATTCAAAAAAGCCCAAGAAGCTGTACTCCCTGTAAAGCCATGTAAACATAACGTGGCATTTTCAGCAGATGGGTTATGGTCTATCACCTCATACGCCACACCATCGTGCATTCGTATTATGAGTGAAGGCATTCTTTTTTCACTTCCCTCAATATCTCGTCCATCATTTGGCGATGTTTGCCCACGCGAGAATGCCGGTCAGTTTCAATCTCAATTAAATGAAGCCCTGGTTCTTGGATATGCGCCAAGTACACATCTTTTAACTCTTCTTTCGTTGTCGGCTTCGAATAGGTTCCCCCATATAGCTTTGATGCATACTCAAAATTCAACCCAGTCGGCGTACCAAAGAGCTTTTCATAATACGGTTCATCGGATGCCTGCGGAAGGAAAGAAAAGATTCCTCCTCCATCATTGTTTAACAACACAACCGTGAGCGGAATGTCCATTAGCTTAGCTGCAAGAAGACCGTTCATATCATGGTAAAAAGACAAATCGCCGATGACTAAAGTGATGGGTTGTTTCAAGGCTGCATATGTTCCAAGAGCTGTGGACACAACACCATCAATGCCATTTGCTCCGCGATTCGCCATCATCCGAAACGGTTTTGACTGCGTTTCAAAAAAGGTATCGACATCTCGAATAGGCATACTATTTCCGATAAAGAGCACACTCTCTTTTGGCAAAAGGTGCTGTAGCTGACGATACACATTTCCCTCAAATGTCAGGTCCTCATCATTGTATTGATTTGCATGCATTCTAAAAGAAGAATTGACACTCTGCCAGCGTCGTAAATAAGATGTATCCTGACGCTTTTCCGCTCTCATCAAGACTTCTTCTACAAAAGAGGCTGCATGACTTTCAATCATGTATGATGCGCTTAAACCAGGATCTCGATAACCACCCGCAGCATCGACGACAATCTGCTTCACTTCCGCATGCTTTTCCAGCCACTTAAATAAAGGCTTAGACACAGGCATCGGTCCAAAACGAATGACCATTTCAGGCAAGAGATGCTGCTGCAATGCCTCATCTTTTAACAAAGAATCGTATGCATCTATAATGTATTCTTCACTTTCATGTCCATTTCGCAAAAGAGAAAGCGGGTCAGCTAAAATTGGCAGATGCAAAGCTTTTGCAAGACGTAACACTGACGCCTGCTCTTCCGCCGAGTAAAGTTCACCAGCAACAATGATTCCTTTTGCCGCTTTGTTCATGATAGACACTAATTCTGACATAACCCGATCATCCGGACGAGCTTGACCTGTTGCTAAAACTTTGTTCGCAGCTACTTCTTCTCTATCAAAAGGATCAATAGACAAATCAGGTAGCAATGGTTCTCTCAGCGGCACATTCACCTGAACTGGTCCCTTTGGCTCCTGCATTGACACGTGACTTGCCCTAGCAGCAGCAGTTTGGACATACCGCAGCATCGTTTGGCTTTCTTCTGGCAAGGCTAAGTCTGTGAACCATTTAACAAACTTACCGAATAAGAATTGCTGATCAATCGCTTGAGGTGCCCCAACCTCCCTCAATTCGTGCGGCCGATCAGCAGTTAAAACAATCAGTGGTACCCGGGAATAATGTGCCTCGACAACAGCTGGGTAAAAGTTAGCTGCTGCCGTACCTGATGTACAAATGAGTAGCACTGGTGTTTGGCTCGCTTTCGCAAGACCCAGTGCATAAAAAGCAGCAGACCGTTCATCCACTAACACATGGACATTGATTTCTTGATGAGCAAGAGCGAGCATCGCAAGCGGTGTTGAACGGGAGCCAGGACAAACAACTGCCTCCTTCACACCACTTTGCACAAATTCATCCATTAATCTGCCAATATATCTTGTCATGATTTGATTATTCAATAGGACGACCTCCAAGAGCAGACAGCATTGGTCTTAATTTCACTTGCGTTTCTTCATACTCTTGTTTTGCAAGGGAATCCTCTACAATTCCACATCCAGCAAACAAACGAACTTGGTCTTCCTCAATAAGACCTGATCGAATGGCTACAGCAAATTCTCCATTGTCCTTAGAATCAATCCATCCCACTGGCGCCGCATACCAACCGCGTTTCAACGGTTCGATTTCACGAATCACCTCTACCGCTTTTTCCTTAGGATATCCTCCAAGCGCTGGTGTTGGATGAAGCTGTTCAATTAATGAAAAGAGTGAACAGCTGCTTTTGATTTCTCCCACAATGGGTGTAAATAAATGCTGAATGTTTTTCGTTTTATAAAGACTTGGTTGATTTGGCTTATGCACATGATGGCAGTTTGCTTCAAATGCCTGCTCAATCATATTCACGACAATTTGATGTTCAATCAAATTTTTCTCATCATGAAGCAGTTCCTCACCTAGTGCCTGATCTTCTACTTCATCTTGACCACGTACAATAGAACCTGCCAAACAAGATGAAAAGACTTCACCACCGCTTTTTTTCACTAAACGTTCAGGAGTCGCCCCGACAAATGCTTGTCTTCCCTGCTCTATAGCAAATACATAACTCGTTGTTTGATGTTTTAGTAATTCTGCTAATAGTGGAGCGAGTTCTATTTGATTTTTATAGTGAAGCAAGACTTCTCTTGCTAAAACAACCTTTTCATATTCGTTCACACGAATGTGTTCTGTCGCTTCATGGATTGCTTTCATCCATTCCTGGACATCTAACTCTTCCATATGAACAAGCTCAGCTTGTCCATGATTTCTGACAGGCAATGCATCAAAATTAGAAGCTTTCTGTTCTAACTCTTGAATGAGCTGATGAACATTCCCGTCCACCTCGTTCCATTCATTGATCGTTAGAAACGTGCCTTCTTTTGAAACAGTCAGCATCATCGATGGCACAAAAAAATGAGCCTCGCCAAATGCTTCCCAGTGACGCGCCTTCTCTTCATATGGATCAAATGAAAATCCTCCAAATAAAAGCGGACCAACTGCCGCTTGCTTTAACTCCTTCTCATCATGAAAATGGAACATATGCTGTTTCAGCTGCTCCCATTCTTGATGGACGATATTGAATCGTTCTTTGCCTTGCTCTGATGATTTAATCACGGCCGCTCTGCCAAGTCCAGAAAATATCATTTGGCTTTCTGGATCAGACCAAAAAAACCGCTCGCCTAAAAAATCCGCTTCGCCGCTTTGGAAAAAGGCAAGAGGATCCAGATCGTCAACTCTTCTGGAGTAGCTTATCAAAACAGCATGGTTGACGTTATTCGCTTCTTCTAATGTCGCAAGCGCTTCCTGCCGGAAAGTACTTTGCACTGTTGTCACCATGATACATTCCTCCAAAATCCATGAAATAACATATAAAAATAAAACCATCATGTAAAAAAATACATGAACATTCGAGTATGTCGAATGACCTGCTTTTCTATTATAAACCTTAACAGATGAACTTAGTAAAGAAAACAGCTTTTAAAACCTCGAATCCTTATTATATCACGCTTTCAAGATTTTTTCGCTCCCGGTTATTGAAATGAGAACATCCCTTAAAAAATGGTAAGACCTGTTCGAAGATCAAGCTTTCTCTCTAGATGGGAACGATTAGCAAACATCTTTTTCTTGTTTCATCGCATCAATATATTGACACCTTTTTGAACTTTGCTAAACTGGAATTTGGACGTGTACGTATTTTTTTATTTAAAGGAGTATATTTTATGCAGCATCAATCGATATCAGATCAGCTTTCACCAATTAAGCCTGATAAAAACTGGCGGATTTGGTGGAATTTACTACGACCGCATACATTAACAGCGGCATTTATTCCCGTTACTTTAGGAACTGTCCTAGCACTTCCGAGTGGTCAAATACATGTTGGGCTATTTTTAGCTATGCTATTTGCATCGATGTTTATCCAAATTGCAACGAACATGTTTAATGAGTACTTTGATTATGTTCGCGGATTGGACAATGAGAAATCTGTCGGTATCGGCGGAGCGATCGTTAGAAACGGTGTAAAACCAAAAACAGTTTTAGGCCTCGCTTATGCCTTATTCGCGCTTTCTTTATTACTTGGGATCTATATTTGCATGATGTCTAGCTGGTGGATTGCACTCATAGGACTAATTTGTATGGCAGCAGGCTATTTTTATACCGGTGGCCCTGTACCAATTGCTTATACACCATTTGGAGAACTTGTATCAGGTGCTTTTATGGGACTAGGCATCATTTTAATTAGTTTCTATATCCAAACAGGAACATTGACATCAAAAGCTGTGCTCATTTCAATACCCATCTCTATTTTAGTTGGTGCCATCTTACTGTCGAACAATATCCGTGATTTAGACGGTGATAAAGAGAATGGACGAAAGACACTTGCTATCCTAGCTGGACGTAAAGCGGCCGTCAACATCCTACTTTCCATGTTTGTGATCTCATATGTACTCATTTTTGTTTATATCTTTATGGATATCGTGGGTCTTTGGAGTCTTCTTGTCTTACTCAGTGTGCCAAAAGCTTATACAGCCATTAAAGAATTTAAGCAAAAAGAAAAACCAATTGAATTAATGAATGCCATGAAGTCGACAGCACAAACCAATACGTTTTTTGGTTTCCTGTTAACGATCGCATTGATCTTACAATATTATCTCGCATAACACGAAACGCCTGCAGCCGCAGGCGTTTTTTATTGAAGAATTGCTTCAAATTGGCACAAGTCTTACATAAAAATTTGCTCATACTAACAATATGTTTGATATGAAAGGGTGATCGCTTTGTTGTCTAAAAACGAATTACATCAGTTGAAGCAGCGACTTCTCGATGAAAAACAAGAAATTGAAGCCAAAAGCCATGATGATGAACAGAAAGTATCATTTCCTTATGATTCAGTGGGCGAACTGTCAGCCTATGATAACCACCCTGGCGACCAAGGGACAGAACTATTCGAACGCGGAAAAGACATTGCCTTAAACAGTTTGGAGCATGAGCATCTTTCCGATATCAATGAAGCACTCCAAGCAATGGCAGACGGCTCTTATGGTTTGTGTAAAGTGTGTAAAGCCCCTATTCCTAAAGAACGCTTAGAAGCCCTTCCCACCGCCGTCACATGCACAGAGCATTCAAAAGAGCAGACCGTTTCACAAAACCGTCCCATTGAAGAGGACTTATTAAGTCCGCCCTCAGGGCAATTTGAAAATGAAGAAAGTGCTGCATATGATGGAGAAGATGCCTACCAAGACGTAGAACGCTATGGGAACTCTGATACCCCGTCCGATATGGAATTTCCTCCATTGACATACGATGATGTGTATACACAATCAGAAGATGAAGATTATGTGGAAGACTACGAAGGGTTTGCAGCTGCTGATATTGAAGGAAAAGCAAGCAAGGTCTATCCAAATAGAGCACACGAAGCTTATGAAGAAGCATTAGATGAAGAAGGCGTCATGACAGTGTTTGGTGACTTGAAGCCTTACGAAGAAGATCCTTATACTAAAAAAAATCATTAGTCCCCACATATTGGGGGCTTGATGTTTATATCATGTAATAATTGGGAAATACGTTGAAGAGTGAATTGATTGGGAGGAGATTTCTGGATGGCTAAAAAAAGTATCATTTGGGCGGTTATCGTCTTCTTTATTACATACGCATTATTTTCTATTGCAGGGTTCCTGTTCCCTATCGACAGAGAATGGTATGACGCACTAAATAAACCTGAATGGACACCTAGTGGTGGTGTCATCGGTGCGGTCTGGGCTGTCTTATTCGCCCTCATTTCGTTATCTGCCGCCATCATTTATGCAAAGTATGGTTTTCAAAAAATCACATTACCATTTTGGATTCTGTTTCTTTTAAATTATGTATTCAATCAAGCCTTTAGCTTTTTTCAATTTACACAAAAAGATCTATTTGCAGCTACGATCGACTGCCTGCTTGTAGCACTGACAGCACTCTCACTTGTCATCGTCTCACGTAAACTAAGCAAAGTTGTCCCAATTTTATTGATTCCTTATGTTTTATGGGGATTCTTTGCGACATACTTGTCTTATACGATCTATTCCATGAATATGTAAAAAAAGACCGCTATGATGGCGGTCTTTCATTTTGCAGAAAATAAAAAAGAGATCTTTATTAGACCTCTTTAAAAAATGACCCGTACGGGATTCGAACCCGTGTTACCGCCGTGAAAGGGCGGTGTCTTAACCGCTTGACCAACGGGCCAGAAAAATGGCGGAGAAGGAGGGATTTGAACCCTCGCGCCGCTTGCGCGACCTACACCCTTAGCAGGGGCGCCTCTTCAGCCACTTGAGTACTTCTCCATTTGGCTCCGCAGGTAGGATTCGAACCTACGACCGATCGGTTAACAGCCGATAGCTCTACCACTGAGCTACTGCGGAAAGTCATGGTGGGCCTGAGTGGACTCGAACCACCGACCTCACGCTTATCAGGCGTGCGCTCTAACCAGCTGAGCTACAGGCCCATGAACGATATGCAAATGGAGCGGGTGATGGGAATCGAACCCACGACATCAGCTTGGAAGGCTGAGGTTTTACCACTAAACTACACCCGCAAAAATATGTATGGGGCGATTGATGGGAATCGAACCCACGAGTGCCAGAGCCACAATCTGGTGCGTTAACCACTTCGCCACAACCGCCATACTGATATTTATTTGTAAAAGTGGCTCGGGACGGAATCGAACCGCCGACACACGGATTTTCAGTCCGTTGCTCTACCAACTGAGCTACCGAGCCATGTATTCATTTAAAATGGCGGTCCGGACGGGACTCGAACCCGCGACCTCCTGCGTGACAGGCAGGCATTCTAACCAACTGAACTACCGGACCAATAGAGAAAAAATTTGGTTGCGGGGGCAGGATTTGAACCTGCGACCTTCGGGTTATGAGCCCGACGAGCTACCGAACTGCTCCACCCCGCGATGATATCATTTTTTAAAAATATGGCGGAGGAAGAGGGATTCGAACCCCCGCGGGCTTTGACACCCCTGTCGGTTTTCAAGACCGATCCCTTCAGCCGGACTTGGGTATTCCTCCGTATAGATGGTGGACCTTGTAGGACTCGAACCTACGACCGGACGGTTATGAGCCGTCTGCTCTAACCAACTGAGCTAAAGGTCCTTTATAGCGGCGGAGGGGATCGAACCCCCGACCTCACGGGTATGAACCGTACGCTCTAGCCAGCTGAGCTACACCGCCATGATATAAAATAATCTTTTGAAAAGTGGAGCCTAGCGGGATCGAACCGCTGACCTCCTGCGTGCAAGGCAGGCGCTCTCCCAGCTGAGCTAAGGCCCCAAAAAGATGGTCGGGAAGACAGGATTCGAACCTGCGACCCCTTGGTCCCAAACCAAGTGCTCTACCAAGCTGAGCTACTTCCCGATCTTAATGGCGCGCCCGAGAGGAGTCGAACCCCTAACCTTTTG
>NZ_JBPIZC010000006.1:0-61248 GCF_051172515.1 Bacillus sp. G402
TTAGCATGTGATCATTTCCTGCCTCGTCAGCGTTTGACTGACTACCTATGATGTATCATAGGATTTTTTTATAAAAACTCGAATTAACAGGTACGTTTTGTCTTGTTTAGTTTTCAAAGATCATCTTTGCCGTTCTTAGCGGCTTTAATAATATAACATTTCGCTTCATCTTATGTCAACAACTTTTTTCAAGTTTATTTCCCGAAGCGTTTGTGTTTGTCACTGTGTGTCAGCGACGATTAATAATATATCACGAAAACATTCTGTTGGTCAACGCCTTTTCAGAACTTTTTTTAAAATAGTTTTATCGTGCATGCCAAACCCTTGTCCTGCATACAATCAAGTAACAATCTTGGACAAGGCAGGAGTGTTTGAATTGAGTCGATTATATGTGTTGCCTATTAAACGGCTGAAGCAAGTAGTCATTATTCTTGTAGCAGCCCTTGCAGCTGCAACCTTTTTTTATGTACAAAAGGCACCGCCGCTGTCGGTATTTAAAACAGAACAAGGACCCCGAGCGATTTATAAAGGAGAGACCTCATCAAAACATGCATCCCTTACGTTTAATATTGGCTGGGGAGACGAGAAGGCTGTTCCTATTTTAAATGTCCTCCGAGAGTACGATATAAAGAACGCCACTTTCTTTCTGTCTGCTTCTTGGGCTGAGCGTCACCCGGATATTGTGAAAAGGATTAAAGAGGATGGCCATCAAATTGGCAGCCTTGGCTATGCATATAAAAATTATAGCCAGCTTGAAGAAAACGAAATTAAGCGTGATCTTGTCCGTGCACAAAATACATTTCAAAAGCTTGGACTGGAAGACATTCAATTATTAAGACCGCCAACTGGGCAATTTAATGAAACGGTATTGAAAATTGCAACACAGTATGGCTATACCGTTGTCCATTACAGCATCAATTCTCAAGATTGGCTGAACCCGGGCGTCGACCAGATTGTTCATAATGTAAATGATCGAATGAAAAGCGGAGACATCATTCTCCTTCACGCCTCAGATTCAGCCACCCAAACCGCTCAAGCCTTACCAGCTATTTTAAAACACTTAAAAGATAAGAATTTAAGAAACATCACGGTTGGCGAACTTATCTCTAATACAAAAACAAAGTCAACTGAGGTTAAGTAGCTTTTGCTTTTGAAAACCGCGGCATAGCTAACAACTGAAACGCATTACAACCTAATAGCGGGAATAGCATTAAATACAGCCAGTCCTCTTCATTGACTCTAAGCGCCGGAAACCATTCTAACGACGTGATGACGACCATGAGAAACATTGCAGAAATAAATGTTTTCTTAGAGGACTGCTGCTGTTTAAAATAAGACACGATCAATGCAAACACACCGATAAAAACAGGCAGCCATAAGTATGGAAGAAATGATTCATTCTCCCCGAAAAACAAAAACCGCAAATAAGCTAAATCAAACAGCACGAAAATCACAAGGAATAACTGAATGGTATTCCATAAAGAATGCGACCTGAAAATCTCCAGTGCAAACCGGTGCACTGTCAAAAAGACAACAAACCCCATCTGACTGATTACACTAAAGATCATCCCCACACCAATAAACCAAAATAACACAGACGCAATCTCTAAAATCTCAAACGATACAAACAGCTTCTGATATTTCCCCCACTCCAGCGCAAAACCTACCACGCTTGTAATGACCGCTCCAACAGCCAGCACAGAGAAGAAAAAACGAACTAAATCCCGACTTTTCATTGAATTGACCCAACCCCTATTTTTGTTATGTATAAATTCACGTGAAACATTCATATTAAAAGTAAGACATGTAACGAAAGGAGCCACAGTATGTCAAAAGGCATCTTGCGTATAATGAGCTGTTTTCTTCTTTTATCTCTAACAGCTTGTGCTCCCAAAACCCAATCCTCATCTAATATGGACTATGACGAAACGAAAAAAATGGTCGTCGATATTTTGAAAACAGATGACGGTAAAAAGGCCATTCAACAGTTATTAAATGACGAGGCAATGAATGAAGCTTTGGTAATGGATGAACAAACTGTGAAAAAAACAATAGAGAAAACACTAACTTCTGATAAAGGCAAAGAGTTCTGGAAGAAGGTCTTTGAGGATTCTAAATTTGCCGAGACTTTCGCAAAATCCATGCAGCAACAGCATGAAAAGATGTTAAAACAATTGATGAAGGACCCTGACTATCAACAAATGATGATGGATATTCTCAAGGATCCTGAAATGGAAAAGAAATACGGTGAACTGGTCAAAAGCAAAGAGTTCAGAAAGCACTTAGAGAAAGTCATCACCGAAACATTGAGCAGCCCTCTTTATAAGAAGAAATTCGAAGATGAGCTAAAAAAAGCAGTCTCTGAAAGCAGCAATGATTCCGGTTCACAAGGAAACGGCAGTTAAACATCACCCGAGTGGCACAAGGTCCACTCGGGCTTTCATTATGCTTTCACTGTTAATTGTTCAATGACTTTATTGGCAATGTGTTGATACACTTCCCCTGTCGGATGACTCGCATCATAGACGGAAGGTGCAAAATCGTCCTCATTCCAATCAGGCTGTCTTAAAGGGATTTGACCAAGGACTGATACTCGCAGCTCCTCCGCCAGCTTGTCCCCGCCGCCCTTTCCAAAGACATATTCCTTCTCACCTGTTTTTTTGCTTTCATAGTAACTCATATTCTCAACGACCCCTAGCACCTCGTGATCTGTTTGCAGTGCCATTGCGCCTGCTCTAGCAGCAACGAAAGCCGCTGTTGGATGCGGTGTTGTCACAATGATTTCTTTACAGCTCGGAAGCATCGTATGAATATCAAGTGCCACATCACCTGTTCCAGGCGGAAGGTCTAATAGTAAGTAATCTAATTCTCCCCACTCTACTTCGTGGAAGAAATTATTTAGCATTTTACCAAGCATCGGTCCTCTCCAAATGACCGGTGCGTTTTCTTCAACAAAAAAGCCCATTGAAATCACTTTGACGCCAAAGCGTTCCACAGGAATAATCTTTTCCCCTTTAACTGTCGGTCTGACGGTGATTCCCATCATATCCGGTACGCTAAAGCCGTAAATATCAGCATCGATCAGTCCCACTTTTTTCCCTAGACGAGCCAGTGCCACAGCCAGGTTAACGGAAACAGTTGATTTCCCAACTCCGCCTTTTCCACTCGCAATCGCTAAGAACACAGGCGGATTTTTAGAGTTGAGCAAATTTTCTTCCTCATCCTGTGACGGCATAAATTTTTCAAGCGTTTCTTGAGGCAGTTCTTCAAAACGAAGTCCTACAGTGTTCGCGCCCGCTGCTTTTAAAGCTTGTACGATGTCTTGCTGCAGCTTCATCTGCTCAGCAGTGCCTGTCTTGGCAATCGCCACTTTTAAGCTCACATGTTCTTTTTCAGGCTTTAGGCTGATTTCCTTGATGGCATCCAGCTCACCAAGCGGTATATGAAGGAAAGGTTCGTCCATCTTCCCAACTAGTTTTCTCACATCATCTTGTCCGATCATAGCAGAACCTCACCCTTTATTGAATTCGTTTACAATCCAAGTATATCATACATATCCTTACAATGTCTGTCCTCTTTGCCTGCGATAAACAGGAAAAAGCCCCTTATTCAGGCGGCTCTTTTTGCTCTGTTAAATATCTTAAAATGCCTTTATAAATCGAAGCAGCAATTTGATCCTGATATTTAGGAGTCGCCAGCTGACCAGCCTCTTTTGGATTCGATAAAAATCCTATTTCGACAAGCGCTCCTGGCTTCGTGACATTTTGCATTAAATAAATCCCATTGATTCGCTTCGCCTTGCGATCTGTGTTTTCAAGGTTGTTGCGCAATTCATCTTGAATGAACTTCGCTGCTTTTTCATTCTCTTCATACTTTCCGTAAAAGAACGTCTGTGCCCCGCTCCATTTGTTCGATGGGATCGCATTTAAATGAATACTTAAATAGAGATCCGCTTCAGACTCATTGATGACTTTCACACGGTTTCTTAAATCCTCCGCTTTCTTTCGGGCATAACCCTTTGTATTCTTTGATGATAAATCAGAGTCATCCTCCCGGGTCATGAGAACAAGCGCTCCCTGCTCCTGCAAATAGTCTCTTATCTTCATGGACACATCTAGTGCAATCTCTTTTTCGAGCAGCTCTCCTCCTACAGCCCCGCCATCTGGACCGCCGTGCCCCGGATCTAAATAGATGATCTTGCCGCTCAAAGGCAAGTTCCACGATTTCCACGAATCATCATTTAGAAACTGAAATCTGAATAAGAATAAGAGGACAATAAACCCGATTAAAAACCCTGTCCATTTCAGCTTTCTTTTCATCCCTGTCCCTCCCATACACCATTATTTTATAGATATGGGACAAGGGCTGGAAATATGCTTAGTGCAGTCGAAGCTTATGCCTTTTTTCTGATTCCCGAAAGCCTTCCTTCCACCATATGCTTAAAAATTCCTTCGCAAATGGATACAGACACGACATCTTACGCTCCATTCGGAACATATTCCCCCACGATTGCAAACACCCTGCTAGCTCCTCAACCAGCTCATTTTCTTCATGAACTGACCGCTTCTTTATATCATCGAATGATTCACCATACTTACTCGACTCACCGTATCTCCCACCTGCTAAAAAAGCCTCAATGGCGAAATCAATACAGCCATCACTCATAATCCCAGCTGGATCATCTGCAAATGGGAACAGCTTCTTCGTGAATTTCTCGGAAGCGACCGTCACCTGTTGAAGAGACAATGTACGCAACAGCTTCTTTTCAAGCGTGACATCTCGTTTTGTTTTCAATTGATAAAATGAAAGCACTTCTGCCATGGACTGAACTCCTTTTTTTCTTTGTATTGTTCGTTGGTTTGAACAAAACATGCAGTTCAGTAAATGGAAATCAATGCGCTAACGGATTGGAAAATTGTGATAAAATGAACATTTATATATAGAAAGAATAGAAAAGGGGCAAAATTCATGAAGAAATGGATGTATATCCTGTTGCTACTAACAGTCGTCTTATCTGGATGCGGCAGTCAAGCGACCGAGCAGAAGAGCGACATAAAAGGTATAGAAGACATATCATTAAAACAGCTCTCCAAACACAAAAATTCTTATATTGGAGACAATGGAGCAGCCGGCGCTATTTTATCAGATCTTCCAGGTAACGTGATTCGCGAGTATGAAATCGTAGATGAAAAAGCGCTAAAAGTGACATACGGCGTGAAAGAAAATACCAATGATACAGAAGAACAATTTGATTCATTTTGGTTTGATAAGAAGGATACGATTGAAAAAAACTACTTATATAATGCATTGGCACTTTTTATTCTTATCGATAACGTGGAGCAAGTGACACTCCAGATGAACGCTAAAGACGAGCCATCCGTCACGTTTAAAAGAAAACAGCTAGAAAAAAAGCTGCCTCACTCTTTTAAAGTGTACAAAGACGATACAGCCCTTTGGCAAAAGGAACTGGTTGATGGAGTTGTGAAGTCAAAAGATAAACGTCAAGATGTATACAAAGCGTTTGCGGTGAAACAATCATAAAAAGCAGAGGGATGCCACCTTCTGCTTTTTATTTGAAATCAAGATGCAGTTTCATCCCATCATGCGTAGCTTCAAATCCCAACTTTTCGTAAAAACGGCGTGCTTCTGGCCTCTGTTTGTCAGTTGTCAGCTGAATCATATGACAGCCGCGGTCACTTGCGCGTTGAATAGCCCGTTTGATCAACAATGTGCCAATTCCTCTTCCTCTATGAGTCGTGGCTGTACGAACTCCTTCTATTGAAGCTCTCCATCCTCCTTGATACGTTAGAAATGGACTCATTGTTAATTGGAGAACACCGACTACCTCTTCCCGATCACAAGCCACGATTAGTTCAATATTGGGATCCGCTTCGATCGAATGAAAGGCATTGAGGTAGCTTTCTAATAATGGACGAGTGTAACGTTCTCTCTTTTGGCCTAATTTGTCGTCTGAAAGCATCAAAACGATGTTGTCGAGGTCTCCTTGGACGGCTTCTCTAAATGTCAATTGATTCAGATTCAATGAACACACCTCCTATCACGGAATGGAAACCTTTATTCATTTGCCAAAATACCAATTGATAGCGTTCTCATATAAAATTTTATCCACCGCTTCCTCATCAAACATCTGTTGAACCAATTCAACATCACCGGATTCAAATGGACGTTTCGCCCTTGTAGATGGAAGATCTGTACCAAACATCAGTGCATCAGGATTCGTTTGATAAATAGACGTCAATGCCTGTTCGACCTTTAAATCAACACGCCCAAAGCCCGTTGCTTTCACACGAACCCCTTTATCAACCAGCTTGAGCAAATGCGGCAAGCCTTCTTCCGATAAGCCTAAATGATCAATCGAAACGGCCGGCAGCTGTTCAAGCGTAGAGGAGATGTCAGGGAGATGCTTGGCGTCTATGTAGAGCTCACTATGCCAGCCCACCAGCTCATACACCCTTCTCGCAAAATAGTCGAGCTTTGAAATATCCTCCGAACCGCCCCGCTTCACATTAAAACGTAAAGCCTTTACCCCTTGTTGATTCAATTGAACAATCTCATCATCAGTTGCTGTAAAAGGTAATTGAGTCACACCGCAAAAAGCCGGTCCCATTTCATCTAGTGCTTTCAACAAATAGCCTTGATCAAAACCCTGAAATGAGCCTGACACAATCGCTCCACCTACAATCCCTAAATCAGCCGTCTCTCTCCTATAATCATTCACCACATAACTCGGCGGTGTATACCCTTGGTTTTCTTGAATGGGAAAATCAAAATCAATGATATGAAAATGTGCATCAAAGATCCTCATGCCCGCGCCCCTCTTCTGCTTATTTGACCTGATTATATCAATAGAGAAAGCCAAGGGATATTTGGAATGACGAATTACTTCATATCATGAAAACTTATCAAGTTTTCCATTCCTCTCGTAAGATGGCATAATAAAACTCATCCCACCACTCATTTCCTTGTGGTATACATTTTTTAAAATATCCCTCTCTTCTCATCCCCATTTTCTCCATCACTCTCCATGACGGCACATTTTCAGGCTGACAAGTGGCAATGATTCGATGTAAATTCATTGTGTGAAAACCATGATGTAGGACAGCAAATGCAGCTTCTGATGCATAGCCTTTGTTTTGATATGCAGAATTGAAGACCCAGCCAATTTCATATGTGTGCTCACCAAAGTAAGGATGAAACACGATATGCCCGATGCATGTATGATCTTCTTTTAATAGAACAGCAAAATTCTTGGCCGTCTCAAGACGATTATTTTTGACAAAATCCCGCGCCTCTTCTTTAGAAAAAACACCTTCTGGCATATACTTCATCACCACCGGATCAGATGTATATGCATAGACATCCTGCCAATCATCCTCAATAAACGGTCGAATGAGAAATCTTTCTGTCGTTAGATTCATAAATGCCATCCCCCTTTAACATCATTTTTTAAACAGAAACCTGACTATGATCCTATTTTATATGTTTCCAGACAGAAAAAAACACAAATAAAAAAGCACCAGCAGGATGCTGATGCTTTTCATATATGGTTTGTCTGTACAAACCCTTGTAAAACGTCCATACAATATAAAATTGATTAACGTTTTGAGAACTGAGGTGCGCGACGTGCGCCTTTAAGACCGTATTTCTTACGCTCTTTCATACGAGAGTCACGAGTAAGAAGTCCAGCACGTTTAAGTGGTGTACGGTACTCAGGATCTACTTCTAGAAGAGCACGAGAGATACCGTGACGAATTGCTCCAGCTTGACCAGAGAATCCACCACCGTGAACATTTACAAGAACATCGTAGCTGTTAGCTGTTTCTGTGATGTTCAAAGGCTGTTTCACGTCTTCGATTAAAGCAGCGAATGGAATGTATTCAGTAATTTCACGATTATTAACGACGATACGGCCTTCACCTGGAACTAAGCGAACGCGCGCTACAGAACTTTTACGACGACCTGTACCGTAATATTGAACCTGTGCCAAATTGTTAACCTCCCTTATAATTAACCGCGAAGTTCGTAAACTTCAGGTTGTTGTGCTTGATGTGGATGCTCAGAACCACGGTACACATTTAATTTTTTGAACATTTGACGACCTAGTGGACCCTTTGGAAGCATACCTTTGATAGCAAGCTCCAACATTTTTTCAGGGTAGTTTGTACGCATCTCAAGAGCAGTTCTTTGTTTCAAACCACCTGGGTGCATCGTATGACGGTAGTAAATTTTGTCCGTCAATTTCTTACCTGTTAATTCAATTTTCTCAGCATTGATGATGATCACGTGATCACCTGTGTCAACGTGTGGTGTATAAGTTGGTTTGTGCTTACCGCGCAAAAGTGATGCTACTTCAGTAGAAAGACGACCTAGAGTCTTACCTGCCGCATCAACCACTAGCCATTTGCGCTCAATTGTGCTTGCGTTCGCCATTGGTGTTGTACGCATGAGTTTCCCTCCTAAATAAATCAATGAATTTTCCTGAATCAAATGCTACGTTCTATTTCAAAACACAGATAAGTCTTCCGGGGCTTATTTGTGGGGTTGAAATACATACCATATGATATCTTATAACTTTCTGCTTCCTGTGTCAAGAACATGTTACACCTGGTTTAGTTGTCATAGAAAACTTCCCATAAATACAGTCCGTGACTGGGCGCAGTCTTGCCTGCCGCTTCGCGATTTCGGGCGGCAAGCATGGCTTTTATCTCCTCAGGGTGAAATTTACCAGAACCAATTTCAAGTAACGTGCCTGCTATAATTCGCACCATGTTGTATAAAAAGCCATTCCCTCTCACACGCATTTCAAGCCCGTCTGAGACGTTTTTCCACTCAAGGGCGTAAATCTCCCTCACCTTGTCTTGAACCTCTGTATTGGCCGCACAAAAGCTTGTGAAATCGTGTGTGCCAATGAGGTGCCCAGCAGCTTCTCTCATTTTGTCGACATCCAACGGGTAAGGATAGTGACAGGCATACTGTCTCGTAAACACATTTTGGTGCGTTTCCGTTGAGACCCTATAACGGTACTCCTTCGAAACGACACTAAAACGTGCATGAAACGATTCATTCACTTTCTCAGCCTTTAGAACCCTGATGTCATCAGGCAGGAGACTATTAAGGGCAAAAGGCCATCTTTCCATCGGGATGGCAAGCGGGGTGTCGAAATGGATGACCTGCCCCTTTGCATGAACACCACTGTCTGTCCGGCCAGAAGCCACAATCGGAATCAGTTCGTCTTGTTTATGCATTCTAGCAAGGGCAGATTCAATCTCCGTCTGAATGGTTCGCTGTCCTGGTTGCACTTGATACCCTTTAAAATGTGTCCCATCGTATGATACGGTACATTTTACTTTCATCTAGGCATCACCTAATTTCTAAGCAGCACAAGGAGTGCTGTTAACAGGATGAATAAAAGCAACGTGAACGTGTCTTTCATGCCCCAGACAAGCTGACGGTATTTCGTACGCCCTTCTCCCCCGCGGTAGCCTCTCGCTTCCATAGCGGTCGCCAATTCCTCCGCACGCTTAAACGCACTGACGAAAAGCGGGACAAGCAATGGAACAATCGCTTTTAAACGATCTTTCACGGGTCCGCTTGTAAAATCAACACCTCTTGCCATTTGGGCTTTCATGATTTTGTCTGTTTCTTCGAGTAAAGTCGGAATAAATCGAAGAGAGATAGACATCATAAGAGCAAGCTCATGAACAGGCAGCTTGATTTTACGGAAAGGATGCAGCAACTTCTCCATACCGTCTGTCACTTCAATAGGTGTTGTGGTCAACGTAAGAAGTGTTGTCATCATGATGAGATAGACAAAACGGAGTGAAATGAAAATCCCCTGTTTTAGACCTTCTTCATAAATATTCAGAAAACCAAAGTGAAAGAGCAAAGCGCCATCCTTTGTCATGAAGATATGCAGAATAAAGGTAAACAGAACAATCCACAGGATGGGTTTCATTCCTTTGAGAATAAAGTACAGCGGCACCTGAGACACCATCACCACAAGAATAGTGAAGACACCTAAAAGCCCGTAAGTGATGTAGTTATTCGCAAAAAAGACAATAAAGACAAAAAAGAAAATTGATAACAGCTTTGTCCTTGGATCAAGACGATGGACAAAAGATGTACCCGGCACATATTTGCCGATAATCATACTATCCATCATGATGTCGTGTCCCCCTGATATAAAGCTGTTAAGGCTTCTGCCATTTCATCCATGGTCAGAAGCGGTCTCGGAAACGTCATCCCAAGCTTTTCTTCGACAGCCTGCTGGAATTTGATCGTTTCCGGGAGGTCCAGTCCGAAAGAAGACATGTCTGTACGATTGGCAAATAGCTCCCTCGGCGTACCTGTCGCTTTTACTGTTCCTTTGTGCATCACAATCATTTGATCCGCATAATGAGCGGCATCTTCCATACTGTGTGTCACAAGGATCGTCGTCAGGTTGGCTTTTTGATGAAGCTCATAGAACATGTCCATGATTTCTTTACGTCCGCGTGGATCTAATCCCGCAGTCGGCTCATCAAGCACAAGCACTTCTGGCTCCATCGCTAGAACACCTGCAATCGCCACACGTCTCATTTGACCACCGCTTAATTCAAAGGGCGATCGAGATAACAAGGATTCAGGAAGGCCTACAAGCTGCAGCATCTCTTTAGCCTTGGCTTCTGCCTTTTCTTTTGGAACGCCGAAGTTCATCGGACCAAAACAGATATCCTTCAGAATCGTCTCCTCAAAGAGCTGATGTTCAGGAAACTGAAACACGATACCTACCTTTTTGCGAAGAGATTTCAGTTCCTTCTGCTTCTTATTGGCTTGTAAGACCGTATCTCCAAGCGCAATGCTCCCCTTTGTTGGTTT
Source organism: Bacillus sp. G402 (assembly GCF_051172515.1). Lineage (NCBI taxonomy): Bacteria > Bacillati > Bacillota > Bacilli > Caryophanales > Bacillaceae > Bacillus > Bacillus sp. G402. Next base: position 10,879 of record NZ_JBPIZC010000006.1, read on the forward strand.
GAGCAGTCCATTTAAATGCTGCAGCAATGTCGACTTGCCAGAACCCGTATGACCAATGACAGCAACATAGCTGCCTTCTTTGATGGAAGCATTGACATCATACAAAGCGAGACGCTCAAACGGCGTTTTCATTTGATAACGATGCTCTAATTCTTTGATCGTAATGTCCATAGCTCTTTCACCAATCCTTCTTGTGTCAAATGGGCATTTGCAAGCGGCACACCTTGCTGCTTCAATTGCTTACTCAACCGGTAGGAAAATGGCAGATCAAGTCCAATCTGAACCAGCTGTTCATCTAGTTCAAATACTTCCTCTGGTGTTCCCTCGGCAAATTTCTTCCCGCCATTCATCACAATGACACGGTCTGCCTTCGCAGCCTCGTCTAAATCATGTGTGATGGAAATGACCGTGACCGTTCCTTGTTCCTTCAGTAGTCTGACGGTTTCTAACACTTCTTCACGGCCAATCGGATCAAGCATTGATGTTGCTTCATCCAAGATCATGATGTCAGGGCTTGCGGCAAGTACACCAGCGATCGCTACTCTCTGCTTTTGCCCGCCTGATAGATGGTGCGGCTCTTGATCAAGAAACTCCTGCATATTGACCTGTTTGACAGCCCAATCTACACGCTCTATCATCAATTCCCGCTCAACCCCGTTATTTTCTAAACCAAAAGCCACATCATCACGAACCGTTGAGCCAACGAATTGGTTGTCTGGGTTTTGAAAGACCATGCCGACCTTTTTGCGAATATCCCAAACACTTTCTTCTTTCAGCTCAATCTCACCAACCTTGACCGTTCCTGCATCCGGTAAAATGAGCCCATTCAGTACACGGGCAAGTGTGGATTTACCTGAACCGTTGTGGCCAACAATGGCAAGCCATTCATTTTGATTCACATGCAATGACACTTGGTCTAAAGCGGGCTTGTCCGCATCTTTGTGATAACGAAATACAATGTCTTTTACGTCAATTAATGTCTTCTCCATCTCTACCGGACCTCCTCTCAGCTCAACCTCTACTTTGCCTATTGCTAAAAAGCCGTAGTATCTAAAAAAGGGCATAGATCCAGTTATGAACTGTCCCGCCCTTTCTTAGATACACGATATGTGATTAAACTAATTCAATGACAGCCATTGGTGCGCCATCGCCGCGACGAGGTCCAAGCTTCATGATACGAGTGTATCCACCTTGGCGATCTTCGTAGCGAGTTGCAACGTCAGCGAATAATTTTTGAAGTGCATCTTGGTTTGTTTCAGCGTTAGCTACTTCGTTACGAATGTAAGCTGCAGCTTGACGGCGAGCATGAAGATCTCCGCGTTTGCCAAGAGTGATCATTTTTTCAACTACAGAGCGAAGTTCTTTCGCACGTGTTTCAGTTGTTTCGATGCGTTCGTTGATGATCAAATCAGTCGTTAGGTCACGAAGCATTGCTTTACGTTGTGCACTAGTGCGTCCTAGCTTTCTGTATGCCATGTGATGTCCCCTCCTTAATTAGAGATGCTGTATGAATAAAAAACACACGAAAATCCTAGTTCACAATGAAACTAGTCAATCGTCTTTACGAAGACCCAGTCCAAGTTCTTCTAGTTTCGCTTTCACTTCTTCAAGAGATTTACGTCCAAGGTTACGAACTTTCATCATATCCTCTTCTGTCTTGTTAGCAAGCTCTTGAACAGTGTTAATACCCGCACGCTTCAAACAGTTGTAAGAACGAACAGAAAGATCAAGCTCTTCAATTGTCATTTCAAGCACTTTTTCTTTTTGGTCTTCTTCTTTTTCAACCATGATTTCTGCATGCTGAGCTTCGTCAGTTAACCCAACGAAAATATTTAGGTGTTCAGTTAAAATCTTAGAACCTAGAGCGATCGCTTCTTTCGGTCCTGTGCTTCCATCAGTCCATACATCTAGTGTTAATTTATCATAGTTTGTGATTTGCCCAACACGGGTGTTCTCCACTTGATAAGTTACACGAGATACAGGTGTATAGATTGAGTCGATCGGAATCACGCCGATAGGCTGATCGTCTCTTTTGTTTGCATCAGCAGGATTATACCCGCGACCTCTTTGTGCAGTCAAACGAACACGGAAGCTCGCATTTTTGCCAAGAGTTGCGATGTGAAGATCTGGATTTAAGATTTCAATATCGCTGTCGTGTGTAATATCAGCAGCTGTTACAGTTCCTTCATCTTGTACATCAATTTCAAGCGTCTTCTCTTCTTCAGAGTAGATTTTGAGTGCAAGCTTTTTAATGTTTAAGATAATCGTTGTAACATCTTCAACCACGCCTTCGATCGTTGAGAATTCGTGTAAGACACCATCTATCTGGATCGATGTTACAGCTGCACCAGGAAGTGAGGATAAAAGGATACGACGAAGGGAGTTCCCTAAAGTGGTACCATATCCACGCTCAAGTGGCTCTACGACAAACTTGCCATACTTGGCATCGTCGCTGATTTCAACCGTTTCGATTTTTGGTTTTTCAATTTCGATCATCTAATAAAACCCTCCTTCAAAACGTCGAAACCTCGAATAGAATCATATGAGATTCCATCCGAAATTCCTCATTGTTTAGTCCCGTATGTGCTCAGGCAACGAGTCGTGTATTCGTCTCATAAATAACTGTATCATAACCCATTATTGACAGGGACACAAAATCTATACAAACAAATTACACGCGGCGACGTTTTGGTGGACGGCATCCGTTATGAGGAACTGGAGTTACGTCTCTGATTGCAGTAACTTCAAGACCTGCAGCTTGAAGCGCACGAATTGCAGCTTCACGACCAGAACCAGGACCTTTAACAGTTACTTCAAGTGTTTTAAGACCATGTTCGATAGAACCTTTAGCAGCAGTTTCAGCAGCCATTTGTGCAGCGAAAGGAGTAGATTTACGAGAACCTCTGAATCCTAATGCACCAGCACTTGACCAAGAAATTGCGTTTCCATGAACATCAGTAATCGTTACAATCGTGTTGTTGAAAGTGGAACGGATATGAGCGATTCCAGCTTCAATATTCTTTTTCACGCGACGTTTACGCGTATTTTGTTTACGAGCAGCAGCCATTCTTTAACTACCTCCTTTACTTATTTTTTCTTGTTAGCTACAGTACGACGCGGACCTTTACGAGTGCGCGCGTTGTTTTTTGTGTTTTGTCCACGAACAGGAAGTCCTCTACGATGACGGATTCCGCGGTAGCTTCCGATTTCAATTAGACGCTTAATGTTAAGTGAAACTTCACGACGAAGGTCACCTTCTACTTTAAGTTTGTCAATGATATCACGGATTTTACCTAGTTCGTCTTCAGTTAGATCGCGAACGCGAGTGTCTTCAGAAACACCTGCTTCTTTAAGGACTTGTTGAGCCGTCGTACGACCAATTCCAAAAACATATGTTAAAGAAATGACAACACGCTTATCACGTGGAATATCTACACCAGCAATACGAGCCATGATTTGGGCACCTCCTTGTTATTAGCCTTGTTTTTGTTTATGTTTTGGGTTTTCACAGATCACCATTACTTTTCCTTTTCTGCGAATCACTTTACATTTTTCACAGATAGGTTTAACAGATGGTCTCACTTTCATGTGTTTCCAACCTCCTTCTTCCGGAGTTGCTTTATTTGTAACGGTACGTAATTCTACCACGAGTTAAGTCATATGGAGATAATTCTACCGTAACTTTGTCTCCAGGTAAAATGCGAATGAAGTGCATACGGATTTTTCCTGATACATGAGCCAAAACTGTATGACCATTCTCTAGTTCAACTTTGAACATTGCATTTGGCAAAGTTTCTGCTACAGTACCTTCCACTTCAATTACATCGTCTTTCGCCATTCAAGTGTTCTCCCTTCTTCAAATCAGTAACTTGCTCTCTGATAAATGTCCAAATGAGATGTTCTCAATTGTCCATCTATCACCCGACCTGTTTTGAATATACTGTTCTGAACTTCCGGAGATACGCAATCATAAAAGGTTAAATGATTGATATTTTTTCTTAGGAGAATGAATTTACGCTTTTCTCCGTCTGCGATTAGTACATGGCAGCCATCGAACACGCCGATGACAACTGTATACTGATCTTGTTCTTTCCTTGGACTATACAGACAACCTGCCCGATTTGGGCCTGAAAGGCTTCAGTGAAGACCTAAATCTTAGTCAGTATATCAAAACCTGTATCTGTAATCGCAATCGTATGCTCAAAGTGAGCACACTTTTTCCCATCAACCGTTACAACCGTCCAGTTATCAGCCAGTGTTTTTACATATCGGCTGCCTGCGTTCACCATCGGTTCGATGGCCAACACCATTCCAGGTTTGAGCCGTGGGCCTTTGTTCGGCGGACCATAATGAGGAATTTGAGGGTCCTCATGAAGATCCTGTCCGACCCCATGTCCAACATATTCTCTAACAACTGAGAAATTCTCACCTTCAACATACGTTTGTATGGCATGGGAAATGTTTGACAGACGTTCACCTGGCTTTGCTTCCTGTAAGCCCTTATATAGAGATTCCTCTGTGACTTCCAGTAGTTTGCGGTCCTCATCACTGATTACCCCAACTGGATAAGTCCAAGCAGAGTCACCATGATAGCCATTTAACTTTGCGCCGATATCAATACTAATGATGTCTCCATCACGTAAAACCCGTTTACCAGGAATACCGTGAACGAGTTCTTCATTCACCGAAACGCAAATGCTCCCGCGAAAACCATTATACCCTTTAAAAGATGGGATTGCACCCTGCTTTGTAATAAAACGTTCGGCAATTTGATCCAATTCTTTTGTCGAAATACCTGGTTTTATGTGTTTCTTCAGCTCTTCATGAGTCAGTGCGACAATGCGTCCAGCTTCTCTCATAATTTCAAGCTCGCGAGGAGTTTTACAGATAATCATTTATTTAATCCCCCAAGCAGGTCCTTGATATCAGCGTAAACATCGTTAATGTGCTTCGCACCATCAATGTTTACAAGATATCCTTTTTCTGAATAGAAGTTCAGTAAAGGTTCAGTCTGCTTTAAGTTCACTTCAAGTCTTGTCGAAACGGTTTCTGCATTATCATCTGCACGTTGATAAAGCTCGCCTCCACACTTGTCACAAACATTTTCTTTCGCAGGTGGATTGAATACTAAATGATATGTTGCTCCGCAATCTTTGCAAATTCTTCGGCCAGTCAGACGCTCCATCAAAGCATCTTTATCGACTTTAATATTAATGACATAATCAATCGTTCTGCCAAGGTCATTTAGAATGTCTTCTAAAGCTTCAGCCTGAGCGACTGTTCGCGGAAATCCGTCCAGAAGAAAACCTTGTTCACAATCATTCTTGCCAAGTCTTTCTCTAACAATACCGATTGTGACCTCATCAGGAACAAGCTCTCCTTTATCGATAAAGGATTTTGCTTCGAGCCCAAGTTGTGTCTCCTCTTTCATAGCAGCACGGAACATATCTCCTGTTGAGATATGAGGGATCCCATAATCATCAACAATTCGTTCTGCCTGAGTGCCTTTACCAGCACCCGGAAGCCCCATTAAGACTAAGTTCATTTCGGATTTCCCCTTCCTTACTTAGAGAGGTTGGGCAGGAGCCCAGCCCTCTGTTTTATTTCATAAATCCACGGTAATTTCGTTTCACTAATTGGCTTTCAAGCTGTTTCATTGTTTCAAGTGCAACACCTACAACAATGAGAAGACTTGTGCCGCCAATTTGTGCAGCGGAAGGTAATCCAGCGAATTGAATGAAAAAGATAGGAAGTATTGAAATCACGGCTAAGAAAATGGCGCCCACAAACGTGAGTCGGTACAAAATGCTCGTAATTCTATCTTGAGTCATTTTCCCTGGACGAACTCCCGGGATATAGCCACCCTGCTTTTGCAGATTTTCAGCCATTTGTTCAGGGTTTACTTGGACAAAGGCATAAAAATATGTGAAAGCAACAATCAGTGCTACATAAATCGTCATACCGATTGGCTTAGTATAGTCAAAGTTGTTAGTTATCCAGGTTGTCACATTATTTGTTCCGAAGAACGATGCGATCGTCTGCGGAGTAATAATGAACGAAACGGCAAAGATGACTGGAATCACCCCTGCTGGATTCACTTTCAATGGAAGGTGCGTTGCTTGACTAGCAGACATTTGTGCACGGCCAGTTCCTTTTGAATACTGAATCGCAATCTTTCTCACTGCCATTTGAATGTAAATAACACCGATAACAATGACAAGAATAGCAATCACAATAAGGGCAATTTTCAGGATTTGCATGAACAGCTGTCCATCTCCACCTACAAATTGCTGAGCGTACACTTGCTTTAATGTTTGAGGGATACCTGCGATGATACCGGCAAAGATAATAATCGAAATACCGTTACCAACACCGTGAGCAGTAATCTGCTCTCCCAGCCACATTAAAAATGCTGTTCCCGCAGTGAGTACGACCGCAATTAAGAGATACGTTGAAACACCTGGGTTTTCAATCAGCATGCCTCCTGCCATATTGTTAAATCCATATGACATTCCTAACGCCTGGATAAATCCTAGAACAATTGTAAAATACCTTGTGAATTGTGCTAATTTTCGGCGGCCAACCTCTCCTTGCTTTGACCACTCAGTAAACTTCGGTACAACATCCATCTGCAAGAGCTGGATGATGATCGAAGCAGTGATATACGGCATAATCCCCATTGCAAGAATGGAGAATTGGAAAAGTGCCCCGCCCCCAAACGTGTTGAGGATTCCGAAAACACTCATTTGATCCTGTGCCTGGAGAACTTCGGCGTTCACATTAGGCACAGGGATGAAGGCACCTATACGAAAGACGACTAACATTAAAAGTGTAAATATAATCTTATTCCGTATATCTTTCACACGCATAAAATTGGAGATTGTCTTAAACAAGTTAGATCACCTCGGCTGTACCGCCAGCAGCTTCAATCGCTTCTTTAGCAGAAGCAGAGAATTTATTGGCTTTTACAGTTAATTTTTTTTCTAATTTACCGTTGCCAAGAATTTTTACTCCTGCTTTTAACTTGCTTATTGCACCAGTCTCTAGAAGAAGTTCAGGAGTGACTTCCGTTCCTTCGTCAAAACTGTTTAATCTGTCTAAGTTGATTACCGCGTAATCTTTACGGTTGATGTTTGTAAAACCACGTTTTGGAAGGCGTTGGAATAAAGGCATTTGACCACCTTCGAATCCAGGGCGTACACCGCCGCCAGAACGAGCGTTTTGACCTTTATGACCTTTACCAGAAGTTTTACCGTTACCTGATCCAATACCACGACCAACACGGTTGCGTACTTTACGTGAACCTTCTGAAGGCTTCAATTCATGAAGTTTCATTTGGGCACCTCCTTATCGATTAAAAATGTTTTATTGTTCTTTAACAGAAACTAAATGAGACACCTTGTTAATCATGCCGCGGATCGCTGCATTGTCTTCATGTACGACTGTTTGGTTTGTTTTCTTTAGACCAAGAGTACGAACAGTGACACGCTGATCTTCCGGGCGACCGATTACACTGCGTTTGAGGGTAATTTCTAATTTATTTGCCATTATTGTTCCCTCCTTATCCTAACAGGTCTTCTACAGATTTTCCACGAAGCTTCGCTACATCTTCAGCACGTTTAAGTTCACTTAAACCTTGAAGTGTTGCGCGGATCATGTTGATCGGTGTATTAGAACCTAGAGATTTAGAAAGGATATCAGCTAGACCAGCAAGCTCAAGTACCGCACGCACTGGGCCTCCAGCGATAACTCCTGTACCTTCTGAAGCAGGCTTCAATAGAACGTTTCCTGCACCGAATCGACCGATGATTTCATGTGGAATTGTAGTTCCAACCATTGGTACTTCAATTAAATTCTTTTTCGCGTCTTCAACAGCTTTGCGGATCGCTTCTGGTACTTCTTGTGCTTTACCAGTACCGAATCCTACATGACCGTTTTTGTCACCGACAACAACTAAAGCTGCAAAACGGAAACGACGTCCACCTTTAACAACTTTCGCTACCCGGTTAACCGTAACTAAGCGTTCTTCTAACTCTAATTTGCTTGGGTCAATACGACTCATTCGGATGTGTCCCTCCTTCTTTTATTAAAATTTAAGTCCAGCCTCACGAGCAGCTTCAGCTAGAGCTTTTACACGTCCATGATATAAGTATCCTCCGCGGTCAAATACCACGTTAGAGATGCCTTTTTCAACAGCACGTTTTGCAACAAGTTCGCCAACTTTAGTAGCAGCTGCAGCGTCAGAACTATTCTCGATCTTTAACTCTTTATCAAGAGTAGAAGCACTTACAAGTGTTACACCGTTAACATCATCAATTACTTGAGCGTAGATGTTCTTGTTAGAACGGAAAACGTTAAGGCGAGGTCTTTCAGCAGTACCTGAAAGTTTCGCACGAACACGAGCGTGTCTTTTAAGACGAGTAGCGTTTTTGCTAGTTTTCGTAATCATCCGAGTCACTCCTTTCTTCACATTAAGCGATCTTACTTACCAGTTTTTCCTTCTTTACGGCGAACGAATTCACCTTCGTAACGAATTCCTTTACCTTTGTAAGGCTCTGGAGCACGGACAGCGCGGATGTTAGAAGCTAGAGCTCCTACACGCTCTTTATCGATACCTTTAACGATTACTTTCGTTTGAGATGGAACTTCTACTTCAACTCCAGCCTCAGGAACGATTTCAACTGGGTGAGAGTATCCAACGTTAAGAACAAGTTTGTTTCCAGATTTAGCTGCACGGTAACCGACACCGATTAGTTCTAAACCTCTTTCGAAACCTTTAGATACACCTTCAACCATGTTTGCAATTAAGCTACGTGTTGTACCATGTAATGCACGGTGTTCTTTATTTTCAGACGGACGGCTTACAGTTAAGACGTTGTCCTCAATTTTAATTTCCATATCAGGGTGAAATGCACGAGTTAGTTCACCTTTTGGTCCCTTTACTGTCACTGTGTTATCGTTGTTTGTCACAGTTACTCCTGAAGGGATCTCGATTAGCTTTTTACCTATACGAGACATACCAAGCACCTCCATTCATCTTAAACTTTTTTTACCATACGTAAGCAAGTACTTCTCCACCAGCTTGTTTAGCACGGGCTTCTTTGTCCGATAAAACACCTTGTGATGTAGAAATAATTGCGATTCCAAGTCCGTTAAGTACACGTGGTACTTCATTTGATTTCGCATATACGCGTAAACCAGGTTTACTGATTCTTTTAAGACCAGTGATAACACGTTCGTTGTTTTGGCCGTATTTAAGGAACAAACGGATAATTCCTTGTTTGCTGTCTTCGACGTACTCAACGTCACGGATAAAACCTTCACGCTTTAAGATTTCAGCAATTTCTCTTTTGATTTTTGAAGCCGGTACTTCTAGCTTCTCATGACGTACCATGTTCGCATTGCGAATACGAGTCAGCAAATCTGCAATCGGATCTGTCATAACCATTATTTAATAACCTCCTTCCCATTTATGGGGATTACCAGCTGGCTTTTTTAACGCCAGGAATTTGTCCTTTATATGCAAGTTCGCGGAAACAAATACGGCAAAGTTTAAACTTGCGAATTACTGAATGTGGACGTCCACAACGTTCGCAGCGCGTATACTCTTGAACTTTAAACTTTTGTTTGCGTTGTTGTTTCGCAATCATAGACTTTTTAGCCACGATTTCGCCTCCCTTTCATTGATTATTTCTGGAACGGCATACCTACTTGAGTTAATAACTCACGTGCTTCTTCATCCGTGTTGGCAGTCGTAACGATAACGATATCCATACCGCGGACTTTTGTTACTTTATCGTAATCAATTTCTGGGAAGATTAACTGTTCTTTAATACCAAGCGTGTAGTTTCCACGACCGTCGAAAGATTTCTTAGAAATCCCGCGGAAGTCACGTACACGTGGTAAAGATACAGAAATAAGTTTATCAAGGAAATCGTACATGCGCTCTCCGCGAAGTGTTACTTTCGCACCGATTGGCATTCCTTCACGTAGACGGAATCCAGCAATAGACTTCTTCGCACGAGTAACGACAGGTTTTTGACCAGCGATAAACGTTAATTCTTCAACAGCAGTATCGATTGCTTTAGCGTTTTGAACGGCGTCACCAACACCCATGTTGATCACGATTTTTTCGATTTTTGGCACTTGCATTACTGATTTGTATTCAAACTTAGAAACTAATGCAGGTGTAATTTCTTTTACATACTTTTCTTTAAGGCGGTTCATGAGAAAGACCTCCCTTCCTTATTTACTATTTATCTAGAACTTGCCCAGATTTTTTCGCTACACGGACTTTCTTTCCGTCCTCAACTTTATATCCAATACGTGTCACTTCACCCGTTTTAGGATCAAGCGGCATTACGTTTGATACGTGGATCGGCGCTTCTTGTTCAGAAATTCCGCCTTGAGGGTTAGCTTGGGTTGGTTTAGAGTGTTTTTTCACAAGGTTAATACCTTCTACTAAAACACGGTCCTTTTTAGGGAAAGCAGCAAGGATGACACCTTGTTTACCTTTATCTTTACCAGAGATAACCACTACTTTATCGCCCTTTTTAACATGCATTTAATCGCACCTCCTTGAGTCGCGGATTGTATTCATTAAAGTACTTCTGGTGCTAAAGAAACAATTTTCATATAGTTATTTTCACGAAGTTCACGTGCTACTGGTCCGAAGATACGAGTTCCACGTGGGCTCTTGTCGTCACGGATGATGACACATGCATTTTCATCAAAACTGATGTAAGATCCATCGTTTCTGCGAGCTCCGCTCTTAGTACGAACGATAACTGCTTTCACAACTTCACCTTTTTTGACAACGCCTCCTGGTGTTGCTTGTTTAACCGTACAAACAATGACATCACCGATGTTAGCCGTTTTACGTCCAGAGCCACCAAGAACTTTAATCGTTAGTACTTCGCGTGCGCCAGAGTTGTCAGCTACTTTTAAACGAGTCTCCTGTTGAATCATTAATGTTACCTCCCTTCGGAAAAAGAAATCCGAACTTTATTAGATAATAACAGCTTCTTCGACAACTTCAACTAGACGAAAGCGTTTAGTCGCAGATAATGGACGAGTTTCCATGACCTTTACGATGTCTCCGATTTTTGCTTGGTTGTTTTCATCATGTGCTTTGAACTTTTTAGAGTATCTTACACGTTTGCCATAAAGTGAATGCTTTTTGTATGTTTCAACTACAACAGTGATGGTTTTATCCATTTTGTCAGAAACAACACGACCTTGATACACTTTACGTTGGTTACGTTCGCTCATGTTTGCGGGGCCTCCCCTCTAATTATTATTTATTAGCAGCGATTTCTCTTTGACGAATCACAGTTTTCATGCGTGCGATTGATTTACGCACTTCACGAATGCGAGCAGTGTTTTCAAGCTGCCCAGTCGCTAATTGGAAACGAAGATTGAAAAGTTCTTCTTTAAGAGACTTTACTTTTTGTTCAATTTCAGCAGTGGTAAGGTCACGAATTTCATTAGCTTTCATTTGATTCACCACCAATTTCTTCACGTTTTACGAACTTCGTTTTAATTGGCAATTTGTGAGATGCAAGACGAAGAGCTTCACGAGCAACTTCTTCAGACACACCAGAAATTTCAAATAAAACTTTGCCCGGTTTTACTACAGCTACCCAGCCTTCTGGAGCACCTTTACCGGAACCCATGCGGACCTCTAGAGGTTTAGCTGTGTATGGCTTAGAAGGGAAAATTTTGATCCAAACTTTACCGCCACGTTTCATGTAACGAGTCATAGCAATACGAGCAGCTTCGATTTGACGGTTAGTGATCCAAGAAGCTTCAAGAGCTTGGATACCGAACTCACCGAAATGTACTTCAGTACCGCCTTTTGCACGACCACGCATTTTTCCACGATGTTCTCTGCGATACTTCACGCGTTTTGGCAATAACATATTATTTTCCTCCTTCCGCAGTATTCTTCTTAGTTGGAAGGACTTCTCCACGATAGATCCATACTTTTACGCCAAGCTTACCATAAGTAGTATCAGCTTCAGCAGTAGCATAGTCGATGTCAGCACGAAGTGTGTGCAATGGAACAGTACCTTCACTGTAATATTCAGAACGAGCAATATCTGCACCGCCAAGACGACCAGAAACCATTGTTTTGATTCCTTGTGCTCCAGCACGCATTGTGCGTTGGATTGTTTGTTTTTGTGCACGACGGAATGAAATACGATTTTCAAGTTGACGAGCGATGTTTTCAGCAACTAGCTGAGCATCAAGATCTGCTCTCTTGATTTCAAGAATGTTGATGTGTACACGTTTGCCAGTTAGGCTGTTAAGAGCTTTACGAAGTGCTTCAACTTCAGATCCGCCTTTACCAATTACCATACCTGGTTTAGCCGTGTGGATTGTGATATTTACGCGGTTTGCAGCACGTTCGATTTCTACTTTAGAAACAGACGCGTCAGACAAACGCTTGCTGATGAATTCACGGATTTTCAAGTCTTCATGTAAGAAGTCAGCGTAATCTTTTCCTGCGAACCATTTAGATTCCCAATCACGAATGACGCCAATACGAAGACCTACTGGATTTACCTTTTGACCCACGGATTATCCCTCCTTCTTTTCTGATACAACGATTGTAATGTGGCTAGTACGTTTGTTAATTGCGCTCGCACGACCCATAGCACGTGGACGGAATCTCTTAAGTGTTGGACCTTCGTCAACGAATGCTTGAGTAATCACTAGGCTGTTAGCGTCCAACTCGTAGTTGTGCTCAGCATTTGCGATAGCAGATTTTAATACTTTTTCAATAATTGGTGAAGCAGCCTTAGGTGTAAGGTTTAAGATAGAAACTGCTTCTCCTACTTGCTTACCTCGGATCAGGTCCATTACTAGACGTGCTTTACGAGGAGCAATACGGACTGTTCTTGCGACAGCTTTAGCTTGCATTTAAAAGCCTCCTCTCATTAGCGTCTTGTTTTTTTATCGTCACTAGCATGACCTTTGTAAGTACGGCTTGGTGCGAATTCGCCCAATTTGTGACCTACCATATCTTCAGAAATGAAAACAGGTACATGTTTGCGTCCGTCATAGACAGCGATTGTGTGACCGATGAATTGTGGGAAAATTGTAGAACGACGAGACCAAGTTTTTACGACTTGCTTTTTGTCAGTTTCATTCAATTTCTCGACTTTAGCCATCAAATGATCATCAACAAATGGTCCTTTTTTTAAGCTGCGAGCCATTGTGGAACCTCCCTTCGTGATTGAACTACGGTCCTAAATGAACCGTAGACAACCCCGTTACTTGTTTTTACGACGACGTACAATGAATTTATCAGACTTGTTGGTTTTCTTACGAGTCTTGAATCCAAGAGTCGGTTTACCCCATGGAGACATTGGTGATTTACGTCCGATTGGAGCGCGTCCTTCACCACCGCCGTGTGGGTGATCGTTAGGGTTCATTACAGAACCACGAACTGTTGGGCGTACGCCTTTCCAGCGAGAACGTCCAGCTTTACCGATGTTGATTAGTTCGTGTTGTTCGTTTCCAACTTGACCGATAGTCGCACGGCAAGCAGAAAGGATCATGCGTACTTCACCAGAGTTCAAACGTACAAGAACGTATTTACCTTCTTTACCTAGAACTTGAGCAGAAGTACCAGCAGAACGAACTAATTGTCCACCTTTACCTGGTTTTAATTCAATGTTATGCACAACTGTACCAACTGGGATGTTGATAAGTGGAAGAGCATTACCTGGTTTGATGTCAGCTTCTGGTCCAGAAGTAACTTCAGTACCAACTTGGATTCCTTTCGGAGCAAGAATGTAACGTTTCTCACCATCTGCATAGTTTACAAGAGCGATGTTCGCTGAACGGTTTGGATCATACTCGATTGTAGCAACGCGTCCAGGTATACCGTCTTTATCACGCTTAAAGTCGATGATACGGTATTGACGTTTGTGACCGCCACCTTGATGACGAACAGTCAATCTACCTTGGTTGTTACGTCCGCCTTTTCTGTGAAGCGGTGCAAGCAACGATTTTTCTGGTTTGTCAGTCGTGATTTCAGCAAAATCTGAAGTAGTCATGCCACGACGACCATTACTGGTTGGTTTATACTTTTTAATCGCCATTTTGAATTTCCCTCCTTCTTTTTAAGATTTACGCTTCAAAAATTTCGATTTCTTTGCTGTCAGCAGTTAATTTCACGATCGCTTTTCTGCGACGGCTAGTCATACCAGTGTAGCGTCCAACGCGTTTTGATTTACCTTTGTAGTTTTGAACGTTGACTTTCTCAACTTTCACTCCAAAGATTTCTTCAACAGCGTCTTTCACTTCTGTCTTGTTAGCTCTGACATCAACTTCGAACGTATACTTCTTCTCTGTCATTAGATCAGCAGAACGTTCAGTAATGATAGGGCGCTTTAGAACATCACGAGGATCTTTCATTATGCAAGTCCCTCCTCTACTTTTTCAACCGCTGCTTTAGTGATCAGAAGTTTGTCGTGGTTGACAACGTCAAGAACGTTGATACCGTTAGCTTCAACAACTGTTACTCCAGGGATGTTACGAGCAGATAAAGCAACTGTTTCGTTTGCATCCGCAGTGACGATCAACGCTTTCTTCTCAACAGATAACCCTTTAAGGATGCCTGCGAATTCTTTCGTTTTCACTGCATCAAGAGTAAGATCTTCAAGAACGATGATGTTGTTGTCGATTACTTTAGAAGACAATACTGACTTGATAGCCAAGCGGCGAACTTTTTTAGGTAATTTATAAGAATAGCTGCGTGGTGTTGGACCGAATACGATACCGCCTCCGCGCCATTGTGGTGAACGGATAGAACCTTGACGAGCACGACCTGTACCCTTCTGTCTCCAAGGTTTACGACCTCCGCCACGTACTTCAGAACGAGTTTTTACTTTGTGAGTTCCTTGACGTAAGGAAGCTCTTTGCATAAGAATAGCATCGAATACTACGCTTTCGTTTGGCTCAATTCCAAACACAGAAGCGTTTAATTCGATTTCACCGTTAGTAGAACCGTTTTGGTTAAATAATGCTACTTTTGGCATGACTTGTTTCCTCCTTTCCTAAGAGAGTTATTTAGTTTTAACTGCACTCTTTACAGTTACTAGAGATTTTTTAGCTCCTGGTACGTTACCTTTGATCAAAAGAAGATTGCGTTCTGCATCAACTTTAACGATCTCAAGATTTTGGACAGTGATTTGCTCTCCGCCCATACGTCCTGGAAGAAGTTTACCTTTGAATACTCGGTTTGGATCAACAGGTCCCATTGAACCAGGACGACGGTGGTAACGTGAACCGTGAGTCATTGGTCCGCGTGATTGTCCGTGGCGTTTGATAGCCCCTTGGAATCCTTTACCTTTTGATGTTCCTGTTACATCTACGATATCTCCATTTGCGAAAATATCAACTTTGACTTCCTGACCAACTTCATACGCATCTAACTCCACACCGCGTAATTCTTTTACGAAGCGCTTAGGAGCAGTTTCCGCTTTAGCAACGTGGCCTTTCTCTGGTTTGTTAGAAAGCTTCTCACGTTTGTCGTCAAAACCGATTTGGATTGCTTCATAGCCATCCGTGTCAGTAGTCTTCTTCTGAAGAACAACGTTAGCAGCAGCCTCAACAACAGTTACAGGGATAAGATCACCGTTTTCTGCGAATACTTGCGTCATACCAATTTTTCTACCTAAGATTCCTTTGGTCATTCGTCACACCTCCTATAATATGTGTTTTCTATTTGAATTAAAGTTTGATTTCGATATCTACACCGGATGGTAAATCTAAACGCATAAGTGCATCAACTGTTTGCGGAGTTGGATTCACGATGTCGATTAGACGTTTGTGAGTACGCATCTCGAATTGCTCACGAGAATCTTTGTACTTATGCACCGCACGAAGGATTGTGTAAACTGATTTTTCAGTTGGAAGCGGGATTGGACCAGATACACTAGCACCAGAACGCTTAGCCGTTTCAACAATCTTCTCAGCAGATTGATCAAGAATTCTATGATCATATGCTTTTAAACGAATACGAATTTTTTGTTTTGCCATTATTTTCCCTCCTTTTCGCCTACTTACGTTAGACAGTTCTCCGTGAGAAAAACCTGATCACCTTGCCATGGCAAAGCGGCCGGGTGTGTCAGCAACCTCTCACTTCATCGCAGTCAAAGACCAACATGCACTATTGTACCAAATTGGCCTGCGTGTTGCAATAATAAATCGGATAAATTTATGATTTGCACACTTTTCATATTATACAGGGGTTCAGCCTATAAATCAAGCTTTCCCTGAAGATGATGTGTAGCTGTCTTCCTGACGATACGAATAAATTCTTCTGGCTCTTCAATATGCGGAGAATGTGCAGATTCTTTAAAAGTAAACCACTCTTTTATTGGTGCTGTAAGTTGATCAACATATGGTTTTGATACAGCAGCTGGTGTAATCATGTCATGTTCACCGATGATAAAGTAGCAAGGTATTAATATAGAAGAAACTCGGTATTGAATACTTTCCTTCATCAGCTCGTCCCACAGCAAATCCTGGCTATACTTCTGTCCCATAAGGAATTTCCACTTATCTTTTAGCTGATAATGCTTACTAACAAGAAATGCATACAGCATTTGAAAAAGTGGCTTCCACCTATGCGTGAGCCCTACTTTTGCGAACTCTTTATATAGTGAGAATAAAGCATGAGCAGAGGTGCGTTTCCAAGGGGGTGGTGTCAGCAATTTTAGGCATCTAGTGAAGAAATGCTTTCCTTGATATTTTTTTAGAAGAAGTTCGTACGATACAATATCCTCTTTTAATACATCAACCACCTGACTAATTCCATAATAGGCATGATACAAATCTGGTCGTTTATGTACAGCTTGTATCGCTATTAATGATCCCCATGAATAACCTGCAATGTATATTTTCGTTTGATCATTATAAGAAAGCAGTTTTTCTGTAAGCTCAATCGTATCCTCTATGAATTGCCCAATGGTCATAGAAGACTCAGGAATGTTTTTTTGATAAGACAGTCCTGCACCGCGCTGGTCCCAATGAACAACAGTGAAGTCTTGATCAAGTTCCTTATGAAAGGAATCGATATAACTCATTTGAGCTGACCCTGGGCCACCGTGTAAAAATAATAATACAGGTTTTGTTTTTTCTACTTGATCTTCTTTTATCATAATCCATTGATCAAGCCCGCCAATCAGCCACTTTTTCAACATTGTCTTCGCCATTCCAGTGATCCTCTCGGTTCCATTTAGATTCTATAGCTTATAGTAGCCGTTATGCACTAGAAAAGCAAAAAAAAGAGACCCTTTTGCAAGGAGTCTCTTTTAACTGTTATTACTTAATGATAGTAGAAACGACGCCAGAACCTACAGTACGTCCACCCTCACGGATAGAGAAACGAGTTCCTTCTTCGATAGCGATAGTAGAGATAAGTTCAACTTCCATCTCAGTGTTATCGCCAGGCATTACCATTTCAGTACCTTCTGGAAGATGTACGATACCAGTTACGTCAGTTGTACGGAAGTAGAACTGCGGACGGTAGTTAGTGAAGAATGGAGTATGACGTCCACCCTCTTCTTTAGAAAGTACATAAACTTCAGCTTTGAAACGGCTATGTGGAGTGATTGTACCTGGTTTAGCAAGTACTTGACCACGTTGGATATCTTCACGAGATACACCACGAAGTAGTGCACCGATGTTGTCACCAGCTTCAGCATAGTCAAGAAGTTTACGGAACATTTCAACACCTGTAACAGTTGTTTTACCGTTTTCTTCTTGAAGACCGATGATTTCAACTTCGTCACCGACTTTAACTTGTCCACGCTCAACACGACCAGTAGCAACTGTTCCACGACCAGTGATTGAGAATACGTCCTCAACTGGCATCATGAATGGCTTCTCAGTGTCACGCTCTGGAGTTGGGATGTACTCATCAACCGCATCCATAAGTTCGAAGATTTTTGCTTCGTAATCAGCATCACCTTCAAGAGCTTTAAGAGCAGAACCTTTGATAACTGGTACATCGTCACCAGGGAAGTCATAGTCAGAAAGAAGGTCACGAACTTCCATTTCAACAAGTTCAAGTAACTCTTCATCGTCAACCATGTCACATTTGTTAAGGAATACTACGATGTAAGGAACACCTACGTTACGAGAAAGTAGGATGTGCTCACGTGTTTGTGGCATTGGACCATCAGCAGCAGATACTACTAAGATCGCGCCGTCCATTTGAGCAGCACCAGTGATCATGTTTTTAACATAGTCAGCGTGTCCTGGGCAGTCTACGTGTGCATAGTGACGAGTTTCAGTTTCATACTCAACGTGTGCAGTTGAGATTGTGATTCCACGCTCGCGCTCTTCTGGAGCACCATCGATTTGGTCATAAGCCATAGCTGTACCTTTACCAGATTTCTTATGAAGAACTGTTGAGATAGCAGCAGTTAGAGTTGTTTTACCATGGTCAACGTGTCCAATTGTACCAATGTTAGCATGCGATTTGGAACGGTCGAATTTTTCTTTAGCCATTCTAAAAATCCTCCTTAAAGGTTCATTGTATTTGGTATGAGTGATAGAAAGTGAAGAGTTACCTCCCACTTTCTGATCTTCAATAGTAGTTATACTTTAGTTTAAAGGCAAAATCAATTATTCACCTTTATTTTTTTTGATGATTTCTTCACTGATGCTCTTAGGCACTTCTTCGTAGTGATCCATGTGCATAGTGAAAGTACCGCGTCCTTGTGTGTTAGAACGGAGTGCAGTTGCATATCCGAACATTTCAGAAAGTGGAACCATAGCGCGAACAACTTGAGCGTTACCGCGAGCTTCCATACCTTCTACACGTCCACGACGAGATGTGATATCACCCATGATGTCTCCCATGTATTCTTCTGGGATAACGACTTCTACTTTCATCATTGGCTCAAGTAGAACTGGGTTACATTTGCTGACAGCATTTTTCAATGCCATAGATGCAGCAATTTTAAACGCCATTTCGTTAGAGTCAACATCGTGGTAAGATCCATCGAATAATTTTGCTTTGATGTCGATTAATGGGAATCCAGCTAATACACCATTTTCTAGTGAATCTTCAAGACCTGCTTGAATTGCTGGAATGTATTCACGTGGAACAACCCCACCGACGATTGCATTTGTGAATTCGAAGCCTGCACCTTCTTCGTTTGGTTCGAATTCGATCCAAACGTGTCCGAACTGACCGCGTCCACCAGACTGACGTACGAATTTACCTTCAACTTTTGCACTAGAACGGAATGTTTCACGGTACGCAACTTGAGGAGCTCCTACGTTAGCTTCAACCTTGAACTCACGCTTCATACGGTCAACAATGATATCAAGGTGAAGCTCACCCATACCAGAGATGATCGTTTGACCAGTTTCAGTGTTTGTTTGTGTACGGAATGTTGGATCCTCTTCAGCTAGTTTAGCTAAAGCGATACCCATTTTATCTTGGTCAGCCTTAGATTTAGGCTCGATTGCTACATCGATAACTGGCTCTGGGAATTCCATAGACTCAAGGATAACAAGATTTTTCTCGTCACAAAGAGTATCACCAGTAGATGTATCTTTAAGACCAACAGCTGCTGCGATATCCCCTGCATATACAGTAGAGATTTCTTCACGGCTGTTTGCGTGCATTTGAAGGATACGTCCAACACGCTCACGCTTGTTCTTAGAAGAGTTCTTCACGTAAGAACCAGAATCAAGTGTTCCAGAGTATACGCGGAAGAAAGTTAGTTTCCCAACATAAGGGTCAGTCATAACTTTAAATGCAAGAGCTGCGAATGGTGCGTCATCAGTAGACTCACGTACAACCTCTTCATTTGTATCTGGCAATGTACCTTTGATTGCAGCAACATCAGTTGGTGCAGGAAGGTAGTCAAGCACAGCGTCAAGTACAAGCTGAACACCTTTGTTTTTGAAAGCAGATCCAACAAGAACTGGGTAGAATTCAACATTCAAAGTTCCTTTACGGATTGCAGCTTTCAATTCAGGAATTGTGATTTCTTCACCCTCAAGGTATTTTTCCATAAGCTCTTCATCAAGCTCAGCGACAGCTTCAATTAAGCTGCTGCGAAGCTCTTCAGCTTTGTCTTTATACTCAGCAGGGATTTCTTGTGCATCAGAGCGAGTTCCAAGGTCATCTTCGTAGAAGTATGCTACGTTTTCTACAAGGTCGATGATTCCTTCGAATTGATCTTCAGCGCCGATCGGCAATTGAATTGCATGAGCGTTCGCTTGAAGACGATCTCTTAATGTGCTTACAGAGTAAAGGAAGTCCGCACCGGTTTTATCCATTTTGTTAACGAATACGATACGAGGTACTCCGTAAGTTGTTGCTTGGCGCCAAACTGTTTCAGTTTGAGGCTCTACACCTGATTGTGCATCAAGAACAGCAACCGCACCATCAAGTACACGCAAAGAACGTTCAACTTCAACAGTGAAGTCTACGTGTCCTGGTGTATCGATGATGTTTACACGGTAACCTTTCCATTGTGCTGTAGTAGCAGCAGAAGTGATTGTAATACCACGTTCTTGCTCCTGCTCCATCCAGTCCATTTGTGAAGCTCCTTCGTGAGTTTCACCAATTTTATGGATACGACCAGTGTAGTACAAGATACGCTCAGTCGTTGTCGTTTTACCGGCATCGATGTGAGCCATGATACCAATATTACGAGTTTTGTCTAAGGAGAACTCTCTTGCCATTGGGTAATTTCTCCTTCCTTATTAGGGAATAGTTTTTTTAGTTTGGTATAAATCCTACCAGCGGTAGTGAGCGAATGCTTTGTTCGCTTCTGCCATTTTGTGTGTATCTTCACGTTTCTTAACAGCAGCACCAGTGTTGTTAGCTGCGTCAAGGATTTCGTTAGCAAGACGCTCTTCCATCGTTTTTTCTCCACGAAGACGAGCGTAGTTTACTAACCAGCGAAGACCTAAAGTCGTACGACGGTCTGGGCGAACTTCTACAGGAACTTGGTAGTTAGCTCCACCTACACGACGTGCTTTAACTTCAAGAACTGGCATGATGTTTTTCAAGGCTTGTTCGAAAACCTCCATCGCTTCATTACCAGTACGTTCTTTGATGATATCAAATGACTTGTAGAGAATAGTTTGTGACTTTCCTCTTTTACCGTCGATCATCATTTTGTTGATCAAACGAGATACAAGTTTAGAATTGTAAATTGGATCTGGCAAAACGTCTCTTTTTGCTACAGGACCTTTACGTGGCATCTGAATAGCCTCCCTTCTCTTTTAAAAGGATTTCTATCTGTCTTCCATCTCAATTTCATTGTCAGCTGCCTGACTCCACTGATCTGAACTCAACTTCTAAAAACCCTTATGTTTGTTATATTATTTGCTTTGTTTAGGGCGTTTTGTTCCGTATTTAGAACGTCCTTGCATACGACCGTCAACTCCGGCAGTATCAAGCGCACCACGAACGATGTGGTAACGTACACCCGGTAAGTCTTTTACACGTCCGCCACGGATAAGTACTACACTGTGCTCTTGTAGGTTATGTCCGATACCAGGAATGTAAGCTGTTACCTCAATCAGGTTAGACAAACGTACACGAGCATATTTACGTAGTGCTGAGTTTGGTTTTTTCGGTGTCATTGTACCGACACGAGTACAAACCCCGCGCTTCTGTGGAGATGTTACGTTAGTGTGCTCTTTTTTGAAACTGTTGTATCCTTTGTTAAGTGCAGGAGACTTTGAGTTTTCAACTTTACTCACGCGTCCTTTGCGTATTAGCTGATTAATTGTAGGCATGTTGTTATTCCTCCCTTCATTACTTTTTTTATAACCCACATACCCAGGTGGTTCATCAAAAGGCAAAAAACAATGCTTTTGCATTTTAAGCATGCAAAAACAAAACAAGTACGCTATAACATAATGGCAACAGCTGCTGCCCCAACTTCAATTCCGCAGGCCTTGCCGAGCTTTTTCATGGAATCTACCACTAAAATGTCTACACCCTTCTCTTGCGCTAGTTTCATTACACTAGCGGTTAAAGCAGGATCAGCATCTTTCGCTACGACGATTTCCTTCACTGAATCTCGTTTCAGAGCTTTTACTGTTTGCTTCGTACCAATAATAATGGATTGAGCCTGTGATACTTTATCATAAGACATCGAATATCCTCCAAAGTAACAGGTTTTATTTTGAGCACCTTGGTTATATTATCATCATGGCAGAAGGATGTCAATATCGTTTGACAGATTATCTTGACATCCTTCACCATTTTTTGATGATTTTTATAGAAATCTTAAGAGAAAGATTACTCTACAGGAACCATATCGTCAGACGGCTGCACTTGTGAAACCGGCTTAACTTTACGGTAGTTTGGCATTCCAGTTCCAGCAGGAACAAGTTTACCGATGATGACATTCTCTTTCAAGCCAAGCAGTTCATCACGTTTTCCTTTGATCGCCGCATCTGTTAGGACACGAGTCGTTTCTTGGAAGGATGCTGCAGACAAGAATGAGTCTGTTTCAAGCGATGCTTTTGTAATACCAAGAAGAACTGGACGGCCTGTTGCAGGACGTTTGCCTTCGAATAGTACTTTTTTGTTCGCTTCTGTGAATTGGTGTACATCAAGAAGTGTGCCTGGTAATACATCTGTATCCCCTGCATCAGCGACACGCACTTTACGAAGCATTTGGCGAACCATTACTTCTACGTGCTTATCTCCGATTTCTACCCCTTGCATACGGTATACTTTTTGTACTTCATGAAGCAGATATTCTTGAACAGCTGTCATGTCAGTCACTTTAAGAAGTTCTTTCGGATCGATTGAACCTTCTGTCAGTACTTGACCACGAGTGACTTTGTCACCTTCAACAACTTTCAGACGTGCATTGTAAGGAGCTGTGTAAGAGCGAGTTTCAACTTCGCCTTGAACCACAATTTCCTGCTGCTTGTCACGAACATCGTTAATTTCAGCAACGACACCATCAATTTCAGAAATGGTTGCCTGCCCTTTCGGATTACGCGCTTCAAATAACTCTTGGATACGAGGTAAACCTTGAGTGATATCGTCTCCTGCTACCCCACCGGTGTGGAACGTACGCATTGTAAGCTGTGTTCCTGGCTCACCGATCGATTGTGCAGCGATGATTCCAACTGCTTCACCGACTTCAACGTCAGTACCAGTTGCAAGGTTACGGCCGTAGCATCGTTTACATACACCATGAGGCGTGTTACATGTAAATGCAGAACGGATCCATACTTCCTCGATTCCTGCTTCAACCACTTCAAGTGCTTTATCTTCATCAATTAGTTCGTTTTCGCCAACAATGACTTCGCCCGTTTCAGGATGAATAATTGGTTTTCTTGCAAAACGTCCGATAAGACGTTCTTCAAGTTTCTCAATAATTTCATTTCCTTCTTTAATGGACTTCGCCAAGATTCCACGGTCTGTACCGCAATCTGTTTCACGGATAATAACATCCTGTGCAACGTCAACGAGACGACGCGTGAGGTAACCTGAGTCAGCTGTTTTAAGAGCTGTATCGGCAAGACCTTTACGCGCTCCGTGAGTGGAAATAAAGTATTCCAATACTGTTAAACCTTCACGGAAACTAGATTTAATCGGAAGTTCAATGATACGTCCAGCCGGGTTGGCCATCAGACCACGCATACCAGCCAGCTGAGTGAAGTTAGATGCGTTACCACGCGCTCCAGAGTCACTCATCATGTAGATAGGGTTGACTTCATCAAGGGACTTCATCAGTTTACCTTGGATGACATCTTTAGAAGAACTCCAGATCGAAATGACTCTCTCGTAACGCTCTTCTTCAGTAATCAAACCACGTCTGAATTGCTTCATGACGTTATCTACTTTTGCTTGCGCTTCTTCAAGGATTTTTTGTTTATCGTCTAGTACCACGATATCAGATACACCAACCGTAATACCGGCTTTAGTAGAATATCTGAAACCAAGATTTTTCATGCGGTCAAGCATTTTAGATGTTTCAGTGATATGGAATCTCTTAAAGATTTCAGCAATGATTTTACCTAAAATACCTTTTTTGAACGGCGCATTGATTTCTTGTTTCTCGATCGCAGCTTTGACATCTTCACCTTTTTCAAGGAAGAAGCGGTCAGGCGTTTTTTCTTCAATATTGCTCTTAGTCGGTTCATTCATGTATGGGAATGATTCCGGTAAGATTTCGTTAAAGATTAGTTTTCCAACTGTTGTAATCAACAATTTAGAACGCTGTTCATCAGTGAATGTCACATTCTTCAACGAGTTAGCTGCAACAGCTACACGTGTATGAAGATGCACATACCCATTTTGATAAGCTAGAAGGGCTTCGTTCGTATCTTTGAAGACCATACCTTCTCCGATAGCACCTTTACGCTCAAGTGTAAGGTAGTAGTTACCTAGCACCATATCCTGAGATGGCGTAACAACAGGTTTTCCATCTTTCGGGTTCAAAATGTTTTGAGCAGCAAGCATTAAGATACGAGCTTCAGCTTGAGCTTCAGCAGATAATGGTACGTGAACCGCCATTTGGTCACCATCAAAGTCAGCGTTGTAGGCAGTACATACGAGTGGATGCAAACGAATTGCGCGTCCTTCCACAAGTGTAGGTTCAAACGCTTGAATACCAAGTCTGTGAAGAGTTGGTGCACGGTTTAGTAAGACTGGATGCTCACGAATCACTGATTCTAAAACATCCCAAACTTCCGGCTGCACGCGCTCAATCTTACGTTTCGCGCTCTTAATGTTGTGAGCTAATCCTTTTTCAACAAGCTCCTTCATCACGAATGGTTTGAATAGTTCAAGAGCCATTTCTTTCGGAAGTCCACACTGATACATTTTCAAATGTGGTCCAACGACGATAACGGAACGTCCAGAATAGTCAACACGTTTACCAAGCAAGTTTTGACGGAAACGCCCTTGTTTCCCTTTCAGCATGTGAGAAAGAGATTTCAATGGTCTATTTCCTGGTCCTGTTACTGGTCGGCCTCTACGTCCATTATCAATCAAGGCATCGACAGCTTCTTGAAGCATACGCTTCTCGTTCTGAACGATGATGCTTGGCGCGCCAAGATCTAATAAACGTTTCAGACGATTGTTACGGTTGATGACACGACGATAAAGGTCGTTCAAGTCAGAAGTAGCAAAACGTCCGCCATCAAGCTGAACCATCGGACGTAATTCTGGTGGAATCACCGGAAGTACATCAAGGATCATCCAAGACGGTTTGTTTCCTGAGTTACGGAAAGCTTCCAACACTTCAAGGCGTTTGATCGCACGTGTACGACGCTGTCCTTGAGCTGTTTTTAGCTCTTCTTTGAGTGTATCTACTTCTTTCACAAGATCGATATCTTGAAGAAGTTTGTTAATTGCTTCTGCACCCATAGCTGCTTGGAAGGTGTTACCGTATTTATCTAAATAAGCACGGAATTCTTTCTCAGAAAGAAGTTGTTTCTTCTCAAGCGGTGTGTTGCCCGGATCAGTCACGACGTAAGAAGCGAAGTAAATCACTTCTTCTAACGCACGTGGTGACATATCTAGAACAAGACCCATACGGCTTGGGATACCTTTGAAATACCAAATGTGGGAAACTGGGGCAGCCAGTTCGATATGCCCCATTCTCTCACGACGGACTTTTGCCCGTGTTACTTCTACACCACAACGGTCACATACAACACCCTTATAACGAACGCGTTTATACTTTCCACAATGACATTCCCAGTCTTTTTGCGGTCCGAAGATACGTTCACAAAAGAGACCATCTTTTTCCGGTTTCAGTGTACGATAGTTAATCGTTTCAGGCTTTTTCACTTCACCAAAAGACCAAGAACGGATTTTATCAGGTGATGCGAGACCGATGTTCATATACTCAAAATTGTTCACATCTAGCAAGGGGCCTACCTCCCTTTTAATCTTCGGGTTATACCCTAGTCACTTGCTCTAATCGTTTCTGCTATTCTTTTGTGACTGCGTCACGTTCAAGATCGACAGGTGCGAGGTCTGCAGCATCTTCGTCATTAGATAACGCTAATCCGTCTGCTTTCTTCGTTTCCTCATCGTCTTCTAAATCTCTCATTTCTATCTCTTCTTCATCGCCAGATAGAATTTTCACATCCATACCTAAACTTTGAAGTTCTTTAATTAATACTTTGAATGATTCAGGGACACCTGGTTCAGGTACGTTATCCCCTTTGACGATCGCTTCGTATGTTTTCACACGACCCACAACGTCATCCGATTTTACAGTTAAGATTTCTTGAAGTGTATATGCTGCACCGTAAGCTTCAAGTGCCCATACTTCCATCTCTCCGAAACGCTGTCCACCAAACTGTGCTTTACCGCCCAGTGGCTGCTGCGTAACAAGTGAGTATGGTCCAGTTGAACGTGCGTGAAGTTTATCGTCAACCATGTGAGCCAGTTTGATCATATACATGATTCCAACAGATACACGGTTGTCGAATGGTTCACCAGTTCGACCGTCATAAAGGACTGTTTTCGCATCACGGGACATACCTGCTTCTTCAAGCGTTTCCCAAACATCTTCCTCACGAGCACCATCAAATACTGGTGACGCAATGTGGATGCCTAGGTAACGTGCAGCCATACCCATATGAAGCTCAAGTACCTGACCGATATTCATACGAGATGGTACCCCTAGAGGGTTTAACATGATATCAATCGGTGTTCCATCTGGAAGATACGGCATATCTTCTTCTGGAAGTATTTTGGAGATAACCCCTTTGTTACCATGTCGTCCGGCCATTTTGTCACCTTCAGAAATTTTACGCTTCTGAACGATGTATACACGGACTAACTGGTTAACACCTGGTGGTAATTCATCTCCATCTTCACGGTTAAAGACTTTGACATCGTGGATGATTCCGCCGCCGCCGTGTGGTACACGTAGAGACGTATCACGTACTTCACGAGCCTTTTCACCGAAGATTGCATGTAATAGACGTTCTTCAGCTGTTAGTTCTGTTACACCTTTAGGCGTTACTTTCCCGACAAGAAGGTCTCCGTCTTTTACTTCTGCACCAATACGGATAATTCCACGCTCGTCAAGGTTGCGTAAAGCATCTTCCCCAACGTTTGGAATATCACGCGTAATTTCTTCTGGTCCAAGCTTTGTATCACGAGCTTCTGATTCATATTCTTCAATATGAATAGAAGTGTAGACGTCATCTTTTACAAGGCGCTCACTCATAATGATCGCATCCTCATAGTTGTAACCGTCCCAAGTCATGAAGCCGACCATAACGTTACGTCCTAGAGCCAATTCACCTTTTTCCATAGAAGGACCGTCTGCAAGGATTTCTCCTTTGACGACTTCATCTCCAACACTTACAATTGGGCGCTGGTTGTAGCAAGTCCCTTGGTTAGAGCGGACAAATTTCAGCAAGCTGTATTTGTCTAGGTTTCCTTTGACTTGTTGTCCGTCAACGTCTTCATAACGGCGAACCCAAATATTCTTCGCTTCAACACGTTCTACAACACCTGGGTAACGGCAGATCACAGCAGCACCAGAGTCTTTACCTGATACATACTCCATACCTGTACCAACAATCGGTGATTCCGGCTGCATCAAAGGCACAGCCTGACGTTGCATGTTTGCACCCATTAGAGCACGGTTAGAGTCATCGTTTTCTAAGAATGGGATACATGCTGTCGCTGCAGAAACAACCTGCTTCGGCGAAACGTCCATGTAGTCAACGCGGTTTCGAGGAACAACGGTGTTTTCCCCTCTGAAACGAGCAATGATATTATCATCAATAAACGAACCATCTTCACCTAATATAGCGTTCGCTTGTGCTACTACGTAGTTATCCTCTTCATCAGCCGTTAAGTAATCGATTCTCGGCGTCACTTTACCCGTTTCAGGATCAACCCGACGGTAAGGTGTTTCGATAAATCCGAAGCGATTCACTTTCGCAAATGAAGATAGAGAGTTGATCAAACCAATGTTTGGACCCTCTGGTGTTTCAATCGGACACATACGACCATAGTGAGAATAGTGAACGTCACGAACTTCCATTCCTGCACGCTCACGTGTCAAACCACCCGGTCCAAGCGCTGATAGACGACGTTTGTGTGTCAATTCAGCAAGCGGGTTTGTTTGATCCATGAACTGAGAAAGCTGAGAGCTACCAAAGAACTCTTTGATAGAAGCGATCACAGGACGGATGTTGATCAGCTGCTGAGGTGTGATCGTGTTCGTGTCTTGAATCGACATTCTTTCACGAACAACACGCTCCATTCTGCTTAAACCAATACGGAATTGGTTTTGCAGAAGTTCACCTACAGAACGCAGACGACGGTTACCAAGGTGATCGATATCATCTGTGTCGCCTACTCCATGAAGTAGGTTAAAGAAGTAACTGATTGAAGCAATGATGTCAGAAGGCGTGATGTTCTTCACAGCTTCCTCTACATATGCATTACCAATCACGTTGATCACTTGCTCGCCTTCTTGATCAGTTGGTGCATAAATCTTGATAGATTGAAGTTCTACTTCATCCTCTACTACGCCACCGTTTGGATAAAGCTTTCTAAATCCGATGCCGTTTTCTAAGTATGGAAGAACTTTATCAAGCACTCTTCTATCTAAAATTTGACCTTTTTCTGCTAGGATTTCACCTGTTTCAGGATCAACTAGCGTTTCAGCCAATTTTTGATTGAATAGTCTATTTTTAATATGAAGCTTCTTATTAATCTTGTAGCGACCAACATTTGCTAAGTCATATCTCTTCGGATCAAAGAAGCGAGAGTCTAGCAAGCTTTTCGCATTTTCAACAGTTGGCGGCTCTCCGGGACGAAGACGCTCGTAGATTTCGAGAAGTGCTTTATCAGCATTCTCTGTATTGTCTTTTTCCAACGTGTTGCGTAAGTATTCATTCTCGCCAATGAGGTCAAGAATCTCTTGATCAGAGCTGAAGCCGAGAGCACGCAAAAGAACCGTAACCGGCAACTTACGTGTGCGATCGATGCGTACATAGACTACATCCTTCGCATCAGTTTCGTATTCTAACCATGCGCCACGGTTTGGAATGACAGTCGCAGTAAAACCTTTTTTACCGTTTTTGTCTACTTTACCACTGAAATATACACTTGGAGAACGTACTAACTGAGAAACGATTACACGTTCCGCACCATTAATGATAAAAGTACCTGTGTCTGTCATGATTGGGAAATCACCCATAAACACATCTTGGTCTTTTACTTCTCCAGTTTCTTTGTTAATTAAACGAACTTTTACTCTTAGTGGAGCAGAGTAAGTTACATCACGTTCTTTTGATTCTGCTACAGGATACTTAGGATCCCCTAGGCTGTAATCAATGAATTCAAGAGAAAGGTTACCAGTAAAATCCTCAATTGGGGATATATCTTGAAACATCTCTCTAAGACCCTCATCAAGAAACCACTGATAAGAAGAGGTTTGAATTTCAATGAGATTTGGTAATTCTAACACTTCGCTTATGCGTGCGTAGCTTCTGCGCTGGCGGTGTCGTCCATACTGAACTAGTTGACCTGTCAACTGATTCACCCCTCAAATCATGCGTATTATATGTGTAAAAAGTATTTCTGTCTTTCAAATGTCAGTAAAGAAATACTTTTACAAGACAAAAGAAAAAAGGGTTTCTAAAATAAGAAAACCACATCCAAAAACAAATACCGATTTTATTAGTTTTCCCAAGTATGCATAATTTATACAAAATAGTTGTTTTTTAAGCCTATCAAGCAAAATATACACATTGGCATTTTATAATGTTAACACAGCTAGGAAACTGCGTCAAACTTTTTTAGCTTTGATAATATAGTAGCCCTTTTTTTTCATAACGACCGTCACTTCTCCAAAAAGTTGCTCTAATTTCTCAATCGCAGATGGTCCACCTTGTTTTTTCTGAATAACCACCCACAACTCACCTTCCGGCAATAAATGATCAGCACTTTTTTCAAAGATCGCATGTACTACTTTCTTCCCTGCCCGTATTGGGGGATTGGTCAGTATAGAGGCAAAAGCAGCTGATGAATGAACATTCGAGAACAAATCACTTTGATAGATGCGGACATTATCAATGCGATTATGCTTAGCGTTTTCCTTTGAAAGTTCGACTGCTCTTTCGTTCACATCAATCATATGAATGGTGCGGCCTGTCATTTCGTTTGCTAACGATAAGCCGATCGGTCCATAACCGCAACCGACATCTAAGACGTCGCCATCCAAGTCAGGTTCTTCAAAAGCTTCAATTAAAAGCCTCGAACCATAGTCGACTTCTTTCTTAGAAAACACTCCACTGTCACTTGTAAAAGTAAAGCTACGGTTTCTCAAGGTGAAGTCCCATGTCTGTTTATTGCTTTTCACTGATGGCTTTTCCGTATAATAGTGGTCACTCATGGTGAATGGACCTCCTCTGGATTCAATCGTTTCAGGAGATAAGAAAAGAAAAAGCCCGCCAGTAAAAGCGAGCTTTCCCAAAAGATTAGGCGAAGATTACTTAACTTCTACAGAAGCGCCAACTTCTTCAAGCTTAGCTTTAAGTTCTTCAGCTTCTTCTTTAGCAATACCTTCTTTAAGTGGTTTTGGAGTGTTGTCAACAAGTTCTTTAGCTTCTTTCAAGCCAAGACCAGTGATTTCACGAACCACTTTAATAACTTTGATTTTTTGGTCTCCAGCACCAGCAAGTACTAGATCAAAATCAGTTTTTTCTTCAGCAGCAGCACCGCCACCAGCAGCTACAGCTACAGGAGCAGCAGCAGTTACGCCAAATTCTTCTTCGATTGCTTTTACTAAGTCGTTTAACTCAAGTACAGTTGCTTCTTTAACTGAAGCAATGATTTCTTCGATATTTAAAGCCATTTGTAATTCCTCCATTTTAAGTTTTTTTACGTCAAGTACGCATTAAGCGCCTTGTTCTTCTTTTTGATCTGCAACTGCTTTAGTAGCAAGAGCAAGGTTACGAACTGGAGCTTGAAGAACGCTAAGCAACATAGAAAGTAAGCCTTCGCGAGACGGAAGTTCCGCAAGAGCCTTCACTTCTTCTACAGTCGCTACGTTTCCTTCGATAACACCAGCTTTGATTTCTAAAGCTTCGTGGCTTTTCGCAAATTCGTTGATGATTTTCGCAGGTGCGATAACATCTTCGTTACTGAATGCGATAGCGTTTGGACCTGTTAAGAAATCGTTTAAACCCGTTAGTTCAACTTGTTCAACTGCACGGCGAGTCAAAGTATTTTTGTAAACTTTGAATTCTACGCCAGCATCACGAAGCTGTTTACGAAGTTCAGTCACTTCAGAAACTGAAAGACCGCGGTAATCTACGATTACAGTAGACATACTGTCTTTAAACTTAGAAGTAATTTCATCAACGACAACTTTTTTAGTATCGATTGCATTGCTCATGGTTACACCTCCTGTACATTCTTTGTGTAACACTTATACCGATCAGGCCATCACGTTCCTAACGAACGGTTCTCCATATAAAAAGCCTCCATTAAGACATGGAGGCTGTATATACAAGCATACGTTTACGTAAGACTGTGACATATACACCTCGGCGGGTTAATTAAGCCATAAGGCCCCTGCTGTCTACGGTATAAATGATTATTCTATTTTACAACATTTTGATATTATCAAAACGATTGTGATAAGTCAAGAATTATTTTGCAGAGAAAGAAGATGGATCCACTTTCACGCCAGGGCCCATAGTAGATGTAACAGAAACGTTTTTCACGTATACACCTTTAGCCGCTGCAGGTTTTGCTTTAAGGATTGTGTCATAGATTGTTGCAAAGTTCTCAACAAGCTTTTCGTCCTCGAAAGAAACCTTTCCGATTGGCGCGTGGATGTTACCAGCTTTATCAACGCGGTATTCTACTTTACCAGCTTTGATTTCATTGATTGCTTTTTCTACTTCGAAAGTTACAGTTCCTGTTTTAGGGTTTGGCATAAGACCTTTTGGTCCAAGTACACGACCGATCTTACCAACTTCACCCATCATGTCAGGTGTCGCAACGATTACATCGAATTCGAACCAGCCTTGTTGGATTTTAGTGATGTAATCAGAATCTCCAACGTAGTCTGCTCCAGCAGCTTCTGCTTCTTTTGCTTTTTCGCCTTTAGCGAACACAAGAACGCGTTGAGTTTTACCAGTTCCGTTAGGAAGTACAACTGCACCGCGGATTTGTTGATCGTTTTTACGAGGGTCTACGCCCAAACGAAAAGCAACTTCTACAGTCGCATCAAATTTCGCTGTATTTGCTTTTTTTGTAAGAGAAACAGCTTCAGCAACATCATACGCTTTTGTACGATCGATCAGCTTAGCAGCTTCTACATACTTTTTACCTTTTTTAGCCATTATAAAAATCCTCCTTATGTGGTTTTAGCGGAATAACCTCCCACGAATAAGGGTTGCGAACTTGTCAAAACCAAACTCGCAACCCAACAAGACAAAAAATTAATCTTCGATGACAATACCCATACTGCGTGCAGTACCTTCAACCATGCGCATAGCTGATTCAACGCTAGCAGCGTTTAAGTCAGGCATTTTTGTTTCCGCGATTTCGCGTACTTTATCACGCTTAACAGTTGCCACTTTATTACGGTTAGGTTCACCAGAACCAGACTCAATACCAGCTGCTTTTTTAAGTAATACTGCAGCAGGTGGAGTTTTAGTAATAAATGTAAATGAACGGTCTTCAAAAACCGAAATTTCAACAGGAATGATAAGACCAGCTTGGTCAGCTGTACGAGCGTTAAACTCCTTACAGAATCCCATGATATTAACACCGGCTTGACCTAGTGCAGGTCCAACTGGTGGAGCTGGGTTAGCTTTTCCAGCAGGAATTTGCAATTTAACAACTTTTACTACTTTTTTAGCCACGAGACACACCTCCTTAAAGTCCGTGATGTGGTAATAGGGGAATCCCCCTCCCACTCAACAACTTCATTCTTTATATGAATGACGAAATAACTAGCTAGCGATCTTGAGCGAACTCAAGACGTACCTTTGCTATATTACCACTTCTATACACTCATTTCAAGCTCTTTTAAATTACAATTTATCGATCTGTGTGAACTCAAGTTCCACAGGAGTTTCTCTACCAAACATATTAACGAATACTTTGACTTTGCTTTTATCATAATCAATCTCTTCGATAGAGCCTGTGAAGTTAGCAAATGGTCCATCGATGACCTTGACTGTTTCTTTTAGTTCAAAGTCGATTTCTGTCTTGCGCTCTTCAAGTCCCATTCTCTTCAGAATGGTTTCTGCTTCGCCAGGTAATAACGCTGTCGGCTTAGAACCTGATCCAGCTGATCCAACGAATCCTGTCACACCTGGTGTATTACGAACGACATACCAAGAATCGTCAGTCATGACGATTTCTACTAGCACATATCCAGGGAATACTTTCTTTTTCACTACTTTTTTCTTACCGTTTTTAATGTCCGTTTCTTCTTCTTCTGGTACAACAACGCGGAAAATCTTATCCTGCATGCCCATTGATTCAACACGCTTTTCCAAGTTTGCTTTCACTTTGTTTTCATAGCCAGAGTACGTATGCACAACATACCAATTCTTTTCCATTTTCGTTCAGGACTATTTAGTCCTTCCCTCCCCACATTTCGTAATGTCTATTTGACGAATCTCGAGTACCGGTAAATATTTTCAAGCAATTGAAAAAACCCGTAAAACGGGTTTTTTGGCAAGTCATATTATGATCTATTATAGCACGTTCAGCAGACCATTATTCAAGTATTAATGAATTAATTCGATTAATTGTGAGATTCCTATATCAAGAAAAGAGAAAAAGATGGCAAAAAATACGACTGTTAAAATAACAGTGATCGTGTAGCGGACCATTTCGTTTTTCTTTGGCCAGCTGACCTTTTTCATTTCTTTCCCGACACTTTTTAAGAAACTGATAATACGCATGTAAAAGACCTCCACAGATTAAAGAACGCAAATCCTACTTCGTTTCTAAATGTGTTTTATGTGAATTACAAGTCTTGCAATATTTCTTAACTTCTAATCTTTCAGCTGCTGAAGCAACACTTTTCATTGTCGTATAATTGCGGCTTCCGCAGTCTTTACAGGCTAGAGTAATCTTTTTCCTCATATTTACACCTATTTTCTCGACATCATTTCCTTAGTACCTTATCACAGTGTCGAAAAAGCTGTCAATATAGGTTTGATTAGAGACTGATCTCGCGCAGCTCTAAATATTTCTCTAATTTTCTCTTTACTCTTTGGAGTGCGTTATCAATTGATTTCACATGACGGTTTAAATCTTCAGAAATCTCCTGATAGGACCTACCATCAAGATAAAGCACAAGTACCTTTCTTTCCAGCTCGCTTAGTAATTCACCCATTTTCATTTCAATATCATCAAATTCTTCTTTGCTAATGATTAAATCTTCTGGGTTAAGCGCTTTAGCACCGGAAATGACGTCCAATAATGTTCTGTCCGATTCTTCATCGTATATCGGCTTGTCTAATGATACATAGGAATTTAACGGGATATGTTTTTGGCGAGTAGCTGTTTTAATTGCGGTGATAATTTGGCGGGTAATACATAATTCTGCAAAAGCCTTAAATGAAGTAAGCTTGTCCTCTCTGAAATCGCGGATAGACTTATAAAGTCCGATCATCCCCTCTTGGACAATGTCCTCTCGATCCGCTCCAATCAAGAAATAAGATCTTGCTTTCGCACGTACAAAATTGCGGTATTTCGTTATTAAATAATCTAGCGCATCACTATCTCCGACATGAACCCTTTCAATGACTTGTTCATCTTCCAACTGGCAAAATTGCTCTCTGATGGACTTACCCTTGCTGTTGTTTAGATTCACTTCGATCCCCCCGACCGCACCTAGATAGAAATATTATACAATAATGGTTGAAATATCGTCAAGCTATTCCAAGTTTCCCCGCCGCCATTTTTCAAACGTTTTCAATACATCTTCTGACAATTCAATTTTGGATGCTGGTTTATCAGAAGTAATCTTTTTGACACGTGTTTCAATCTTTCGTTCAATCACTTCTATCTCTCTTAATAGCTCACGTGCTGACTTACGAAGTGCACCCTGTCCAAAAATTGCCCATTGTTCTGTATAATCAGAGGTCGCCACATGAATTTGCGTCCGAATGTTATTCAAGTCTTGTGCCAGTTTTTCAATCCGCTCATCAGCCGTTTCATTTTCTCTTGTAAAGATGACCTCTACTCGGTGGTTTGTCCGCTTCTTTTCGATTCCTTTGACCATATGGGCATCGAATACGACAATGACTCGATACCCTGTATATGCTTGATATTCTGCTAAATGTTGAATCAGCACGTCTCTGGCTTCTTCAAAGCTGTTTTCTTTTAAGTGCTGCAAACGAGGCCATGCACCTATCATGTTGTATCCATCGACTAAGAGGATGTCCATCTCTATTCTCCTAACGGATAACGTTTTCGATACACTTCATACATCAATAGACTAGCTGCAACTGATGCATTTAATGAAGTGACCTTCCCGGCCATTGGCAATTTAATCAAGAAATCACATTTTTCCTTAATCAATCGGCCAATTCCTTTTCCTTCACTGCCAATGACAAGAGCGAGAGGCATCGTGCCATCAAATTGTCTGTAGTCCTGCTTCGCAGATGCATCTGTTCCTGCGACCCAAATTCCTCTTTCTTTCATTTCATCAAGAGCTCTGGAAAGATTGGTTACTTTTGCGACCGGGATATGTTCAATGGCTCCAGTAGATGCTTTCGCAACAGTTGTCGTCAAGCCTACCGCTCGTCGTTTTGGAATGACGATTCCATGTGCACCAACAGCATCGGCCGTACGCATGATCGACCCTAAATTGTGCGGATCTTCAATTTCATCTAAGATGATGAAAAATGGTTGTTCATTCCGCTTTTCAGCAATTTGATACAGATCGTCCAATTCTGCATATTCATATGCTGCTACTTGTGCAACGATTCCCTGGTGCTGACCTGTTACCATCTGATCAAGCTTTTTCCTCGGAACATACTGAATGGTGATATTTTGCTTTTTCGCGAGTTCAATGACCTGCTGGGCTTGTCCTTTTACAGTGTTTTCTGCCATCCAGAGCTTGTATAACTCCCGATCTGACTTCAGTGTTTCAATCACTGCATTTTTCCCAATCACATAATCATGTTGCTGACTCATTTGTCTTCCTCCCTGACGTTCCAATTTCAATCGCCTGACTAATCAACTCTTCTAAGCGTTCGTCCTGCTTCTCAATAAATAAATAACCCATGAGCGCTTCAAACGCTGTACTATAACGATACGTTTGAACGTCTGTGTTTTTAGGCACTGTGCCTGATTTTGCATTTCTTCCTCTTTTCAGCACCGCTTCTTCCGCTTCTGTGAAAAAGCCCTTCTGCTGAAGCTCAAATAAAATAGCGGCCTGAGATTTAGCTGAAACGATCTTACTTGCACGTTTATGAAGCTCATTTGGTTTGGTCGCCCCCGTTTGGAGGAGGTGATGCCTCACGTATACTTCAAAAATGGCATCACCCATATAAGCAAGTGCAAGTCCGTTCAACTGTTTTCCGTCTTTCAGCTTTTCAAAATTCAACATGACCTATTCTCCTCTTTTCCAGCGCGTACCTTGAGGAGTGTCCTCCAATACAATATTCATGCTCTTTAACTGGTCACGAATTTGATCAGACAATGCGAAGTCACGATTCCTTCTAGCTTCATTCCGCTTCTCAATTAATGCTTCTACCTCTTCGTCAAGCGTGTGCTTTTCTTCTAGTGAGAAGCCGAGGACGGATGTGATTTCTTGGAACAATCCGATAAATGCCTTGATCACTTCCTCCGAAGTATGATCATTTTCCATATAATAATTCGCCTGTTTCGCAAGTTCGAATAAAACAGAGATCGCATTTGCCGTATTGAAGTCATCATTCATTTCAGAAATAAACGTCGCTCGCTGCTCTTCAACCTTCGTCAGCCATTCAGCATTATCTTCTGTGATATTCGTGCTGCTTTCAAGGCGATGATGTAAATTAGCATACGACGTTTTGAGTCGGTTAAACGCACTCTTTGTACTCTCTAGTAAGTCCATTGAGTAGTTAATTGGATGACGGTAGTGAACCGACAACATAAAGAATCGAAGTACGTCAGGATCTTGTTCTTTCACAATGTCATGCACGAGCACAAAGTTGCCTAGTGATTTTGACATTTTTTCATTCTCAATATTAATATATCCGTTATGCATCCAATACTTTGCAAAAGGTTTGCCTGTCAAAGCCTCAGATTGAGCGATCTCATTCTCGTGATGAGGGAACGTTAAATCCTGTCCGCCAGCATGAATGTCAATCGTATCGCCTAAATACTTTTTGACCATCGCAGAACACTCGATGTGCCAGCCTGGACGCCCTTCGCCCCACGGGCTATCCCAAGAAATCTCCTGATCCTTTGCGGCCTTCCATAATGCAAAGTCGAGTGCATCCCTTTTCTTTTCACCTACACGAATACGGGCACCTGTCTTTAATTCATCAATCGATTGGTGAGACAGTTTTCCGTAGCCTTCAAATGAGCGTGTGCTGTAATACACGTCACCATCTGCCTCATAGGCGTAGCCTTTTTCAATCAATGTGGCGATAAACGCAATGATATCATCCATATTTTCTGTCACTCGCGGGTGAAGGTCTGCTTTTTTGCAGCCTAATGCACTGACGTCCTCAAAGTATGCTTGGATAAATCGATCAGCAATCGTTGGGACATCTTCGCCTAATTCATTTGCTGCTTTGATGAGTTTATCATCCACATCAGTAAAGTTGGATACGAAATTCACATCATAGCCGCTATATTCTAAATACTTACGTACCGTGTCATATACAATGGCCGGTCTTGCATTCCCGATATGAATGTAGTTATACACGGTTGGTCCGCATACATACATTTTGACCTTTCCTGGTTCAAGTGGGACAAACTCTTCCTTCTTACGTGTCAATGTATTATAAATATTGATTGTCATGATTGTTCTTCCTTTCTGCTCAATGAAGCCAGCTCACGTTTTAGCTTTTCCATTTCTCGCTCCAATTCTTTGAAACGATCAGAAACGGGATCTGGCAAATCTTGATGATTGAGATCACGATTGATTTTCTTTCCATTTTGAACGACCACTCGCCCAGGTATACCTACAACAGTGGAATGGTCTGGTACGTCTTTTAACACAACAGACCCCGCACCAATCTTGGACCCTTTTCCAACGGTAATGGAACCGAGCACCTTAGCACCAGTCGCAATCAAGGCATCGTCCAAAATGGTTGGATGCCGCTTTCCCTTTTCTTTCCCTGTTCCCCCTAATGTCACGCCTTGGAAAACAGTGACGTTATCGCCAATTTCACATGTTTCCCCAATAACGACGCCCATGCCGTGATCAATAAAGAACCGCCGGCCGATGGTTGCTGCTGGGTGAATCTCAACCCCTGTGAAAAACCGGCTGACCTGAGAAATGATCCGCGCAAGAAAATACAGCTTACGCTTGTAAAATGCATGCGCAACACGATGAGCCCAAATTGCATGAAGCCCTGAATAGGTTAGCACTACTTCAAGATAGCTTCTAGCAGCAGGATCTTGATCAAACACAGTATCAATATCTTCTTTCAGCATTTTGAAAAACACATGCTCCCCCCGTTCTTCCCCATCAATCTCTCTTAGGACTTGCTCTCTTTTTTGGACAAATAAAAAACGCCTCTGCCATATGACAGAGACGTTTTGAAAACGCGGTTCCACTCTGTTTAGAAAGCCCTCATTTCGCAGCCTTCTCAACTTCATCCCATAACGGAGGGTACCGCCCTTGCATACTAACATACGTGTTCCTCAAGGGTCTTGAGGGTGCATTTCCAACGTCTGCCCATAAGTCTCTTTCAGCCGGTGAAGACTCTTTCTGTGATAGGCGAAAACATTGTACTTCTCCCTCGCAACGATTTTCCTTATATTTGTTTAATGCGGTTTAATACCGTCTCTTTACCTAGTAGTTCAATACTTTGCGGAAGCTCTGGGCCATGCGTTTGTCCAGTGACAGCCACACGAATTGGCATGAATAGTTTCTTACCTTTATGCCCTGTTTCTTTTTGTACCGCTTTAATGGCAGCTTTGATTTCATCAGGTGTGAAAGACTCAAGACGTTCAAGCTGACCTGCAAACGAAGCCATCACTTCTGGTACTTGCTCTTCTGCAAGAACTTCCTTTGCCTCTTGATTATACTCAATTTGTTCCTTAAAGAACAACTCTGTTAACTCAACAATTTCTGCTCCGTAGCTCAATTGCTCGTGGTATAGAGAAATGAGTTTGCGCACCCACGTGTTTTCTTCTTCTGACAGCTGCTCGCTTACCTTGCCTGCCTTTTGAAGATGTGGAAGTGTAAGTGCCACAACTTGATCAAGATCAAGTGCTTTTACGTATTGGTTATTCACCCATTTTAGTTT
This sequence comes from Bacillus sp. G402, assembly GCF_051172515.1. Taxonomy (NCBI): domain Bacteria; kingdom Bacillati; phylum Bacillota; class Bacilli; order Caryophanales; family Bacillaceae; genus Bacillus; species Bacillus sp. G402. The sequence continues at coordinate 50,341 of NZ_JBPIZC010000006.1, forward strand.
ATGCATATCAAATAGAGCTGGTGACTTAGAAAGTCGATTGACATCGAAAATATCGATGAACTGCTCTTTTGTAAATAGTTCCTCTTCGCCAACTGGAGACCATCCAAGTAGTGCAATGAAGTTAAACAAAGCTTCTGGTAAATAGCCCAAGTTCTTATACTGTTCGATGAACTGGATAATTGATTCATCACGCTTGCTTAATTTCTTGCGGTTCTCGTTTACAATCAGCGTCATATGTCCGAACAGCGGAACATCCCAGCCAAATGCATTGAAGACCATAATTTGTTTAGGTGTATTCGAGATGTGATCCTCACCACGAAGAATGTGAGTCATTTTCATCAAATGATCATCCACCGCTACAGCGAAGTTATACGTTGGTGTACCATCTTTCTTCACAATAACAAAGTCACCGATGCCGTCTGTTTCAAATGAAATCTCGCCTTTGACCATATCGTCAAATTTGATGATTTCTCCTTTAGGCACTCGGAAGCGGATGCTTGGCTCTCTTCCTTCAGCAATCAGCTTGTCCTCTTCTTCTTTTGATAAATGACTGCATTTACCAGAGTATCGAGGCATTTCACTGCGGGCAATTTGTGCTTCACGCTCTTCTTCTAGTTCTTCAGCCGTACAATAGCACTTATACGCCAAATCTTTCTCTAGCAGCTCGTCATAATATTTTTTGTAAATATCATTACGCTCTGATTGTCTGTAAGGACCGTAGCCCCCATCTTTATCAATGCTCTCATCCCAATCAATTCCGAGCCACTGCAGGTGGCGAAGCTGGCTTTCTTCTCCGCCTTCTACATTACGCTTTTGATCCGTATCCTCGATTCGAATAATAAATTTGCCGCCTTGGCTGCGTGCGAACAAATAGTTGAAAAGAGCCGTTCTAGCATTCCCAATATGTAAATGACCAGTTGGACTCGGTGCATAACGAACACGCACTTCATTTCCCATGAGTTTAACTTCCTTTCATCTGCATCATGTTGTCTGACACCAATTTTTTATAAACGTATTTTATCATCAAAACCCATTCTCATCAAAATGGATTTTACTTTTTCTGAAGAAGTACGGTTGCTTGAGAGGCAATTCCTTCGCCTCTTCCTGTAAATCCAAGTTTCTCTGTCGTTGTTGCTTTGACATTCACCTGTGTGACATCTGCCTCAAGGGCTTCTGCGATTTTCTCACACATTGGCTGAATGTATGGTGCCATCTTTGGTTTTTGCGCCATGATCGTGCAATCGATATTCACCAGTGTATAGCCTTTTTCTTTTACAAGTGCCCACACGTGCTGAAGTAATTTAAAAGAGTCTGCATCTTTAAACTCAGGATCCGTGTCTGGGAAATGTCTGCCGATATCTCCTTCTGCAATCGCACCTAGGCAGGCATCCGCCACAGTATGAAGCAGTACATCCGCATCTGAATGCCCAAGTAGACCCTTTTCATAAGGGATCGTCACACCGCCAATAATAAGAGGTCTTCCCTCTGTTAATTGATGTACATCAAAACCTTGTCCTATTCTAAACATGTTCTAGTACCCTCTTTCCGCATCCATAATTGCCTTGGCAACCAATAAATCATCCGGTGTTGTCAGTTTAATATTGGTATAGTCTCCTTGGACAATATACACACTCTCACCGTGTAATTGTTCCACAAGACTGGCGTCATCTGTTCCAAGAAAACCTGTCCGCTCCGCATGTTCATGCGCTTCTTTTAAAATAGAATGACGAAAAGCTTGTGGGGTCTGGACTGCCCACAAGCTCTGACGTTCAATGGTTTGTTCCACTTTGCCTTCTTGAACGCGTTTGATTGTGTCTTTCACTGGTACCGCTACGACTGCGGAGCCTTTTTCAATCGCTGCTTTAACGAGCAAGTCAATCTGTGTATGCTTAATAAAAGGCCTTGCGCCATCATGAACAAGCACGATGTCCGCATCTTGCACAGCCTTCAATCCTTCGTATACACTTTGCTGCCGTTCTTCACCGCCAGTGACAAGTGAAACAGGCGTTTGAAAAGCGTGTACCTTCAGTAGCCTTTCAAAGTCACGACGCTCTTCTTCATTGATCGCTAAGATCATGCGTCTGCATTGTGAATGAGCGTCAAACACCTTCAGTGTGTGGATGATGACCGGCATTCTTTTCAATTCAATAAAAAGTTTATTGCGGCCGGCCTTCATTCGCTTCCCCTGCCCCGCAGCCGGAATAACTACTTCATAATACATGTTCGTTCTCCCTTTAGAGCGCCTTCTCCAGAAGTTTTGGCTTCGCAAAAATCATTCTTCCAGCAGCAGTTTGCAGCACACTCGTGACGAGCACATCAATGTCTTTTCCAATATAATTGCGTCCTTCTTCGACCACAATCATCGTACCGTCATCTAAGTAAGCAACACCTTGGTTATGCTCTTTCCCATCTTTGATGACCTGTACCTTCATTTCTTCCCCAGGCAGTACAACCGGTTTGACTGCATTGGCTAGATCATTGATGTTTAACACTGCTACTTTTTGAAGTTCGCATACTTTATTTAAATTAAAATCATTTGTCACAACAACACCTGAAGTTAACTTAGCGAGTTTCACAAGCTTGCTGTCAACCTCTTGAATATCCTCAAAGTCACCTTCGTAAATTTCAACTTTAATATCCAGTTCTTTTTGAATACGATTTAAAATATCAAGACCTCTTCGGCCTCTATTTCTCTTTAATACATCAGAAGAGTCTGCAATATGTTGTAATTCCTCGAGTACAAATTGAGGAATGACCATCACACCTTCTAGGAATCCAGTTTGACAAATATCTGCGATTCTTCCATCAATGATAACACTTGTGTCTAAAATTTTCAGCTTTTTATCTTCTATTTCAGGTTCATCATCAGCTGCTCCTTTTTTCTTTGTGACCTTTGCAGATCGGGAGAACAGCCCCATCATTTCATCCTTCTTCTTAAACCCTACCTGAAATCCAAGGTATCCTAAAAAGAAAGCCAGGAAAATCGGAATAATGGTACCAAAAATATGATATGGGATATTGTTTAGCGGGATCACGTTTACAATAAGATATGCTAGAATAAGTCCAAATACTAAACCGAAACTTCCAGATATAAGATCAGGAAGAGGCGCCTTCAATAGAGAATCCTCGATCCATTTCACCCAATTAACCACATAGCCTGTGCACCATTTACCAATGATAAAGAACACAGCGGCTCCTATTAGTGCTGAAGAGTAAGCATTTGTTATGAAAGGTATGTCCTTCACATTTAACAGCAGAAATAACTCTGGAATGATAAAAATCCCTACAACTGCACCGAAAATGATAAAAAACGCCTGAACGATTCTTTTTAACATACCTTCACCTCCTTTATTTTTCATCTGTCAATCCACCTTCATCTGACATTGATATATGCTTAAGTTTCCTATCATCATGAACAGAAAACAAAACCATCATTAATATACCCATATTCATCCATTTTTAACCGTATTTAAGAAAAATTTCTCTTTTTATAGCTGACGGTCGATATAATGTTTTTCTTGCAGTCTTTTTAATCCTTTTTTTATCTTTTTCGCTCTTACTTCTCCAATTCCTTCTACTTCATCCAAATCTTGTACATCTGCTTCCATAATTCGATCTAGCACACCAAATGCTTCGACCACGTTTTCAACGATTGGCATAGGCAGTCTAGGGATTTTATGAAGTAATCTGTATCCTCTAGTGTACACATATTCGTCAATATTTGTAGATGCTGGATAGCCGAGTAACTTGTACAAAATAGAGTCATCTAAAAGTTCAAAGCTCGACATATCTTGGAGCTGTTTCAGCAGCACATATGGATCTTTGATCTTTTCTTTCACGTAATCTTTAATAAATAAAGCCGCTTCCTGCTCCATATCTGTAATCAGCTCATTGACTTGCAGACGGATCAAGTGTCCTTCTGTCCCAAGCTCTTTGATATACATATTGATTTCATTTTTGATTCTAAGTACCATTTCATAACGATGCAGCACGGATAATACATCACCAAAGGTCACAAGCTCTTCAAATTCTAAGGCGCTTAACGCAGAAATGGCGTGATCTAAAATGGTTTTATATTTCTCAAGTGTTTGTATCGCTTGGTTAGCCTTCGTCAAAATAAAACCAATATCTTTCAGCGTATATCGTCGATTCCCTTGGTATAAGGTAATGACATTCCGACGTTCAGAAATGGCAATGATTAAGCAGCCTGTCTGCTTTGCTACACGTTCAGCCGTTCGGTGTCTCATGCCTGTTTCTGATGAATGAATGGTTGCATCCGGCATGAGCTGTGTATTCGCATACAAGATTTTTTGACCAGAGTCACTTAAAATAATCGCCCCATCCATCTTCGCCAATTCATATAAATGTGCTGGGGAGAAAGCAGAATTAATATGAAATCCTCCATCTACCACACTTTTCACTTTATCGTTATAACCAACAACAATGAGCCCTCCAGTATTGGCTCTTAGGACGTTTTCAATCCCTGCCCGCAGGGGTGTCCCCGGTGCCACAAACTGGACAATATCTAAGAGATCGACTTCTCTCGCTCCTTTTTTCTCTTTTTCCATTTCTATGATCCCCCTAGTGAAATACGAAGTGCCTCTGCTACATTTTCTACACCGACTAATTCAATCCCTCTCGGTTTTTTCCATCCATCTATATTCGCCTGAGGAATAAACATTCGTTTAAATCCTAGTTTAGCAGCTTCCTGCACACGCTGTTCAATTCTTGATACTCTTCTGACTTCTCCCGTCAGACCCACTTCTCCTATAAAGCAATCTGCTTGATGCGGCGCTGCATCTTTAAAGCTTGATGCAATGCTGACGGCAATAGCCAAATCAATCGCTGGTTCGTCAAGTTTCACACCACCTGCGACCTTTAAATAGGCATCTTGGTTTTGCAGCAGCAGCCCTACCCGTTTTTCTAAAACGGCCATAAGCAATGACACTCGGTTATGATCAAGGCCAGTAGCCATTCTCCGTGGATTCCCAAAGCTCGTCGGTGAAATAAGTGCTTGTATCTCCACTAGAACAGGTCTTGTTCCTTCCATTGAGGCAACAACACACGATCCAGATACACCTGCTGACCGCTCTTCTAAGAAGATTTCTGATGGGTTTAATACCTCTGTGAGCCCTTCCTCCCTCATTTCAAAAATCCCTAATTCATTCGTTGAACCAAAACGGTTTTTCACTGCCCGTAAAATACGAAACGTATGATGGCGCTCCCCTTCAAAATAAAGAACTGTATCCACCATATGCTCTAAAAGGCGCGGCCCAGCAATCGAGCCTTCCTTCGTCACATGACCAACAATAAAAATAGGAATACCATTCGTCTTGGCAATTTTCATCAGCTGCGCAGTGCATTCCCTCACCTGAGAAACAGATCCAGGAGCTGACGTGATATCGCTTTGATAAACGGTTTGAATTGAATCGACCACAACAAAAGCGGGTTTCATCTCTTGTATAGCAGACGTTATATACTCCATATCGGTTTCAGCCAAAACATGTAAAGAGGCACTTTCAATACCGAGACGGTCCGCCCTAAGCTTCGTTTGTTTGATTGATTCCTCACCAGATATGTATAACACATTCTGATTTTGATCTGATAGCTGTGCTGAAACTTGTAATAATAGTGTGGACTTCCCAATCCCAGGATCACCGCCAATAAGAACGAGTGAACCTTTGACAATTCCACTTCCTAATACTCGGTTAAATTCTTCTAAATTCGTTTTAATTCGGGGTTCTTCGGATGTTTCAATTGCAGATATAGGTGAAGGTTTTTGAATGGTTTGAACAGAATGATTAAACGCACTTCGACGATTTGCCGGCTCTTTACGAACGACCTCTTCTGTCATACTGTTCCAAGTGCCGCAGCCAGGACATTTCCCCATCCATTTGGCTGACTCATAACCGCACGATTGGCATATAAATTTTGATTTTGACTTAGCCATAGATTGAAGAATACAACTCCTTATACTGGTCAGAAAATAAGTAAAGGGAGGCATCCAACTTACTGGTATGCCTCACACTTTTTTCTTACTATATTAGTTCGTAGCAGCCGTTGCTTTTACGACAATTTCTCCATCTTCTACATCTAATACGATATGTTGGCCCTTTTCAATATTGCCTTTCAGCAATTCCTCAGAAAGTCGATCCTCGACGTGCTTTTGAATCGCTCTTCTTAACGGACGAGCACCATACTCAAGATCTACGCCTTCGTCGGCAATCTTGGCTTTTGCTGCTTCCGTCAATTCAATTGAAAGGTCCTGCTCTTTTAGTCGTTTTGTTAATTGATCAGACATGAGAGACACAATCTCTTTTAGATGTTTCTTTTCGAGTGAGTGGAAGACAATGATTTCATCAATACGGTTGATGAACTCCGGTCTAAACGCACGTTTCAACTCACCCATTACTTTGCCTTTCATATCTTTGTAATTTTGACTTTCATCCTGCACGTTAAAGCCAACATATTTATTGCGCTTCAGCTCACTAGCTCCAACGTTTGAAGTCATAATCAAAATCGTATTTCTAAAGTCAACAGTACGACCTTTAGAATCAGTGAGACGACCATCTTCTAATACTTGAAGTAAGATGTTAAACACATCAGGGTGTGCCTTTTCAATCTCATCTAGAAGCACGACAGAATACGGCTTTCTTCTCACCTTTTCAGTCAGCTGACCGCCCTCATCATAGCCCACATAGCCTGGAGGTGATCCAACAAGTCTTGAAGTCGAGTGTTTTTCCATGTACTCAGACATATCAATACGAATCATCGCTTCTTCATCACCGAAGATAGACTCAGCGAGTGCTCTTGCAAGCTCAGTCTTACCAACACCTGTTGGCCCTAAGAAAATAAAGGAGCCAATCGGACGTTTCGGATCTTTTAGTCCAGCACGGGCACGTCTTACAGCTTTTGCAACAGCAACAACTGCTTCATCCTGTCCAATGACGCGAGAGTGGAGCAATTGTTCCATGTTTAGAAGCTTATCTGTTTCTGTTTGAGCAATTTTCGAAACAGGTACTCCCGTCCAGCTAGAAACAACCATTGCGATATCATCCACAGAAACCTCTGAATTCTCTTGTCCCTGCTTTTCTTTCCAAGATTTCTTCGTCACTTCTACCTTTTCACGCAAACGTTGCTCCGTATCACGAAGAGAAGCGGCTTTTTCAAATTCTTGACTTTGAACAGCTGCATCCTTTTCCTTGCGTACTTCATCCAGCTTTTGCTCAAGTTCCTTTAGATTAGGCGGTGTTGTGAAAGAACGTAAACGAACTTTTGAACCCGCCTCATCAATTAAGTCAATCGCCTTATCTGGAAGGAAACGATCAGAGATATAACGATCAGAAAGCTTTACCGCCGCCTCAATGGCTTCATCTGTAATAGACACACGGTGATGTGCTTCATAACGGTCTCTAAGCCCTCTTAAAATTTGAATACTTTCATCAACAGATGGCTGGTCCACTTGAATTGGCTGGAATCGACGTTCAAGTGCAGCATCTTTTTCAATATATTTACGGTACTCATCTAACGTTGTTGCCCCGATACATTGAAGCTCACCACGTGCTAAAGATGGTTTTAGAATATTAGAGGCATCAATCGCACCCTCTGCTCCTCCTGCACCAATCAGTGTATGAAGCTCATCAATGAAGAGAATGATATTTCCAGCCTGACGGATTTCGTCCATGACTTTTTTCAAACGATCCTCGAATTCACCACGATATTTCGTTCCCGCTACAACGGTTCCCATATCAAGTGTCATGACTCGTTTATCACGCAAAATTTCAGGCACTTCGTTGTGAATAATTTGCTGTGCGAGGCCTTCTGCGATCGCTGTTTTACCAACACCAGGCTCTCCAATCAAGACAGGGTTATTCTTTGTTCTTCTACTTAGGACCTCAATGACACGCTGAATTTCTTTGCTACGGCCAATCACAGGGTCCAAGCTGTCCTCTTTCGCAATAGCCGTTAAGTCTCTTGCCAAGCTATCTAAAGTTGGTGTATTGGCATTGCTATTAGATCCTGCCGCAGATGCACCCGTTTCATTGCTGCCTAGAAGCTGCAATACTTGCTGGCGTGCTTTATTTAAGCTTACTCCGAGGTTATTTAAGACACGGGCAGCTACACCCTCTCCCTCACGAATAAGACCTAAAAGAATATGTTCTGTCCCTACATAGGAATGACCAAGCTTTCTCGCTTCATCCATAGAAAGCTCCGTAACCTTCTTCGCTCTAGGTGTGTAATGAGGAATAGCTTGAGACACCTCTTGCCCTCTTCCAATCAAGCTCTCGACTTCTTTTTGGATTTTATCTGAAACAAGGCCCAGTGCTTCTAAGGCTTTTGCGGCAATGCCCTCACCTTCACGTACAAGACCAAGTAAAATATGCTCTGTTCCGATGTTCTTATGGCCTAGGCGAATGGCTTCTTCTTGTGCAAGTGCTAATACCTTTTGAGCTCTTTCAGTGAATCTTCCAAACATCATATCGTTTCATCCTCCTGTCCATTCCTATGCATTTCTAAGCGCAGCCTTTCTCTAATAATTGCTGCTCGTTTTATATCTCTTTCATTTGGTTCCAAGGCTCCTCCTGAATATTGCTGAAGGAAGCCAGGCTGTGTCAAAATCATGAGTTCATTCAGTATATTACTTGAAAGCCCCTTAATGATACCTAAATCAATTCCAAGTCGCACATCTGACAAACACTTAGCCGTTTCCTTAGATTCAATCATGCGACAATTAGCCAAAATCCCCAAGGAACGGTACACTCTGTCTTCAAGTTCAATTTTAGACGTCTGATATAATGCCTTACGTGCAGATCGCTCTTGTTCAATGAGCTGCGCCGTCACACTATTCAAGTCATCTACAATATCTTCTTCTGATTGACCCAGTGTCATTTGATTTGAAATTTGAAAGATGTTTCCTATTGCTTCGCTACCCTCACCATAAATTCCTCTGACCACAAGACCTAATTGATTAATTGCAGGAATAATGCGATTCATTTGTCTTGTCAGGGCTAATGCTGGTAAGTGCATCATGACTGAAGCCCTAATACCTGTACCTACATTGGTCGGACAGCTCGTTAAGTATCCTCGCTTTTCAGAAAACGCATAATCCACTTGCTCTTCAATCCAGTCATCTATTTGGTTAGCTGCTTTTAGTGCATTAGCCAGCTGAAATCCTGGGAACAAGCATTGAATACGAATATGGTCTTCCTCATTCAGCATGACACTGATTTCTTCATTTTCTGAAAGCAAACAGCCGCCAAATCTTGATTCTGCTAAATTGGGGCTAATCAAATGCTTTTCAACAAGTACCCTTTTAGCCAAAGGCTGCGTGTCATTCATTCGAATCAGAACAAAGTTTCCAATGTCCTTCACTTCCTGGCTCGCAAACTTTTGCTCGAATTGCTGAAGAACAGCTTCAGCCTCCTCTTGAGAAAACTGAGTTGGGAAACGAACATGCTCTAGATTGCGTGCCAGCCGAATACGACTGCTTAGAACAATGTCACTTTCTGGTCCTTTCTGTTTCATCCATTGACTTAATGCGTCTTGAATAAAATGCTGGAGCGACATGTCGTTAATCTCCCTCCCTCTGCTGAGATTGCTCATGCTCTAACGCACGAATTTGATCTCGAACTTCCGCTGCTTTTTCAAACTCTTCCTGTTCAATCAGCTGCTTCAGTTCTTGCTGCATTAACTCAAGTTTCCGGCGAACATGCAGACTGCCGGCAATCCGTTTAGGGACTTTTCCATTATGGACTGTATTTCCACTATGGACTTTCCTTAAAACAGGATTTAAATACTGATCAAAGGTTCGATAACATTCTGCACAGCCAAAACGGCCTGTTTTCCTGAATTGCTGAAAAGTTAAGCCACACTTAGGACATTGATCCACTTCTCTTGCCTCTTGAAAAATAGATGATCCTTTATTCGCACTTGTGGTAAAGCTAGGATCAATATTCAATAAGCCTGATAATAAGTTGTGAATCGAGAAACCTTGGTTTCCACTCATAGCATATGAATCACTGTTTTCTTTTGCACATTGTTCACATATGTGCATTTCTTGTTTTTCTCCATTTATTACTTTCGTAAAGTGAAAAGTGGCTGGTCTCTCATTGCATTCTTGACAAATCAATCTTTTCACCCGCTTTACTTTAATTTCAAAGCATTTAACATCGCTTTCATCATCCGAGCCCGCAGTTCATCTCGTTCAGGTAAATCAATGTGTAAAACAGAACGGTCCATGACACTAATCATCATCTTTGCTTCTCTTTCGGATAAAATGTTGTTCTCAACAAGACGCATGATGATATGATCAGATGCAGCCTGTGATAAACGATGATATATTTGGGAAATAATGTTGTTCAATAAATCGACTTCATCATTTATTTTGACTTTAATGATACGGATATAGCCACCACCGCCACGCTTACTTTCGACGATATAACCTCTTTCGCTCGTAAAGCGTGTATTGATAACATAGTTAATTTGTGAAGGTACGCATTGAAACTTATCTGCAATTTCATTGCGTTTAATTTCTAATATTTCTCGACCATTCTGATCCAAGACTTCCTTCAAATACTGCTCGATGATATCAGAAATATTTTGTGCCACTCCGCCTCCTCCTCCATTGACTTTGACTATATTTGACTTTAATCTTACTATAAATTTTTTCGATCGATTTTTCAAGATAATCGCTCAACTAACAATATTATTTCCACATTTATCTGGTGCCAAACATCCCAAAAACACAAAAAAGACCAGTTCCGATTGGAACTGATCCTTTGAAAAGCTTGGCGGCGTCCTACTCTCACAGGGGGAAACCCCCAACTACCATCGGCGCTGAAGAGCTTAACTTCCGTGTTCGGTATGGGAACGGGTGTGACCTCTTCGCTATCGCCACCAAACCTGATG
>NZ_JBPIZC010000007.1:0-55597 GCF_051172515.1 Bacillus sp. G402
CGTCCGCCGCTAACATCCGGGAGCAAGCTCCCTTCTGTCCGCTCGACTTGCATGTATTAGGCACGCCGCCAGCGTTCGTCCTGAGCCAGGATCAAACTCTCCGAAAAAGTACAAAACCGAAGTTTTGTTTTTTCGTCAGCGTTTGACTGACTACCTATGATGTATCATAGGATTTTTTATAAAAACTCGAATTAACAGGTACGTTTTGTCTTGTTTAGTTTTCAAAGATCATTTTCGTTATCGCTCGTAAGCGACTTTAATATCTTAACACTTCGCTTTGGTTGAAGTCAAGAACTTTTTTCATTTTCTTTTTTCAACCTCGTTGCTGTTTTGCGGCAACGAATAATAATATACCATCTGGATTCTTTTCTTGCAATAGTTTTTTTGAAAAAAGTTTCATTTTATGAAAAATAAAAAGCGCCACAGATCAAATGGCGCTTTTGTTGATATATTAACGGTTTCTCATTTGCGGGAAAAGCAGTACATCTCTGATTGATGGAGAATTTGTTAGCAGCATGATTAATCGGTCGATACCGATTCCTAGTCCACCTGTTGGCGGCATGCCATATTCTAATGCTTCAACAAAATCGTCATCCATGAGATGCGCTTCGTCATTTCCTTCTTCACGTTCTTTTAATTGAGCTTCAAAACGTTCTCTTTGGTCGATTGGATCATTCAGCTCGGTGAATGCATTTGCATGCTCGCGGCGTACGATGAATAGCTCAAAGCGGTCCGTGAAGCGCGGGTCTTCAGGATTTTTCTTAGCTAATGGAGAAATCTCGACTGGGTGCCCGTAAATAAAAGTAGGCTGAACCAGTGTTTCTTCTACTTTTTGCTCGAAGAACTCATTGATAATATGACCTACTGTCATATTTTTTGTGATTTCAACATCGTGATCAGCAGCATGCTGTTTTGCTTCTTCTACAGACATCTCCTGCCAGAAGTCTACACCTGTTGCTTCTTTGACTGCTTCAACCATATGGAGTCTCTTCCATTCAGGTTTTAGATCAATTTGATCTTCTCCATATTGAATCGTTGTTGTTCCTAGTACTTCTTGGGCAATATGAGCAATCAAGTTTTCCGTTAGGTTCATGATGTCTTTATAGTCTGCATATGCTTCATACAGTTCAATCATAGTAAATTCCGGGTTATGACGAGTTGAGACTCCTTCATTACGGAATACGCGACCAATCTCGTATACTTTCTCTAGACCACCGACAATTAGACGTTTTAAATGCAGCTCGATCGCAATACGCATATAAAGCGGCATATCAAGTGCATTGTGATGAGTAATGAAAGGACGAGCTGATGCACCACCAGGGATGCTATGCATTGTTGGTGTTTCAACTTCTAGGTATCCTTTTGAATCTAAGTATCTTCTCATTGATTGAATGATTTTGCTGCGCATGATGAACGTCTGCTTACTTTCTGGATTGACAATCAGGTCAAGGTAACGCTGACGATAGCGTTGTTCTACATCTTTTAGTCCGTGATATTTATCAGGGAGCGGGCGAAGTGCTTTTGTAAGAACCTCAAAGCTAGTCGCTTTAATTGAAAGTTCTCCTACATTCGTTTTAAATACGGTTCCCGTCACACCGATAATATCGCCTAGGTCCGAGCTTTTGAATAATTCGTAAGCTTCTTCTCCTACACTATCTTTACGTACATAGATTTGAATTTGTCCTTCTAAGTCTTGAATGTGTGCAAAGCCAGCTTTCCCTTTTCCGCGTTTTGTCATCATACGGCCAGCAATTGTTACTTGAGCTGCTTTTTCTTCTAAGTCTTCTTTTGAAAACTCGTCATATTCAGCAATAATTTGTGCGGATTGATGAGAACGGTCATATCGTTCACCGAATGGATCGATACCCTCTTCTCTCATTTTATTCATTTTGTCACGTCTTACTTGGAATTGATCATTTAATTCTTCGTTATTAAGCCCTTCATTACTCATTTATATCACTCCAATAATTTATTTTGCAGAGAAAAGCAGAAAAACTGCCAGTACGTGCACTAGCAGTGAGCTACAAAAAGAAAGATAGTCTTATCCTACTTTTATTCTTTGAAGCTCTTTTGCCTCGGCTTCGATCGTAAAGTCATCTAGAACTTTTACAAGCTCCGCTCTCGTTTCACTTTGATTGATTTGGTTTCTTACATCTGCATTGCCCCGGACACCTTTTAAGTACCATGCTGCATGTTTTCTCATTTCTCTGACAGCCACATGCTCGCCTTTCAGGTCTATGAGTCTGTCTAAGTGAAGTTTGCACACAGACATTTTCTCACGCACATTAGGCTCTTCTTTTAGTTCACCCGTTTCTAAATAATGAACCGTCCGGTAAATCATCCACGGGTTTCCTAGTGCGGCTCTTCCGATCATGACAGCATCTGCACCCGTTTCATCAAGCATACGTTTTGCATCCTGAGGGGTTTTGACATCTCCATTGCCGATGACTGGAATGGAAACAGATTGTTTGACCTCTTTTATAATATCCCAATTCGCCGTTCCTTCGTACATCTGTACACGGGTCCGTCCGTGAAGAGCAACGGCTTGTCCGCCTGCTCGTTCAACAGCACGGGCATTGTCGATAGCGAAAATATGGTCTTCGTCCCAACCCATTCTCATTTTCACAGTAACAGGTTTATCTACAGCTTCTACGACTGAGGATACCATTTCGTAAATCTTGTTTGGATCCAGCAGCCATTTCGCTCCTGCGTCACATTTCGTGATCTTTGGTACAGGACATCCCATATTAATATCAATAATGTCCGCCGTTGTATTCTGGTCTACAAACTTGGCCGCTTCTACGAGCGTGTCCTTTTCTCCCCCAAATATCTGAAGGCTCAACGGTTTTTCACGTTCATCAATGTACAGCATGCCCATCGTTCTGGCATTATTAATCAAGATCGCTTTGTCACTGACCATTTCAGCGCAGACTAAGCCCGCTCCAAACTCTTTCACCGTGAGTCTGAAAGCAGAGTTACACACACCAGCCATTGGTGCGAGCACTACTTTGTTTTTAATTTCGATATCTCCGATTTTAAACATCTAGTCCCCTCCTTTCCTCTTCAAGTATTGGTGAAAGTTCTTCCACCGTTATATTTAAAGCATCTGCTATTTGACCAACCATTTGGTTTGTTGGTAATCGATTGCCTCGCTCAATTTCCCCTAAGACAGAGACAGAGATGCCTAGTCTTTTGGCGAACCCTTCCTGAGTATACCCTTTTAGCTTTCGGTATGCACGAATTCTTCTACCCCACATGTCTTTTTCCATATGCTTACACCTTCTTGGTCTGTTACGGCGTTTATCTGGGCTTCGCCGATTTCTGGGCAAATCTCACTCATCGGAACAAGAACGAATAAACGTTCGTACATTCTAGGATGCGGCACTACAAGTTGTTCTGTTTCAATATTTTCACGATTATAAAGTAAAATGTCAAGGTCAGCTGTCCGTGGACCCCACCTCACTTCTCTTGTTCTGCCTAACTCCTGCTCAATGTTCTGAGTCAGTGATAGAAGTTCTTCAGGACGAAGCGAGGTGGAAATCTTCACAGCCATGTTCAAGAAGTCATCCTGATTCTCGTAGCCTACAGGTGTTGTCTCATATATAGATGAAATGGATTCAACTTGAACACCTGGATGTTCGTGAAGTTTTTTGACAGCTTCTTTTAAGTAGGTTTCCTTTTTTCCTATGTTTGAGCCTAAAGCGATATATGCTGTATTGTTCATGCGCGTGATCTCGTCATTTCAATGGCAACGGACTGATAGTGTCCTGGAATTGGCGGATCTGGTTTGATTACTTTTACTGTACATTCTTGAACTGTCGAAAAGTCCTTTAACACTTGATTTGCAATTCTTTCCGTCAGCGTTTCAACGAGGTTCACTGGGTCTCCTTCTACAATATTTTTGCAGATGTTGTAGAGCTCAGCATAGTTGATGGTCTCATTTAGGTCATCCGTTTGTCCTGCCTTACTTAAATCAAGTGAAGCTGTTAGGTCCACACGAAAGCGCTGGCCTAGTTTATTCTCTTCTGCAAATACACCGTGATAGCCGTAAAATTCCATTCCGTTTACATATACTTTATCGATGATAAGCGCCTCCTTTATTCAGCATGGCATCCATCATTTTTGCCATTCTTGCGATTTCTTTTACATCGTGCACTCGGACCATCGCGCTGCCCTTTTGAATCCCAAGACAGACCGTCGCACCCGTTCCTTCAGTACGTTCTTCAGGCGGCAGGTCTAAAACTGCACCGATGAATCGTTTGCGGGATGTTGCTAGAAGCAGCGGATATCCAAGGTGGCAAAAATGTTCAAGTTCATTCATGACCATGAGGTTGTCAGTTTTATTTTTCGCAAATCCTACACCAGGGTCTAATATAATCATGTCATCACGGACACCCGCTTGTTTTACAATTTGAACACTTTCTTTCAGATCTGCAATCATATCTGAAATCAGATGGGTGTAATTCCGCTCTGGTCGATTGTGCATTAAGATAATTGGCACGTTGTGCTTCGCTGCCACATGCGCCATTTGAGGATCAGCTTTCGCCCCCCATACATCATTAATGATTGAGGCTCCCGCTTTCACTGCCTCATCTGCGACATGGGCTTTATACGTATCAATAGAAATAGGTATGTCCAATTCTTTTGTGATCTTCTCAATGACAGGAATGACCCTTGAAAGCTCCTCTTGCTCTGAGACAAGTGCCGCTCCCGGCCGAGTCGATTCACCGCCAATATCAATAATATGCGCCCCATCTTCTATGAGCTGCGCTGCATGAGCCAGCGCTTTATCCATTTGATTAAATTTTCCTCCATCTGAAAAAGAGTCCGGTGTGACATTTAAAATGCCCATGACCAATGTCTTTTCTTCATAACTAAGGGTATGGTGCTTGGCTTGTATGATTTTAGGCTGTTTTATCAATTGTTGTGTCATTGTGTCCACCTACTCTTTATAGTCTAGACGTTCTTTTGTATATTCTGTTCTAAGCTTGGTCGAAATCGTTCGGTTGTGGTTTTGCAGGACGGTGTCTCCGATATTTTTAAAAGGCACAATTCCCTGAACCGAATTGGTCATCCACGCCTCATCAGCTGAGAGCAAGTGTGAGAGTGGATATCTTCCTTCTATTAGTGAGATCCCCGAAGCTTGCAGCTTTTCGATACAATATCGACGGGTAACCCCGTTTAAAATGCCGGTATCAAGTGAAGGTGTATAGATCACATCTTTTTTTCGCCAAAATAGATTTGACGTAATTCCTTCTGCCACATCGTCTTCTTTTGTTAAAAAGATCCCTTCTATCGACGGATCGTTCCCTACTTCTCTTTTCGCCAGCAGGTTGTTCATGTAATGATGCGACTTGAGCCGTCTTGGACCTTCCGGTGTGTTTCTTCTTGTATCAAGAATGATTCCCTGTTTTTCATCTACTATTGATTCAGGCCGGAATGGGGATATCATCACAAAAACAACAGGCTCCTCATAAGGGTCTGCAGAAAATCCATTGCCTCTGCCCGCAGAAACATTGAAGCGGATCCTCGCATGACCGCCCGTTATTTGGTTTTGATTGAATAATGTATGAATGATGTCGAGTACAAATGGTTTCTCTATTGTGGATTCGATGCAAAGGTCACGCAATGATTGATTGAGCCTTTCAAGATGCCAGTCTAACAAGAAGACTTGTCCTGCTAGAGAGGTAAATGTTTCGAATACACCGATGCCATATAGAAAACCATGATCAAAAGGAGAAAGAGTCGCGTCTTTCTCCTCTATATACTGACCGTTCAGGTAAATGATCATGCGTTTACTTCATTCCCCTTTTTACGATAGGTTTCAATGAAATTTCTGAGCATTTCTTTACCGAAGGACGTCATAATCGATTCTGGATGGAATTGAACACTTTCAATCGGAAGTTCTTTATGGCGAATGGCCATGAGTTCGCCTTCTTTTGTGCTCGCTGTTCTGACAAAGCACTCCGGTAGCGTCTCGTCTTTAACAATTAATGAATGATATCTCGTTGCGACGAGCGGATTTTGGAGTCCCGTGAAGACACCTTTGCCGTCATGTTCAATCTCTGATGTTTTCCCATGCATTAACCGCTCCGCACGAATGACATCTCCACCAAATACTTGTGCAATGGATTGATGACCTAAACAGACACCGAAGATCGGAATCTTCCCAGCAAAATGTTTGATCGCTTCCATACTAATTCCTGCTTCATCCGGACTGCAAGGTCCTGGAGAAATCATCAGAAAGTCTGGCTTAAGCTCTTCGATTTCTTGAATATTGACTTGATCGTTTCGTTTTACAATCAGTTCTTCCCCAAGCTCACCTAAATACTGGACCAGGTTGTACGTAAATGAATCGTAATTATCAATCATTAATATCATACTCTGCTCACCTCTAACTCAAAATAGTCTCTTCTTTGCTCAACTGTAATGCTTTTTTCACTGCATAGGCTTTTTTAATCGATTCTTTGTATTCGTGCTTTGGTACAGAATCGATGACAATGCCTGCACCTGACTGCATAAAGGCTCTGCCTCCTGTACAATAAGCCGTACGAATGACGATATTAAAATGCATATCTTGATTGAATCCAAACCAGCCTATAGATCCAGTATAAAGCCCACGCCTTGTCGGCTCAAGCTCTTCTATGATTTCCATTGTTCTCACTTTTGGCGCACCTGTAATTGTTCCGCCTGGGAATACAGCTCTCATGACATCTACTGCATCACAATCATCACGCAGCTCCCCTTGGACATTTGATACAATGTGCATCACATGTGAATATTTCTCAATGGCCATAAACTCGTTCACCTTGACTGAGCCATAAGTAGACACTCGCCCAAGATCATTCCGCTCAAGATCAACGAGCATCACATGTTCTGCGCGTTCTTTTTCATCTTCAATGAGTTCTTTTGCCAGCGCTTGATCTTCCGCATCATCCTTGCCTCTTGATCTTGTGCCAGCGATCGGTCTTGTTTCGAGCTGAATGCCTTTTTTCTTAATAAGCAGTTCTGGAGATCCACAGACAATTTGGAAATCTGGCGTGTGCAGATATGACATATATGGAGATGGATTCACGTGACGTAATATTTTGTATAAATGATATGGGTGGGTATGAAGCTGTTCATCTTGTCTAATCGATAAGTTCACTTGGAACACGTCACCGTTCGCGATATATTGTTTAATTGTTTCTACAGCTTCCCCGAAAGCTTCTTCAGTAAAAGGTGCAGCAGGTACACATTCCGAAGAAGACACGTTGACAGGTGAATGTGCTGATTCTTCTGATGTGCTTGTCCAGCTTTGCTTTAATTCTTCGAGTCTTTGATGAACTTCACTGACAGGTTCGTCTCCTTCTGTATGAGTCATCAGCCAGAGGACGTCTTCTTTATGATCAAAGACAGCGACATCATTGAATACGAGGAAATACAAGTCGGGCGTCTTCAAATCATCAATGGAAAGCATTTTAAAATGCTCGATATATCTCGCATAATCATAGCTTAAAAATCCAATCGCTCCACCTTGAAAGTCAGGATATTCGTCGCTCGTTTCGGTTTGAAGGGTTTGAAACCAATCAGCAAATGCCCTGAAAGGATCTCCCTCTTTGAAAAACACCTCACCCTGATAATGGATGGTGGTCATCCCGTCCTTCCCTTTCGCTTTAGCGATCGGATGAATGCCGGCAATACTGTATTCTCCGCCACGTGCACTTTCAAGAAGGACGTGATGTGATTCATGAGCCGTTAATTGTTCGTATCGTTTCAAGAATGCATCTTTCGTAAAAGGAATTTTGATGCCCATCGGCCTACGTTGTGTCATGTTATCATCCTTTTTCATTTTCATTAATCTTATTGTAATGCAATCCAATTTATTTAGAAAATAGTATTTGCTTTCCATCTTCAGAATTCATGAAAAAACCCCAGCAAATGCTGGGGTGTATTGTTTAATCAAATTGATAAAGCGGCGTACTAAGGTAACGTTCACCGTTACTTGGAATAATCGCTAGAACCTTTTTCCCTTTACCAAGCTTCTTCGCTGTTTGAAGCGCTGCATAAATGGCTGCTCCTGAAGATATACCACCAAGGATTCCTTCTTCTTTCGCTGCCTTTCTTGCAAGTTCAAATGCATCTTCGTTTTTCACTTGGATAATGCCGTCATATACTTCTGTGTTCAAGATAGATGGAACAAAGCCTGCTCCGATGCCTTGAATTTTATGCGGACCTGGTTTCCCGCCTGATAGTACAGGAGAATCTGTTGGTTCTACCGCATAAAGCTGAATAGATGGAATGGCTTCTTTCAGGACTTCACCAGCACCTGTAATCGTACCGCCCGTACCAACTCCTGCAATAAATGCATCAAGGTCGCCGTCAAACTGTTCAAGAATCTCTTTCCCTGTTGTGCGGCGGTGAATCTCAGCGTTGGCTTCATTGCTGAACTGCTGAGGCATGAAGTATCCGTGCTCTTCTGCTAATTCTTCTGCTTTTTTGATGGCACCTTTCATTCCTTCTGCACCCGGTGTTAATACAAGTTCTGCACCGTAAGC
The DNA here is from genome assembly GCF_051172515.1 of Bacillus sp. G402. Lineage (NCBI taxonomy): Bacteria > Bacillati > Bacillota > Bacilli > Caryophanales > Bacillaceae > Bacillus > Bacillus sp. G402. The sequence goes on from NZ_JBPIZC010000007.1 coordinate 8,538, forward strand.
GCGTAAAAGGTTGCGGCGCTCCTGACTCATTGTATCCGGCATAACTAAAATCGCATTGATTCCTTTTGCAGCCGCGACCATCGCAAGACCGATTCCTGTGTTTCCGCTTGTTGGCTCAATGAGTGTGTCACCAGCTTTTAATGTACCTTTTGCTTCAGCATCTTCGATCATCGCTAACGCAATACGATCTTTTACACTGCTGCCTGGGTTCATATATTCAAGTTTCAAGTAGACATCCGCACTGTCTTCATCTACTAAACGGTTTAATTTAACGACTGGTGTATTTCCTATTAGTTCAAAAACTGAATTTGCAATACGAGCCATCACTAACACCTCTATCTCCGAGTAATTTTATTGTATTAATATTAAATTATCAATTTCGAAAAATTTTGTCAATGCTTTTAGTCCTGCTCTCCATCGTAAAACCATGTGACTTTTGCTTCTTTCCACAGGGTTTTGACATTCGCCTTTTCACCCAGATCTTCCATGGCGATCTGCCTTTTGATCTGATCTTTGACTTCTTCATAAGAGAAGGAGCGGCCATTTAATTTTTCTTTTAATTGTATGATGGCATAACCATTTTTGATCTCGATCGGCTCTTTCGTCCATTCATCTGGCTGAAGCTTTTGGGCTTCTTGTATGTATAGGGCTGGGATGCTTTCTTGTTCTTCTGTGACAAATCCAAGATCTCCGCCGTAAGGAGAGGTATATCGATCGGTGGATCGTTCAGCTGCTACAGCTTCGAAACTAGATCCGCCCTTTAAATCTTTTAATACACTTTGTGCCTCGTCTTTTGTTTTCACAACAATGTGTCGAATTCGGTATGAGTCATCATATTGATACAAGTCTTTGTTTTTTTCATAAAAGGATTTGGCTTCTTTTTCAGAAACGACCGCATCTCTCGTTAGAAGCTGTTCCAATAAAATTTGATAACGAATCTGCTCTTTCCATTCCTTTTCACTTGTATGACCGTCTTCGTAGAAATTATTAGATACCGCTTTCAGCATCAGCAGCTCACGATTGATCTCTTTTGAAGATACCTCCAGCTTGTTTTCTTTCGCAAGCTGATTGACTACCTTCTGATTGATCATTTGTTCAAGTGTTGCCTTTCCGTAGCGGTCTTCCATTTTCTTTAACCATTCTTGACGTGTGACTTTCTCTTTCCCAATAGAAGCAATTTCTTCACCGCTCTTCCCATTTGAAGAAGCCTGCGACATTTGTGACTTTGTTAATACATATGCAATGACCACGGCATTAATCATGAGCAGAACAAGGATAAATGTCCATACCACTCTTGCTTTCAGTCTCATCTTTCGTCTCCTTTCCATTCTAAAAAGAAAACCCGCTGCTTAGAGCTTAGCGGGTTATTTCTTCACGTAGCTCTTCTAGCTCTTCTTTTGTAAATACATACGTTTCGTTACAAAAATGGCATTGAGCTTCTGCTTGTCCGTCTTGTTCAATCATATCCTCAATTTCGGCTTTCCCTAGGCTGATAATACCGTTGGCAAACCGTTCTTTTGAGCAGTTACAAGAAAATTCGACAGGTACAGTTTCTAAGATTTGAGGTTTTTCACCGAGCACTTCTTCTAAAATTTCTTCAGGAGTCATCCCTTTTTCAATCAGTTTAGAGATCGGTTCAATGGTTGATAATCTCTTTTCGAGTCTTTCGATGACTGCATCTTCTGTTCCAGGCAGCAATTGAATGATGAAACCGCCTGCTGCAAGGATCGAGTTGTCTGGATTGACAAGAACACCCACACCTACAGAGGATGGCACTTGTTCAGAGGAGACCAGGTAATAAGTAAAGTCATCTCCAATTTCACCTGAGACAATTTCCGTTTGCCCTGTAAAGTGGTCTTTCAGTCCGATATCTTTGACAACACTTAACGTTCCAGATGTTCCAACAGCACGTCTAACGTCCAGCTTCCCATGTTCATTTAAATCAAAGTGAACTTGTGGGTTTGAGACATATCCGCGCACCTGACCTTTTGCGTTTCCATCCGCAATGATGGCTCCGATCGGCCCACCGCCTTCAATTTTGACAGTTAATTTATTCTCGCCTTTCAGCATGGCTCCCATCATGACAGTCGCTGTCATGGTTCTGCCGATTGCAGCTGAAGCAGTTGGCCACGTATGGTGTCTTCTCTGCGCTTCGTTGATTGTATCTGTTGTGTTCGCAGCATACGCACGGACTTTCCCGTCATATGCTAACGCTTTAACTAAATAATCCATTTTGATTAAACCCTCCTATAATACACCGACACGATTGCGTTCATAAATTAATTGAAGTCCTTTTAATGTGAGGAACGGATCGACAATATCAATACAGTCTGATTCATTTCCAATCAATGTAGACAAACCGCCTGTTGCAATGACTTTCGGTGTTTGTTTGGCTTGCTGCTTCATCCGTTTCACTATGCCCTCGACTTGACCAACATATCCATAAAGGATGCCGGATTGCATCGCACTGATGGTATTTTTTCCAACAATGTGATCTGGACGGACAATTTCAATTCTCGGCAGTTTTGCCGCTCTTGTATATAAAGCCTCTGTTGAGATGGTAATACCAGGTGCAATCGCCCCACCCATGTATTGTTTTTGTTCATTGATATAGCAGTAGGTTGTGGCCGTTCCAAAGTCTACCACAATGAGAGGCGCCCCATACAGGTGAATGGCCGCCACTGCGTTCACAATTCGATCAGCGCCGACTTCCTTTGGATTATCACACATAATGTTTAATCCAGTCTTCATGCCAGGCCCAACGATTTGAGGAGTAATGTGAAAATACTTTTCGCACATTCTTTCCAGAGCAAACATCATTGGCGGGACAACAGAAGAAATGATAATCCCTTCTATCTGGTCAAACATTAGCCCTACATAGTCAAATAAGGATCGGATTGCCATACCAAATTCATCTTCTGTTTTATGACGGCTTGTTTCAATCCGCCAATGGTAGTTCAAATCGCCATTATGATAAACACCTAAAACGGTATTTGTGTTTCCTACATCTATCACGAGTAACAACTTCATCACCACTTTGAATAGTGTCTCAAAAAGAGCATTTTTCGACTTTCTATCATACCATACACGAATTGAGTTCCATTTGTAAACAATTCGAAACCGATCCATTCATGAATCGAAATAAAAAAAGCTGCCGGTGAGCCCGACAGCTTTTTATAGAAAGAGATTAGATCTCCTCATCTTCTTCTTTTTTCTTGATGTTCACTTTCACATCATCGTTTTTCTCTTCGTCATCTGCGTATACACGCTCTGGAAGCTTTCCAGTTTCGTAAAGAGATTTAATTTGTTCAGCATCTAATGTTTCCACTTCTAGAAGAGCTTGTGCGATGATTTCTAGCTTATCTTTATTCTCAGTGAGAATTTGTTTCGCACGTTCGTAGCTTTCTTTGATGAAGCGCTGAACTTCTTGGTCAATTTCGTAAGCGATCGCTTCACTATAATTCGGCTCATTGTTGAAATCACGGCCAAGGAATACTTGACCTCCTTGTGATTGACCGAATTGAAGTGGACCAAGTTTATCAGACATACCGAACTCTGTGACCATTCTTCTTGCAATGCCTGTTGCACGCTGGAAGTCGTTGTGAGCGCCTGTACTTACTTCACCAAACGTAATTTCCTCTGCAACACGACCGCCAAGCAAGCCGACGATTTTATCAAGAAGCTCTGGTTTCGTTTGGAAATAACGGTCTTCTCTTGGAAGCATGACCGCATATCCGCCTGCCTGACCACGAGGAACGATCGTTACTTTATGCACCATGTCTGCTTCGTCAAGGATAAGCCCAATGACGGTATGACCTGCTTCATGGTACGCCACGATATTGCGTTCTTTCTTCGAAATGACACGGCTTTTCTTAGCCGGTCCAGCAATGACACGGTCAGTTGCTTCGTCGATATCACGCATATCAATTTTCTTTTTGTTTTGACGGGCAGCAACAAGCGCTGCTTCGTTTAGTAAGTTCTCAAGATCTGCCCCAGAGAAACCTGGTGTTCTGCTTGCAATGGCTTTCAAGTTGACTGTATCATCAAGCGGTTTGTTTTTCGCATGAACCTTCAGTACTTCTTCACGGCCAATGACATCTGGGCGGTCAACCGTAATTTGACGGTCAAAACGTCCCGGACGCAGCAATGCAGGATCTAGGATATCTGCACGGTTCGTTGCAGCAATGATGATAATCCCTTCGTTGGCACTAAAACCATCCATTTCAACAAGAAGCTGGTTAAGCGTTTGTTCACGCTCATCATGACCACCGCCAAGACCTGCTCCACGCTGACGACCCACTGCATCAATCTCATCAATAAAGATTAAGCAAGGTGCATTCTTTTTCGCATTTTCAAACAAATCACGTACACGTGATGCACCGACACCGACGAACATCTCGACGAAGTCAGAACCACTGATGCTGAAGAAAGGAACGCCTGCTTCTCCTGCAGATGCTCTCGCAAGCAATGTTTTACCTGTACCTGGAGGTCCTACTAGTAAAACCCCTTTAGGGATTCTTGCGCCAAGCTCCGCAAATTTACGTGGATCTTTTAAGAATTCAACCACTTCTACGAGCTCTTGTTTTTCTTCATCCGCACCGGCAACATCTTTAAATTTCACACGTTTCTTCTCTTCTGTGTAAAGCTTCGCCTTACTCTTACCAAAGTTCATGACACGGCTTCCACCGCCTTGAGCTTGGTTCAATAAGAAGAAGAACAGGATAAAGATGATGATGAATGGAATGATGGTTGTCAGAACTTGCAGCCATCCATTTGTTTCAGGTGCTGGTTCTACTTTTACATCTGTATTCTTCAGTGCACTGTAAATTTGGTCAACTCCTTGACCGTCTGGAACGTGGGTAATGAAGTATTCATCTTTCTTCGCGCCATCTAATTGACCACGAATTTCATAAACCCCTCTTACAGGCTGAATGGAGATACTCTCCACTTTTCCCGCACTTAAATTTTGCGAAAATTTGCTGTAAGACATGTTCTCAGGCTTTTGATTAGGGGATCCTAACCAACTGACAACCCCTATCACAAGTAATAAAATAAGTATATAAAAAATCGTATTACGAAAAACCCGATTCATTCCTTACCTCCTCCCACAGTAAGCACAACTATGTTCAATAGTATCATAGAAAATCATTCCAATACAACCAATAACCTCATGTAAACGTGTGCTCATTAGCCTTCGTAAACAGATGGTTTTAACACTCCAATATACGGGAGGTTTCGGTAACGTTCGGCAAAATCCAATCCATAGCCAACAACAAATGCATCTGGTACTTCAAACCCAACATAATCTGCTTTGATGTCTGCTTTGCGGCCGCTTGGTTTATCAAGCAATGTCACAATTTTAATGGAGTTTGCTTTACGGTATCGGAAAAGCTCTACCAGATAACTCAAAGTTAACCCACTGTCGATGATATCTTCCATAATTAGAATATCTCTTCCTTCAACAGAAGTATCTAGATCTTTGATGATCTTCACTTCTCCAGAAGATACGGTAGACTTTCCGTAGCTAGATACATCCATAAAATCAAGCTCTAAATATGTATCAATGTGTTTGATCAGGTCTGCCATGAATGGAAGAGCCCCTTTCAAAACACCAATAGCCAGGGGAAATTTACCATCATAATCGCTGGTTAATGTTGCACCCAGTTCCTTCACTTTTAGCTGGATCTCTTCTTCTGAGATCAAAATCTTTTCAATATCTTGTTTCATGCTTTTGCTTGCCCCCTACAAATTTTCGTGCTGTCTATATTGTAATACAATGAGATCGCTGTTTGTCATATCAATTTCTTCAAAAACGGATTTTTTCAGACCTGGGATCCAGATGATTTGATGATCCGAGTCAGTGACGATCGGCCAGCTGTCTCTTTCTGCAAGAGGCACTTTTTTATCAATAAATATATCTTTCACCTTTTTTGATCCATTCATCCCTTTAAGTTTGATTCGATCACCGTTTTTTCGTGAGCGAATGATCAAAGGAAGACGAACATGATCTTTTTGAAGCAAGAAAAAATGGTTTCCGTTCCGTGCATCCTTCGGAACATGATTTGATACCAAGATAGACTGTCCATTCGGGAGAAAAAGTTCCTCGCCAAGCTCACCTTTTAAATGATGAGTATATGACTGATCTATGACAAGCGATCGTTCAAAGGTAAACATACAGTGATCATAAGATTTGACAGCTTGTAAACCTTTTGGCAAATCTAATGATCCAGACGGTTGATCAGTATGAGATAACCAGTCCAAAGTCCCTAGAATATGCTGGTTTGAAAACGCTGATTGAGTGTTTTCATAAAGATAGTTTAATATTAGTTGAATGCCTCTTCTTTGTAAAGGCAAAGGCAGGTCAAGCAAAGGCTTCGTTTTGATCTCAATTTGCTTAGGCGTTTGATTCGTAATGACTTGATGCATTTGATCCTTTGTTAATGCCTGCAAGTACTGCTCATCCTCAGTCAGCATGTCACTTACAAACTGAAAGCTTTCATGCACATGAGGTGCCTCTTCTTTTAACACGGGAAGAACGTGTCTTCTGATCCGGTTTCTCAAGTAGTCATCGGTGTGATTGCTTTGATCAATGACATAAGGAACTTGTTCTTTTTCGCAAGCAGTGAGTACATCATCCTTAGAATATCCAATCAGCGGACGAATCAGCCACCCTTCTTGAAAAGGGCGCTTTGCTTGCATACCTGCGAGTCCTATTCCAACAGTCCCCCTTGTCAGCCTCATCACCATTGTTTCTACTTGATCGTCTCCATGATGTGCAAGCGCTATAAATTGAGCGTTGTACTGTTCCATCAATTGACGAAAGAAAGCATATCTGCACTCTCTTGCAGCTGCCTGTTTGTTTAAGCGGTTTTCTTTTGCATATTGGGTGACCTGTATACGAGCCGATTCAAAAAGGATCTCATGCTCTTTACAGTACGCTTCAACAAATGCCAAATCAGCAAAGGATTCTTCTCCTCTGAACATGTGATCTACATGGGCTGCAATCAGCTGAAAGGAACCTTTTCGACGTTTGTTTAGTTCATGCAGCAAGAGCATAGAATCTGGTCCGCCAGATACCCCGACAATGACTGTCGTATTTTCAAGGAAAACATCATGTTTTTTCAAAAAAGATTCAATTCTATTCACAACTTCCTCCTCACAAAGAGCAGGTAATTTAAAGATATACATATCCTATCACTTTCATTAGCTCCAAGCAAAGAAGAAGCCTGCTTTTTTACAGCTCTATAATAGGAATAAAACCACATAAGCACAGTAAAGAGCGAGCACACTGCATAAGATGAGAATGGTTTCAAAAAGCCCGCCTGATTTTTTGCGTACTGATGTTCTTTTCGCAGCAGCAACTCTTGATCGTGAAGGTACGGCCTGTTGATGTTGGGAAACAGCTGGCTTTTGCCTAGTTTGCTGTGATGGCTTCTTTTGTCGTGATTTTCTTGAAGCAAGCAATTGTCCTTCTTTCAGCATCGCGCTTTTCATGTCTGCCGCTGATTGATATTTGCCTTGGAGAGCCGCTTTTAACACCCTCTCATATCGCTTTAATAAAGGATGTCCTTCAATCGCCCGATAAAGCTGTTTTTCTGGTTCTGCCCCTTTTTTAAATTCTTTTTTATAGGCACAGTTCACCATGACCATACTTAAAGCAAATAGATCATAAGAAGGTTCTGCTTTTCTTGTACCGAAGCCCCAGTAGCCGCGGTCAAAAAACTCGGTGTATTCCTTAATCGCCCTTCCTGCCTTCGTTGTTCCTCCAACATCAATACATCGAATCGTAGCTGGGGGGCCTGAAACGATGAGATTATCAGGCTTCAAGTCACCGAATATCCAGCCTTCCTTATGTAAGTGAGCAAGGTTAGACAACAGTTGAATCATGAGAACGACGATCCATTCATCGCCTTTTTGTTTCACAAATTCAAGCAGCAATGGCCCTCTGACATACTCCATGACATAAAACGACCGTTTCTCTGACATTCCAGGATAAAGAGCATCATCCATATCATAAAAAGAAGGCCCCATGGTTTTCACAGGAGCCTTTGAAAAGGATTTTAATACATTGACTTCAGATGCAATGAGCATACTGTCATCACTCACTTTAAGGGCCACTTGCCCCTTTGACGATTCGGCCAGATAAACCACACCGTTCGCCCCTTTTCCCAGCTCTTTTACAATGCGGTAATGTTGTTGATGCCACTTTCCTTTTATCATTGTACCTAATGGGATGTTAGAAGCCGAATTCATCATGTTCTTCCTTCGCTTCAAGCAGCCCTTTTCGTGAACGAACTGATTTGAAATGCTGGAGTGCTTCTCGAATTGCTGGTCCAGTCGGTGTAATTCCTCCTGTTGTCAGCTTCGGGAAAATCGATGATAACGAATCGAACCGAGGCGTCCAGTTCAACACAATTTCTGCATCTGAGTTTTTCCCGGGAAATACACACATCCCAAACTGATTTTCACCAATTCTCGAATTTAGACTAATAGAGAGATCGATGAGTGCTTCTTTGACCGTTGGCAGCTTCGGTTTCATACTTGCACTCGTATCCACAAGCACAAGCACTTGAAGATGAACCGTCTCACCGAGCTCGTCCACAACCTCCATCACTTCTCCACGCTTATCTGGGGGAAGTTCTTCAATTTCAGTATCTTTGCCAAGAATTTGCTGCAATTCTTTATTCACAACACCTTGTAACGTTTGCGTCATCGCCTTTTTTGTCACCATTTGTACGGTTTGGGACAATTGCTGAACGTAGACAACCTGATGAATGCCTCCGCCTGCTAGAGCAATCCCCTCTACTTCTTTCATCGCTTCATGATCGTGTCTGTTCTCTTCCATAATGCCAATGACATTGACTGTGATCCCTTGCTCCTTTGCCAATGCGGCAATCGCAAGTGGGTCTTCCCCATGATTTGAGCAGCCATCTGTAATCAGTAAGATTTGGTTTACGTGACCTTTTCGCATCTTCATTCCTCCTGGGATTGTAACTGAATGCTTATATCCCCATCATCGCCAGAAGAAATTCATATTATACGATATTTCAAGAAATCTCTTGTTTCTGGAGATAGAATGTACCGGTCGGAATGGATGCCCATTTTGGTGTATTGTGGTCGAGCCTAATGACGACAACCGTCATATCGTCATCGATTTGACCTGCTCTTGTGCGAATGACCTCCTCCATTAATAAATCAGCAATCTCTTGCGGATCTTCTGTTTTAAAGCTCTTCATTTTTCGTTTGACCCATAAATCATGATTTTCGATATGCTTTGGTCCTTCAAAGATACCGTCGCTCATCATGATAAGGAGATCTCCTGCCTTCATCTGTTCACTCACCACTTCTACTTCAAATTCATCAATAATGCCAATAGGCAAGTTGCTGGCCTGTACCTTCATCACTTGATCACCACGTTTAATAAAACTTGGGGTGGAGCCAATCTTGAGGAACTTACAGCTCGCATCCTGTAAATCAATGATGGATAAGTCTAATGTGGAATAGACTTCATCTGTTGTCCGTAGAGATAAAATGCTATTAATCGTTTTAATCGCTACTTTTTCATCAATACCAGACGCCAAAATTTTTTCTAACAGCTTGATCGTTTCATTGCTTTCAAAATGGGCTCTTGCTCCATTTCCCATCCCATCACTAATAGCTGCGGCATATTTACCTGCACCCAGCTCCATCATGCTGTAGCTGTCTCCAGATACTAATCCTCCGCCTTTCGCTGCATGTGCTACACCTGTAGACACTCGATACGATTTTGCAGAACCGAATACAACATGACAATAACCTGTTGGATGCTCCGCACACTGCTCTGCTTTGACTAAAACTTGTTCTTCTAAAATATCCGAGAGCATTGGAGCGATGATTTTTTCGCATTCCCCATGACCTTGGCAATAGGGAATTCTCATCTCTATATCAACATTTCCCTGTTCTAAGCTATAAATTTCAACTTGCTGAATTTCAATTCCAAAGTTCTGAAGTGCTTCTATCATCTGCTCTTCCTGAATAAAATGCTGCTCTCTTTCTCGTTTTATTTCCCGGGAAAAATCCTCCATGACTTGCGAAACACCCATCAGTTGTTCGGCCACAAGGCGCCTGCTGTCTTGGACCTTTTTCTTTAAGGTCTGATTTGCTTTATAGTAAGCTATCTCCTCTTCAATCAATTCTTCTACATGCTTTGATTTTGAGCAGTGCTGACTGAATTTCTTTTTCAACTTCCGGTTATGCTCGTACGTTTTTTCATCAGATTCATGCATAACTTGTTTCATGAGTTCATAGGTTGTATCAAAGTTCTGCACCCAGCATTTATTTTTCTTATAGCACGTTTGACAGGAACGTTCTGTGATCGTACTTAAAAAAAGATCTACATCCTCTTCCTGCTTCTTCTCCTCAGGAATGGATTCGTAAAATGTCGCAAAACTCTCAGACAGCGCATGAAATACATTAGAGAATTGATCTACCTTTTTTGCTGTCACGTCTCGTACTTTTCTGGCATATTGCTGCTGTTCCTGTACATGCTCTACCGTACCAGGAATATATTTTGCCACCTTGGACGTTACTGACTGTGGCGTGAGCAAAAACAGTGCAACTGCGATGAGTGATTCATATAGCGTTGTCATTAGCCCTGCTGACCCTTCACCGTAGAGGGAGATTAGTAAAGAACCCACAATCAAGCCGATGGCGGCTCCTGCTTTTTTCCCCTCTTTTAGTAATCCGCCTAATAAGCCCGAAAAGGCAAGCAGACTCATCTGATAAAGGTTGCCGATGTTGGCGAGACCAAGAATTAATCCAGTTACAACACCCACTGTACAACCAATACTCGCTCCTCCAATAAAGGCAAAGCTCAGCACTACATATCGTGACAAAATATGCTCTGCCTGCATTCCTTGAAATGTGATCCCAGCCAGACCTGTTAAAACTGAAGCGATTAATATCATAAAGCAAATAATTTCTTCAACCTTTAAGGAGTGTTTGATTTTCCTGACTGTAAAAATCGGCAAACTTTGAAGAAAAATCAGTGTCAAAATGAAGGCAAGTCCAGCTTCAACCCCTGCCATCACATAGTCATAGCTTTGAACCGCACCCTGCTCGAGGTATACAAAAGCTCCCCTGGTCATCAGCATTGAGAGCACAATTACAACCGGTAATGTTTTCACCGGGTCTTTGATGATGAATGAAACGACCTTTGACATGAGAAGGAACACGATCAATGACGCAAACACGAATAATGCATTTTGAGGTGATATCGTCATCGCCCCAGCGAGTAAAGCAAGACAAGCAAGCATCGCTTTATCCCTTTTAATGAGCAGCATGGACCCAAAGAAAGGCAATGCAAACGGCATAATTTCAGATAAGATAAAGGCTCGTCCCAATAAAAAGCCCAGAACAACATAAATAAACCCTTTATAGAAAAAAAGAGAATGCGTATGATGAAGAAACAGGTTTTTCATCTTTTTTAACCCTGCACTGATTCTTTCAAACCCGGCTCCCGTTAAATCAGTTCTTCTTTCTAGTTTTTCCATCTTTTCATCCCCCACCTGATATTCGTTGCTTGTCATTATAGCGAAGGTGAAAAAGAAATTTTGTCAAAAGAAGTTGTCGTTTCCATAAAACGTTCGACGCTTTATTTGCCAAAGAGGCATACTTTCTTGAAAGTCGATGTCTTTCATCAGAATTTTACGAAAGCACAAAAAAACAGCTTTCCTATAGAAAGCTGTTTTGAAGATGACCCGTACGGGATTCGAACCCGTGTTACCGCCGTGAAAGGGCGGTGTCTTAACCGCTTGACCAACGGGCCTTGCTTATTGTTCTTTTTAAAAGGATAGCGGCGGAGGGGATCGAACCCCCGACCTCACGGGTATGAACCGTACGCTCTAGCCAGCTGAGCTACACCGCCATAATGTAAAATGCGCTAAGAAGCACAAGAACTATAATACAAAGGATTCGCTTGTCCGTCAATAGAAAGTTTTAAATTAAATGGCAAATGCACAAAAAACGTTGAATTTGTATTTAAAAAAAGCACCCGCTAAACAGCAGATGCTTTGTTGTGAAAAATATATAGAAAGCAGCAACAAGTTAACCTCTTCTTGCTCCGCGCCCCCCACGTTTTGATTCCGTGTTACGTTTTAAAGATGTTAAGCGATCTTCGCTATCTTTTAAGAATTTGTTCATTTTTTGCTCAAACGATTCCTTCGGACGGAAATCATTTCTGCTCGGTCTTGATTGTTGTTGTTGAGGACGATCTTTTGCTTTTTTAATGGACAAGCCGATTTTACCGTCTTTTTCAACGTTAATCACTTTCACTTCAACTTGTTCACCGACTTTTAAATGCTCATTAATATCTTTTACATAGTTATCGGCTACCTCACTGATATGAACGAGACCAGTTGAACCGCCTGGCAACTCCACAAAAGCTCCAAAATTTGTAATGCCCGTAACTTTCCCTTGTAACTTGCTGCCAACTTCAATCGACATAAAAAAAGTGCTCCTCCTTAGACTTATAAAAAAATCTCATTTGTTCAATTATACATAAACTGAATTTTAAGTGTCAACAAGGCTAATCGCTCTTATTGCCCACATCAAAGATTTTTTCGCCTTTTTTAGACATATAATAGTCCCGTCGTGCCAGTTCGAGTACGTATTCTTTGCTTTTCAGCTTTTTGATTTCATCAGAAATATCTTCCTGCTTTGTTTGTAATTGCTTCAATTCTTTTTCAAGCGCAACCTTCTTCTCTTCTTTTTCTTTCAATGCAGACGATTGCGACCAGAGGGCACTTGTTACCAAAACAGCAAACATGAGCACAATGACTCCAAACACGGTAAGCCTTCTAAGGAGTCCCCGGCGTTTGCGTTTTAGGCGCTGCGCTTGCTGTTCCATTTGTTTTTGATAATCATTTTGAATTTGTGCGATATTTCTTTTTCTCTCGTTCAAGGATGAAGGCCTCCTCTCTTACTTTGTCCAGAATTGTTTCCATTTCGTTTTCATGGTACGAGATAATTTCTTGATCCCTTGTAAAATTCCTGCTCCTTTTGAGAAAAACAACCTCATTGATGTTCGCCATTTTTCGGGAATTCGATGAATAATGGTCACATTGAGTAACCAAATAAGCGGATAACAAACAATATACAGCACCTTCCACACGAGTCGAAACGCAAAACGAACAAGGCGTAAGAGCGAGTGGAACAAGAACAGAAGAGCACTTATGATCAAACCGACGATCCAGCGAATGGGCTGGAAAACCATCGACATGATCAGCCTTTTCAGGAAGAGAACAGTCTGATAAATACACCTCATCACAAACTTGAGGATGTTCATATACAGCTGTTTCATCAATGCCTGGTACATCGAGAAACCTAGAGCAACAGCTAGAAAAATATAAAGCCTGAATTCTCCCTCATTGGTCAGCAGCAGGACATAAAAGAACAACAGACCCTGCACCACCCAAAAAAGGAGGTCGTGAATGACCAGCAGCCATTTTGCTGTTTTTTCCCGGTTCACAAACAGCTTGTACGTATCCAGCGATGCGCCCAGCCAGATGCCCATCGCCGCCATCGAAAGCATCGTATAAAACTGGACCGTCAGTGTCATTTAAACAGCTTGCTAAAAAATCCTTTAGCTTTCTCCCCGTGCTGCTCATCTACATAGATTAAGTCAAAGACACGCCCTTTAATGGACACAACGCCCTTTTCTACATCTAAGTTTTTCATTTGCAAATTTTCTCCGCGAATGGCGAGGACTCCCATGACAGTCTCAAGCAGAAATTCTTCATTATCAAAGCTCTCGACTTGTTTGACCCCAGTAATATCTAAATGCTTTCTGTTGCGCATTGTGACATGATGCTCGGCTTCTGATGACAACTTCGTGCCTTGAGGTTGATTATAATATTGATTCATTTATACATCCCCCATATCTCATACTTGCATTGTTACTGCATTGTATGTGACAGGCGGGACATTTAGAACAAGCCCTATTCTGCTGTTTTTTCTTCTTTTAGCACGGTATACATGCCAGCAGCTTCTTCTTTTTTCGTTGTGTCTTTTAACTCGTTGACTTGAACAGTCACAAGCTTTTGACCAAAGCGAATTTGAAGCTCGTCCCCTTCTTTCACGTCAGAGCTGGCTTTCGCCTGCGTGCCATTAATGGAAATTCTCCCTTGATCAGCTACTTCTTTTGCCAATGTTCTTCTTTTGATTAAACGAGACACTTTTAAGAATTTATCTAGTCTCATGTATGTTCACCTCTTTCTATACGTTTGGCATCGTTCCACAGATCGTCCATTTCTTCTAAGGTCAAGTCCTCTAGTGAACGCCCTATGTCCTTTGCTTTTTGTTCAATATGCTGAAAGCGCCGCATGAATTTTGTGTTTGCAGAAGAGAGGGCGGTTTCAGGCTCTAGATGATAAAATCTTCCAATATTGACGAGAACAAACAAAAGATCCCCAAATTCATCCTTCATTTGCTTTGTTGCACCTTCATCCGTCTTATCTGCCACTTCCACAAGGAATTCCTGCTTTTCTTCTTCGTATTTGTTCCAAATATCCTCTACTTCTGTCCAGTCGAAGCCCACTTTTGCTGCTTTCTTTTGGAGCTTATAGGCTTTTGTTAAAGCTGGAAGAGTCGTTGGAATGGATTGCAAAATAGATGCTGCACGCTCCGGTTTTTCCTGCTGCTTGATTTTTTCCCAGTTGGCGACGACATCTGATGCTTCAGACACATCCGTATCACCGAACACATGCGGATGTCGTCGAATCATTTTTTCTGTCACATGCTGAATGACGTCATCCATTGAGAAATAACCATCATCTTCACCAATTTGGGCATGGAGTAAAACTTGAAGTAGTACATCTCCGAGTTCTTCAACCATATGATCTGGATCGTCTTCATCTATGGCTTCCAGCAGTTCATAACATTCTTCAATTAAATTTGGTTTGAGCGACTCATTCGTTTGTTTTTGATCCCAAGGACAGCCGCCAGGACCTCTTAATGTACGAATGACTTCGCGGAAAGTGTCAAATTGCTGATAGAGCAGCTTTTCATCTTGAATGGGAGGTACATAAACACTCGTTAAGTTATTTATCGACACATCTCGATCAAGTTCAAATAAAGGAACACCTGTAATCTGCTCCTGACTGCTTCCAGCTGCCGTTACGATAAAGACTTCATAATCGTCAGGTAGCTTTTCCATGAGGGTCAGCTTCACATTCGAGGCTGTCATCTGATCATATACCTGACAGATCAGCACATGCTGGGTCAACTTCAGATCATCCGCTCTCATATCCCCTGCGTCAACGAATTGAAGCCCTTCGATTGGGTCAATCTGTAAGGAATTAAACGTCGCATCCAAAAAGCTTTGTCCACCAGCCACGTACACCTCAACCCCGCGCTTCTTCTGTTGTGAAACAAGAAGCTGCACTGTCTTTTCCGCCACAAACGGGTGACCTGGTACTGCATACACAATATCTTTCTCCTCAGCCTCTTGGAAGAGAATGTCTGTGATTTCCTCATACACTGCATCAAACTGATCATGCTTTTCATATATCTCATCAAAAAAGGTCAGAGACGGGACCTCCTGCATCAATTCTGCGGTGAGTGGATGATCCTGCGTTCTCATGTATACTTCTTTCGCCTGCTTCAGCTGCTTATATACACCGAGCGTCAGCTGATCCATGTCGCCTGCCCCAAGACCAACGACTGTAATCTTACCTGCCATTTCGATTCCCTCTCATCTGTTTAAAATATAAAATCTTTTCTCCTAATGGAATGAGTCTCCATTCCTCTTCCGTAAATACGTCTAGCTTAAGAATACTATATAAAAAGGCGAAACCACCAATAAAAACTGAAGTCAGGCTCTCTAAAATAGAAAACGGACGTTTCTCAAAGGGAATGACCCAAGAAAACAATGCCTGATATCCAATTAAAACGACAGCCATGAATGCTGCTGATAAAAGAATTTTCACTGGGAATAGCTCTCTTATTGAAATCCACCCTTTATTCTTCAAATACACCGCATTGAGCGTAGCGGCGGCGAGAAACCCACAAACAGTCGACCATGCGGCTCCATAAATGCCGAATAACGGGACAAGAGCCAGCGTCAGACCCCATTTCACCAGTACACTGATCAGGACCACAACAGCCGGGTACACGGTATGTCCCAGCCCCTGAAGTAAAGCGGTTTGCGTAATCGCCATTGATGTAAAGGCAATGGATATGCAAAATATTTGCAGCGCATCTGTCCCTAAGTCATTACGAAAAAGCATAATGTTCACAGACGATAAAATACATATAAGCCCGACAGCTGAACCAATCCCCAGCACCGATGTTGCCTTAAACGATGTACGTACTTTTTCACGAATTGCTTTATGCTGCCCTTTTCTTAAGGCCGACGACAAAAACGGAACAAGAGACGTCCCAATACTAATTGCAAACACCGTCCCGAGCTGCAGGAACGGCTGACCTCGGTCATATACGCCTTTTGCCGCCTTTGCAGCTGCTTCACTCAGTCCCTCACTGCGCAGCAGCGCATACAAGTGAAAAGCATCGATCATTTGCATCCATAGGATCAGCAATCCACTCACACAAATCGTCAATGTATACAGCACCAAACTCTTCAACACATCTTTTTTCCGCAGTGTAGCCTGTTTTAATGTCTTGCTCGCTGACAACCGCTTCCGATAGGTCAGCCAAAGGAAAAGAAGCAAAAGGAGTGAAGCCGCACTTCCAGCTATAGAAGAGAACACCGCACCCGCTCCTGTTTCATAAAGCGAATAGCCATGTCTCACAAAATAGAAAGATAAAACAAGCAGGACGCCTACTCTGATGAGTTGCTCAGCCAATTGAGAGACTGCGGTGGGGAGCATCAGCCCATCACTCTGAAAAACACCCCTCAGCATCACGGTAAGCGGCAGAAATAGAAACACAAACGAACTCATCTGGATGAGAAGCATTAATTGACTGTCTGCCATGAGATTCGCAATTGTGCCTGCTCCTATATATAAACAAAGAAATAAGACCAAGCTCAGCAAAGTGATATACACCAAGGATACCTTTGTAATGATTCGGCGATTCTCCTCACCATGCTCGCTCAGGAGCTTGGACACCATCACAGGAAAACCAGTGGTGCCGAGCATGATCGCAATGCCAAGAAAGGGATAGACCTGCTGATAAATATAAAAACCTGTGTCTCCTACGATATTTTGAAAAGGGACACGATATACGGCACTCAGTACCTTTGATAACAAGCCTGCGATGGTTAAAATCACCGCACCTTGGAAAAGCCAATGCGGCTGATTCACAGCATTTTTCATGGATGACTCCTTTATGTTCAATCAAAAAATATACCTGCATTTAAACGCACTCATTATATCATAAGTGACTGGCGAGCCGTTTCTTTCTAAGGAGTAGACGATACATTCATTATTTTGTTTCATTCCATATAAAAAACGCCGACAAAATCAGATGATTTCATCGGCATTCTTTCGTTTTATCAAAATGAAGAATTATTAGACCTAATGTTCCATTTGACGGGCTAAGAAGCCAGCTGCCGTTTCCGCCGCTTTATGCTCCACTTCTCCCATTGAACGCTCTTTAGAAAATAAGACGACGGCGCCAATTGGATCTCCGTTTGCAACAATAGGTGCAATGGTATAAGCTGATACATCATCATCAATACCATCCACAAGCTGAATTTCTTTCTTGCTGTCCTCTAATACAGAATTACGCTGATCCATTGTTCGTTCAAGTAAATCACTAATGGATTTGTTTAAATACTCTTTTTTTGAACTACCGGATACAGCAATATACGTATCACGATCACAGATGAGGATAGAATGACCCAAACTGTCGAATAATGCATCAGCATATTCCTTCGCAAAGTCTCCTAGCTCACTAATCGGTGAATACTTCTTCAAAATCACTTCTCCATCGCGGTCGACGAAAATCTCAAGCGGATCTCCTTCCCGGATGCGCAATGTTCTGCGAATCTCCTTCGGTATAACCACTCTACCTAGATCATCGATGCGGCGTACAATTCCAGTTGCTTTCATTCACTGCTGCCTCTCTTTCGTTTGATGATGTGTTGGGTGAATGGAACAAAAGCGTCCACTTTATGCAACATTCACCACTTGACCCTGAGATTAGTATCCGTCACATCAAACGTAATATACACGAGAGACCAACAAAATTTTATGAAGATGGAATGGTTTCTTTTTTCACATCTTGAAGACCTCGAAGCATACGAAGAACGACTTCAAGCCACTCCTCCGTTTTCTTGCCTTTTGTTTGGACAGAAATAATCAGCTTGCTGCCTTCCATGCCAAGACCGATATCACGTCCATATTGACTGCCAAGCTCAAATAATTTTTGACCATCGATGTCGCTGCTTGCTTTTTCATCGAGAGTGAGTCTGACAATGCCTTTCTCCATCTTGATCAACTCGACACGTTCCTGCACAGCGTACACCTTCATCGTCGCAATCGTGAACAAATCAGCCACTTCTTGCGGATATTCTCCGAATCGGTCAATCATTTCATCTTGAAGCTCTTTCCGCTCTTCTATTGATCCAATCGCTCTAAACTGTTTATACATCTCGATCTTTTGTTTGCCATCAGAAATATAGCTATCTGGAATGTAGGCATCAATTTGGAGATCAATTTCCGGCTCAAATTTTTCTTGAGCAGTCGTATCGCCTCTTCTTTCTTCAATGGCTTCTTTCAGCATTTGAGAGTAAAGGTCGAATCCAACAGAATCAATAAATCCATGCTGCTGTGCACCAAGTAAGTTCCCTGCTCCTCGAATTGTTAAATCACGCATCGCAATTTTAAAGCCTGACCCAAGCTCAGTGAATTCTTTAATGGCTTGAAGTCTTTTCTCAGCTACTTCAGAAAGCACTTTATCTTTTCGATAAGTGAAATAAGCATAGGCCACACGATTCGAGCGCCCAACTCGTCCTCTTAACTGGTACAGCTGCGAAAGCCCCATTTTATCAGCATCGTGAACAATGAGCGTGTTCACATTTGGAATGTCTACGCCCGTTTCGATAATGGTTGTACTGACGAGTACATCCGATTCACCTTCTAGGAAATTAATCATCACGGATTCCAGCTCGTTCTCACTCATTTTCCCATGTGCGTAGCTTACTTTTGCGTCTGGAACAAGCATCGAGATTTCATCTGCTTTTCGTTCAATGTCCTCCACTCGGTTATAAAGGAAGTACACTTGACCGCCTCTTGCCAGTTCTCTCTCAATGGCTTCTCTAACTAACGCACCATTGTACTCGACAACATAGGTTTGAACTGGGAAACGGTTCTCAGGTGGTGTTTCAATAACAGATAAGTCACGTACGCCAAGCATCGACATATGAAGCGTACGAGGAATTGGCGTTGCCGTTAACGTCAGCACATCAATATTGGCTTTCATTTGCTTAATTTTCTCTTTATGCGTCACACCGAAGCGCTGCTCTTCATCGATAATTAACAGTCCTAAATCCTTGTACACAATGTCTTTTGAAAGAAGACGATGCGTCCCAATGACCATATCAATCGTTCCGTTTTTCAGCCCTTTTAAGGTTTCTGTTGTTTCTTTTCGTGTACGGAAGCGGCTAAGCTGAGCGATTTTAACAGGATAGTCTTGGAATCTGTCCATAATCGTGTCAAAATGCTGCTGCGCTAAGATCGTTGTTGGTACAAGCAGTGCCACCTGTTTCCCGTCAGCAATGGCTTTGAAGGCCGCTCGAATCGCCACCTCTGTTTTTCCATAGCCCACATCTCCACAAAGCAGACGATCCATCGGGCGCTCCCGCTCCATGTCTTGCTTGATTTCATGAATCGAGCGAATTTGATCGTCTGTTTCTTGGTAAGGGAATGCAGATTCAAACTGGCGCTGCATCTCATGGTCAGGCGAGAAGGCATACCCTTTGCTTGCTTCACGTTCTGCGTACAGCTTAATTAGATCATCTGCAATGTCCTGCACAGATGATTCTACTTTTTTCTTCACGCGCTTCCAGTCGCTACCGCCTAGTTTGTATAGCTTTGGTTCTTTTCCTTCTGACCCTACATACTTCTGCACCTGATCAATTTGTTCAACAGGGACATAAAGCTTGTCGCTTCCTTGATAATGAATATTTAAATAATCTTTATGAATGCCGCCAATTTCAAGCGTTTCAATTCCTAAATACTTACCGATCCCGTGGTTAATGTGCACCACGTAATCGCCCACTTGCAGCTCTGAATAGCTTTTGATTCGCTCTGCGTTCGTCAGCTTTTGCTTACGTGCCTGCTTCTTCACACGTTTCTTGAAAAGTTCACCCTCTGTAATGACAGCAATTTTGGATAAAGGCAGTTCAAAACCTGTTTGCAGCTCACCTTGTAAAATATATACTTGCCCGCTGACAAGCTCAGCATCAGGTTTAGCAAGAGCTGCTTCAATGTCATAATCATGCAAGACAGATGACAGCTTCTCTGTCCGCTCTTCATCCGCACCTAAAAAGACTACCGTATAATTCTGCTTTTTGTAGCGTTCAATTTCACTTGCAAGCACATTCATCTGCCCGTGGAAATTCTGCATTTGCTTACTAGATACATTGACGATATTTTGCGGATTGGTCTGCTGAACATGTCTCAAAAATAAGGAATAGTACAGAATCAATCTCGATTGCTGATTGAATAGCTCTTGAAATGGGAAGGAAAGGGCTAGATCATGCAGGATATTCCCTTCTTCCAGCAGACTAATTGTCCAATCTGCTTCTTCCTGTTCAAGCTGTTCTTCCATCTCCTGAATTCTGCTGATTTCATCTAGAATGATTATCGTATCCTGCGATGTATAATCTAGCAAACTAGCAGGCTTTTCATAGAAATAGGACAGATACTTCGTCATTTCTTGTGTCACAATACCTTCTAGCAGCTTCTCACGATCAGCAGAAATATTCTGATGGAGCAGTTCTTTTTGTTTATCCGAGTTGAATTTCTTTAAGCTGCTGGCAAGACCTTCGTCAAGCTGTTCAATCGCTCTCACTCGTTCAGGCCCTCTTACAATCAGCTCTTTCGCCGGGCCAATCTTGATTTCTTGAAGTGTTTCCAATGAACGCTGCGTGTCAGAGTGGAAGGACCGAATAGAATCCACTTCTGTATCAAACAGCTCAATACGGATCGGGTGGTCTTCCGTTAACGCATAAATGTCAATGATGCCTCCGCGCACACTAAAGTCTCCGGGCGCAGCGACCATGGACGTCCGGTCATAACCGATTTGCACGAGTTGTTTTGAAAACGCCTCCAAATCAATTTCTTCACCAACCTTTAAATGGATCTGACTCTCCTTCCAGAGCTCAACAGGAGGAAGCATTCTACGCACTGCAGCTGCTGGGGTCACGACAATCGGATTTTCTCCATTCGCGAGACGATTCAATACATCAAGACGCTGCGCTCTAAGCTCCGGGCTTGCCACAGCAATTTCAGATGCAATGAGTTCATTGACAGGATAAAGAAGAACCGAGCGATCTGGCATCACACTTGCTAGATCATCTGTGACCTTCTGCGCTTGATATAAGTTGTGTGTCACAATAAACATCGGCCGCTTTAATTCGTCTGATATGGCGGCTGTAAATAAAGATCTGACGGAGCCTGATAGTCCGGCGAGCAGTTGTTCTTTTAAACCTTCCTTTAGCCCATTAAAAATGGACTGAAAATCATCACTTTGTTTGATAAATGATTGTATATTTTTCATTTGGCTCCTCCTCCCTGCTTGTTTAAAACAGAAAAACGCTTTGGTCTATTATCTACACCAAAGCTTTTTATTGAATAAAGGTATGATACTGATGGTAATCAGGATTTCTTTCGAGCGCCTCTTGGCAATCCTCACAAATGGTTTGTACATGTAAATCACCATTTTCCCTATAAGAAATCATATCGTTTCTTTCCTCATTTGTTAAGTGATGAAATCCAAGTGCTTCACTTTGGACAGCGGATTCATCTAGACTGCCAACCTTTACACCACAGTGCCGGCAGTAATAGTGCAAAGCCATACGTGATCCTCCCATGCTGAGATTTTATGATCAGTATGTGCTTTGCTTATCATTCTTATACCTTCTTGTTAAAATCATTCATCACTTCTAAAAATGGCTTTGTTAAAGCCGCTTCACAAGCTTCAACAGATGCTTGAATAGCAGATGAGATATCAGGCTGTTCTTCCTCTGAGAAGCGTCCTAGTACGTAATCGACGACCTTCATGCCGTTTTGTGGACGGCCGATGCCGATACGGAATCGGTCAAACTCAGGTGAACCTAAATGCTGAATCAACGATTTGATTCCGTTATGTCCGCCTGCACTTCCTTTAGTACGCAAACGAATCAGGCCCGTTGGCAAATCAAGATCATCATAAATGACCTTCAAATGTTCAAGGGGAATATCATAGTAATCCATCAGCGGACGCACACATTCCCCTGATAAGTTCATATATGTAAGAGGCTTCACAAGTAGAACCTTTTGCCCCGAAACAAACCCAGTTCCATATTGTCCATGGAATTTTGATTGATTTAATGGGATGTCCCATTTTTTTGATAGTTCATCTATTGTCATAAACCCGACGTTATGTCTTGTTTTTTCATATTCTTTTCCTGGATTACCCAATCCAACGAACGCAATCATGAAACCAATAACCTCCTTTGTCGCACATGCACACGCCTAAAAAATGAGCCAATGTGATTGCCTCATGCAAAACGTATGAATTCTTTTCATTCTAGCACAAAAGACGTAACCGCGGGAGGGTTACGTCTCTAATTGACCAGTTATTCTTCGCTGTCATCTTTTTCTTTAATGGCCTCAGGCTCTTGCGTTTCCTCTTCACTATCTGGCTCAGGAACCTCTGATTGCTGAGGCGGTAAGATCGAAGCAACAACTTCTTCTGGATCATTATTAATTTGATACGTAGATTGAACAGTCAGATCACCAACTGTTAGTACGTCATTTACTTCTAAGTTTGTAATATCAGCTTCAATATTTTGCGGGATATCCTTTGGTTTTGCTGTAATGGATAGCTCAAATAGTGGCTGCTGAAGCACACCGCCATCCTTTACACCTTTGGATTCGCCAATGAGTTGTACAGGTACATCTGCGTCAATTTCTCGCTGTAAGTCGACCACTTGGAAATCAGCGTGGACAAGCTCATTTTTCAACGGATCTGTTTGCAGTTCTGTTACCATCACAGATTTTGTTTCACCGCCAACGTCTAATGTGATGATTGTGTTTTTTCCTTCATCACGTAATGTCTTTAATAAATCAATACTGTCTAATGAAACAGCCAGGTTGTCTGTATTTTTTCCGTATATGACACCAGGAACGTGTCCTGAATGACGGATTTTTTGCAGTGTGGAACGTTTGAAATCAGTTCTTTTATTTGCTTTTAAAGTTGCCATATTCAGCACCATCCTATTTCTTTTTTGTCACTACTTTCATAAATACCCATAACTGAATCATTTTAAACATGTTTGCCTTTCATTTATCACAGCAAAAAGACCCCAAGCTGATGCCTAGGGCCTTTTTCAATCAGAAAATTAGCTGAAAAGGTAGCTCACAGATTCTTCTTCATGTACACGGATGATGGCTTCTGCAAGCAAAGGCCCAACTGAAAGCGGAATGAATTTTCCAACTTTCTTGTCATCTGTTAAGTGAATACTGTTTGTCACAACTAATTCTTTAATTTTAGAGTTTGTAATACGTTCTACTGCTGGTCCAGACAATACTGGGTGAGTACAACAAGCATAGACTTCAGCCGCTCCATTTTCCACAAGTGCATTTGCAGCAAGTGTAATCGTACCAGCTGTATCAATGATATCATCGATGAGAATCGCCGTTTTGCCTTCAATGTTCCCAATGATGTTCATCACTTCAGCCACGTTCGGCTTCGGACGACGTTTGTCGATAATGGCGATTGGTGCTTTCAGGCGGTCCGCCATTTTGCGCGCACGCGTAACACCACCGTGGTCAGGAGACACAACAACGATATCATTCAAGTTTTTCTGTTCGAAATAGTTTGTTAAGATTGGCACAGCCATTAAGTTATCGATTGGAATATCAAAGAAACCTTGGATTTGCGGCGCATGAAGATCAAGTGCAATGACACGTGTAGCACCTGCTGTTTCAAGTAAGTTCGCAAAAAGCTTCGCTGTGATTGGCTCACGAGGTTTCGCCTTACGATCTTGACGTGCATATCCGTAATAAGGGATGACAATATTGACCGTTTTCGCAGAAGCGCGTTTTAGTGCATCTACCATAATGAGTAGCTCCATAATGTGCTCATTGACTGGCGCACTAGTAGATTGAATAACATAACAATCACAGCCGCGGATACTTTCTTCAATATTGATTTGGACTTCACCGTCACTAAAACGTTTAACAGAGCTCTTTCCTACATCAACTCCGATACGATCGGCAATTTCTTTGGCAAGTTCAGGGTTTGAATTCAAAGAGAATATCTTTAAATTCGCATCAGCATAACGATTAGACATGGTAAACCTCCGGGTATTTGGATTATTTTTTATGAATATTTTTCACATAATCTTCTTTATTGACTTGTCTTGCTCTAGCAATAGACAATGCATCCTGCGGTACATCTTCTGTAACCGTTGAACCGGCTGCAACATATGCCCCTTTTCCGACAGTGACTGGTGCAACGAGATTTGAATTACAGCCAATAAATGCGCCATCTTCAATCTTCGTTAAGAATTTGTTCTTCCCATCATAATTAACTGTAATGGATCCACAACCAAGGTTTACATCCGTTCCGACCTCTGCATCTCCAATATAGCTAAGATGAGACGCTTTGCTTCGGTCACCGAAAACTGTTTTCTTGATTTCGACAAAATTTCCGATCTTCACTTCATCGCCAATTTTCGACAACGGGCGAATATGAGCAAACGGTCCAATTGTCACATCTACTCCAACTTCACTATCACAGACAACAGACTGCTTAATGACTGTCCGATCTCCAATTACGCTATCAACAATTTCAGTGTTCGGACCGATTGTGGCATCTGCACCAATCTTTACATTCCCTTTGATGACCGTCCCAGGATAAATCATTGTATCTTCACCGATGACTGCATCTGGCGAGATATACGTGTTCTCAGGATCAATCAAGGTTACACCATTCTTCATATGCTGATGATTAATACGTCGCTTCATGAATTGCTCTGCTTGTGATAGAGCGATACGATCATTGACTCCAAGTGTTTCTTCAAAATGCGGTGTTTGATACGCTGCAACCGTCTGTCCTTCATTCTTTAGAATTTCAATGACATCTGGCAAATAGTATTCACCTTGTGCATTTTCATTTGACACTTGCTCAATCACACGGAAGAGATCTTCATTTGAAAAGCAATAGGTTCCAGTATTAATTTCATTCACTTGACGTTCAGCATCATTTGCATCTTTATGCTCGACGATTTTTACTACAGCACCTGTTTCATCACGAATAATACGTCCATAACCTGTTGGATCATCCGCGTGTGCTGTCAAAATCGTCACTTTCGCTTGTTGTTTTTGATGCTCGTTTAACATGGCTTCCATTGTTTCCGCTGTCAATAATGGTGTATCTCCACAAATGACAATGGTTGTTCCCTTTTCCTGCGCGAGGAACGATTTAGCTTGTTTGACGGCATGTGCTGTTCCCAGCTGTTCTTCTTGAAGTGCATATTCACTTCTGTCCCCAAGCTGCTCCTTGACGTCCTCAGCTCCATGACCGACAATCGTCACAAGCTTGGCTAAAGATAGCTTTAACGCTTGATCTGCCACATGCTCGACCATTGGCTTTCCGCAAACTGGATGAAGTACTTTGTATAACTTTGACTTCATTCTTGTTCCTTTTCCCGCTGCTAAAATCACTGCGAACCGCTTATCCATTGATTGGCCTCCAATATCCCTATTATCCATAGAAAAATATATCCTAAATAAGGACTGATTTCAAGGATACAAGAGGAAGTACATTAATTTTCTAATGGTTGAAACTTAAAAGAATCATGAGGAAAAACGCAAAAAAGACAGCATTTAAAAGAAAACATTCATTTTCTCTTAAAGCTGTCTTTTTAGGTTCACATATCTTTAAGAAGCTCCAGCTTCTTCATATTCAATTGTCTCTTCCTCTTCGCCTAAGCGATGATACTCATTTAAAACAGCATCTTGGATTTTACCCCGAGTGCTTGAATTAATTGGATGTGCAATGTCGCGAAACTCTCCATCAGGCGTACGTTTGCTAGGCATTGCAACAAACAAGCCATTGTTTCCATCAATCACACGAATATCATGAACAACAAATTCGTGGTCCAGCGTGATGGATGCAATCGCCCTCATGCGACCATCGGTATTCACGCGGCGTAATCTTACGTCAGTAACTTCCACAGTAGTTCACCACCTTTTCCCAATATAAAAGCATTAATTAGGTATTCAACGATTGTGGTGATTCTCCTGCTCTTTTTTTAAACTTTTTTTGAAATATCGGGATATTTATACATTTTTTGTCATTTTGATGACGGCGCTTACATCGGTTGCGTAAAAAAAGACATCATGCCGATGCCTTTTCATACATATAATGAAACCAAACGGCCTCCAAAGAGATGGTCTGTTTATTTCACTAATGCCACAACTTCAATTTCTACAAGTGCATCTTTTGGAAGTCTGGCTACTTCTACACATGAACGAGCTGGCTTATGTGTATGGAAGTATTCACCGTACACTTCATTCACTTCAGCGAATTGTTCCATATCTTTAATGAAAACCGTTGCTTTCACGACTGTTTCAAAGGAAGCACCCGCTGCTTCAAGGACGGCTTTAAGATTATGAAACACTTGATGTGTTTGTTCTTTAATATCTCCATTCACAAAATCTCCAGCTGGCGTTAATGGAATCTGCCCTGAGCTGTAAAACATGTTATTGACGATAATCCCTTGAGAGTAAGGTCCAATGGCTGCTGGCGCGTTTTTGGTTTGAACAACTTTTGTCATATCAATCTCTCCCATTCAAATACATGTTTGATCAAAACTTAAGCTTTCGAATGAAAAAACTCGTGGAAATTACCTTCATTAATCTCAATGATTTTCTGCTTCATATCAATGGTTGAAAGCTTTAAAAGTGATACATATTCATCGACAAGACGTTCATCTACGCCTTCATCTTCTAATAAAACACCGATCCCTGCAACATTTGCATTAAATTCCTCTAGAAGATTCATCATGCCATTAATGGTTCCGCCTGCTTTCATAAAGTCATCAATAATCAACACATTGGATCCTTTATCTAAGCTCCGCTTTGCAAGTGACATGGTTTGAATTCGGTTAGAAGAACCTGATGCATAATTAATACTCACAGTTGATCCTTCAGTTACCTTATTATCTTTTCTAACGATCACAACAGGCA
The DNA here is from genome assembly GCF_051172515.1 of Bacillus sp. G402. Classification (NCBI taxonomy): domain Bacteria; kingdom Bacillati; phylum Bacillota; class Bacilli; order Caryophanales; family Bacillaceae; genus Bacillus; species Bacillus sp. G402. The sequence goes on from NZ_JBPIZC010000007.1 coordinate 35,942, forward strand.
CATTTAAATAACCTGCAACAGAATAGGCAATCGGAATACCTTTCGTCGCAACAGTCATGACAACATCAATCGGTCGATCCGAAAAAATGGTCGCAAAAAGCTTACCGATTTTCGCAAGAATCGATGGATTTCCTAAAACATCAGTTAAATATAAATAACCGCCAGGAAGCACACGTTCAGGAGTTGATAATGCCTCTCCGATATCGTTTACGACTTCGTCTGCTTCTTTTAAATGAATCTTTGGAATATATTTCACTCCGCCAGCAGCGCCAGGTACAGTAAGTAAAGTCCCTATTCCCTGCTGTTCGAAGGTCTGTTTGATAATCGTTAAGTCTTCACTAATAGAGGACTTTGCAGATTGATATCGCTCTGCAAAAAAAGTTAAAGGTACTAGTACGTGCGGGTGGGTTAACAAATAATTTGTTAAGTCCACCAATCTGCCGCTTCGACGAAACTTCATGAACTTACCCCCAGAACCCGAATAATTTATGAATAATATAACTTAATATACGGATTTAATCAAGGGTATTTTGTTCGCCGATCATGCGGACAGCGTAAACCTGATCACAAAATCCTCTCAGTCCGTTATATATTCTTTGTACCTTCGATTCATATTGAATCAAGCCAAATACAGTTGGCCCGCTGCCGCTCATTAATACAGCATCTGCTCCGAAACGCTTCATCTGTCTCTTAATCATATCGACTTCCGGATACATCTTTAATGTCACAGATTCCAACACGTTACCGAGTGAGCCGCACATCTCTTTATAATCTTTCGCTTCAATTGCTTCAATCATACGCTGTACATTTGGGTGTTCTACTTTGCTTGCGTCATATTGTCTGTAGACCTCAGCTGTAGATACCCCTATCACCGGCTTCGCTAAAATCACCCAGCAATGCGGCGGTGTCGCAATATGCTTTAGTTTCTCTCCACGTCCTGTCGCTAGCGCCGTCCCTCCGTGTACACAAAAAGAGACATCTGAGCCGATCTCCGCTCCAAGCTCAGCTAGTTCATCTAACGTGAGATTTAACTTCCACAAACGGTTTAAGCCGCGAAGCGCTGCTGCGGCATCACTGCTGCCTCCAGCTAAACCTGCTGCGACGGGAATTGCTTTTGTGATGACAATCGATACGCCTTTTTGAATACCGAATCTTGTTTTTAATAATTTAGCTGCCTGATAAGCCAAATTCCGTTGATCATCTGGCACAAAACGATTATGAGATGATACACGGATTTCGTCTTTGTCCAGCTCCGTCAGCTCTAGTCGATCTGCAAGATCTATTGTTGTCATCACCATCTCCACTTCGTGATATCCATCCGGTCTTTTTCCATGAACATCAAGTGAGAGATTAATTTTTGCCGGTGCTTTTTCTAAAATACGCAAACATTTCACCTACTTCTCCATCTAAACATAAGTATCAATATTGTATCACATTTGATGGATCTGATGAATATTGGCTTTTGCCCCCAGCACACTCACTTTTTCAAGCAAAAAAGACCAGAGACACCCGAGGTATCCCTGATCATTTCTTTATCGTTGATTCTCTTCTTGAGCCATGTGCTGTTGAGCTAATTCAATGGCACGTTTGACCATATTTCCTGCGTCACGCGCACGAATCTCTCCCCAGCCTCCATTTTTGACGGTATCATAAAATCCAAGATCCTTCGCCAGCTCGTATTTGAACTCATCTGACATAATGCCTCGGCGTCTACCCAAACGAAACAGCCCCTTTGGTCGAGAATTCGAATCATCGCCACTCCTTTGTGGCTTTCTTATTTTGCATCGATTCCCGCCTTTTACCCCTTTCAAATAATGGACAGCCTCCCATACAGAAAAAAAGGCAAAACAAAAAGCAGTAAACAAAAAGTTCACTGCCCATTAATAGGCGACTGAGCTAGCGGTATCATCGAACGTTAATTCGACCGTCTCAGTCAGTATATCTGCATAACTGTAAGAAACTCTTTCAAACGAATTCTCATCTTGATCTAATTGAATCACAAAAACAGAAGGGTACGTTTCAGCTAAAATGCCCGAACGCTCAATTGTTTTTCGGCGGCCTCCGTTAGCCTTTAACGTCAAACGTTTACCTAAGTTACCATCAAGCGATCTTTTGATGTCGGACAAAGTCTTCGCCATTGCATCCACCTCACTGAGATAATTATACAACAACGGCCCATTTTTGTCAAATAAAAATTAAATTATATCAACCAACACGAGCCATTGTCAACAAAATAATTTTGACAAACTTCTACCTTTTCTCCTCCCTATTTTTCTCAAATTCCGGTGAATTATGTATTCATATGAAATTTCTTTTTGAGCATAAAAAAAACCAGACTGAAATCAGTCGGGTTATGTCGATTCATGGTCTCTTTTATATGGCATACCTACCCTTAAAACACCCCTTGTTTCAATCCCTCCGAGACCTTTTTCTCTCGTCAGTGTATTTCGGAGCACATCCCACACGTTGATTCGATCTACAAATGGAGTGAAGCTGATCTTGGCAACAATATAGACGGGGTCAAGTGCATGAATGTTGACACGTGAGGGTGAGCTTGCAAAATTAGCACCTGCTTGAATTAATGATTCAAAATGAGATTGGCAGGCACCTGCAAAGATCACGAGCTGATCTAAATGCGGAACCTTCCTTCTTGCCTTTTGAACCGTTTCAACGAAATGACGAGAATGACGATATGCACCGATATCGTGTACACCGCCCTTTTGTTTAGAATACGCATCATGTCCTGTGATGACCAAAATATCAGGCCGGTATTGATCAATTAATGAATCAATCATGCTTGGCATTTTCTTCTCGTGGCAATGCACACCATACACAGGTACACCAATTCTTTCATATACATCTAAGCATTTCTTTAAGTATGAAGCATCTCCATCTAAATGCAGAACCTTTCCGGGCATATGAAAATACTGCTCCTGATGCTGATATTGTCCAGACGTATAATACTCTTGTTTTTCACGAAGCAGCTGATAATCTTGCCTGAGTAAGTCGAGCGATTCGTTAATTTTCCGTTCATCGTCTTTCTCTCTTGTCAGTTGCTCCTCTTTTTGAATCAAGACCAAATCTGACATCTTCGCATCGGCGATCAGCCTCACTTCATTCCCATGCAAAATGGCGGTGGCTTCGTGCTGGTCTGTCTCATCAATTCGAATGATACGAAACATAATATCCATCTGATAGGATGCCCTCGTCACCATATCTCCTATTTGAAATTGCATGCTTTTCACTCCACAATCAGGCTCTTATCCTGTTGGTATCGTCTTACGCTACACTTGTTCTTCTTTCAGGTGTGTTGTTCTTTCTAGCCTATGCCTGAACAGGTGAAGTGGTGAAAACCAAAAGAAAAAAGCCCTTATGAAAGGGCTTTGTCTTCTTTTCAGCGTGATAGAAAACCTTTGCAGTCTAGGAAGGACGAGCACTGGAGCGGAGCGAATTTGGCATTCGTGAGCACCAGAGCGCAGGACTGACAAAGAATGCGAGGGTTTGTCTACACGCTGAAAAGCCCTTATGAAAGGGCTTTGTGTAAAACATTGGACAAACGGGCAAATTCATCGATTGACAATGATTCACCGCGGCGTTTCCCATCAACCTCAGCTGTTACAAGGGCTTCTTCAATGATGGCTTTATGTTTCTTGCCATCTGGCAGATTGTTCATCAAATTATTCATCAATGTCTTCCGGCGTTGGCCAAAACTCGCACGAATCAGTTGAAAGAAAAACGTATCATTGTCTACTGAGACCGCAGGCGTTTCACGAACAGTTAGTTTGATTACCGCTGAATCCACATTTGGTTGTGGGACGAAAACCGTTTTCGGCACAACCATGACCGTCTTCGCTTCTGTATAAAATTGCACTGCAATCGACAAAGAGTTGTATTCTTTTGATGAAGGAACAGCAGCCATGCGATCTGCTACTTCTTTTTGCAGCATGACAACGATTCCTTTCAATGGAAGGTTTTCTTCAAGCAATTTCATAATAATTGGTGTCGTCACATAATAAGGAAGGTTTGCTACGACCATTACTTCTTTACAGTCAGCAAACTGTTCTTCAATCACCTTTCTTACATCTGCCTTCAATACGTCTTGATGAATAATGGTGACATTATCATATGGAGAAAGCGTATCGTTTAAAATCGGCAATAGGCGCTGGTCGATTTCAAAAGCCGTGACTTTCTTTGCCCGTTTGGCGAGCTGTTCAGTCAACGCACCGATACCAGGGCCAATTTCAATCACACCTGTCTCATCCGTAATCTCTGCATGATCAACAATACGATCTAAAATATTCGTATCAATTAAAAAGTTTTGCCCTAAGCTCTTTTTAAAAGAGAAACCGTACTTCTTCAGTATTTCCTTCGTTCTGATGGGCGTCGCAATATCTTTATTCATCGGCTTCCTCCTGCATGACGGTCTTTAAGGCCGCAATAAAATCCTCTTTCGTTATTTGGAACATGTGAAGACGCTTTTGCAGCTGCTTCGCATTTGTATATCCTATATTTAAAAGCACACCTAGTCGTTCGCGGCGGCGTTTTGATGCTTCGCCTCCGATAAGGCCTGCGTCAAATAAATCATCTAACGTAATCTCGCTTTCTGATTCTTCCATTTCCTCATGAACATGAGCAAGGCATGCTCGAATACTATCCAAGGAAGCATGCTCGACACCAATTCCTTTGTCCCGCTTCGCTTTCGCAAGGTGTTTTGGTAAAAAGGCGTGCTTACAGCCAGGGACAGCCTCTGCGATGGTTTTACGGATCTTTTCCCCAGGGAAGTCAGGATCAGTTAAAATGATAACCCCCCTCGTCTCCTGAGCAAGACGCACTTGTTGAATGACTGTATCGCCAATGGCAGATCCATTCGTTTCAATCGTATCTGCATCAACGGCCATCTTTACTCTAGCAGTGTCGTCACGACCCTCCACCACAATGATTTCTTTGATTTTCATGTATTCCTCCGCTTGCAAAAACAATCTACATTTTTTTGTTAAAAAATGAAACCTTCCATGCTGTTTTTGCGTCTAATTAATTAGAAAACAGTGCTTCTATTATAACCAAAAAAACAGAGGGTGCGCAAAGCCCTCTGTTCATATAAATGATTTGATGTGTTTATTTGAGCACTCTAATTTTCACTCGTTTATTTCCCCATTGATAAGCTGCTGACTTACTTGGGACGAACACATCAATTTTATTCCCTTTTATAGCAGATCCAGTGTCTGATGCAACGGCATACCCATAGCCTTCCACATACACTTTAGAGCCCAGCGGAATGACACTCGGATCTACTGCTATGACCTTTGCACCCGGATTTGCTTTTAAATTAAAGCCTGTAGACGTTCTACCTGTACATCCAGCACAGCTCGCTGTATAGGCTGTAGACGTCACATAGAACTCTTTTCCTGAAGATTCATTACTTCTTGAAACCGCAGGTGACGCTTTAGGTTCCTTCTTGGACACTTGTGTACCAACTGCCACTAAACGATCCTTGCTGTCTTTTGCAGTAACCTCTTTAATTAATTCTTTAGACACCACTTTACCGTTTTCTTTCACAATGGCATAGTGCTTCTTTAATTTACCTTCTTCACCTTTTTCAAGCACCTTCTCTTTTCCTTTTTCAAGAGATCGATCCTTTTTATGTTTGGTATCAAAAGCAATTTTCTCTTCCACTACATCGGTGACTTTTTCCACCCGAGTGATCTTCACATCTGCGCTTTTTTTAGAAAGGTGACTATGTAACGCAGGTTTGATCTTATCGTGCTTCTTGAGCTTCAGCTCTTGTTGCTTTAAAAAGTCAGCGACCGTAGTCGAAGTGGTCCACACTTTCTTATCCTTTCCTCCATCGTTTAAGCTGACCTGGAATGCCTGCTGAACCACAAGATCCATATTCTTTTTAATCTTGTCATTCTTTCCTGGAGTTACTTGATCGTGCTTCCCAATATCTATCTTCTCATTCTTCAATAATGCTCCAACCGTCTGATCTGTTGTCCATATCGTTTTCTCTTTCCCATCTAGGGTGAGATGAACCGGTATAGCCGCATCATACACAATGTTCATGTTGTCTTGAATCTTGGTATTTAGACTTGGAGAGATATGATCCTCCGCCCTGGTCCTTATTCCAAGGTCTGAAAGCAGCTGTGCTACTGTCTCTTCATGTGTACGAATTGTCTTCTCTTTGCCATTGATTGAAATGGTAATAGACTGCTTGGTGAGCTCATGCGCACCGTAAGCCGTCCCAGTTCCAGCTAAAAGCAAGCAAGCGACTAGAAATAAAACCTTGCCTTTTCCTAGCTTGACAGAAAACAGATTTTTCATTTTTTGTACGATGAAAAACGCCTCCTTCTCCTCGGAGAGATTATATAGAGTATCTCAAAACCTGTCAACCCTTCCACCCACTGTACAAAAATGCTCGATTGTAAACCTATTATGGGAGATTTTTGGAAGGAAGGGAAGAAAGACTTATCGACAACTTATCCTATGAAGAGGCGCAAACGTGTAGAACTTTTTCGTTATGTTTCACAATTGGACAAGCTTAAACAAGGATTGACATCATATACTGTCAGTTTATACGGAAAACTTTTTTCGCATTTTCTGTTGTCAATGCAGCAAGCTCTTCAAAGCTTATTTCTCGCAATTCAGCAATTTGTTCTGCGATATATTTCACATAGCTCGGCTCATTTCGTTTCCCTCTAAATGGCGCTGGAGTTAAATACGGGCAGTCTGTCTCAATCAGAAGACGATCACTTGGAATATCCTTTACAACTTCTTTCGGTTTTTTCGCATTTTTAAATGTCACAGGTCCACCGAATGAGATATAAAAGTTCATTTCCATACACGCTTTTGCAATTTCGAGGCTGCCAGTAAAGCAGTGCATAATTCCTCCGACTTCTGCCGCTCCTTCTTCTTTTAAGATCGTCACTACATCTTCCGTAGCGTCACGGTTATGAATGATGATTGGCAGATTCACTTCTTTTGCAAGAGCAATTTGACGTCTAAAGACTTCTTTTTGCACATCTTTTGGCGACTTGTCCCAATAGTAATCTAGACCCATTTCTCCAATGGCAACAACCTTTTCATGCTGAGATAATTCTTTGATCCAAGCCAAATCTTCATCTGTCATATCAATGGCATCAACAGGATGCCAGCCGATGGCTGCATACATAAAATCATATGCTTCAATTAGCTCCATCGCTCTAGTAATGGTTGGACGATCAAACCCGACCACTACAATCTTCTCTACTTTTTCACTTTTGGCTCTTTCAATCACCTGCTCTAAGTCTTCATTATATTGTTCAGCATTTAAGTGGGCATGTGTATCAAATAACATGGTTGATTGCTCCTTTCGACAATTCTTCTGAAAAACAAAAGGTGTTCGACGAAATGTTACACGTGGAACACCTTTGTTAAATTATAAAATTTTCGTTCCATTTGCTAGAGATTGATCTACTTCAAGAACCTGCAATTTACCACCAGTTTCTCCAGTTAAAATCATCCCCTGGGAAATTTCCCCTCTTAGTTTAACTGGTGTGAGATTCGCTACGCAGACGAGCTTCTTCCCTACCAATTCTTCTGGTTGATAATGCTTGGCAATCCCTGAGACAATTTGTCTCTTTTCAAATCCAAAATCAAGCTGAAGCTTTAAGAGACGGTCAGCTTTTTTCACTGGTGCTGCTTCCAATACTTGTGCTACACGAAGGTCAACTTTCGAAAAATCATCGAAGGCAATTTCGGCACCCAGTTCAGGTAATTCAGTTTCTTCTATTTCAACTGACTCTTCTTCTACCTTAGGCGCACTTCCTTGCATCTTCTCTTTAATGTATGCCACTTCTTCTTCAACCTCTAAACGAGGGAACAACGGCTCACCTTTTTGTACCGTCGCTTTTTGAATCGCACCGAAAGAAAGAATGCTTTCCCAGCTTTTGAGTTTCTCTTCTTCAATTCCAAGCTGGAAGAAGATTTTCTCAGGTGTTTTTGTTAAGAATGGTGTTAACAATACAGCTGTGATTCGAAGTGATTCTGCTAAATGGTACATCACAGAATGCAGTTCTTTTCGTTTTGTTTCATCCTTCGCTAATACCCAAGGAGCTGTTTGATCAATATATTTATTCGTTCTGCTGATTAATGTCCAAACATTTGAAAGAGCCACTGAGAATTCGAGGTTTTCCATCGCTTCTTCATAGGCTTTCACCGTTTGTTCAGCTACAGCTTTTAGTTCCTCATCAAACTCATTGACTGGTCCCTTATAGCTGCTTAATGTACCGTCGAAGTATTTTTGCACCATCGCCACTGTACGGTTAAGTAAGTTCCCTAAATCATTGGCAAGGTCATAGTTTACACGTTCCACGAATCCTTCTGGTGTAAACACACCGTCTGCACCAAATGGTACTTCGCGTAGCAGGTAATAACGAAGAGCATCAAGACCATAGCGATCAATTAACGTAACAGGATCTACTACGTTCCCTTTTGATTTAGACATTTTGCCATCTTTCATGAGCAGCCAGCCATGTGCAAAAATTTGTTTTGGCAGCGGCAGATCAAGTGCCATCAGCATAATTGGCCAGTAAATTGTATGGAATCGTACAATTTCTTTCCCGACTAGGTGTACGTTGGCAGGCCAATATTTTTTATATTTTTCATCTTGATCGGTTCCGTAGCCAATCGCTGTTAAGTAGTTGAATAACGCATCAATCCATACATAGATGACGTGCTTCGGATTATTAGGTACTTTAATGCCCCAATCAAAGGTTGTTCTTGATACAGCTAAATCCTCTAACCCCGGTTTAATGAAGTTATTAATCATTTCATTCTTTCTTGATTCAGGCTGAATGAACGACGGGTTCTTTTCGTAATAGTCTAGTAAGCGATCAGCATACTTACTCATACGGAAGAAATATGATTCCTCTTTAATCAATTCAACAGGGTGTCCACTGTCTGGGCTTTTCCCTCCAATGACTTCCCCTTTCTCATTTCGCTCAACATCAACAAGCTGTGTTTCCGTATAGAATGTTTCATCAGGAATACTGTACCAGCCCTCATATTGATCTAAATAAATATCTCCTTGATCAAGCAGCTTTTGAAAGACTTGCTCAATGATTTTCGTATGTCTTTTTTCCGTTGTACGAATGAAATCATCGTTTGAAATGTCGAGTTTCTTCCATAATGATTTAATGTCAGCAACGACCGGATCTAAATACTCAATCGGTGTAATATTTTGTTCTTCAGCTTTTTGCTGAATTTTTTGTCCGTGCTCATCAGTACCCGTTAAATACATCACATCATAGCCTTGCAGACGTTTATAACGAGCCATGGCATCCCCTGCCACTGTCGTATAAGCATGTCCAATATGTAATTTTCCGCTCGGATAGTAAATTGGTGTAGTCAGATAAAACGTTTTTTTCTTTTCCGGCATGTCGGAACCTCCTGCTTGTGTGTAAATGTCAAAAACTCCCGCCCAATGGACGAGAGCGGTCATCATACTTCATTAAAATGTGTCAGATCATTTCATTATGTTTTGCACTTGTGCTTTCTCTATGATACCATCTTAGCCTTTAAGATCAAGCATATATACATAGAACAGATTGAAATGAACGAAAAAGATGAGTTTTTCGAAAAAAACGACAAACCCGTCGACATTTTGTCGAATATTGTCGTATGAAATCTATTTCCAGATTTACAATTGGCTAAATTAGGGCAAAAGTCTTGTTAATCTGTTATCGTCATTTTTCATATTTTTATAGATAAATTCTGAAAAATCCTTATACACCGGTAGTTTCAAGGTCCTTTGACTTTAAGAGTCATATTTTACAAACAATAGTAAACAAAATGATTGACGATTTATGGAAACCTTGTTATGCTAGGAATGTAAGGAATTTGTCGAATAATGACGAAGATAATATTATATTAAGAATAAGAACTTTTTGGGAGGAGAATGAAGATGAAATCTACAGGTATTGTACGTAAAGTTGACGAATTAGGACGCGTGGTGATTCCAATCGAGCTTCGCCGTACGTTAGGAATCGCAGAAAAAGACGCTTTGGAAATTTATGTTGATGATGAAAAAATTATCCTAAAAAAATATAAACCAAACATGACTTGCCAAGTAACAGGTGAAGTATCAGACGATAACCTTAAACTTGCTAATGGTAAATTAGTTCTTAGCCGTGAAGGTGCAGAGCAAATCATTAACGAAATCCAAAACCAACTTCAATCACAAAAATAAGTTTTATATAAAAAGGTTCTTGCACCGTTTGCAAGAACCTTTCTTTATTGTTCAATATGATACGCATCATAGATCGTCCGCTTTGGCACACCACGTTCGACCGCAGTACGTTTAATGGCCTCTTTTGACGTTAACCCTTCCTCTATGTAATGGATCACGTGCTCTTTTTCAGATAAAGAATTCCACCAAGCTTCTTCATTCAGTTCTTCTTCATCCTGATCATTTCCTTGTACGACGAGACAGAACTCACCACGGATTTGTTGTTCTGTCACCCAAGTCAGCGCGTATTCTAAATCTCCACGAATAAACTCTTCAAATTTCTTTGTCAGTTCTCTCGTAATGGCAATATTCCGGTTCCCCCACACTTCTTTCATCACAGTCAGCGTTTCTTTTAACCGATGGGGCGCTTCATAGAAAATAATTGTTTCTTGGCGTTTCTTCAATGCTTCCAGCTGTTTTTTCTTTTCCTTTTTTTGACGATCAAGAAAACCGTAAAAGAAAAATGGCTGTGGTGCGATTCCTGACGCAATGAGCGCCGTAAGTGCTGCGTTTGCACCAGGTAACGGAATGACATAGCCTCCGATGTTCGTAAAGTCTCGAACCACTTCGGCTCCTGGATCAGAGATCGTCGGTAAACCGGCATCGCTCACGAGTGCAATGTTCTTTCCTTCTTTTAACCATTCGATTAACTTGTGACCACTGCTATCTTTGTTATGTTCATGATAACTCGTTAATGGGGTATCAATTTCATAGACATGACAAAGCTTTTTCGTTTGTCTCGTATCTTCTGCGGCAATATAGTCTACATCTTTTAACGTTTGTATCGCTCGAAATGTCATATCTTCTAAGTTTCCAATCGGGGTTGGTACGAGATAAAGAATACCCATTTCTGATTGACCATCAAAGCTTTTTTGTGTCTTTTTCATGTGCCGCCTCCTTTTTGATTCGCTTTTCTTCTATATACATGTCCTTTTTTCGACGTGTCCACGTTTTGAAACGATATTCCTGTTGCATGGCTTCTCTTTTGGTTAAAAAGCATTCGTGGTAATAGAGTTCCACCGGCCGTCTAGCTCTCGTATACTTTGCACCCTTCCCACTATTATGGGCAGTCAGCCTTTTTTGTAAGTCATTTGTATACCCAGCGTACAAACTGCCATCTGCACATTTCAATACATAGAAATAATGACTATGCTTCTCCATACAGTATCGTCCTGATTTCTTTTGTATACTCTTGGTCTTCTCCATAAACAAAAAGCGGCGGGAGGATTTTCAAATCCGGCTTTCCATCTTTCATCCCTTCCACTAAAATGGTATTCGCTTCTTTTCCTTGTTTCGGATATACAAATTGAATTCGTTTTGGCTCAATTCGGTATTTCTTCATCATTTCAATTATCTCAAGCAAACGCCCAGGGCGGTGAACCATTGCCAGTTTGCCTCCTTGCTTTAGCAAAGTGGAAGAAACACGAATGACATCTTCTAATGTGCAGTGAATCTCATGACGTGCGATCGCCAAATACTCATTTTCATTGATTTCATCCTTAGAAGGAGTCTTAAAATATGGCGGATTACAAGTAATCACGTCTACTTTGTGGTTTCCGTACCGTTTAGGCATATCATTTAAATCACCATGGATGAGCTCAATCTGCTGCTCCAGTTGATTATGCGCCACACTTCTCTTTGCCATATCAAACAGGCGTTCTTGAATTTCAACCCCTGTAATAGAGGCTTTAGATCTCGTCGAAAGCAGCAATGGAACGATGCCATTTCCCGTACAAAGATCAATAATCTCCCCTTTTTGAATCGGCACATACGCAAATTTTGCTAATAACACTGCATCCAATGAAAAGGCGAACACCGTTTTACTTTGAATAATTTTCATATCTTCTGCAAGCAAGTAGTCTAAACGTTCATCTTCTCTTAACGAAACCATGATGTATCCTTTCTTTTCCTGTGAAAAAGGCTCCCGATTCAGCGGAAGCCTTTTCTCATTTTTTATTTAAAAATGACAGACAGAACAAACAGTCTCCCTCTTTCCGAATGCTCCCATAATGTACATTACAAATATGGAAGCCCTCCTGATATAAACGAGCTAGGTTATCATGACCTTCTCCTATATCAGAATGACTTGGCTTCTGGGCAGAATCATGCTCTGCCTCAGACGATTTATCTCGATCGGATTGATCCAGACGTTCACGCAAGTGCTGATTCTCCATCTGCAGCTGATGATTTTCTTCAATCACTTCACCGATATGATTTTTCAAATCACCTAGCTGGCGATAAAGAGAACCGATTTGTTCTTCTAAATTAATCACCGTATCAAATAGTTCCTTTTTATCCAAGGTGGCACACCTCGTTACTCAGTTGTTTGTGCAGATACAACGCCTTCTTGTAATAATTCTTCCCAAGTATATTCTATCACTTTTTCTTGCCCGGTTAATTCAACTTGCAAAATTCGTTCTAAAATATTAAGCCCTACTACCTTTGCAGAGCCATTAGACGTCTGAATCGTTTCACCGATGTCCGGTAATTGTTCTTTTGCTGTTTCGTACTCATCATTCTCATATTTCAAGCAGCACATTAAACGGCCGCAAAGCCCTGAAATTTTGGTAGGGTTTAACGAGAGGTTTTGATCTTTTGCCATTTTAATGGACACAGGTTCAAAATCTCCTAAGAAAGTTGAACAGCAAAGCATACGTCCACACGGACCAATGCCGCCTAGCATTTTTGCCTCGTCTCTTACACCGATTTGACGAAGTTCAATTCTCGTCTTAAAAATAGATGCAAGATCCTTGACCAGCTCACGGAAATCTACTCTGCCATCCGCTGTAAAATAGAAGATGACCTTGTTGCGGTCGAATGTAAATTCGACATCCACCAGCTTCATTTCCAGGCCATGTTCACTTACTTTCTGAAGACATGTGTCAAAGGCTGCCATCGCTGCTTCTTTGTTCTCCTCAACGATGAGCCGGTCTCGTTCGTCTGCGACGCGAATCACCTTACGCAAAGGGAGAACCACATCGTGTTCATCTACTTTTTTATTGGCGATGACCACTTGCCCGTACTCAACACCTCTAACCGTTTCTACAATGACACAACTATCATTTTCTATATGAAATCCATTAGGATCGAAATAATAGATTTTGCCCGCTTTTTTAAAGCGAACACCAATTACGTTGTACAAGCTTATCCCTCCTGCAACATCAACACCAATTGCTCCATTAGCCCTTGGGCATTCACGTTGGATTGAAGTCTCTTTTTCGCTTCTAATACAGCAAGGATCTGATTCGTCACCATCTGCTGTGTGGAATGCAGCGCGTGCTGCTTCATTGTCTGGAATAAGTCTTGATAAATGACTTTATCTTCATTTCCTATTTGAATCGACAATACATCACGATATATAAATAAAAGCATATCAAGACCAGTTTCTTGAAGGTCTTTCTCTTTGAAAAAAGGCATCCATTGATCTTGTATATAAAAAAATGCATGTTCTTTTCGCTGGTGTAAGACTTCATACAATTTTATCACTTTCGCTCTAGACTCTGCAAACTGATCATTTCGACTTAATTCGAGTGCTTCTGCTAAATTATTGGTTAAATTCGACAAAAGCCTTGCGAGGTCCTGAGACACGCCTTCTTGTAAAAGCTGCTGCTCCAAAGATTGCGGCTGCAGCGGCTGAAAGCTAAGCATCTGACATCTTGAAATAATCGTATCCAGCATTTTATGCGATTGTTCAGTGATTAAAACTGCCATCGTTTCCCGGTTGGGCTCCTCTAGGAACTTTAATAAACTGTTCGCAGCATTGACCGTCATTTTGTCCGCATGGAGAATGATATACATTTTCCGATGCGATTCTACGCCTGCTTTTGTAAATTCCTCCTGCAAAGCCTGCACTTGTGCCTTCTTAATTGATTGACCGTCAGGCTGCACTAGATGTAAATCTGGATGGTTGCCAGACTGAATTCTTTTGCAGTTTTGACAGGACTCACATGGTTTCACTCCTGCTTCCAAACAAAAAAAGCTCTTCGCTAAAAGCATCGCAGCATCTAGCTTTCCTGTCCCTTTTTTTCCTTCGAATAAGTAAGCATGAGCCAGTCGGTCTTTATCAATACTATTAAAAATCAGCCGCATGACGCGCGGCTGCAACTCATTCATGTCATCCCAGCTAATTGCCATGTTATCACTCTCTATGTGTAAAGGTTAATCAATAAACCTTTTATTTCTCCAATACGTTCAAGCAAATCAATCGAGGGTTTCTCCTGATTCATCATATCCTCTGTTAACTCAATCAGCTTTTCATCTAATGCTTTGACTAAAGCGAGTGTTCGCGTGTTGCCATAAATGTCAAAGCTCCTTGATGTCTCTATATTTAATCCATTATCGACTGTTTCTTTTACAAAGCGTTTCACAAGTCCTTTAAACCTAGCCAAATCTTTAAGGTTTCGTGACTTTGTCAGTTTCTTGCCGAAGACTTCGATATCGCTCAGCATGACTGTCAGCTGCTCTAAACGCAGTTTACCGCTTTGTGTCTCCATCGATGATTTAAACGATGCTGAAGTTTGGCTTCCTTTCATCGCTTGAAGTTCACGCTTTTCTAAAAGCAGCCGCATATCTTGATTAATTTTCACAGCAACCCATCCTTAAAATTGATGAAATTGTTCAACTGGCAGAATAAAAACGGTAGCTCCACCAACTTCAACCTCAACAGGGTATGGTACATATGAATCTGCATTTCCACCCATTGGTGATACAGGCGCGATCATTTGATCACGTTTGCGGCAATTTTCCTTGATTAGCTGTAACGCTTTATCCACTCGGACATCATCGCAACCAATGATAAAAGTCGTATTCCCAGACTTTAGAAATCCACCAGTCGAAGCTAATTTTGTCACGCCGAATTGATGTTCGGTCAATATTTTCAATAACTTGCTGCTATCTTGATCCTGTACAACGGCAACAATTAATTTCATTTGAATGGCCTCCTTCATTTTAGGCACAGGTGACATGCCGATGTCTTCCTCTATATTATAACAACGATTGGGAATGAGGTCATATTTGATTTTTCTTTAATGTGTCCTGAATCAGTTGAAACACTTCATTAAAGACATCCTGAACAGGCTGAGACGCATCTACTACACGGAATCGTTCTGGTGATTGCGCAATCAGAAGCTCATATCCTTCTCTGACCATTTGATGAAAATTCAGTGTTTCCATGTCTAATCGATTTTTTTCTCTTCCTTGATTGGCATCAATTCGCTTTAGACCTTCCTCTGGTGTAATGGAAAAGTAAATGGTCATTTGTGGCATCGTGCCATCAATGGCGAAATCATTAATGGATTTGACTTCTTCAATCCCAAGCCCTCTCGCATAGCCCTGATAAGCAAGGGAGCTGTCGACAAAACGATCACATAAAACAGTTTCCCCCCGCTTCAATGCCGGTTCTACTTTTTCAGCCAAATGCTGCCTTCTAGCTGCTGCATAAAGCAGTGCCTCTGTTTTTGCGTCCATTTTTGTATTTTTTTCATTTAAAATCACTTCACGAATTTGCTCTGCAATGTCAATGCCTCCGGGCTCACGTGTCGCCATCACTGCATAGCCTTGACGTTCCATTTCTTCGTACACTTTTCGAATCACTGTCGTTTTTCCAGCACCCTCAGGCCCTTCAAACGTAATAAACATACCGCTCATAGTGTCTCCTCTTCTATATAAACATATAATTTTCTCTGGTGAATCACCTGACTTGCTTGCACATGAACTTGATGCCCAAGCAAACGGCTTAACGTCGCAATTTGATCTGATTCAATCGGTTCTCCTTTAATCATCAAAGGAATGCCAGGCGGATAGGGAATGACCGATTCTGCACTAATCCGGCCAGCTGCTTTTTCGAATGGAACAGCTTCTACATCTCGCTTCTGCTGATCGTGCTCTAAGAAGAGCGTTCCCGTTTGAGGCTCTTTTTTTACAAGCAATGAATCACTTTGCTGAAGAGCCTGCTCTATAGCTGTAAAAGGAATGTCCTTTGTCTGCCTTAGACCAAAAACGAGTAAGACTTGATGTTCATCCGCAAGTTCTGGGTGAACCTCCACCGACTCAAGCACCTTTTTGAGTTCATAGCCTGTCAGCCCTTTTGTTGAACGAATGACACATTTTAATGGATCCATAGGTAAAGAGTCAGACTCAACCACTTCGAGATTGGAGATCATATTGAACTGTGCTTTCAGATTTGCCAAGTCTCTCATGATTTCGTCCATTAACCCTTTTCCCTTCAACTCCTCCACATAAGCTCTCGCCACATCTAACGAAGCCATAATTGGATAGGAAGGTGAACTGCTTTGAAGCATCGTTAATAACGTCTTTATCCGCTTCACATCCATTCGGTCTCCTTGAAGATGGAGATAAGACCCCATCGTCATTGCCGGAAGGGTTTTATGTGCTGATTGTACCACCACGTCTGCTCCATAGGAAAGGGCAGAAGGAGGAAAGGCACCGCCTAATACAAAATGAGCACCATGTGCCTCATCAACTAATACAATGATGCCAGCTTCATGACACATTTGAATGAGTCCTGATAAATCAGCTGCATGTCCGTAGTAGTTCGGATATGTCAAAACGATTGCCCGGCAGTTAGGATGTGTCGCCATAGCTTGTTTGACTGTTTCCTCCGTCACATGAGTTGGGACGTGCAAGTGCGGATCACTCTCGGTTTCTAGCATAATAGGCGTCGCTCCCGCAAGCTCAATCGCATGGAACACAGACTTATGACAATTTCGCTGAACGAAAATGCCCTCCCCAGCCTGACACGCAGACATCACCATCGCCAAATTGCCAACGGTTGTGCCATTTACAAGGAAATAACTTTGTTTAGCTCCATATAGCTTTGCCAATAAACCCTCTGCCTCTTGAATCACCCCAGTCGGATGGTGAAGATCATCTAGACCTTCAAGTTCTGTTACATCCAGCTGAAGAATGGATGCATAATAGGACCGTGCCTCATCAAAAAAGACATCTCCATTGTGATGTCCCGGAACGTGAAAAGAATAGGGCTTCTTTTCCGCATGTTGTGATAATGCTGTATATAAAGGTGTTTTCAAACAAATCGACCCTTTTCACTTAAACGATATCTTATATCTATTATAACGTTCAAACAAGTGAACTGAAAGATGGATTCTCATTCCTTTATTGGTTTATGATTCACCAGCTTCTGCTCTGCCTCATGCATGCTACTTTTTAATTGAGCTCGTTCTTGGCTCCCATGTTCTTTTACCTGCAACGTTTCCCGCAATGTTTCGGCCAATTGGCGCTGAACTTTTTTCAACGTATCTATAGGCGTTAAGGATGCATCTTCAAGCAGCTGTCCTTGCTGCTTCGATACCTGTTCATATGTTTGCTGGATACGCTGCTCAAGCGCTGAATTGGCTCGCTGCTGAATATGATTGAACGCAATCGACATTTGGTTGATCCATAAAGGAATTGATGCGGAAACAGTTGATTGAATATGATTGGCTAAAGTATGGTTTGTATGCTGAATCATTCGAATTTGGGCATTACATTGCAGTGCGATTTGACGGCTCAACAACAAATCATACTTACGTTCTTTTAATCTCTCCATATATTCTTCTTCATCGACTTCCCGACTCATCAATTGTTCCTCTAATCTCCGATCATGTGAATGTGATTCTGTTAGGGCATGTTGCTCTAACAGCGTCAATTTTGCTTCAACTGCTGCAACCTGTAACGTCATCTCTTGAAAGTATGATTGATTTTCTTCAAATAAACGCTCTAATAACTTATGGTCCGAAATTAGCACGCCTCTTGCGTAACGAAGCCTTGCTGACAATCTTTCTATCTGTGCTTCCGCTTGTTTAAAACGAGATATGATCTCCTGAGTCGAACGCTTTTCTCGCTGAAACAACCTTGAAAAAAAGCCCCGCTTCTTTGGCAATAAATCCTCTGGCTCCACTAAATGCAGTTGCTGTAAAAAGGACTCGAGAACATCTCCGATTTGCTCAATATCTTTTTTCTCCACATATTGCATCATTTGTTTTGATTGTTCTAACAATCGTTCCTGCACACGTGTGCCATAGAAAAGCAGTTTTTGTGGATGGCCAGGGATCTTCTCAGCTCGCTGTAGCGCCTCCTGCTTTTCCTCATCAGATAAGGTATCAAACACCCGAAACGGAAGATCTGTAGTAGATGGGGCTGGTGGTATGACTGGATCTTCTGGTTTCATCGAGTTTGACTCCTTTCATATCTATTTTTTAATCATTTTATCGGCCACTTCAAGTTCAATATGAAGTGCTTCTATATCTCTTCCTAAAACTTGCTGTAAATCATTCGTCAATTGCTTTTGCAGTTCAGTCAGCGTAACTCGAGTTTGGCTTAATGTCATTTCAAGCTCATGGCTACGATTCGGCTGATTATACAGCAGTGCATATTTCTCAGTTAATTCAACAACAGAATCCAAACTCTCAAAATAAAACCGCTGTGCATCATAAAACCGGTTCGGTTCCTTTTTTGTTATCGTATAGATGCGTCGTGCAAGCCGAAGAATTTCATAATTATGCTTGATCGTCTGTACGTTCTTCACAGCAAATAAAGCTTTTTTCAAACGAACCAGCTTTTGCCCAGCTTCTTTTAAGTGCTGTTTAATATATACATAATCACTGCGAGACAGTCCGTGTTTCTTCAAAAACAACTGGAAGGCAGCCCATCGGCTTCCTGCAAACATCACACCCCACCCAATCATCGCATACAGTATCGACAATCCAACATGATGATGGAAAACACCAATACTGACAGTTAAAATCACCAGCGAAAAAAGAGTAGAGAGAACGGCCCATACAAATGTGTAAAAAATTGATTTCATGTTCATCGACTCCTATGAATAATCAGGCTCTCTGTTTATCTTATTATTTATTACGGTTGATGTCCAAACTAAGTTCCAAAAAACAGGCCCAATCCCCGATTGCCCATAAAAAAAGACCATCTAATGGTCTATGAATACAAAGGCGGCGTATGAAGATTTTTAAGCTTTCTTACATAATCAGCATAACTAGGATCCGAGGTTGATGTAGAAATTAACTTCCGTTCACAATCTCGGCATAAAAACTGATGATATAAATAAATTCCCTTTGTTTTTTTCTCTTCACAAATCAAACAAATTGCTTCTCGCTCTTTTTTGCTCATTGTGACACCTCCACTTATAGCTTCAGTATGCCCTAGCGCTTTCAATTGTATACAAAATTAAGAATGTTTTAGATGATAGTTTAGTATATGTATCCATGCCAGATCGAGTGTTTGTTCCTTTTTTAAAACACAAAAAAGACCAGTTCCGATTGGAACTGATCCTTTGAAAAGCTTGGCGGCGTCCTACTCTCACAGGGGGAAACCCCCAACTACCATCGGCGCTGAAGAGCTTAACTTCCGTGTTCGGTATG
>NZ_JBPIZC010000008.1:0-18520 GCF_051172515.1 Bacillus sp. G402
CCCACGTGTTACTCACCCGTCCGCCGCTAACATCCGGGAGCAAGCTCCCTTCTGTCCGCTCGACTTGCATGTATTAGGCACGCCGCCAGCGTTCGTCCTGAGCCAGGATCAAACTCTCCGAAAAAGTTCAAAACCGAAGTTTTGTTTTTCGCCAGTTTGACTGACTACCTATGAAATATCATAGGATTTTTTTATAAAAACTCGAATTAACAGGTACGTTTTGTCTTGTTTAGTTTTCAAAGAACTTGTTTACCGCTTCAGAAGCGACTAGAACATCTTATCACGTCCAAGTTGTTAGTGTCAACAACTTTTTTGTTATTATGTTTTTTCGTTTCTTCGTCATCAGCGACGTATATTAATTTACCACCATATATAATCAAAGTCAACAATATTTTGCATTAAATAATAAACTTTTCAATTACGACTAAAGCTGCTACACCTGGAATGCCCAACAAACCACTAATTCCACTCGTTACAGGGTTAATGGAAACATGAAGCCCTAAACTCTCACCGAATAAATTGAGACAAAATAAAAAAAGAGCACCTGCGACAAACTTAACTCCAATAAGCCCTAACCATTTGAATGGATTCGCTTGAACACCTGACATAAACAACAATAAAACAGCTAACAAAATTGAACCAATCACAATAACAGGTTCCATAATCCTCTCATCTCCTCTTCATATGAATAGTACAAGCATATGAGAGGATTATGTAAAATAGACCTGCTACCTCCAGTTGTTTAAACGTAAATTTCTCTTTTTCGCTTCTCTCAGATAGAAAAAGTACTTCGCTTGAGCAAGCTTTAATTCGAATAGAATGTCCGGTGAAGGCTCAACGCTATTTGCGACAAGCTTTTTTTGTCTGTTCCATTCTTCCTTTTGCTTAAAAAGCTGTTGAATTAATATCTCATCGAATTCTTTTCGAATTGATTTTCTGCGAAGAAAACCCATGTACCGTACTTCTCCTTCCTACATCTCACGTCTGCCTTCTAGAGCCTTAGAAAGTGTGACTTCATCCGCATACTCTAAATCTCCACCTACTGGGAGTCCGTGAGCAATGCGAGAGAGTTTAATTCCTGATGGTTTCAACAATCTAGAGATATACATGGCTGTCGCTTCTCCTTCAATGTTTGGGTTGGTTGCAAGAATGACCTCTGTGACTTGATCGTCTTGTAATCTTTTTAATAAGTCAGGAATTTTAATATCCTCTGGTCCTATTCCGTCCATTGGAGAAATAGCTCCATGAAGCACATGATATAAGCCGTTGTATTCTTTCATTTTTTCCATTGCAATCACATCTTTTGGATCCTGCACGACACAGATCACAGATTGATCTCTTCTTGTATCTTCACAAATATAGCAAGGATCCTGATCAGTGATATGTCCGCAAACAGAACAATAAGTTAAATTACGCTTTGCATTAACAAGTGCCTTCGCAAAATCCAGCACGACGTCTTCCTGCATACTAAGAACAAAAAAAGCCAGACGGACCGCAGTTTTAGGTCCGATTCCTGGCAATTTCATAAAGCTGTCAATCAGCTTTGATATTGGTTCAGGATATTGCATCTTTAGTTATTCCTCCTAGAATAAACCTGGCATGTTCATTCCTTTTGTGAATTGACCCATTGTTTCATTCGTTAGTTCATCAACTTTTTTCAATGCATCATTTGTTGCTGCAAGTACAAGGTCTTGAAGCATATCGATGTCTTCAGGATCAACAACTTCTTCATTAATTGCCACATCAACGACTTCTTTTTGTCCATTTACTTTTACAGTGACCATACCGCCACCTGCCGTACCTTCAAGGACTTTTTCTGCAAGCTCTTCTTGAGCCTTAGCCATATCCTTCTGCATTTTTTGCATTTGTTTCATCATTTTTTGCATATTTCCCATTCCACCGCGCATATGAACACCACTCTCTTTCAAATTGTTAATCTTTAATTTCAATTAAATCGGTTCCTACTAACTTCTTTGCTTCTGCAATTAATGGATCTTCTTCAGCAGAAGCTGCCTGACCATCTGCTTGTTCTTCAGGCTGATGATCTCTTAAAAATTCTTCTCTTATTTTACCCCATTGAGCGTCAGGAACGCCAACTAATTCCACTCTTTTTCCTAGCATAGATTCTAGCAGTTGCTCAAGATTGGTTCGAACACCACTTTTATCTTCGGCCACCATCTTACAATGTATTTCAAATTTGAATTTTAAAACAAAGGCATGAGTTGCCGCCGCAACTGGTTCACTATCTGTTAATAGCGCAGCGTGAGATACCTTATTTTGCTGTTTTAATTGGGCAAGAAGCTCTCCCCATTTGCCTTTTATTTTTTCTAGTTCCGGTCGCTTCGCTTCTTTTAAAATCTCATGAATTCGACCGACAGGTGCACGATAGCCATTTTTATTACTCGTTTGAGGTCGAGGTGCTTCCGTTTTTGCTTGAGGACTCTGAGACTGAGTCATTGGAACACCCTCAGCTTTTAGCCTAGATAGCTCCTGTTCCAGCCTGTCTATTTTATTCGTTAACGCTGTTAGGTCGGAATCAGCCGGAGATGATACAGCACCAGCCGTTGACTGACAGAGCTTAACCACAGCTACTTCAAAGAAAATTCTAGGATGGTTTGTCCATTTCATTTCCTGATGGCTTTTATTCAGCACTTCAATCGTTTCATAAAGAAACTGAGGTGCCACACGTTCTGAAAGAGCCACAAACTTATCGTCGACTTTGACTTTTTCAAGGACACCTTCAAGATCCGGTGCTGTTTTGAATAGAAGCATATCTCTAAAGTAGAAGATCATATCCTCTATTAATTTCGCAGCATCTTTCCCCTGTTGAAGCAATTCATTTAACGTATCCAGCGCTATCGCAATATTTTGCTCAAAAATGGCTTCAGCAAGCTGACTAATGAAATGCTGAGATACAGCACCTGTAATGAGCAGTGCATCATCAATTGTTAGCTGTTCACCACTAAATGAGATCGCTTGGTCAAGGAGACTAAGTGCGTCACGCATGCCTCCATCTGCCGCACTAGCAATAATCTCGAGTGAACCCTCTTGTATATTTAGGCTTTCTGCATCTACAATTTTCTCCATTCGTCCAACAATATCTTTTGTCGTGATCCGTTTAAAATCAAATCTCTGACATCTTGATATGATGGTAAGAGGAATCTTATGAGGCTCTGTGGTAGCCAAAATAAAGATACAATGAGCAGGTGGTTCCTCTAGCGTTTTAAGAAGTGCATTAAATGCCCCGATAGAGAGCATATGTACCTCATCTATAATATAAACCTTATATGTAACCGCTGAAGGAGCAAATTTCACTTTATCACGTATATCCCGAATTTCATCTACCCCGTTATTTGAGGCAGCATCTATTTCAATCACGTCTGAAATCGAACCGGTCGTAATCCCTCTACAGGCATCACACTCATTACACGGCTCACTAACAGGTGACTTTTCACAGTTCACTGCTTTCGCAAAAATCTTGGCAGCACTTGTTTTACCTGTTCCTCTAGGACCTGAAAATAAGTAAGCATGAGAAAACTTTTTCTGCAAAAGGGCATTTTGCAACGTTTTTGTGATGTGTTCTTGTCCAACAACATCCTCAAAAACTTGAGGTCTGAACACTCGGTATAAAGCTTGATAACTCACAAATACGCCCTCCTCCATTTATCATCATGTTCATTATACATGATGCAACGATCAATTCAAAAGTACACCTTTATTTTCTAATAAACGAAAAAGAGCATTTCCTTTAAAGACTTTTTACTTTTCTTGATTAAAAAACGTGTTTTCCTGCTTTCTGAAAATGTCTGCCAGATCAATAAGAACATTCGTTCCCCATATGAATTACTTCAAAAAAACCTCACCCTAAAATGGCTTTTTTGCTATTTGTATAAACAAAGCAACCGATATATTCTTTCAATAGCAACAAAAAACTCACCTAGATAAACTAGATGAGTTACATTTAATATTGATTTACCGTGCACCTTCTGTCGATTCGCTACCCCAAGCGTTACTTAAACAGTTAGCTCGGCCCAGGCAACCCTGCGGCACATGAGAGGTTTCACTTAATGCTGCTTCCTTCCGGACCTGACATGGTTCATGAATTCCCATTGCGCAGGACCCAGACGTCAACACCACTTATTTAAGGCAGACCTTGAAGTAAACGAACCTTGAGAAGGGATTCGGCCTCGCTAGAGCGGATTGCGAGTACAGGGCACCGCTACCTCCCCGCTTAGCACGGCAAAATGAATATTAAATTGTTGGTGACGCAGACATAAGTATACCTTCTAAGTGATAAAATTGCAAACGACATCCATTCATTTACTTTTCGCTTGCTTCTTCCGCTGACGGAGGTCTCGAAAGAACTGACTTAACAGCTCACCACACTCATTTTCAAGCACACCGCCAATGACTTCAGACTGATGATTGAACCGCTCATCGTCCAATAAATTCATTAAAGTACCAGCACATCCACCTTTAGGATCATAGGCACCAAAAACGACCTTTTTCACTCTTGAAAGTACAATAGCGCCTGCACACATTGGGCACGGTTCGAGTGTAACATAAAGTACAGCATCTTCTAAACGCCAGCTACCAGTCATTTTACACGCTTCATCAATAGCAAGTAATTCCGCATGAGCAATTGATCGCTGTTCACTTTCCCTTAAATTGTGAGCACGGCTTACAATTTGATCATCAACAACGATGACGGCACCGATTGGAACTTCTCCTATTTGTTTTGCTTTCAAAGCTTCAGAAATAGCTTCTTGCATAAACTGTTCATCTTTCGTCATAGCACGGCTCTCTTTTCATGTTTTTTTAAAGGATATTGAGGTTAACATATTATCACAATCTTTTAAAGGGGGTCTTGATTTGCCAAAACAACAAAAGGCACTACTTATTATTGACATGATCAATAATTTTGATTTCGAAATGGGACATGTGCTCGCTGAAAAAACAGAGCAAATGACCAATAAAATTTTAGCCCTTAAACAACACGCTTTCAAGAAAAATTGGCCAATTATCTATATCAACGACCACTATGGACTCTGGAAGGCTGATATCAAAGCTGTTATGGAAACATGTAAAAACGAAAGAAGTGCCCCTATTTTAGAACAAATGGCACCATCTAAAGATGATTACTTCTTAATTAAACCTAAGCACTCTGCCTTTTACGGAACAGCACTAGAGACACTCCTAAATGAATTAGGTGTGCAAGATCTTATTTTAACTGGAATTGCCGGAAACATCTGTGTCCTGTTCACTGCAAATGACGCTTACATGCGAGAGTACAACCTCACTGTACCTAAAGATTGTATTGCTTCAAATGATGATAGGGACAACGAGTACGCTTTAACGATGATGGAGAACGTTCTTCTCGCCAAAATCACAACCACTAAAGAGATCACGGATGAAAATCAAACATGATTTATCCATCACCCTCATAAATTGTTAGCAATAACAAAGGGGGCGTTGACCATTCAAATTTATGTTGTCAAAAGAGGAGATACGTTAAATGAGATTGCCATGCGTTTTAAAACAACGGTAAATGAAATCATTCGGACCAACGACATCGAAACGCCAAATCAACTAGTCGTTGGACAAATAATTGTCATCCCTATTAGAGGTCAATTTTATGAGGTCAAACAAAATGATACACTTTATCAAATTGGAAGAAGATTTCAAATTTCGGTAGAAGAATTGGCACGTGTGAATCGGATTCGACCTGAAGCTATATTGCCTATTCGCTTCTTGCTTTATATTCCACAAAGACCGAAAAGAAATATTAATTCTAATGCTTATATAGAACCACGCGGAAACCAAGTCAGCGAAAATTTAAAGCAAGCAGCCAGAGAGGCATCTCCATACTTAACACATCTCGGCGCTTTTAGTTTTCAAGCGCAAAGAGACGGAACACTTCGCGAGCCACCATTAGATCAATTGCCTCAGATTGCCGCTCAAAGCAGAACGGTTTTATCCATGGTAGTCACAAATCTAGAGAATGATAAATTTAGTGATGAACTCGGGCAAATCCTTTTAACAAATCAATCTGTCAAAACGACATTATTAAATGAAATCGTCCGCGTTGCTCAAAAGTATCAATTAAAAGAAATCCATTTTGACTTTGAATATTTACGCCCTGTTGATAAAGAAGCCTACCTTCAATTTTTAAGAGAAGCAACAACTCGTTTTCATCAACAGGGTTGGACTATTTCTGTGGCACTTGCTCCTAAAACAAGCAGTGAACAGAAAGGAAAGTGGTATGAGGCGCATGACTATGAAGCAATTGGAAAGATTGTTGATCATGTTGTGCTAATGACTTATGAGTGGGGCTACAGCGGCGGGCCTGCACAAGCCGTCTCTCCGATCGGCCCTGTCCGCCAAGTCATTGAATATGCACTGACTGTCATACCTGCCAATAAAATTGTGATGGGGCAGAATTTATATGGTTATGATTGGACGCTTCCTTATGTTCAAGGAGGCCCTATCGCCAAAGCCGTCAGCCCTCAACAAGCGATTGCCATTGCTAGAGAGAATAATGTATCTATTTTATATGACGAAACAGCACAAGCACCTTATTTCCGTTATACAGATGCTAACAACAAAGAACACGAGGTTTGGTTTGAAGATGCAAGATCCATTCAAGCCAAATTTAATCTCATTAAAGAGTTAAACCTAAATGGAATTGCTTACTGGAAATTAGGTCTATCCTTCCCACAAAACTGGTTGTTGTTATCAGATCAATTTAATATTGAAAAAAGAACGACATCGTAATTCATACGCTCTATCTCTCAGAAGGGGTATGGTACAATATACATTGGTTTGACAACTTTATAGATAGAGGAGAACGCCTATGTATCCTGCCCCTTTTATTGCAGTGGAAGGCCCAATTGGAGCCGGAAAAACAACCTTGGCTACAATGCTTTCAAAGGAATTTCAATTTCCTTTAGTAAAAGAAATTGTAGAAGAAAATCCATTCTTAGATAAATTTTATGAAGATATGGAACAATGGAGCTTTCAGCTTGAGATGTTCTTTCTATGCAATCGGTTTAAACAGTTAGAATCTATTGAAGAGAACTATGTCAAAAAAAAGCAGCCAATTGTCACTGATTATCATGTCTATAAAAATATGATATTTGCAGAAAGAACCTTATCCAAAAAGCACATGGATAAATACAGAAAGATCTATCACTTGCTGACAGATGATCTTCCTAAACCAAATGCCATGATCTATATAAAAGCCAGCCTTCCCACCTTACTTGATAGAATAAAGATGAGAGGCCGATCTTTTGAAGAAGACATTGATCCAGCTTATTTAAAAACCTTGATTGAAGATTATGAGTTGGCCATCGAGCATTTAAAACAAACTGACCCAAGGGTTCCTATCATTACAATTGAAGGCGATCATACAGACTTCGTTTCCTCACAGCAAGATTACCAGCAAATTGTACAGAACATAAAGGAGCAAGTACTATGAAAAATATTGATATACCAAAGGATGCTGTCATTACAATTGCAGGGACAGTTGGTGTCGGAAAATCGACCATGACGAAAACAATAGCGGACAAGCTAGGGTTTCAAACTTCTCTTGAAAAAGTAGATGATAATCCATACTTAGAGCCTTTTTATTCAGATTTCCAAAGATGGAGCTTTCATTTACAGGTCTATTTCCTAGCTGAACGTTTTAAGGAACAGAAACGAATCTTCGAGTCTGGTGGAGGTTATGTACAAGATCGGTCCATTTATGAGGACACTGGTATTTTTGCTAAAATGCACGCAGACAAAGGTACCATGTCAGAGGTAGACTATGAAACGTATACGAGTCTATTTGAGGCGATGGTGATGACACCTTACTTCCCTCACCCAGATGTCCTCATTTACTTACATGGGGATTTAGATCATATATTACATCGTATTGAAGAGCGCGGGAGAGAGATGGAAACTCAAACCGATCGAGCATATTGGGAAGAAATGTACACTCGATATACGGAATGGATTGAACAATTTGATCTGTGCCCTGTGATTAAAATTAATATTGAAGATTACGACTTACTTCATGATGAAAGCTCACTTGATCCTATACTTCATGAAATTGCTTCTGTTATTCAAAAAAATCGCTCTAACACAAAATAAAAAAAACCGCTGCACTTCTCGAATGCAGCGGTTTGACAATTTCCAATTTTTATGCGTTTCAATTCAACTAAGGTAAAATCAATATGGCGGAGGAAGAGGGATTCGAACCCCCGCGGGCTTTGACACCCCTGTCGGTTTTCAAGACCGATCCCTTCAGCCGGACTTGGGTATTCCTCCGTATCGACAAGAATTAATATATCATATCATCTTATTTTAAGTCAACATCTTTTCGAAAAAAATTTCAACATTTGATTTTGGTATGATGTTTAGCCTATAAAAAGCTAAAATGAACTTTATTTTAGCCTTTTGTCTTCTTTTCAGCGTAATAGAAAACCTTTGAAGTCTAGGAAGGACGAGTACTGGCGCGGAGCGAATTTGGCATTCGTGAGCACCAGCACGCAGGACTGACAAAGAATGCGAGGGTTTGTCTACATGCTGAAGCAGCCGCTTATCGGCTGCTCTTCATTTATTACGTATCCTGTCTAATTTCTTCAATAAAAGTATTCATCTCTTCTTTAAAATCATTTAATGACTCAATAATCTTTGTAAAGTCTGTCACTTGTTTAGCTTGTTCGTTTGTTGAACTGCTGATTTGTGAGATATTTTCAGATAAAGTGCCAATGCTGTCTTGGATTTCTTTTAAAAATGCATTAATGGTTTCAGCTGCTTCCTTTGATCCATCTGATAACTTTCGTACCTCGTCTGCAACAACAGCAAAGCCTTTTCCATTTTCACCTGCTCTTGCCGCTTCAATTGCAGCATTGAGTCCTAACAGGTTTGTTTGTCTCGCAATACCGCCAATGGTTTTGACGACTTCTTCAATGTTTGCGGATTTCTCTTCTGCTCTTCCGGCCTGCTCACTAATTTCTAAGCTTGTCGCAGCCAGTTCTTGAGAATGAGCAGCAATTTGCTCAATTCCACCTTGTAACTCTTTCGCTACTTTATTGATATGTTCCATATAGCCGCTTAATTTCTTCTCACGATGATGTGAAAAAGCCACTAAAAAGGAGCCAATCACTTTTCTATCTTCATCAAAAATCGGATAACCTTTTACAGCAATTTCATAACCATATAAAGACTCTGGCAAATGCCCATCATATTCTTGTCCTCTTAATGTCGTCGCCACGTTTTGGTCCTCTGGGTTTAAAGCGTCCCCTACTTTAATGCCAAAATCTACTGTGGTCGATGGATAATAGCAAAGTACCTTTTCTGTATCAGTGATGCCGAAAAGGACACTTTCATCTAGAACTTTTCTGAGTAATTGAGCCATTTCAACATAATAGTCAAGCCTATTCAAGGTTATTCCTTCTTTCCTAGATGCTTTTAGTTCTTTTATCGGCTTATTTTAGAAAAGCTGTAGAAGTTTAGGTAAAAAGAATAAGATGCCATGACGGCATCTTATTTTATCACTTCTTTATTTCCCATATAAGGACGTAACACCTCAGGAATGATCACTGTTCCATCCTCTTGTTGATAGTTTTCTAAAATGGCTGCAACAGTTCTTCCTACTGCTAAACCAGATCCATTTAATGTGTGGACGTGTTCTGGCTTGGCTTTAGGCTCAGGGCGGAAACGAATGTTTGCTCGTCTCGCTTGGAACGCTTCAAAGTTACTGCAAGAAGAAATTTCACGATACGTATTTTGGCTTGGAATCCATACTTCGATATCGTATTTCTTCGCAGCCGTAAAGCCTAAATCTCCTGTACACATACTCATGACACGGTATGGCAGGTTCATTAATTGAAGAACTTTTTCTGCTTGGTTTGTTAGTTTCTCTAATTCTTCATAAGAATCTTCTGGTCTGACAAATTTCACAAGCTCTACTTTGTTAAATTGGTGCTGACGGATGAGTCCGCGCGTATCTCTGCCGGCAGAACCAGCTTCTGATCTAAAGCAAGCACTAAACGCTGCATAATTGATTGGCAGCTGCTCTCCTTCAAGAATTTCGTCACGGTGCATATTCGTAATTGGCACTTCAGCCGTTGGAATGAGGAAATAATCTTCTTCTCGAATTTTAAAAGCATCCTCTTCAAACTTTGGAAGCTGTCCGGTTCCTGTCATGCTTGCTCTGTTGACCATATAAGGTGGTAGTACTTCAGTAAAACCAAATTCATCTACGTGTAAATCCAGCATAAAGTTATAAAGTGCACGCTCTAACCGTGCGCCTAGCCCTTTATAAAAAACGAAACGGCTTCCTGTCACTTTTCCTGCACGTTCAAAATCTAAAATCTTCAGCTCATCTGCTACATCCCAATGCGGCTTTGGTTCAAATGAGAAGGCTGGCTGTTCGCCCCATTTTCTCACTTCAATGTTGTCATCTTCTGTCTCACCGACTGGTACAGAATCATGAGGGATGTTTGGAATTGAGAACAGGATGGTTTGCAGGCTTTCCTCTACTGTTCTTAATTCATCATCTAACTTCTTAATCTCATCGCCTACCTCACGCATTTCTTGAATAATATGATCGGCGTCTTTCTTTTCTCTTTTTAGAACAGCCACTTGCTGTGATACTTCATTTCTTCGGCTCTTTAATACTTCTGTTTTGCCGATTAATTCTCTTCTTTTTTGATCCAGCTCACCAAACTTATCAAAATCCGCTAAATCTTCACCTCGATGGGCTAATTTTTCTTTGATTTGATCAAAATCCGTGCGCAGTTGTTTAATATCCAGCATGTGTAACACTCCTTTTTTATCGAAAAATAAAAAGAGCCCTCATCCCATGAAAGGGACGAGAGCTCTCGCGTTGCCACCCTGATTGAAAACACGCCAAAAGCATGCTTTCCTCTTTCCTCTGTAACGGCATCACCGTAAATGCTTACTTCGTGTTTCAGCATTTCGCTCAAGGATGGATTCAGAATGCATCTTTCACCGATTCTCACCAACCATCGGCTCTCTGAGAAAGAGGGGCTTCTTACTATTTCCCGTCAACGCTTTTTCGATCTTTGATTGTGATTTTAATGTACTATAAGTTTTATCTCTTTTCAACCGTTTTATACAGCAAGCTTCGTTTTATAGGACTCCACCATCTCAACAAACAGCTGTGTTAACCGGTGGTCATCTGTCAGCTCTGGATGAAAAGAACAACCTAAGATATTGTTTTCTTTCGCCATCACAATCCTGCCGTCATACTCAGCCATGACCTCTACACTCTCATTTGCGCTGATGATATGTGGGGCACGGATGAACACACCTGTAAACGGCGCATCCAGTCCTTTCACTTCTACATCTGCTTCAAAGCTGTCTACCTGTCTGCCAAACGAATTACGTGCAACAGATACATTTAACAGTCCAAGATGAGCATCTTCTCGATCTTCTATATGCTTTGCCAGCATAATCAAACCGGCACAAGTCCCAAATATCGGTTTACCTTGAGCAGCGAACGCTTTAATCGGTTCAATGAATTGGTACGTATCCATGAGTCTTCTCATCGTCGTACTTTCACCACCAGGGATAATGAGACCGTCAACAATTTCTAACTCCTCTACCCGCTTGATGATCTTTCCCGCTGCGCCACACGCTTCAATCGATTGAATATGCTCTCTCACCGCTCCTTGAAGCCCTAGTACACCAATTGTTAGCATGTTCGTTTGCGCTCCCTTAATTACCAGCCACGCTCTTGCATACGCTCTTCTGGCAATAGATTTGAAATTTCAATTCCTTTCATCGCTGTTCCAAGCTCTTTAGAAAGCTCTGCAATCAGGCGGTAATCTGTGAAATGAGTCGTTGCTTCTACAATCGCTTTTGCAAATTTAGCTGGATTGTCTGATTTGAAGATACCAGAGCCGACAAATACACCATCTGCTCCAAGCTGCATCATGAGTGCTGCATCTGCTGGTGTCGCAACACCTCCAGCTGCAAAGTTTACAACTGGCAATTTGCCTTCTTTTTTAATTTGAACCAATAATTCATAAGGTGCGCCCAGATTCTTGGCTTCTGTCATCAATTCATCTTCACTCATTGCCGCCACTTTACGAATTTGAGCATTGACCTTTCTCATATGACGGACAGCTTCTACAATGTTTCCTGTACCAGGCTCACCTTTTGTACGTAGCATTGAAGCGCCTTCTGCAATACGGCGAGTCGCCTCACCTAGGTCACGACAGCCACATACGAAAGGTACCGTGTATTCATTTTTATTTAAATGGAATTCCTCATCTGCGGGCGTCAGCACTTCACTCTCATCAATATAATCAACACCAAGTGCTTCAAGAACACGAGCTTCCACGATGTGGCCGATACGTGCTTTTGCCATGACTGGAATCGTTACTGCATTTTGTACTTCTTCCACGATTCTTGGGTCTGCCATACGGGCAACACCGCCTGCTGCACGGATATCAGCTGGTACTCGTTCTAGTGCCATTACTGCCACTGCGCCTGCTTCTTCTGCGATTTTTGCCTGCTCAGCATTGACGACATCCATAATGACGCCACCTTTTTGCATTTCTGCCATTCCACGTTTTACTCGTTCAGTTCCCTTATTGCTCACAATTGTTTCCTCCCATTTGTCTATTCGATTAATTCAACACCTTTATCATACAAGCGTTAGAGTATAACAATAAAGAGAATAGTATAACAATTCAATTAGCTCATAAAAAAGAAGAAACCCTTATATATCAATGTTTCATAGTTAAAAAAGCATCATTCCCTCTTTTAAGTGTTATTAACATGTTATAATACATCTATAACAATTCGAAAACATCTATAACAATTCCACACCCATTGGAGGATTTTCATGCATATTGATATCCATCGACATTCAGATACATCTCTTTCGAATCAGATTTACTTTTCCATCGTTGATCACATTCAATCAGGTCTGCTTCAGCAAGGCGATAAGCTGCCGACTGTACGTGATCTAGCGAAACAGCTGAATGTAAGTCTTGTCACAGCAGCAAAAGCCTATACACGGCTTAAGGACGACGGATTTTTAACGACTGTACAAGGAAAAGGTACGTTTGTGAATGAGCAGCATGAGCAAACTGACATCCCGATTCAGTCATCTACTTCTTTCGATTGGCAGTTATCGATCCCTGATTATTTACCAAGGTCTCAATTTGCTCAGTATCACTATGTCGAAGAAGCAATTAATCTTTCTTCCTCTATGATTGATCCTGGTCTTTTACCTAACCGGTATTTAGAAAAAGAAATGCAGCATGTCCTAGCCCGGCATCCTCAAATCATGTCAAAATACGGAGAAATACAAGGTGACCTTCAGCTTCGTCAGGTCATTCAATCATTTCTAGAAAAATTAGATGTCCCTTCTACTCCTGAAAATATCCTTGTCACTAGCGGTTCTCAGCAAGGGCTTGATTTAGTAGCACGTACATTTATCGGGCCGGATGATGTAGTTGTCATGGAGGCGCCCACCTATCCAGGCGCAATTGATGTCTTTATGGGGAGAGGGGCACGAATTATTACGGTTCCTGTCGATCATGAAGGAATGAACATGAAACAGCTTCAAAGCATTTGTGATAAATATAAACCAAAGCTCATCTATACCATCCCTACTTTTCACAGTCCTACAGGTGCTAGTATGTCGATGAAACGAAGAAAGCAGCTGCTTTTACTGGCACAAAGCATTGATTGTCTCATTGTAGAGGATGATCCTTATCGTGAGCTTTATTTTGAAAAGAAACCGCCGGCACCCATTAAAAGCCTAGATCACGATGGACACGTCATTTATTTACGAGGATTAAGCAAGACACTGGCTCCAGGATGCAGAATTGGAATTATTACAGCGTCAGGCTCTATATTTAACCGTTTATTAGCTGCAAAAGCCAATAATGATTTAGGGAGCCCGCTTCTCACCCAAAAGGCGATCTTACCGTTTCTCACATCCAAGAAGATGGTCGATCATACGAAAAAATTAAGAACTGCCTTGAAGGTGAGACGCGATTTGATGATGGATGTGTTGACAAAGCATGCGCCAAAGGACGTCACGTGGCAAATCCCACAGGGCGGGCTCAATTTGTGGCTTAGCTTTCCTTCCTGGGTCGATACACGTGCCCTATTACATGAGGCACGGAAGCAGCAAATCACCTTCCTGCCTGGCTCTGTCTGCTATCCTGGGGAGCCGAAGCAGAATTATATACGTCTTAGTTTTTCTTATGTGAATGAAAAGGCACTGACAGAAGGTATGGAAAAGTTATGTGGTATTTTTCAGCAGGCCTTGTCTACACCTCAAAACCACAAACAATCTCTTTTCTTTTAACGATAAAAAAACTGCTCTCACATATAGAGAGCAGTTTTTTATTAGAACCAACCTTTTACTGTGTCGACGATTCCGCCCCAAATGCCAGCGAAGAATCCTCCTACACCACGCATTGCAAGGATGAACCAGTTTGCTTTTTCATCACCTGTTTTCGTCACAAGCTCAACACCTGATTGGTCTTTACTCAAATAGCCGTAGTCCTTCTCATCACCAGAATAAGAAGTCGTCAGCATGCCAACCTTCGTTCCTTTTTTAATAGGAGCTTCTAGGTTCTTTTTATCAATATTTACTTTCGCTTTATAGCTCTTCTCATCACCATTTTTAACCGGTACAGAGAAAGCTTCTTTCGTCACGACGGGTACTTCTTTATCTTTCCCTTTATCAACTTCGATGTTTTCATGTCCCTTGATTTGTTGGCCTTTTTTGTACATTTCTTTCATCGTGAAGTTTTTAAAGGCATAATCGAACAATTTTTTCGCCACATCAAAACGAGCTGTATGAAGATTCCCTTTTGCATTCAGGACAACTGCGATCACACGCATATCACCGCGTTTTGCTGTACCTGTGAAGCTAGAACCAGCTGAATCAGTAGAGCCCGTTTTCAGACCGTCTACGCCTTCATATTCTTTCACAAGTCCTTTAAGCATAAAGTTCCAGTTTGGCATGTCCATTTCGTCATCTGTGCCTTCTCTGAACTTTGTTTTCGCGATGCTTGCTGTTTCAAGAATTTCTGGATGATCTTTGATGAGATGCTGTGCAAGCAAAGCCATATCCTTTGCGGAAACTTCGCTTTCTTCATCAGGTCCCGTACCTTTTGGCTGTTTGCCATGTAAGTCTTTATTTTCTAATCCAGTTGCATTCACGAATTTGTAATTGGTTAAGCCAAGTTCTTTTGCTTTTGCATTCATTTTTTCAACAAACTTTGATTCTGATCCAGCGATTACCTCTGCTAGACCAATTGCTGCTGCATTTGCTGAATAAATAGCCGTTGCTTGATAAAGTTCTTTGACAGTATACGAACCATCTTTTCTCAATGGAACATTGGATAAACTACGGTCCTGAGAAATTTCGTACACGTAATCATCTGGCGTATATGTTTGATCCCATTTCACTTTGCCTTCAGCAATCGCCTCTAGTAATAGATACTCTGTCATCATCTTTGCCATACTTGCAATAGGCAGTCTTTGTTCTGCGTTTTTACTATAAAGAATTTTACCTGTAGAAGCTTCAATAAGGATGGCTGCTTTCGCATTCACATTGAATGGATCTTCAGCCGCTTTTGCTTTGGACATTGGGGTAAATGCAGTAACAATCAATGCCAATGCAAGGATAGAGACCATAAGCTGTTTCAACATCTTGCTGTTCAATCGTCATACCTCCGTATTCATCTTTTTTCGACGTTTTTCATATATATTTAATCCACAAGGGCTTATTTCGACACAACAGTATAAATTTTATCACAATAAAGACAAAAAAAATAGACAGAGTCATAGACCCTGTCAAATGTAATTTGATTGTCACAATTTATCAAGAAATTGTGTAGTTTGGTGATTCTTTTGTAATTTGTACATCATGTGGATGGCTCTCACGAAGACCTGCACCTGTCATGCGAATGAATTGTGCTTCTTCTCTAAGAGTACGTAAGTCCTGTGTTCCACAGTAGCCCATACCAGAGCGAATACCGCCAACGAGTTGGTAAACAGTGTCAACAACTGGTCCTTTATACGGTGTACGTCCTTCGATACCTTCTGGAACGAATTTTTTATTATCTTCTTGGAAGTAACGATCTTTACTTCCTTTTTCCATTGCAGCAACAGAACCCATACCACGATATACTTTGAAACGTCTGCCTTGGAAAATTTCTGTTTCTCCTGGGCTTTCAGATGTACCAGCAAGCAGGCTTCCCAGCATAACAGCATGTCCACCAGAAGCTAATGCTTTCACGATATCACCTGAATATTTAATTCCACCATCTGCAATAATAGATTTACCATGTTTTCTTGCTTCTGTTGCACAGTCATAAATCGCTGTGATTTGTGGTACACCAACCCCTGCAACAACACGTGTTGTACAAATCGATCCTGGTCCAATACCCACTTTTACAATATCTGCTCCAGCTTCAAACAATGCTTTTGTTGCTTCAGCTGTTGCAACGTTACCAGCAATGATATTAAGAGAAGGATACGTTTCACGGATTTTCGATACAGTGTCTAGAACACCCTGAGAATGACCGTGTGCTGTATCAATGACGATCACATCAACATTGGCTTCTACTAATTTTTTCACACGAGTCATTGTATCGCCAGTGACACCTACAGCGGCACCAACAATTAAACGGCCATGTGCATCTTTAGAGGAGTTAGGGAATTCAATCACTTTTTCAATATCTTTGATGGTGATGAGACCTTTTAATGTTCCTTCGTCATCTAAAAGAGGTAATTTTTCAATTTTATATTGCTGAAGGATTTTTTCAGCTTCTTCTAATGTTGTTCCAACAGAAGCTGTCACAAGTTCCTCTTTTGTCATCACGTCGCTAATCTTCATTGAATAATCCGAAATAAAACGAAGGTCACGGTTCGTAATAATCCCAACAAGCTTTTGATCTTGTTCGTTATTGACAATCGGTACACCAGAAATACGATATTTACCCATTAAATGTTCTGCATCGAATACTTGATGATCTGGTGTTAAGAAAAATGGATTTGTAATAACACCACGCTCTGAACGTTTTACTTTGTCCACTTGTTCAGCTTGCTGCTCAATAGACATGTTCTTATGGATGATTCCAAGACCACCTTGACGTGCCATTGCAATCGCCATTTGTGATTCCGTCACAGTATCCATTCCTGCACTAATAATTGGAATGTTCAGCTTTAAAGTGCTTGTTAACTCAACTGATAAATTGACATCACGCGGAAGCACCTCAGACTTTGCTGGAACAAGCAACACATCGTCAAACGTCAAACCTTCTTTTGAAAATTTACTTTCCCACATTAGTAAATCCCCCTCTTTTCGGCAAAATATTATATGTAGATTATCAACTAGGAAACAGCATGTCAAGGAAGCAACAAACAGTTGCAATTTTTAGAAAATATAAAGAGAGTTGAGGAAGAAGATGAAAAGTTCAGGATGGAAGGATTTAAAACGTTTTTACTCACTTGAAACTTCCCAAAAGTTTCTATTTCAACAGTACGAGAAACGGAACATTCAGGAGGCAAACCAGCAAGCCTATAAAAACTGTGAACGATTTATTTACTTTTTAAAGCACGGTCATACATTTTATGACCAAGCCGCATCAGCTCCGCTTGAACTAAAACCGATTTTATTGTTTTATGGAATGGCACAGCTGTTAAAGGCATGTTTGCTGACAGTGGATCCCGACTATCCTTCTCAAACCTCTGTCTTAGCTCATGGCGTCACCTCAAGAAAAAGAAAGAAGCAGCATTATCGTTTTAGTGAGGATGAAGTCAAGATTCAGCGAAACGGATTATGTATGCATGTATTAAAGCACTTATTTCATTTAAATGGTCTTGAAGATGAACGATTTACGATGATCAATCTCCTTTCAAAAATACCTGAAATGGGTCATATTCTGGAGTTTCAAAAACAACCCTCTACTTTAGTGAAAGTAGAACAAGCAAATGGCATGTTGATTCAAGATCATATTCCCTTGCTCTATAATATGTCTGCCGAACGTTTTATTGAATATTTTGAGTTCCATACAACTTGGAAGCTTAAGCAACGAGAGGCTAAAAAACTAACATTTGATGTATTTTCAGAAGAAAACCCTGCTCTTGCTACTCATCTTCATTATGATTTAGAAATGAATCAATGGTTCATTCCAGCAACACGAGATGCCTTTTTAGGGATTCCTGAGATCATCAGCCATTACTTGTTAATGTATAACCTCAGTATGATTGCCCGCTACGAAACAGAATGGTGGTACGAGCTTTTATCTCAATACATTAGTGATGACTATGTCATGATTGAACGTTATATGGAGATTGCAGAGGACAAGTTTCCGGCTTATATCATGATGCTGCTAGAAGAAAACACAAAAAAGACCAGTTCCGATTGGAACTGATCCTTTGAAAAGCTTGGCGGCGTCCTACTCTCACAGGGGGAAACCCCCAACTACCATCGGCGCTGAAGAGCTTAACTTCCGTGTTCGGTATG
>NZ_JBPIZC010000009.1:0-8145 GCF_051172515.1 Bacillus sp. G402
TTAGGCACGCCGCCAGCGTTCGTCCTGAGCCAGGATCAAACTCTCCGAGGTATGCAGGATGCATATCACACATGCGTTGCTACACGATGTAGCGAACTTAGCATGTGATCATTTCCTGCCTCGTCAGTTTGACTGACTACCTATGATGTATCATAGGATTTTTTATAAAAACTCGAATTAACAGGTACGTTTTGTCTTGTTTAGTTTTCAAAGATCATCTTCGTTATCGCTCAGAAGCGACTTTATTAATATAACATTCTATCAAGATGAAGTCAACAACTTTTTTCTTGAATGTTATTTCTCAACCGCGCTGTTTCAGCGGCGAATACAAATATAACACCTTTTAAAAGAAGAAACAAGTATTTTTTCTAAATAATTTATTTTTCCTGATCTCTTCCTATATATTCGTACAAAAAGGGCTTAACTCCGTAATTCACTATTGTTGATCCTGTAGGTCTTTAGTATATTTATAATAGATTGAAATTTAATAACCGCAGGGGGAGCCTCGTGCTGAGAGTGAACAATTCGTTGTTCTGACCCTTTGAACCTGTCAGTTAATACTGAAGTAGGAATGTGGAATCACTTGCATACATGCATGTATGCAAGCCGATATGTTTTTCTATGAATCACATACTCATCCTGACATGGTCTCTCCTTGCACAATTCGTGAAAAGGGGATTTTTTTATGCAACAATCAAATCAATTAGTACGACTGATGGAGATCGCCATCATGACTTCTCTTGCACTTGTTTTAGATTATTTATCAGGTCTCTTTTTAAGAATGCCAAACGGCGGGTCAATTGCACTGATCATGATTCCTGTCATTCTCATGTCCATTAGATGGGGCGTGTCTGCTGGATTTATCATCGGTGTGTTAATCGCAGGACTACAGCTGATGAACAATCCTATTATTGCTACACCTGTACAAGGATTTCTCGATTACTTTGTCGCATCTGTTGTGATTTGTTTAAGCGGGCTATTCTCAGGATCAATTAAAAAAGCCATTCAGGATAAAAAGCGAAAGAAACAATTCTTCTATATTATCCTAGCTGTATTTGTCGCCAGTTTCTTCAGACTGCTGACGTTCTTTATTTCAGGTGTAGTTTTCTTTTCTCATTATGCACCAAAAGGAACACCAGGATGGGTGTATTCATTAGTTTATAACAGCACATATATGATTCCTTCATTTATCATTTGTAGTATTGTTCTTTGTTTACTCATTCCTAGTGCGTCTCGTTTGGTTTTTCCTCGACAAAAATAACCCAGCTGTTTCAGCGGGTTATTTTTTATGCATAATTTGCTGCTCTATTGAATCTATTAATAGTAGAAGATTTCATGCTGGAGGTACGACGATGAATCCTTACTCCATTATGCTGTGCTGTTACATCCTCAGTCTCGCCTACTTTTTGGCAAGTTTCTATGAGGCATTAAAAATAGCAGGTGTGAAAGGAAAAGTAGAGGCTTCTCCTTTTATATCTTATATTTTACTCGCCACCCTTTTTACTTTTTTCTCTCATTATTACTGGAAGCTGACGATATAATTTGTTGAACATGATCGCTTAGGACAGACAGTTCCCATCCATACCCTATTTCTTCATGGTTCTCACCAGCCAGCTCGAACTGGCTGGTGACGGCAAAACTAGGTTGAAGTTTTTGATAAAATTGCTTCGCTGAATTTTGCTCAAATACCCAGAGCAGCATATTCTGATAGCCTTTCTCTATTAAATAATCCACACCTTTTGCAATCAAAGCCATCCCCGCTCCTGATTTCTGTTTTCTCTGCAACAAATAGATGGCATAAAGCTCACCATCATATATTGAATATCTCTCATCACGCTGTTTTCCGAAGGAAGCAAAACCAAATACTCCGTCAGCATCCTCTGCGACAAACGTGCCTTCAAGCGACCTGCTTCTCCAGCTCTCTTCCCGCTCCTCTACATTCAAAGCATCTAAATACTCTTGTGAAATAATGCCATGATAAGTCGTTTGCCAGCTCTTCACATGAATTTCGGCAATTTTAGGAATATCATTATGTACTGCATATCTAACCTTCATCTGCACACCCCTTTTAGCCATTTCTTACTCTATGTTTCATATGATAAGTTGCTATTTTATAAAATGCAATCCTTAATGGATATTCGTTGACATTTTGTCAACACCCCTATATATTGGGTACGACTTCTTCTATTAAAGAGTTGAACTTTATGAAAAGGGTGAAGAAAGAGATGGAATTTAAAACAACTGAGCTTCGGCAGTTTTTAAAAGAACAACTGCAAATACGTTCTCTTTCATTAAGAGAACTCAGTACACAAACAGAAATTGATAAAGCCACACTGTCTAGAATCATGAACGGAAAAAGAAAACCGACTTTGAACCATTTACAGCGGCTTTCAGATGCTCTACACATTTCTTTAGATCATCTATTGGCCACGGCTGGATTTTCAATTAAAAACGAAGGAGTTCACGGTAATACGTTCATTCAAGCCGTAGAAGAGATTGAGCGAACGCTGAAAGATCATGATGTCTATGACGGGACGTTCAGCGAGAATGAATTGAAACAGAAGTTAAATGAATATGAAACCTATAGTCAATCAGATGAGGGAAAAGAAACAATCTCAGCAAATTTTGAAAAAAAGATAGATACGATAAGCGGTGTTGGACCATTTCTTGATCAATTGAAAAGCATGTACTACTCGTTCATGAGCGGACGGGGGACTTCTCGAGAATTGATGTTGATGGGAGGCGCATTACTTTACTTCATTATGCCCGTTGATTTAATACCAGATTATATTTTTCCGATCGGCTATATTGATGACGCTGCAGCGGTGCAGGTCGTATTGTACCAGCTGACAAATAGGTCATAGCAGGTGACGGAGACATGAAAAAACAGAACAGCATTGACTTCGCATTATTATTCACTGTCATTTGCTTCTTTGTGATCAGCCTACTGGCTGTGTATAGCGGATCGGGACAGTATGAAACGCAAGATATGTTTTATTTCGTCAAAAGGCAAGTTTTCTGGTATATTGTCGGCTTTGGCCTTATGGCGGCAGTTGCTTACTTTGATTATGAACTGCTTGAGCGGTTATCTTTTCGATTATTTGCAGGTGGTCTCTTTCTCATCATTCTCGTTCATTTTTTTGGCACGAATCAAAATGGCTCTCAAAGGTGGATCAGCTTGGGACCCATGAAAGTACAACCATCAGAATTTATGAAAATTTTTGTCATTCTTCTGTTAGCGGCTATTTTAAATCGATACAAACATCAGCGCTTTGCATTTAAAGAAAGCATGATTCCCACAATGAAAATTATATGCTGGACCGCTGTTCCTTTTTTCCTGATTTTAATTCAGCCAGATTTGGGGACGGCACTTGTGATCTTGTCTATCGCTTTTACACTGATGCTTGTGTCAGGCATTTCAAGTAAAATGATCGCTGCATTAATCGCTTCTTTTCTCGCGCTTCTTGCATTTTTGACCTACTTGCACAATGAACATTTTGAGCACTTTACAAAAGTGATTAAACCTCATCAGCTTGATCGCATTTATGGATGGCTCTCTCCTGATGAATTTGATTCGACATATGGGTATCAACTGAAACAAGCAATGCTTGGCATTGGGTCAGGACAATTATCAGGAAGCGGGTATACAAAAGGAAATCAAGTACAAGGGGGAAATATCCCTGAAGCCCATACAGATTTTATATTTGCAGTCATTGGCGAGGAGTTTGGTTTTATCGGCGCCTCCCTATTGATCTGTTTATATCTTATGATGGTCTATCGAATGATTCATGTGGCTATGCATGCGAATACCCTTTATGGGCTTTATATATGTGCTGGGGTGGTTGGGCTGATCGTCTTTCAAGTCTTCCAAAACGTTGGGATGACAGTAGGGCTAATGCCTGTGACTGGTCTTGCCCTTCCTTTTATCAGCTATGGGGGCAGTGCGCTTTTAACCAATATGATCGCCATTGGCCTTGTGTTTAGTGTCAATCTGAGGTCCTCATCCTACATGTTTGGACGTAACTGGGATTGAAGGTGATGTCATTGATTCTTTCTCACCTAAAAAAAATCGACCACATTCTTGCTGGGACGATTGTTTGTCTTTGTTTCTTTGGATTGCTGATGGTGTACAGTGCGAGTTATCCTTTAGGCGAAATAAAATATGGACAGGGCAGCTACTTCTTCATGAAACAGTGGCAATGGCTTTTGATTGGATTCTTCTTTTTCATCGCTGCGGCCCTGGTTCCATATCAAGTTTACCGTAAATGGATTCGGTGGCTTGTGATGCTGTCACTGTTATTTCTTATCCTTGTCCTGCTTCCAGGAATCGGTGTTGTCAAAAACAATTCACAACGATGGATTCAATTGGGCTCTCTGATCATCCAGCCCTCTGAGGCTGTGAAATTAGTGATGATCATCTATTTTGCCTATGTATATGCAAGGAAACAAGCGTACATTACATCCTTTAAAAAAGGAGTACTGCCTCCACTTCTTCTTTTGAGTCTAGCTTTTTTATTGATTTTAAAACAGCCAGATTTAGGTACAGCAGTTTCTATTTTATTGAGCTGCGGTATCGTCTTATTATGTGCTGGACTTAAAACACGCCACCTCATTCTACTAGGTTCGACGGCTGCGGCAGGGATCACTTTTTTTGCTGTGACCGCTCCTTATCGTTTGAAACGGATCACTTCTTTTCGTGATCCTTTCATGTATGAAGATGGAGATGGTTATCAGCTGATCCATTCTTATCTCGCCATGGATTCAGGAGGACTGACCGGGAATGGTTTAGGCGGAAGCATTCAAAAACTAGGGTTTCTTCCTGAAGCCCATACAGATTTTATTATGGCCATCATTAGTGAAGAGCTGGGAATCATGGGGCTGTTGTTTGTGATGGGTGCCTACCTACTCATCATGTATCGCGCCGTTCGAATCGTTCAAGGTTTACAAGATCCATTTGGAAAACTATTAACGATCGGGCTTACTTTTCAAATTATGATTCAAGCAGCCTTTAATCTCGGAGCTGTCTTTGGGCTTCTCCCCATTACAGGCATTCCTCTTCCCTTTATTAGCTACGGCGGATCTTCATTGGTGTTCATGATGATATCTGCAGGCATTCTTGTGAATCTCTCTTCATCTATCAAAAGACACCGGCATGTGCCCCAAGTAAAATAGACACCCTCTATCAGAAGGTGTCTTTTGATTTTTATTCTTCTATTTGACGATCAGCGATTTCTTTTTTTCTTGGCTGTTTGATTTCATTCGTCAGTTCTTGGATGCTTTGTTTCACATTGCCTTTGCCAGAGAAATTCTCAATAATTTCTTTAACATCAATTCCAGAAGAAGCTTTCAGACTTTCTTGAAGACTGGACATAAGGTTTGTCGCATAGCTGGTCACTTTGTTGGCACCGCTGCCTTCCCCGTTACCACCTGTATCAACAACTGTAATTTTATCAATGTTAGAAAGTGGAGCAGATACTTGTTTCGCATATTCAGGTAGCATTTTCACAATCATATCAAGAATCGCCGCTTGACCATACTGTTCGAATGCTTCTGCAATTTTCTCTTTCGCTTCTGCTTCCGCAAGTCCTTTCAACCTAATGACTTCTGCTTCTGTTTCCCCTTTTGCACGATCGGCTTCTGCTTTGGCAAGCCCGTCAATCCGAACTTTCTCTGCTTCTGCTTTTGCCATTGCTTCAATGCTGTATTTCTTCGCATCTGCTTCTGCAAGACGCTTCGCTTTTTCCGCCGCAGCCGACTGCTCAACAGCATAACGGTCCGCATCTGCTTTCTTTTTCACTTCAGAATCGTATTGACGCTCACGACGCTGGATCTCTTTTTCTTCTAATTCAATTTGCTTCTGACGTTCAATGATTTTGACTTGCATTTCTTGTTCAGTTACGTGCTGACGATTACGAGCTGTTTCAAGATCGTACGCTTGGTCAGCGCTTGCTTTTGCTGTATCTTGTTCACGTCTGAATTCTGCTCTTTTCAGCTCATTGATTTTTTCTGCTTCAGCGATTTCAGTGGCACGCTCAAGCTCAGATTTCTTCGCATCTTTATCTGCTTCTGCACGTTTGATACGTGTTTCTTTATCTGCTTCTGCTGTCGCAATATCTGCATCGCGTTTCACTTGAGCAATTCTAGGTTTACCTAGTGATTCTAAATAGCCATTTTTATCACGGACATCTTTGATTGTAAACGATACAATGACAAGACCCATTTTCGCTAGATCTTGAGAAGCAACACGCTGTACTTCTTGAGAAAATTTCTCTCTGTTTTTATAAATCTCTTCAACTGTCATTGACCCTAAAATGGAGCGAAGGTGTCCTTCTAGTACTTCTCTTGCTTCATTTTCACGATCTTCTTTTGTTTTCCCTAAAAACTGCTCTGCCGCAGTGGCGATTTCTTCAATTGATCCGCCAATTTTAATGATGGCCGTTCCATCCGCCATGACCGGTACACCCTGCTCAGTATAGACTTCAGGCGTTGAAACATCTAGCTTGCTAGATAGTAAGCTGAGCGGCTCTGCTTGTTGAAAAACAGGGAGTACAAAGGTACCTCCACCTCTTACAATCTTAATCTTGTTTCCACCTTCATCCACGTGGACATTTTTACTTCCGAGGTAACTTCCTGTGACAATTAATGCTTCATCTGGACCAGCTGTCCGGTATTTCGAAACAAATACACCAATAAGTGCAA
This sequence comes from Bacillus sp. G402, assembly GCF_051172515.1. Taxonomy (NCBI): domain Bacteria; kingdom Bacillati; phylum Bacillota; class Bacilli; order Caryophanales; family Bacillaceae; genus Bacillus; species Bacillus sp. G402. Next base: position 6,700 of record NZ_JBPIZC010000009.1, read on the forward strand.
TGAGAATCACAAGCACAATTCCAATAATAATTAATATGGTTGTTCCTGGCATAGCATTCCCTCCTAGATTTCTTCATTTGGTATAACAGATAACACGCCTTTGTTCACTTCGACGACCAGCACCCGGGTTCCATATGGAATCTCCTCTTCGTCGAAACTGACGGCAGGCTTTGAGATTTTCCCGCTGTTACTAATTAACAGCACTTCTCCAAACCCATCTTTTGGTACAGATACAATGATCTCCCCAGTTCTTCCTTTTAGGTCGGCCTCCGTATATGAAAGAGATTCTTCAGCAGAGGAAAGCGGGACTAAGACAAATACATGTAAACAAGTAACGAGAACCACTGCGAGAATGGTAGATAATACTGCGCCAAGTCCACTTCCTACAATTGCTGTTTTTTCAGAGATAAATCCTCCAGCCGAGAAAAAGGTAAGAAATGCGAGGATCAATGTTGGTTGAAGGAACGGGACAGGAATCGCTTCAAACAATCCATCAAATACATCGCCAAAAAAGACGAAAACAAGCGTCAGGATTCCTGATACCATCAATATGTATAAGTACAGCGTCTGAAGAGGCAGCCCAAACACATCCATCTTCCTCACCCTTTCTTTATGAAATGAGCAGCCTTTCATTCATTTAGACCATGCTCACATCCAAGTGTATTCCTTCTAACAGGTAATACGAACCACTTTTGTAAAGGTTTCATTTTTCATCACAATTCATTAAAGGATTTCTCGGATAGCTAAAGAATGATTGTCTTGTACCAGTATGATAAAATTTGATCTTGAGGTGAGAGAAATGAGTTTATTACATGATGCAAGACAAGAATTGTGGCAAGAGCTGCAAGGTTTGAACGAAGAACAATTGAATCAAAAATTATCTGATGATACTTGGAGCATTCAAGAGGTTGCAGATCATTTAAAGAAAATGGACCTAATTTCAGCAAAACATCTAGCTGCCGAGGGGAAAAAAGCACCGATTAAAGAATATGAGCCAAAGCCGGTGGAAATGGCAGAGGATCGTTCAAAAAAAGCCACTGCGCCTAGTATTGTTGAGCCAGAGCGCAAGCATGTGACACCTACACATTTAAAAGATGAGCTTGATACAGCTCGTGAGAAATTAAATCATATTTTATCAACGTTTACAGAGGAAGATTTCAAACGCGTGATTGCACATCCTGTGTTTGAAGAACTTTCATTAAAGCAATACCTTGATTTTATCGGTGCACACGAAAAACGCCATATTCATCAAATTAAAGAAATTAAAGAACAGCTATAAGATGTAAAAAAGGCTCCCAGAAGGGAGCCTCAGATTGTAGAGAAACCCATGTTTTTCTACAATCTTTTTTATTTTCACCATCATTATGATAGATGAGATTGAAGGAAAAACATGAAAAAGACCTCCCACACACCTAGCCTAGCTTTGCTAGGTGTGTGGCAATCTTC
>NZ_JBPIZC010000010.1:0-3048 GCF_051172515.1 Bacillus sp. G402
TGTTCTTTGAAAACTAGATAACAATAAGTAATACATTCACATTGAATGCAATGCAAAGTTCATCACACATAGTGATTCTTTCTAAAGTAAGAAATGGTTAAGTTAGAAAGGGCGCACGGTGGATGCCTTGGCACTAGGAGCCGATGAAGGACGGGACGAACACCGATATGCTTCGGGGAGCTGTAAGCAAGCTTTGATCCGGAGATTTCCGAATGGGGAAACCCACTGCTCGTAATGGAGTAGTATCCATACTTGAATACATAGAGTATGAGAAGGCATACCCGGGGAACTGAAACATCTAAGTACCCGGAGGAAGAGAAAGCAAATGCGATTCCCTGAGTAGCGGCGAGCGAAACGGGAACAGCCCAAACCAAGAGGCTTGCCTCTTGGGGTTGTAGGACACTCTATACGGAGTTACAAAGGAACGATATAAGCGAAGAGGTCTGGAAAGGCCCGCCAAAGAAGGTAACAGCCCTGTAACTGAAATGTTGTTCTCTCCAGAGTGGATCCTGAGTACGGCGGAACACGTGAAATTCCGTCGGAATCCGGGAGGACCATCTCCCAAGGCTAAATACTCCCTAGTGACCGATAGTGAACCAGTACCGTGAGGGAAAGGTGAAAAGCACCCCGGAAGGGGAGTGAAATAGATCCTGAAACCGTGTGCCTACAAGTAGTCAGAGCCCGTTAACGGGTGATGGCGTGCCTTTTGTAGAATGAACCGGCGAGTTACGATCCCGTGCAAGGTTAAGCAGAAGATGCGGAGCCGCAGCGAAAGCGAGTCTGAATAGGGCGCATGAGTACGTGGTCGTAGACCCGAAACCAGGTGATCTACCCATGTCCAGGGTGAAGTTCAGGTAACACTGAATGGAGGCCCGAACCCACGCACGTTGAAAAGTGCGGGGATGAGGTGTGGGTAGGGGTGAAATGCCAATCGAACCTGGAGATAGCTGGTTCTCTCCGAAATAGCTTTAGGGCTAGCCTCAAGGTAAGAGTCTCGGAGGTAGAGCACTGATTGGACTAGGGGCCCCTACCGGGTTACCGAATTCAGTCAAACTCCGAATGCCGATGACTTATCCTTGGGAGTCAGACTGCGAGTGATAAGATCCGTAGTCGAAAGGGAAACAGCCCAGACCGCCAGCTAAGGTCCCAAAGTATACGTTAAGTGGAAAAGGATGTGGAGTTGCTTAGACAACCAGGATGTTGGCTTAGAAGCAGCCACCATTTAAAGAGTGCGTAATAGCTCACTGGTCGAGTGACTCTGCGCCGAAAATGTACCGGGGCTAAACGTATCACCGAAGCTGCGGACTGTTCTTACGAACAGTGGTAGGAGAGCGTTCTAAGTGCAGTGAAGTCAGACCGGAAGGACTGGTGGAGCGCTTAGAAGTGAGAATGCCGGTATGAGTAGCGAAAGACGGGTGAGAATCCCGTCCACCGAATGCCTAAGGTTTCCTGAGGAAGGCTCGTCCGCTCAGGGTTAGTCGGGACCTAAGCCGAGGCCGAAAGGCGTAGGCGATGGACAACAGGTTGATATTCCTGTACCACCTCCTCACCATTTGAGCAATGGGGGGACGCAGGAGGATAGGGTAAGCGCGGTATTGGATATCCGCGTCCAAGCAGTTAGGCTGGGAAATAGGCAAATCCGTTTCCCGTGAAGGCTGAGCTGTGATGGCGAGCGAAATTTAGTAGCGAAGTTCCTGATTCCACACTGCCAAGAAAAGCCTCTAGCGAGGTGAGAGGTGCCCGTACCGCAAACCGACACAGGTAGGCGAGGAGAGAATCCTAAGGTGATCGAGAGAACTCTCGTTAAGGAACTCGGCAAAATGACCCCGTAACTTCGGGAGAAGGGGTGCTTCTTAGGGTGTTAAAGCCCCGAGAAGCCGCAGTGAATAGGCCCAGGCGACTGTTTAGCAAAAACACAGGTCTCTGCGAAGCCGTAAGGCGAAGTATAGGGGCTGACGCCTGCCCGGTGCTGGAAGGTTAAGAGGAGCGCTTAGCGTAAGCGAAGGTGCGAATTGAAGCCCCAGTAAACGGCGGCCGTAACTATAACGGTCCTAAGGTAGCGAAATTCCTTGTCGGGTAAGTTCCGACCCGCACGAAAGGCGCAACGATCTGGGCACTGTCTCAACGAGAGACTCGGTGAAATTATAGTACCTGTGAAGATGCAGGTTACCCGCGACAGGACGGAAAGACCCCGTGGAGCTTTACTGCAGCCTGATATTGAATGTTGGTACAGCTTGTACAGGATAGGTAGGAGCCTTGGAAACCGGAGCGCTAGCTTCGGTGGAGGCATCGGTGGGATACTACCCTGGCTGTATTGACCTTCTAACCCGCTGCCCTTATCGGGCAGGGAGACAGTGTCAGGTGGGCAGTTTGACTGGGGCGGTCGCCTCCTAAAATGTAACGGAGGCGCCCAAAGGTTCCCTCAGAATGGTTGGAAATCATTCGCAGAGTGTAAAGGCACAAGGGAGCTTGACTGCGAGACCTACAAGTCGAGCAGGGACGAAAGTCGGGCTTAGTGATCCGGTGGTTCCGCATGGAAGGGCCATCGCTCAACGGATAAAAGCTACCCCGGGGATAACAGGCTTATCTCCCCCAAGAGTCCACATCGACGGGGAGGTTTGGCACCTCGATGTCGGCTCATCGCATCCTGGGGCTGTAGTCGGTCCCAAGGGTTGGGCTGTTCGCCCATTAAAGCGGTACGCGAGCTGGGTTCAGAACGTCGTGAGACAGTTCGGTCCCTATCCGTCGCGGGCGCAGGAAATTTGAGAGGAGCTGTCCTTAGTACGAGAGGACCGGGATGGACGCACCGCTGGTGTACCAGTTGTTCTGCCAAGGGCATCGCTGGGTAGCTATGTGCGGACGGGATAAGTGCTGAAAGCATCTAAGCATGAAGCCCCCCTCAAGATGAGATTTCCCATTCCGCAAGGAAGTAAGATCCCTGAAAGATGATCAGGTTGATAGGTCTGAGGTGGAAGCGTGGTGACACGTGGAGCTGACAGATACTAATAGATCGAGGACTTAACCTATATTCTAATGTGAAAAATGAAC
>NZ_JBPIZC010000011.1:0-1938 GCF_051172515.1 Bacillus sp. G402
GCCGCTAACATCCGGGAGCAAGCTCCCTTCTGTCCGCTCGACTTGCATGTATTAGGCACGCCGCCAGCGTTCGTCCTGAGCCAGGATCAAACTCTCCGAAAAAGTACAAAACCGAAGTTTTGTTTTTCGTCAGCGTTTGACTGACTACCTATGATGTATCATAGGATTTTTTTATAAAAACTCGAATTAACAGGTACGTTTTGTCTTGTTTAGTTTTCAAAGATCATATTGGTGGAGCCTAGCGGGATCGAACCGCTGACCTCCTGCGTGCAAGGCAGGCGCTCTCCCAGCTGAGCTAAGGCCCCATAAAAGATGGTCGGGAAGACAGGATTCGAACCTGCGACCCCTTGGTCCCAAACCAAGTGCTCTACCAAGCTGAGCTACTTCCCGATCTTAATGGCGCGCCCGAGAGGAGTCGAACCCCTAACCTTTTGATCCGTAGTCAAACGCTCTATCCAATTGAGCTACGGGCGCTTATTTTATAATGCCGAGGGCCGGACTTGAACCGGCACGGTAGTCACCTACCGCAGGATTTTAAGTCCTGTGTGTCTGCCAATTCCACCACCCCGGCGTGGATGGTATAAGCGGAAGACGGGATTCGAACCCGCGACCCCCACCTTGGCAAGGTGGTGTTCTACCACTGAACTACTTCCGCATTACAGGATTTCTTTATGTTGTTTGGCAATGCGGGTGAAGGGACTTGAACCCCCACGTCATAAAGACACTAGATCCTAAGTCTAGCGCGTCTGCCAATTCCGCCACACCCGCATGAAAATGGTGAGCCATGAAGGACTCGAACCTTCGACCCTCTGATTAAAAGTCAGATGCTCTACCAACTGAGCTAATGGCTCGCTTTTAAAGCGACTTGTCTATCTTACCATATGAAAGTGGTGCCGGCAAGAGGACTTGAACCCCCAACCTACTGATTACAAGTCAGTTGCTCTACCAGTTGAGCTACACCGGCTTTATCTATCCTAACATTATGTAAGAATAAATATGGTGGAGGATGACGGGCTCGAACCGCCGACCCTCTGCTTGTAAGGCAGATGCTCTCCCAGCTGAGCTAATCCTCCATATTGTGTCGTTTCGAATGTCTCTCGATCTGACAAATAGTATTATATAACGATAAGATATTGTTTGTAAAGACTTTTTTAAAATAATTTTTGAATTTATTTTAAATCTGTTTTTTCAAACCTTTTCGTTAAGGCACCTAAAGAAGTTTACCACTTGTCTCTTCATTTTAAAAGTTTTTTTTTCATTTTTTTATGTTTTTTTGTTAAAAAGGGCATTAATAGCGCTTTTTCAATGTAAAAACAGCTCTTTTAAAGCTGAAAAATGTTTGTTTTATTCCTTATATCCTCAGATAACGTGCATTTAGAAACGAATTTTTTTATTATTTTATTTTTCAGAGAAACCATTTTTGTATAATTGTTTATATTAAATTGATCATGGTCATTTTTCAAAAATTCGTCTCAATGTTCCTTTGCTTCATCAAACATTGTAGTGCTTAACTCAAATCTTCCTCTTCTCTCTCATTAGCAATCCAAGATGCCCTTTGCTCTCTTATGTAGGTTTCAATGATCTAGCAGCAAGCGCAGTTCGCTACATATGGTTGCCAGAGGAGAAGATCCTTTTTAGATATGTTGACTCTTAGCAAGATGAGCGAGCGACGAGATTGGATGATAAGAATATTATAGAATGTCTAGAATTCCAGTGAAGGGGATGAAATGAATGAGTTATTGAGAATGTAGTGAAAGACCACTATTTTCAATATAAATAGATATATCATTTATTGAAACACAAAAAAGGATCAGTTCCGATTGGAACTGATCCTTTGAAAAGCTTGGCGGCGTCCTACTCTCACAGGGGGAAACCCCCAACTACCATCGGCGCTGAAGAGCTTAACTTCCGTGTTCGGTATGGGAACGGGTGTGACCT
>NZ_JBPIZC010000012.1:0-1550 GCF_051172515.1 Bacillus sp. G402
CTCAGGCTGTCGAGAAAATCTCGACAGCTTTATTTTTTCCCTTAAATTTTCCACTATCCCATTTTATAATAGAGAAAAGCATACTAAAGGAAGGTGTTTTTCTCATGTTCCACACTAGAAATTCTTCTCAGCACGAAGCCGAATTTGTATTGCTAGATCAACTGGTCGAAGAGGATCACCTGCTTCGTAAAATTGATCAGTACATTGATTTTTCATTTATCATAGACAAAGTAAAACCATATTATAGTGAGAATAAAGGTCGTCCCTCACTTGATCCACTTATTTTGTTTAAAATGATGTTTATCGGATACCTGTACGGTATCCGTTCTGAAAGACAACTTGAAAAAGAAATTTACTATAACATGGCGTATAGATGGTTTTTAGGTTTAAACATCAATGACCCCGTTCCCCATCACTCGACCATTAGCTGGAATCGTCGTACTCGATTTAAGGATACAACCATTTTTCAAGACATTTTCGATGAAATTGTTCTTCAAGCCATCAATCACGATATGGTTGGAGGGCGCGTTCTTTTTACTGACTCCACTCATCTTAAAGCCAATGCCAATAAACATAAATATACAAGAAAAACGATTGAACAAGATACCCAGAACTATATAAATGAATTAGAAGAAGCGATCCAAGAAGATCGGGTGGCACACGAAAAAAAGCCCTTAAAGGTAAAAGAGGAGGTGAAAACGGAAAAAGACATTCGTCAAAGTACGACTGATCCTGAAAGTGGCTATCTTTATCGTGAAAACAAACCAGAAGGCTTTTTCTACCTAGACCATCGTACAACGGATATGAAGTACAATATCATCACAGATGCTCATGTCACGCCTGGCAATGTCCATGATTCCGTTCCGTATCTTGAACGATTGGATCACCAAATCGCACGATTTGGTTTTCAAGTAAACGCAGTTGCCCTTGATTCTGGTTATTTGACAACCCCAATCTGTAAAGGTTTATCTGATCGCCGTATTTTTGGTGTCATCGCACATAGACGTTTCCATCCAACAAGGGGATTATTCGAGAAGTGGAAATTCCAGTATGATTCTGAACACGATCAATACATATGCCCGAATGGTGAAAAGCTTTTATATACCACGACTGATCGAAAAGGTTATAGGTTCTACAAATCAGATCCTAAAAAATGCACATCGTGTCCTTTCCTTGAAAACTGCACAAGATCTAAAAATCATCAAAAGGTCATCTCAAGACATGTGTGGGAGGAACATAAAGAAAAGATCAGGCAAAATCGTCTGTCTGCCGCTGGAAAAGAGCTATATAAAAAAAGAAAAGAAAAAATAGAGCGAAGCTTTGCAGATTCAAAACAACTGCATGGGCTTCGCTACTGCCGGTTGAGGGGGAAACAGAATGTGAGTGAGCAAGTGCTTCTCACAGCTGCCTGCCAGAACATGAAGAAGATTGCCACACACCTAGCAAAGCTAGGCTAGGTGTGTGGGAGGTCTTTTTCATGTTTTTCCTTCAATCTCATCTATCATAATGATGGTGAAAATAAAAAAGATTGTAGAAAAACATGGGTTTCT
>NZ_JBPIZC010000014.1:0-791 GCF_051172515.1 Bacillus sp. G402
GATAGCGAAGAGGTCACACCCGTTCCCATACCGAACACGGAAGTTAAGCTCTTCAGCGCCGATGGTAGTTGGGGGTTTCCCCCTGTGAGAGTAGGACGCCGCCAAGCTTTTCAAAGGATCAGTTCCAGTCGGAACTGGTCTTTTTTGTGCTGTTTGAAAGAAGATCACCTTGATACATATGTGGTATAAATCAGGTTGTTTTAATTCACTATAAGCGTGGAGATGCTCTAAATCAACGTGAAAGTCTGTGAAGCATGTTCACTTTTAAGTATGGAGAAAAGTAATAGAGAGAAAGAATAGCAGGTGTATAGATGCCTGATACAAATTCATTCATTTAAATGGAGTTGTATCAGTCTATTTTATTGAAGTCAAAACATTCATTGCGTTTAACAGTTGAAATAAAGAAATATCTATATCATTAAAGTATAAAAATTGAAAGGCTGCTGATATTTTTAAAGGATTTACTCGTTTTTAGAGAGAATATAGAGAAGAGAAATACAGCTGTTAATCGTTGAATTGAAGCCGTTTTGACTGGTAACATCAACATCATCTGTTAAAAGAAATACGTTATGAAAAATGAAATAAAATTTTTTTAATATAGCCTTTACAAATGAGTAAAACCTGTATATAATAATCTTTGTCGGATCGAGAGATTCCTACATAGTGGAGGATTAGCTCAGCTGGGAGAGCATCTGCCTTACAAGCAGAGGGTCGGCGGTTCGAGCCCGTCATCCTCCACCATATTTATTCTTACATAATGTTAGGATAGATAAAGCCGGTGTAGCTCAACT